>NZ_KQ969105.1 GCF_001578775.1 Streptococcus cristatus | reverse complement strand
GTGGCAGCCAATCTGTCTCAACAAGCGCAAGTGCTTCAGCATCAGTAAGCTTGAGTCAGTCAGTTTCAACAAGCGAGTCTGCTTCAGCATCATTGAGCCTGAGCCAATCAGTTTCAGCAAGTGAATCAGCTTCAACGTCAATGAGCGCAAGCCAGTCTGTCTCAGTAAGCGCAAGTGCTTCAGCGTCAATGAGCTTGAGCC
>NZ_KQ969104.1 GCF_001578775.1 Streptococcus cristatus | reverse complement strand
AGTCAGTTTCAACAAGCGAGTCTGCTTCAGCATCATTGAGCCTGAGCCAATCAGTTTCAGCAAGTGAATCAGCCTCAGCTTCGTTGAGTGGCAGCCAATCTGTCTCAACAAGCGCAAGTGCTTCAGCTTCGTTGAGCTTGAGCCAGTCTGTCTCAGCAAGTGAATCAGCTTCAAGCTCATTGAGCACCAGCCAGTCTGTATCAGCAAG
>NZ_KQ969103.1 GCF_001578775.1 Streptococcus cristatus | reverse complement strand
ATGTATCGTAATTGGGGAGGTCCTCTGAGCTCCTATTATTACAAAGGTGTAGATTATCTCGTTATGAATATGCAAAAACTGCAGAACGAAGACCCCACCGAAAAGGAAGATGAAAACAATAAGAAGCTCTTATTTACAGCTGGTGGGGAACTTGTCACCGACAATGGTGAGGCCAAGATAAAGGAACTGAATCAGGAACCTTCTCCATACCTGCATAAGATTAA
>NZ_KQ969102.1 GCF_001578775.1 Streptococcus cristatus | reverse complement strand
GACCGTTGCCATTCTTATCAAGACCAACTTTAACAGTATGAGTACCGTCGTTGTTGTCTACGACTTGAGCCAATGATGGCTTGCCATCTTCACCTTTAGCACCAGTTGCGCCTGTAGCTCCAGTTTCACCTTTATCGCCTTTGGCTCCGGTTGCCCCAGCTTTTCCATCCTTACCATCTTTGACGATAGTTGAAGATGTTACTTCATCTGGATCAAGCTCACCGTTACCGTTCTTATCAAGT
>NZ_KQ969101.1 GCF_001578775.1 Streptococcus cristatus | reverse complement strand
GGAGGATTACCCAAGTCCGGCTGAAGGGAACGGTCTTGAAAACCGTCAGGCGTGTAAAAGCGTGCGTGGGTTCGAATCCCACATCCTCCTTAGATTAGAATATCGCGGGATGGAGCAGCTAGGTAGCTCGTCGGGCTCATAACCCGAAGGTCGTAGGTTCAAATCCTGCTCCCGCAATTTGGCTCGGTAGCTCAGTTGGTAGAGCAATGGATTGAAGCTCCATGTGTCGGCGGTTCGATTCCGTCTCGCGCCATA
>NZ_KQ969100.1 GCF_001578775.1 Streptococcus cristatus | reverse complement strand
TCAGTCTCAACAAGTGAATCAGCTTCAACTTCATTGAGCACTAGCCAGTCTGTATCAGCAAGTGCAAGTGCCTCAGCTTCATTGAGCGCAAGCCAGTCAGTCTCAACAAGCGAGTCAGCTTCAGCGTCATTGAGTACCAGCCAGTCTGTCTCAGTAAGCACAAGTGCTTCAGCATCAGTAAGCCTGAGCCAGTCAGTTTCAACAAGTGAATCAGCTTCAACCTCAATGAGCACCAGCCAGTCTGTCTCAGTAAGTGCA
>NZ_KQ969099.1 GCF_001578775.1 Streptococcus cristatus | reverse complement strand
GACTAAGGAAACAATCGCAGCTCCCCAGCGAAAGATAGTCTCCACTGGTGCTAGCCAAGCTTTATTCTGCTCCTGCCAGTTGGTACCATCCCAATGAACTTCCGGAAAATAGACTCGGACATGATGACAGCCAAAGTCATCCATATTGCCCGCGCTGTTGCGTAGGCATACTGCCAGCCCTCCTTCAAACGGTGAAAGTCGCTGCCTCAAAGCAAGTTCAGTCTATTGTACCACAGTGCAAGAGGAAATGAAAACCACCCGA
>NZ_KQ969098.1 GCF_001578775.1 Streptococcus cristatus | reverse complement strand
GTCAATTCGCTACTCGATGATAAGGATGTTGAGCAGAAGAAATCGCATCACTTCCAAGCATGATTTGCTCTTTAGGTGCTGGAGCACCATTAAGTGGCAATGCCGCACCTGCTGGAATAACAAATAAAGGATCACTGCTGCCTGCTCCATTATAGCCAAAATCAGCTCTATATCTATCCTCTTCTACATGACCATTGTAAATCGCGTTATGATTTAATGTTTCACCATTACTACGTTGCAGGGTTACTGATCCATTTGCATCGAAGATT
>NZ_KQ969097.1 GCF_001578775.1 Streptococcus cristatus | reverse complement strand
GAGGCTGGGACAAAAAGGCTTCAAAAAAAGCAACGACTAGAATGAACAGCCGTTGCTTTTTGCATTCTAAAGATAAATTCGCTATCATTTAAGTAATGACAAATAAACAGAAAGTGATTTTATCTGATGCATATCCACTATAACACAAATCAAACGACTTTACCACTGGAAATTGCTTCTTGCTTACCACCAGACCATATTGTGTTTACTATCGAGAAGGTGGTTGATGAACTGGAAGAGGAGTGTTTCGCTGCCTTCTACCACGATTTTGGTC
>NZ_KQ969096.1 GCF_001578775.1 Streptococcus cristatus | reverse complement strand
CAAGCGGGTGTAGTTTAGTGGTAAAACTACAGCCTTCCAAGCTGTTGTCGCGAGTTCGATTCTCGTCACCCGCTTTGAACGGAAGTTCATACCAAGTTTTTATAACTTGGGCGCGTAGCTCAGGTGGTTAGAGCGCACGCCTGATAAGCGTGAGGTCGGTGGTTCGAGTCCACTCGTGCCCATTTAATAGTAATATGGTCCGTTGGTCAAGGGGTTAAGACACCGCCTTTTCACGGCGGTAACACGGGTTCGAATCCCGTACGGACTATATATTTT
>NZ_KQ969095.1 GCF_001578775.1 Streptococcus cristatus | reverse complement strand
TTTCTCAGCTGCTTGATGCTAAGACGAGCCCGATTCAAGCGACCAAGGATATTTACGATCAGCATTTATCGATTGTAAGAGAAAAAATAAAGGATAAGGATTCTCTCACAGATCAAGAAATTAAGATGATAGAGGGAAAAACAGATGAGGAGTTGGTACAGTTATACTTTCCGACGGAGATTGGTGACTACACTCGTTTGAAGGCTACGAACTGGCAGGAGCAGAACAAAGCTTGGCTAGCACCGGTGGAGACTATCTTTCGCTGGGGAGCTGCGGCCGTTTCCTTGGTT
>NZ_KQ969094.1 GCF_001578775.1 Streptococcus cristatus | reverse complement strand
TGTCTCAGCAAGTGCCAGTGCTTCAGCATCAGTAAGCCTGAGCCAGTCAGTTTCAACAAGTGAATCAGCTTCAACTTCATTGAGCACCAGCCAGTCTGTATCAGTAAGTGCCAGTGCTTCAGCATCAGTAAGCCTGAGCCAGTCCGTTTCAACAAGCGAATCGGCTTCAGCCTCATTGAGCGCAAGCCAGTCCGTTTCAACAAGCGAGTCTGCTTCAGCGTCATTGAGCTTGAGCCAGTCTGTTTCAGTAAGTGCAAGTGCTTCAGCGTCATTGAGCGCAAGCCAGTCCGTTTCAACAAGTGAGTCT
>NZ_KQ969093.1 GCF_001578775.1 Streptococcus cristatus | reverse complement strand
CTGGAGCTACAGGCGCGACCGGAGCTAAAGGTGATAAAGGTGAAACAGGTGCTACCGGTGCAACTGGAGCTAAGGGTGATAAAGGTGAAACTGGAGCCACTGGAGCTAAAGGCGATAAAGGTGAAACAGGCGCAACAGGTGCGACTGGCGCTAAAGGAGAAGATGGTAAGCCATCATTAGCCCAAGTTGTCGATAATAACAACGGCACGCACACTGTTAAAGTTGGTCTGGATAAGAACGGCAATGGCCAATTGGATCCAGACGAAGTAACCTCATCTACCATTGTTAAAGATGGTAAGGATGGAAAA
>NZ_KQ969092.1 GCF_001578775.1 Streptococcus cristatus | reverse complement strand
ACGGTCGCATGTTTCTTACCCCAGCCATTGCCACGAAGAGCGCAGCATTCCCGATGCTGGCCAAGCAGTTGCGGACGGGGAAGCTTGGGAATCAGTGCTTGATGCCAGAGTCTCATTCTAACCTCCATTTAGTAAAAACAAAGCAATCTTTTCTTGCTCCAAATAGCCTTTGACCACTATAAAACTTCATTTTAATAATCGCTGAAGCGTCTATGTTTGATTTCAAAGTCGAAATAATTCTCTTCCTGCAGCCGGTGGAAAATGTCCCGATAGGCTTCTTCATCAAAAGACTCCCCTCGATAAAGGATTT
>NZ_KQ969091.1 GCF_001578775.1 Streptococcus cristatus | reverse complement strand
AGATAGACCTGGGCCTTCTCCGTTGCACCGATCAGGAATGTTTTATCTCCCTCCACTCCTAATTCATAGCGTAGGCCTTTTGTATAGAAAATTACTTGTTTTGTCATGTTTTCTTACTCCTTGGCCTATTTTAGTTGCTCGAGGACGCACTGGATTTCGTCTCAGTTGAAGACTTATTGTCAGAGGCTTCATCTTGCTGACTGGATGCACTAGAGCTAGACTCACTTGCTAAAAGCTCACTTCGACTATCCCAATATTTCTTGTACTCGTTTTCCAAGGATTCCAGTTTAGCTTCACGGTCTTTGCCTGACAACTTATCATCCTCACGAACTTGCTTGATTTCTTGGGTCAAA
>NZ_KQ969090.1 GCF_001578775.1 Streptococcus cristatus | reverse complement strand
CTCTTATCTGCGCTGCTATTTGCTTACTCGCAAGGAATTTTCTCTGGTCGTAAAATCGAAAAGCTCATGGCTGAAAATCTTGCTATGAGCTATTTGACAGGTCACCATGTTGTCAGTTATCGGACAATCAATCGTTTTCGTGTGGTGGACTGCATGGAAGAGTTCATCAAAAATCTCTTCATTGAACTCAATCTTCGCCTCAAGATGGAAGACTTGATTAGTCTGGACTGTCTCTTCATCGATGGGACGAAAATTGAAGCCAATGCCAACAAGTACAGCTTCGTTTGGAAAAAAGCAACGGATAAATTTCAAACCAAACTGCAAGAGACCTTGAAGGAATATTTTCAAACAGAGGTT
>NZ_KQ969089.1 GCF_001578775.1 Streptococcus cristatus | reverse complement strand
GCACTTGCACTTGTTGAAACGGATTGACTCAAGCTTACTGATGCTGAAGTGCTTGTGCTTGCTGAGACAGACTGGCTCAAGCTCATTGAGGTTGAAGCACTGGCACTTGCTGAGACAGACTGGCTTGCGCTCAATGAGGCTGAAGCCGATTCGCTTGTTGAAACGGACTGGCTTGCGCTCAATGACGCTGAAGCACTTGCACTTACTGAGACTGACTGGCTGGTGCTCAATGAGGTTGAAGCTGATTCACTTGCTGATACAGACTGGCTTGCGCTCAATGAGGCTGAAGCCGATTCGCTTGTTGAAACGGACTGGCTCAGGCTTACTGATGCTGAAGTGCTTGTGCTTACTGAAACAGACTGGCTTGCGCTCAATGACGCTGAAGC
>NZ_KQ969088.1 GCF_001578775.1 Streptococcus cristatus | reverse complement strand
CAGAAGGCCGAGAAGGAAGGCTGAATCTGTTGCTGTGCCTGTACTTGGTAAGGTTGCTGACTTAGTGGCTGGACCTTTAGTAGAACCATCTACTTTAGATCCTTGCACTTGCTCCTGCATCTGCGGGGTTGCAGTTGACTTGTAAACAACCGCATAAACACCTAGCTGATCTGTCATGTACTCGATATAATGACCTTTTTGCTGGAAGGATACCGCATCAAGCTGATCAGCCGCTGTCATAAAGAAGACATTTTCAACATCTTTATTAGATGCAACTGGAAGGCTGACAAAGACCTTACCCCTAGGTTGTACAGCTTTGCCAAATTGGTCTTCTAGTCTAATGTCATAAGCATCATAGAGCTTACCTTCTAGGCTTTGAGCTGCTACTTTCTTAACCTTC
>NZ_KQ969087.1 GCF_001578775.1 Streptococcus cristatus | reverse complement strand
GAGCTGAGCTTTGAGATAGCTTGGAATACTGGAATAGAAGCAGCAACTCTTTCCTCGGCCAACTCATATCAGAAGAAAATGACAAGTATATCAGGTAAATTAAACAAGGCAGCTGATAGAATCGTAGAAATTGACCAAAAAGGTAGCCAGATTTTTGGAGAATTATAGGAGGAGCGTATGATTGAACCAATGATAGAGGATCGAGCGGAAGCAGAACGTATCAAAAAAGAGTATCTGAGGATACAGGAACGTCTAGCTATTCAAGGATTAATCTCAGCCAAAAGAGCCACTCTCCTTGAAGAAAGTCGTCTATTGCAAGAATGGCTTACCAATCAGGCTGAGACAATGAAATCATTCTCATCGGTTCAAGTTCCTGCCGATTTGGAAGGTGCTTTTTCCGGATTAGCAGCCGAATCGATTAAGAATG
>NZ_KQ969086.1 GCF_001578775.1 Streptococcus cristatus | reverse complement strand
AATTGATTACCCAGATCGTCCTGCCATGTCCCAGCAATACTAGAGTAATCACCGTTTGCCAGAGCATTGACATCTATTCCTGAAGTTGCTGGAACTACTGGATTCTCTGGAACTTTTGGAGTATCCGGAGCTGCCGGGGTGTTATTATCTGTCGGAGTTTCAGCTTGACTAGAAGCACTCTGGTCGCTAGAAGTCTGAGGAGTTGAGGAGGCTGTCACGGAGCTAGAAGCAGAACTTTGCTTAGCTGATGGTTTGGTAGAGGACTTGCTTGAGCTGCTGGTCTTAGAGGTCTGAGAAGTAGAACTGCTGCCTGCCTTCGGGGACGGCTTAGGGCTACAAGCTACGAGCAGGAATACAGAGCACAGAGCAGCGGCTGTCAATAAAATAAGTTTATTACGTTTCATGATGGAACCTCCTTATCAGTTTATC
>NZ_KQ969085.1 GCF_001578775.1 Streptococcus cristatus | reverse complement strand
GGTTATTGGCCATGAGAACCAGTCCCATGTCAATTTTCACCTTGCGCTTGCCTCGCAGATTGCAGCGAGTGTAGCCCAAACAAGCCTTTATCTGACCAAAGACAGGCTCGACATCTATCTTCCGCTGGGCATAGATGCGGCGGCCTTCTTCCGATAAAAGCGTCTGGCTTTCTTTGAGTTTCAGGGCTTGATAACGCTCATTGATATAAAGCCCCTTTTGAGGTGCCTGCTCTGGCTGATCCGTGAGATAAACCTTGATTTCTTGTTCAAACCCTGTGCTTGTCTTCCGAGTTTCGATGTGATGAAAGGAATATACAAAGCCATCCGGATGAGTATAGCTGTCTGAAGCTTCATCGTAGAGCCAATTAGCCAGATTTTTGGCCGAGTTTTTATGGGAGCGTTTTTGTTCCCTGTCAAACTGATTGTATTTGATATAATG
>NZ_KQ969084.1 GCF_001578775.1 Streptococcus cristatus | reverse complement strand
TCGGATAAAGCTTTGTCTAAAGGAGGTAAAGGCAAGTGACAGAATACTATTCATATAAACCACACTTTGAACGCCCGGTCCCTCCAGCCGTGTTTAATCATGAAATGAAGGAAATGCTTGAGGCGATTGAAGCCGTCACAAAGGTTGTGCAGGCAGAAGGTGTCTCTCATTTGTATTTTCCAGTTGGAGAAGCCAGTCTGGGTGCAGATAAGCCTTATTCAGCCTTTCAGAAGGCATCGGATCGTAGTGTGGATATGCAGACCTATGCCCAGAAAATCCACTCGGACATCATGGAGACGATTGACAGTAAGTTTACCAAAGGCTTAGACGACACATTTGAAACATTGAATGAAGTCAATGGTAATAATAAGCAATATAAGACTCAACAGATGAGCTATAAGTCTAAGACAACTTATAGCGATTATACTGGACTTACTTATGGTTACGAGACAGAAGAGAAGTATACTC
>NZ_KQ969083.1 GCF_001578775.1 Streptococcus cristatus | reverse complement strand
ATGTCCGCCGCCAGCATCGTCTTCTCAGTCCGAGGCTTCATCAAGAACCGCAAAAAGTACAAGGCGGACAAAGAGGAGCGGATCCATCTCTACCATCTCTATCTGAAAGACAAGGCGATGGAGCTGACCAAGCTCGAGCGGGAACAAAAGGAAGGCATGCATTACCATTTTCCCAATATTCTAGAGCTGACCGATCTAGTTGAGAGCTACAATCACCGGATTTATGAAAAGACATCACTCCATTTTGACTTTCTTTATTACCGTTTGGGGCTAGGCAAACTCCCAACTAGCTACCAGCTAACCTATGGGCAAGAGGAGCGCAGTGGCAAGAAAGACGCCCTGGAAGAAGAGGGGTACGCTCTCTATAGTCGTCATAAAAAGATTCCAGATATGCCCATTCCGGCCAATCTCAGCCATGGGCCGGTGGGCTATATCGGCCCAAGAAATCTGGTCTTAGAACAGCTGCAGCTTCTGGTCATGCAGCTTGCGACCTTT
>NZ_KQ969082.1 GCF_001578775.1 Streptococcus cristatus | reverse complement strand
GCCCTTACAGGAGTGTCAGGAGGGACTGCCCTGCCGGTAGCAGGTGGCATCTCATCAGCTTTATTAGTAGGAGATACGGGCTATTCAGCTATTACAGGGAATACTCTGATATCGGGAACACAGCTAAGTCCGGAGGAGCGGGCTTGGGCCATTGCGGAGACAGGTGCGGCTGTTATCAGCTTTAGTGCCAGCAAATGGCTTTCTCCGCTAGCCGAAGTGAGACAGAGCACGAAGCTGAGCAAGGTTGCGACATTGGCCGGCAAGACAGATGATGCAGTGGATGGCATACATGTCGCCTATGATGTGATGACCAAGAGCAAGGACGAGGCAGCAGCCTCTTTAGCCCAATTTGCTTTATTCAAGGGAGGCGGCTTTGCCTTAGGTAAGATTCGGGGAGCAAAAGCACAAGATATAGAGACTGCGAAAGTCAATGATGTGGATGTATCGGTGAGCAGGGGAGCGGTTGATGTATCAAGCGGTAAGATATCGAAGATTGACACTAGCC
>NZ_KQ969081.1 GCF_001578775.1 Streptococcus cristatus | reverse complement strand
TGTAAGTGCCTCAGCATCGTTGAGCTTAAGTCAATCTGTTTCAGCAAGTGCCAGTGCTTCAGCATCAGTAAGCCTGAGCCAGTCAGTTTCAACAAGTGCCTCAGCTTCAACTTCATTGAGCACCAGTCAGTCTGTCTCAGCAAGCGAATCAGCTTCAGCGTCATTGAGCGCAAGCCAGTCTGTCTCAGCAAGTGCCAGTGCTTCAACCTCAATGAGCTTGAGCCAGTCTGTCTCAGCAAGCACAAGCACTTCAGCATCAGTAAGCTTGAGTCAATCCGTTTCAACAAGTGCAAGTGCCTCAGCTTCGTTGAGCTTGAGTCAATCAGTTTCAACAAGCGAGTCTGCTTCAGCATCAGTAAGCCTGAGCCAGTCAGTTTCAACAAGTGAATCAGCTTCAACTTCATTGAGCACCAGCCAGTCTGTCTCAGCAAGTGCCAGTGCTTCAGCATCAGTAAGCTTGAGTCAGTCAGTTTCAACAAGCGAGTCTGCTTCAGCGTCATTGAGCACAAGTCAGTCTTTCTCAGTAAGTGCC
>NZ_KQ969080.1 GCF_001578775.1 Streptococcus cristatus | reverse complement strand
TCTGAAGCACTAATTGAGGCACTGAGACTTGTACTCAAACTTGTGCTTGCTGAATCTGAAGCACTGAGTGAGGCACTGAGACTGGTACTCAAACTTGTGCTTGCTGAATCTGAAGCACTGAGTGAGGCACTGAGACTGGTACTCAAACTTGTGCTTGCTGAATCTGAAGCACTAATTGAGGCACTGAGACTTGTGCTCAGGCTCGTGCTTGCTGAATCTGAGGCACTGATTGAGGCACTGAGGCTGGTGCTCAAGCTGGTGCTTGCTGAATCTGAAGCACTAATTGAGGCACTGAGACTGGTACTCAAACTTGTGCTTGCTGAATCTGACTCACTAATTGATGCACTGAGGCTTGTACTCAAACTTGTGCTTGCTGAATCTGAAGCACTTACTGAGACTGACTGGCTTGCGCTCAATGACGCTGAAGCAGACTCGCTTGTTGAAACTGATTGACTCAGGCTTACTGATGCTGAAGCACTTGTGCTTAATGAAACTGACTGGCTTGCGCTCAATGACGCTGAAGCACTTGCACTTACTGAGACT
>NZ_KQ969079.1 GCF_001578775.1 Streptococcus cristatus | reverse complement strand
CACAAGTGCTTCAGCATCAGTAAGCCTGAGCCAGTCAGTTTCAACAAGTGCCTCAGCTTCAACTTCATTGAGCACCAGTCAGTCTGTCTCAGTAAGTGCAAGTGCTTCAGCGTCAATGAGCTTGAGCCAGTCAGTTTCAACAAGTGAATCAGCTTCAACTTCATTGAGCACCAGCCAGTCTGTATCAGCAAGCGTAAGTGCCTCAGCATCGTTGAGCTTAAGTCAATCCGTTTCAGCAAGTGAATCAGCTTCAACGTCAATGAGCGCAAGCCAGTCTGTCTCAGTAAGTGCAAGTGCTTCAGCGTCAATGAGCTTGAGCCAGTCCGTTTCAGTAAGTGCAAGTGCTTCAGCTTCGTTGAGCTTGAGCCAGTCAGTCTCAGCAAGTGCCAGTGCTTCAGCATCAGTAAGCTTGAGTCAGTCAGTTTCAACAAGCGAGTCTGCTTCAGCATCATTGAGCCTGAGCCAATCGGTTTCAGCAAGTGAATCAGTCTCAGCTTCGTTGAGTGGCAGCCAATCTGTCTCAACAAGCGCAAGTGCTTCAGCATCAGTAAGCTTGAGTCAGTCAGTTTCAA
>NZ_KQ969078.1 GCF_001578775.1 Streptococcus cristatus | reverse complement strand
TGGCTGATCCGGTTTGGGAGTAGCTACCTCTGATGTTGTTTCAGAAGTATTTCCGCTATTATCAGAACTGCTTCCTCCATTGTCGCCAGAGTCGGCTTTTGCTAATTTATCTGCCAATTCAGCTGGTAGACTGGTTAGACCTTCTACCCGCTCGACCGTACCAGAATCATTTCCTCTGCCACCTGATGACTCGCTAGTAACCGTTGCTGAACTGGACGGTTGTACCACATCAGCCGATGCCAATGGCATACCAAATAACAGGACACCTATCATGACAGAACAAGCACCGATAGCATATTTTCGAATACTAAACTTACATTTCTTTTCCATAAAGGAACCTTCCTATCTGTACGCTTCTCACCAGTAAGCGTTTGCAACTTTATTTAAAAAAATATATTTTATTTGAATTATTTAATTTGAATTTATCGTAAAAACAGACGGAACATAACTTACACTATATCTTTTCTCAAGCCATGTTCCGCCCTTAAATCGCTGGTACATAGACTAATGACTATGTACCAAACTTTGTGTCGGAAATGTTTTTTTACATATTTTCCTTCTTCTTCATCAGGAATAATCCTGTCAATGCTGA
>NZ_KQ969077.1 GCF_001578775.1 Streptococcus cristatus | reverse complement strand
AGTGCTTCAGCATCGTTGAGCTTGAGCCAATCCGTTTCAACCAGCGCAAGTGCTTCAGCATCAGTAAGCCTGAGCCAGTCAGTTTCAACAAGTGAATCAGCTTCAACCTCAATGAGCACCAGCCAGTCTGTCTCAGTAAGTGCAAGTGCTTCAGCGTCATTGAGCGCAAGCCAGTCAGTTTCATTAAGCACAAGTGCTTCAGCATCAGTAAGCCTGAGCCAGTCAGTCTCAGCAAGCACAAGCACTTCAGCATCAGTAAGCTTGAGCCAATCCGTTTCAACAAGCGCAAGTGCCTCAGCTTCGTTGAGCTTGAGCCAATCAGTTTCAACCAGCGAGTCTGCTTCAGCGTCATTGAGCGCAAGCCAGTCGGTTTCAACAAGCGAGTCTGCTTCAGCGTCATTGAGCTTGAGCCAGTCTGTTTCAGTAAGTGAATCAGCTTCAACCTCATTGAGCACCAGCCAGTCAGTCTCAGTAAGTGCAAGTGCTTCAGCGTCATTGAGCGCAAGCCAGTCCGTTTCAACAAGCGAATCGGCTTCAGCCTCATTGAGCGCAAGCCAGTCGGTTTCAACAAGCGAATCGGCTTCAGCGTCATTGAGCGCAAGCCAGTC
>NZ_KQ969076.1 GCF_001578775.1 Streptococcus cristatus | reverse complement strand
GCCTCACCAAGAGACCCCCATCCAGCTCAAGGCAGATGGGGAGGAGGTCTTCTACCAATATGGTGAGGAAGTTGGACTATTGAAGGATGGCTTGGTACTGGGGGATGCAGTCTTTTATCTGCGGGATGCCGAGCCACGAGTCTATGACCTGCTGGATCATCAGGAGCTCCATGTCGGATCTCAAAAGGGCGCTCTTGTCAAACTGGACGAAGATATCGAGCTTCTTTTGAAAAAGTCTCAAGGTAGCTGGACTCTGACACGGCTCAAGGGAGACTTTTATCGAAACAACCACTTAGAAGAAAAGGATCAGCAGATCCTCAACTTTGGTGATGAAATTAGTATTGGATCTGTGACTATCAAGGTCTATCCGGATGAAGTCTGGCTCAGAGGGTCTGCAGAGGCTGGCAGCCAGCTGACCCTGAGAGAGCCCTCTCGCTACGGCTTTTACGAGGACTACCCGGACTACCATCGCTCTCCTCGCATCATCTACCGGGGGAGCGAGGACAAGATCCTGCTCAACCCGCCGGGGGCAGAGCCTAATAAACCAACAGACGAGCTCTTAAAACTGATCGTACCGCCGCTCCTCATGATTGGGGTGGTGGTGCTGATCACTCTCATCCAGCCGCGGGGGATCTATATCCTGGCCACCATGGCC
>NZ_KQ969075.1 GCF_001578775.1 Streptococcus cristatus | reverse complement strand
GTATTAAGCAGCCGTGTGAATTATTATAACGATGTCATTACTGCCTTTAATAAACTGATTACAGAGGGAGAATTAAAAGGTAAAGCCTATGATAGTGCTAAGTCCTATGCGGAAAATATAATGGTTCCTCTAGTAAGAGGAGTTATCCTATTTTCAGAGAGTCTAGGAGAAAAAGCTAGTGAATTACCGACTCTTTACCGTTCACAAGTCGGAGGAGAAAGTCTAGATGAGGAGACACTTCAAAAGCAAATTGAAGCGAAGAATACAACCATCTCGACTCAAGAAGCTATTTTGAACAGTTTATCCAATCTAAAGGACGTCAATCCTACTTACAAAAGTAATGTTCAAGGAATTATCTCAAATGCAACGAGTAAGCGAGATGAGTTACAAAAAAAATTAGAAGAATTGCAGTCGTTTGCGAGCTCGACTAGTGGCCAGTTTTCTGATTCAGAAAGCTTACAGAGCTTAGTTTTTCAAGGTTTCGAACAAGTCACAGGTGACTTTGGAAAGTTTGATGGAACTTTTAAAATAGAGGGACAAGCTCCTTGGGCTAATAATATTAATAGTGAGTGGAATAAACGTTCTGAGGTAATTCAAAATTACCAAAATGTTTTAGATAAAATTAAAAATAAAACAGAATTGGATGAGAAAGATATAAAGGCAATT
>NZ_KQ969074.1 GCF_001578775.1 Streptococcus cristatus | reverse complement strand
AAATTTTTTTGTTAAGTACCAGTTAGGGTATAAAATAGACAGGATAGGGACAGGATGCCTGAGAGAAGATTTTTTCTTGTAGAATCATATTATCAAAGAAAAAGGAGATAACATGAACTTCAAGGAACGCTATGAGAAAGTGCAGTGGATTGTTCGGCGCTGTGCACGAGATTATTATGTACATTTATGGGAGAGTAGTGACTGGGAACAAGAGGGTATGCTGGTTTATCACCAGCTGGAAGAAAGCCATCCAGATATCAGTCAAGATGAAAGCCGCCTTTATCGCTACTTCAAGACAAAATTTCGGAATCATATTCATGACATTCTTCGAAAGCAAGAGAGCCAAAAACGCCGCTTTGACCGTCAATGCTATGAGGAAGTCAGCACCATTAGTCATAGACTGAGCAAGCGCGAACTAGCCTTAGATGATTTAGTCGCTCTTCGAAGTTCGTTAGCAGCCTACACTTCCAAGTTAGACAAAGAACAACTAGAGTTATACCACCGCTTACTAGGCGATGAACGGTTTAAGGGACGTAAGAGACTATTGCGAGAGTTAGGGGAATATTTAATAGACTTTAGCAGCACGGTGATATAGTGGATAGGGGAGAGGTAGGAAGAGGTTACCTTTCCCTTTTAGTTGTTGATTTATCAATGATTTTGTAGGCATTAGGAAATAAATTTGT
>NZ_KQ969073.1 GCF_001578775.1 Streptococcus cristatus | reverse complement strand
GCTCTAAAGTCCCTACACCATAGTCCGCAAGGAGTTTCTTACGACGGTTGAGTTCGCGCTCCATGATCCGCACAAACTTAGAAATCTTCTCTGCCTGATCCAAAAGCATAGTGTCTGCCACCTGCGGAAGCTTGGACAAGGGCGCCAAACCATTGGTCCCAAAGTCCATCAAGTACATAGTAAGTGCCTTGGGACTGTGTTTTCTCGCTAGATCCATACCGGCTGTCTGAAGGAAGGTGGTCTTCCCTGTTCCCGGACTTCCATAAAGAAGGACATGTCCATCCTTGGAGAGGTTGATAGAGATGGCTTCCTGCTTCTGGGCCTGCGGGATATCCGCCATCCCAAGTAGGAAGGAAAGGGATTTCTCTTCTTCCCAGGCAACCGCTGGCTGCACTTCTTCCAGCTCCTCTAGCGCAATGCGCTCTTTGAGCGGAGGCAACCATGGCTGGGGTACTGGAGGAATTTCTTGTTCCTGACACAAAACTTGGATATGTTGCACAATCGCATCCAACTCTGTCGGAACTTCCTTGATTTCATCCACATCTTCTAAACCAGATAGGTCTTCATTCAAGATTTCATATTGACCCAATTCATTAATTAGATAGATGGTATGATCCTCAATCCCCATATCGTCCTTGTCCGGCTGGTAATCCGCCCCTGACCAGGCTGATTGGAAGAGTTCATA
>NZ_KQ969072.1 GCF_001578775.1 Streptococcus cristatus | reverse complement strand
GATATCGGGAAGACAGGATTCGAACCTGCGACACCTTGGTCCCAAACCAAGTACTCTACCAAGCTGAGCTACTTCCCGATCATAAGTAAAAACGGAGTCATATGACCTCGTTTCCCTTCATGCACCCTAGAGGAGTCGAACCTCTAACCGCCTGATTCGTAGTCAGGTACTCTATCCAGTTGAGCTAAGGGTGCCCTATATCACGATAATCAATTATAACAAAAACACATAAAAAAGTCAAAACTTTCTTATGCACCCTAGAGGAGTCGAACCTCTAACCGCCTGATTCGTAGTCAGGTACTCTATCCAGTTGAGCTAAGGGTGCCCTGTCGCATATCCGCTATGCCGAGGACCGGAATCGAACCGGTACGATCGTTACCAATCGCAGGATTTTAAGTCCTGTGCGTCTGCCAGTTCCGCCACCCCGGCCTCAAAGCGAACGACGGGATTCGAACCCGCGACCCCCACCTTGGCAAGGTGGTGTTCTACCACTGAACTACGTTCGCATCTCTATCCAAAAAAAATGCCGGCTACATGACTTGAACACGCGACCCTCTGATTACAAATCAGATGCTCTACCAACTGAGCTAAGCCGGCTCATTTATATTTCTATGCGGGTTAAGGGACTTGAACCCCCACGCCCTAAAGCGCCAGATCCTAAATCTGGTGCGTCTGCCAATTCCGCCAAACCCGCGCTTATGACCCGTACTGGGCTCGAACCAGTGACCCTTTGATTAAAAGTCAAATGCTCTACCAACTGAGCTAACGAGTCTTTCTTCTTGAAACTGTCTAACAATTCCAACGGTCCCGACGGGAATCGAACCCGCGATCTTCGCCGTGACAGGGCGACGTGATAACCGCTACACTACGGGACCT
>NZ_KQ969071.1 GCF_001578775.1 Streptococcus cristatus | reverse complement strand
CTTCATCCCTTTTTTATCAAGGGTCAGGAGGTTTTCTTCGCTCCCATACCCGGCATCTGCGACGACTGTTTCAACCTCTGCTGGACATGATTTCAGAAAAGGCAGAAGCGTTAAGGTGTCTGTTGGATTCGGGAAGATGTCGTAGTGGATGACAAACTGATTTTCAGTAGCTATTTGAAGATTGTACCCTGCTTTAAGCTGACCATTCCGCATATGATCGTCTTTCATTCGCATGAAAGTGGCGTCCGTATCTGTTTTGGAAAAACTATTGCGCCCCTGGAAAGTCTCTTGATAGTCTTCGTATTTTTCAGACCGCACTGAAAAATCTTCCTGAATCTTCTTCAGAACTTTCTTTAAGCGCCGGCGCTTGGTCTTGCGTTCATCCTTGCCTTTGACTGGATTTTCCTCAATGGCTTGATGAACCTGATTTAATTCTTCTTGCAAGAGTTCGGTAAAGACAGAAAGCTGTTCTCTCGAAACGACCTCTTCTTCATCCAGTTCAATGGCCTGAGCAATCAAGGGCTGAACCTCTGTTTGGAAATATTCCTTCAAGGTCTCTTGCAGTTTAGTTTGAAATTTATCCGTTGCTTTTTTCCAAACGAAGCTGTACTTGTTGGCATTGGCTTCAATTTTCGTCCCATCGATGAAGAGACAGTCTAAAGTGACCAATTCCTTCATTTTTAACTGACAGGACAGTTCAATAAAGAGCTGTTCTATCAGTTCTTCCATCCCCTCATGCACATGGTGCGGTAGGAAACAACTAATTGCCCTGTCAAATAGCTCATAGCTAGGTTCTCAGCCATCAGCCTTTCTATTTTACGTCCGCTAAAAACGCCTTGAGAATAAGCAAACAGAAGAGCGGAAAGCATCATTTTAGGATGGTAGGAGGGGC
>NZ_KQ969070.1 GCF_001578775.1 Streptococcus cristatus | reverse complement strand
AAGGCCACAACTTGATCAAGCGTGGACTTCATGCCAATCACTTGAACCTTGGTAGCTTCATCCGTCAAGATACGCAAGTCATTTTCTGGCTTAGATGGTTTAGATGGCTCTACAGGCTTCTCTGGTGTAGTTGGTTTGTTTGGTTTTTCTTCCTTGCTTCCAACTTCCACAATCTGATCTACTGGTGCTTTGGAAACGAAGCTATCGCGAGTCACACGCCCAGTTTCTTGACCATTTTCTATGGTCACTTCCACAAGTGTGGTCTTCTCGCCGGCCTTGCCTTCTTGGACAACTTTTCGTGTGCCCTTCGGCAATTGAGCATTTTCACGTTCGACGGTATTAAACGGTAGAACTTCTGTCACGATATCAAGTCGTGGCTGCTCGACAACAAGATTCTTAATACCTTCAGCTGGAGTGATTTGCTCAACTGGCTTGCCAACTTCCACAATCTGATCCACTGGGGATTTGGAAACGAAGTTGTCACGAGTCACTCGACCAGTTTCCTGACCATTTTCGATAGTCACTTCTACAAGTGTTGTCTTCTCGCCGACCTTGCCTTCTTGGACAACTTTTCGAGTACCCTTAGACAATTGTGGATTTTCGCGTTCGATGGTATTAAACGGTAGAGTCTCTGTCACAATATCTAAGCGCGGCTGTTCGACAACAAGATTCTTAAGACCTTGATCTGGTGTTACTTGCTCAACTGGCTTGCCAACTTCCACAATCTGATCGATTGGGTCTTTAGAAACGAAGCTATCGCGAGTCACTCGACCAGTTTCTTGACCATTTTCGATTGTTACTTCAACCAGCGTGGTCTTTTCACCGGCCTTGCCTTCTTGGACAACTTTTCGTGTGCCTTTAGGCAATTGTGGATTTTCGCGTTCGACGGTATTAAACGGTAGAACTTCTGTCACAATATCCAAGCGTGG
>NZ_KQ969069.1 GCF_001578775.1 Streptococcus cristatus | reverse complement strand
TACTTTCTTTGGATAGTTATTTATCCAATTTTCAATAAATGCGATTTGTTGCGGAGTCGCATTTTTACTTCCCTTCGGCAACCAACGACGGATAAGCCTGTTGTGGTTCTCATTGGTTCCTCTCTCCCAAGACGAATAAGGATGGGCATAATAAAGATGTTCCGGATCAAAAACCTCCGCTAAACGGCTAAATTCTGTGCCATTATCCGCCGTAATCGAATGAATCTGATAATCTTTCAGAATTGTTCTCAAAGCTTGATTCACTGAATCAGCCGACTTGTCAGGAATTATCCGGATGACTTGAGAACGACTCTTTCTATCGGTTAGAGTCAGTAGACACTCGTTTTTAGCTCGTGTCTGAACCACTGTATCAATCTCGTAGTGCCCTGTTTCCAATCGTTGGTTGACAGCTTCTGGTCTCTCCTCAATAGACTTTCCAGCAGGTTTAAAGTTGGGACTCGCTTGCTTCTTCTTAGCTTTCGCTTTACGAGGATAAAGCAAATTAGCCTCGGTCAAACCCAAGTGTCCATGGTGAATCCAGTAATAGATGGTTGCGATGGGGACATTGACCCCCTTTGCCTTTACCATCATTTCAGGAGAGTATTTCTGCTTGATGTAGTGAACAATTTTTTCTTTCAGTTCCATCGTTAGGGAGCACTGCTTCACAGAGTGCTTGCGCTTGTTTATATAAACTTCTTGTGCAAAGTCAGCTGAATAGACCCATTCAAACTTCCCTTTACGTACCTGCTGCCTGACTTGTCCACGTTTCACTTCGTTGTGTATGGTTTGAGGAGCTTTAGCTAATCTTCTAGCGATTTCACGATTGGAATGTCCTTCTTTGAGCCAACGCTCAATATTTCTACGATCAGCTAGTGTTAAATGTTTGTCTTTTGGTGTATAATAGTCTTGCATCTCAGAGTCCTTCTAATTGTTGTTGTGGTGATTACAATTATATCTCTCTGAGATGTTTTTTAATACCCTTGAGTGGCTAACTTCATTTTAGAACTTTCG
>NZ_KQ969068.1 GCF_001578775.1 Streptococcus cristatus | reverse complement strand
CACTCTTACCATGATGTGCAGTTTATCACCATCTTACCGGAAGAAGAACGGGACCAGTGGAACTGGATGCGCTGGCTGCCCCATGCCAAGTTGCGGGAACTGAATGTCCGGGGCTTTGTCTACAACCAGCGGACAAGAGACCAGGTCTTAAACAGCCTGAATCAAATCCTGAAACTCCGCAAAGCCCAGCAGGAAGAAGCCAGCCGTCAGGAGAGCACCCTCTTTCATCCCCACTATGTGGTCCTGATCACGGATGAAAAGCTGATCCTGGACCATGTCATTATGGAGTTCTTCACCGAGGATCCGACGGCGCTCGGCTGCTCGCTCATCTTCGTGGAGGATGTACTGAGCTCGCTGTCTGAGAACATCCAGACGGTCATCAACATCAAGGATAGGAATACCGGACAATTGGTCATGGAAGAAGGGATTCTGAGAGAGACCGATTTCCGCTTGGACCACTTCCCAGAAAACTATGACAAGGAGCGGATTGCCCGTACCTTGGCACCGCTCAATCACTTACAGAATCTCAAATCTTCGATCCCTGACACCGTGACCTTTATGGAGATGTACGGGGCGGAGACCTTCAGTGACTTACAGGTCTTAAACAGATGGGGCCAGAATGCGCCTTATAAGAGCTTAGCCGTTCCTATTGGCCTCAGAGGCAAGGACGATCTGGTCCAGCTCAATCTCCATGAGAAGGCCCACGGGCCGCACGGGCTCATCGCTGGAACGACCGGTTCCGGGAAATCGGAGACCATCCAGTCTTATATTCTCTCTCTCGCTGTCAACTTTCACCCGCACGATGTGGGTTTCCTGCTCATCGACTACAAGGGCGGGGGCATGGCCCATCTCTTCAAGGACCTGCCTCACCTCTTGGGGACCATTACCAACTTAGACGGTGCCCAATCCATGCGGGCCCTGGTCTCTATCAATGCGGAGATCCACCGCAGAGAGCGGATTTTCAACCAATACGAAGTCAATCATATCAACCAATACCAGAAGAAATTCAAATCTGGGGAAGCGACGG
>NZ_KQ969067.1 GCF_001578775.1 Streptococcus cristatus | reverse complement strand
GGTGATATACTGATATAGTTGTCGCTTGAGAGAGCGATAAAGACCTTTGAAAACTGAACAAGACGAACCAATGTGCAGGGCGCTACAACATCTGTTGTAGTACTGAACAAAGAAAAAACAATAAATCTGTCAGTGACAGAAATGAGTGAGAACTCAAACTTTTAATGAGAGTTTGATCCTGGCTCAGGACGAACGCTGGCGGCGTGCCTAATACATGCAAGTAGAACGCTGAAGGGAGAGCTTGCTCTTCTGGATGAGTTGCGAACGGGTGAGTAACGCGTAGGTAACCTGCCTGGTAGCGGGGGATAACTATTGGAAACGATAGCTAATACCGCATAACATTGACTATTGCATGATAGTCAATTAAAAGGTGCAATTGCACCACTACCAGATGGACCTGCGTTGTATTAGCTAGTTGGTGGGGTAACGGCTCACCAAGGCGACGATACATAGCCGACCTGAGAGGGTGATCGGCCACACTGGGACTGAGACACGGCCCAGACTCCTACGGGAGGCAGCAGTAGGGAATCTTCGGCAATGGACGGAAGTCTGACCGAGCAACGCCGCGTGAGTGAAGAAGGTTTTCGGATCGTAAAGCTCTGTTGTAAGAGAAGAACGAGTGTGAGAGTGGAAAGTTCACACTGTGACGGTATCTTACCAGAAAGGGACGGCTAACTACGTGCCAGCAGCCGCGGTAATACGTAGGTCCCGAGCGTTGTCCGGATTTATTGGGCGTAAAGCGAGCGCAGGCGGTTAGATAAGTCTGAAGTTAAAGGCTGTGGCTTAACCATAGTACGCTTTGGAAACTGTTTAACTTGAGTGCAGAAGGGGAGAGTGGAATTCCATGTGTAGCGGTGAAATGCGTAGATATATGGAGGAACACCGGTGGCGAAAGCGGCTCTCTGGTCTGTAACTGACGCTGAGGCTCGAAAGCGTGGGGAGCAAACAGGATTAGATACCCTGGTAGTCCACGCCGTAAACGATGAGTGCTAGGTGTTGGGTCCTTTCCGGGACTCAGTGCCGCAGCTAACGCATTAAGCACTCCGCCTGGGGAGTACGACCGCAAGGTTGAAACTCAAAGGAATTGACGGGGGCCCGCACAAGCGGTGGAGCATGTGGTTTAATTCGAAGCAACGCGAAGAACCTTACCAGGTCTTGACATCCCGGTGCCCGTCCTAGAGATAGGATTTTGCTTCGGCACACCGGTGACAGGTGGTGCATGGTTGTCGTCAGCTCGTGTCGTGAGATGTTGGGTTAAGTCCCGCAACGAGCGCAACCCTTATTGTTAGTTGCCATCATTTAGTTGGGCACTCTAGCGAGACTGCCGGTAATAAACCGGAGGAAGGTGGGGATGACGTCAAATCATCATGCCCCTTATGACCTGGGCTACACACGTGCTACAATGGCTGGTACAACGAGTCGCAAGTCGGTGACGGCAAGCTAATCTCTTAAAGCCAGTCTCAGTTCGGATTGTAGGCTGCAACTCGCCTACATGAAGTCGGAATCGCTAGTAATCGCGGATCAGCACGCCGCGGTGAATACGTTCCCGGGCCTTGTACACACCGCCCGTCACACCACGAGAGTTTGTAACACCCGAAGTCGGTGAGGTAACCTTTTAGGAGCCAGCCGCCTAAGGTGGGATAGATGATTGGGGTGAAGTCGTAACAAGGTAGCCGTATCGGAAGGTGCGGCTGGATCACCTCCTTTCTAAGGAAAAAGGAAGCCATTGGTCGTCATGTTTAGTTTTGAGAGGTCTTGTGGGGCCTTAGCTCAGCTGGGAGAGCGCCTGCTTTGCACGCAGGAGGTCAGCGGTTCGATCCCGCTAGGCTCCATTAGGAGAAATCCTAAGATTGTCCATTGAAAATTGAATAACTATATCAAATAGTAACAAGAAAATAAACCGAAAACGCTGTGAATTAATGAGTTTTCTAATTTGAAAGAATTAGGTTAATAAGGTTAAGTTAATAAGGGCGCACGGTGGATGCCTTGGCACTAGGAGCCGAAGAAGGACGTGACAAACGACGAAATGCCTCGGGGAGCTGTAAGTAAGCGATGATCCGGGGGTATCCGAATGGGGGAACCCACTAGCTAATGGCTAGTACCCATATCTGTTAAGGATATGAGGAGGAAGACGCAGTGAACTGAAACATCTAAGTAGCTGCAGGAAGAGAAAGCAAAAGCGATTGCCTTAGTAGCGGCGAGCGAAACGGCAGGAGGGCAAACCGAAGAGTTTACTCTTCGGGGTTGTAGGACTGCAATGTGGACTCAGATTTTATAGAAGAATGACATGGGAAGGTCAGCCAAAGAGAGTAAGAGCCTCGTATTTTAAATAGAATCTGTACCTAGCAGAATCCTGAGTACGGCGGGACACGCGAAATCCCGTCGGAATCTGGGAGGACCATCTCCCAACCCTAAATACTCCCTAGTGACCGATAGTGAACCAGTACCGTGAGGGAAAGGTGAAAAGTACCCCGGAAGGGGAGTGAAATAGAACCTGAAACCGTGTGCCTACAACAAGTTCGAGCCCGTTAATGGGTGAGAGCGTGCCTTTTGTAGAATGAACCGGCGAGTTACGTTATGATGCGAGGTTAAGTTGAAGAGACGGAGCCGTAGGGAAACCGAGTCTGAATAGGGCGTCTTAGTATCATGATGTAGACCCGAAACCATGTGACCTACCCATGAGCAGGTTGAAGGTGCGGTAAAACGCACTGGAGGACCGAACCAGGGCACGTTGAAAAGTGCTTGGATGACTTGTGGGTAGCGGAGAAATTCCAAACGAACTTGGAGATAGCTGGTTCTCTCCGAAATAGCTTTAGGGCTAGCGTCGACATAAAGATTCTTGGAGGTAGAGCACTGTTTGGGTGAGGGGTCCATCCCGGATTACCAATCTCAGATAAACTCCGAATGCCAATGAATTATGGTCGGCAGTCAGACTGCGAGTGCTAAGATCCGTAGTCGAAAGGGAAACAGCCCAGACCACCAGCTAAGGTCCCAAAATAATTGTTAAGTGGAAAAGGATGTGGGGTTGCACAGACAACTAGGATGTTAGCTTAGAAGCAGCTATTCATTCAAAGAGTGCGTAATAGCTCACTAGTCGAGTGACCCTGCGCCGAAAATGTACCGGGGCTAAAACAATTTACCGAAGCTGTGGATACCTTTATAGGTATGGTAGGAGAGCGTTCTATGTGTGGAGAAGGTGTACCGTGAGGAGCGCTGGAACGCATAGAAGTGAGAATGCCGGTATGAGTAGCGAAAGATGGGTGAGAATCCCATCCACCGTAAGACTAAGGTTTCCAGGGGAAGGCTCGTCCGCCCTGGGTTAGTCGGGACCTAAGGAGAGACCGAAAGGTGTATCCGATGGACAACAGGTTGATATTCCTGTACTAGAGTATGAAGTGATGGAGGGACGCAGTAGGCTAACTCGTGCGTACGAATGGATGTACGTCTAAGCAGTGAGGCGTGGTATGAGTCAAATGCTTATACCTATAACGTTGAGCTGTGATGGGGAGCGAAGTTTAGTAGCGAGTGAGTGATGTCACACTGCCAAGAAAAGCTTCTAGCGTTGTATCATACTCTACCCGTACCGCAAACCGACACAGGTAGTCGAGGCGAGTAGCCTCAGGTGAGCGAGAGAACTCTCGTTAAGGAACTCGGCAAAATGACCCCGTAACTTCGGGAGAAGGGGTGCTGACATAGGTCAGCCGCAGTGAATAGGCCCAAGCAACTGTTTATCAAAAACACAGCTCTCTGCTAAATCGTAAGATGATGTATAGGGGGTGACGCCTGCCCGGTGCTGGAAGGTTAAGAGGAGTGCTTAGCGGTAACGCGAAGGTATGAATTGAAGCCCCAGTAAACGGCGGCCGTAACTATAACGGTCCTAAGGTAGCGAAATTCCTTGTCGGGTAAGTTCCGACCCGCACGAAAGGCGTAATGATTTGGGCACTGTCTCAACGAGAGACTCGGTGAAATTTTAGTACCTGTGAAGATGCAGGTTACCCGCGACAGGACGGAAAGACCCCATGGAGCTTTACTGCAGTTTGATATTGAGTGTCTGTGCCACATGTACAGGATAGGTAGGAGCCTATGAGATCGGGACGCCAGTTTCGATGGAGGCGTTGTTGGGATACTACCCTTGTGTTATGGCCACTCTAACCCGGATAGGTGATCCCTATCGGAGACAGTGTCTGACGGGCAGTTTGACTGGGGCGGTCGCCTCCTAAAAGGTAACGGAGGCGCCCAAAGGTTCCCTCAGACTGGTTGGAAATCAGTCGCAGAGTGTAAAGGTATAAGGGAGCTTGACTGCGAGAGCTACAACTCGAGCAGGGACGAAAGTCGGGCTTAGTGATCCGGTGGTTCCGCATGGAAGGGCCATCGCTCAACGGATAAAAGCTACCCTGGGGATAACAGGCTTATCTCCCCCAAGAGTTCACATCGACGGGGAGGTTTGGCACCTCGATGTCGGCTCGTCGCATCCTGGGGCTGTAGTCGGTCCCAAGGGTTGGGCTGTTCGCCCATTAAAGCGGCACGCGAGCTGGGTTCAGAACGTCGTGAGACAGTTCGGTCCCTATCCGTCGCGGGCGTAGGAAATTTGAGAGGATCTGCTCCTAGTACGAGAGGACCAGAGTGGACTTACCGCTGGTGTACCAGTTGTCTCGCCAGAGGCATCGCTGGGTAGCTATGTAGGGAAGGGATAAACGCTGAAAGCATCTAAGTGTGAAACCCACCTCAAGATGAGATTTCCCATAACGCAAGTTAGTAAGAGCCCTGAGAGAAGATCAGGTAGATAGGTTAGGAGTGGAAGTGTGGCGACACATGTAGCGGACTAATACTAATAGCTCGAGGACTTATCCAATTTTCATTGAGCGCAGCTTTTGGCAAGTATTGTGAGCTTTGAGTAGTTATTCAATTTTGAGTTGACAAGGCAACAAGATATTGCAAGTTAATTCAGTAAGTTAAGTGACGATAGCCTAGGAGATACACCTGTACCCATGCCGAACACAGAAGTTAAGCCCTAGAACGCCGGAAGTAGTTGGGGGTTGCCCCCTGTGAGATATGGTAGTCGCTTAGC
>NZ_KQ969066.1:35287-53719 GCF_001578775.1 Streptococcus cristatus | reverse complement strand
TCTTAGAATTTCGGAAGGGTAGCGAAGAGGCTAAACGCGGCGGACTGTAAATCCGCTCCTTCGGGTTCGGGGGTTCGAATCCCTCCCCTTCCATGCTTAACGGGCATAGTTTAAAGGTAGAACTAAGGTCTCCAAAACCTTCAGTGTGGGTTCAATTCCTACTGCCCGTGTTTTGGAATATGGCGGGTGTGGTGAAGTGGTTAACACACCAGATTGTGGCTCTGGCATGCGTGGGTTCGATCCCCATCACTCGCCTATTTCTTTTGATTATTGGGGTATCGCCAAGCGGTAAGGCAAGGGACTTTGACTCCCTCATGCGTTGGTTCGAATCCAGCTACCCCAGTTACTTTGCCGGCGTGGCGGAATTGGCAGACGCGCTGGACTCAAAATCCAGTGTCCGCAAGGACGTGCCGGTTCGACCCCGGCCGCCGGTATAGTAATTAAGACAAGGTTTTCGGATCTTGTCTTTTTTTACTAATTTTTATCTTTGGTTTTTTATAATTTCTTATGTTATACTAGATCGTCTGATTTTTTGCTTTTTTCTTTATTTTGTGCTAAATTAAACATTGTGAAACGAGTTACCGAAGACTTTCTAAAGGGAGAAACGTATGGCAATGATAGAAGTGGAACATCTTCAGAAAAATTTTGTGAAGACAGTGAAGGAACTGGGATTGAAGGGGGCTTTGCGCTCCTTTATTCATCCTGAAAAGCAGACCTTTGAAGCGGTCAAGGATTTGACCTTTGAGGTACCAAAGGGACAGATTTTAGGCTTTATCGGGGCCAATGGTGCTGGGAAGTCGACAACCATCAAAATGCTGACAGGGATTTTGAAACCGACATCTGGTTTTTGTCGGATTAACGGCAAAATCCCGCAGGACAATCGTCAAGATTATGTCAAAGATATCGGGGTTGTCTTTGGGCAACGCACCCAGCTATGGTGGGATTTGGCACTGCAAGAGACCTACACGGTCTTAAAAGAGATTTACGATGTGCCAGATTCGCTCTTCCATAAGCGCATGGACTTTTTGAATGATGTCTTGGATTTGAAGGACTTTATCAAAGACCCCGTGCGGACTCTTTCACTTGGTCAACGGATGCGTGCGGACATTGCGGCTTCCTTGCTCCACAATCCCAAGGTTCTCTTTTTAGATGAGCCGACCATTGGTTTGGATGTTTCGGTCAAGGATAATATTCGTCGGGCCATTACCCAGATCAATCAAGAGGAAGAAACAACCATTCTCTTGACCACTCACGACCTGAGCGACATTGAGCAGCTCTGTGATCGGATTTTCATGATTGACAGGGGCAGGAGATTTTTGATGGAACGGTTAGCCAGCTCAAGGAAACCTTTGGCAAGATGAAGACTCTCTCCTTTGAACTGCTACCAGGTCAAAGTCATCTCGTTTCTCACTATGAAGGCTTGCCTGATATGACCATTGATAGACAAGGAAATAGCCTCAATATTGAATTTGATAGTTCCTGCTACCAGTCGGCTGATATTATCAAGCAAACCTTGTCTGATTTTGAGATTCGCGATTTGAAGATGATGGATACGGATATTGAGGATATTATCCGTCGCTTCTATCGAAAGGAGCTCTAAGATGGTCAAATTGTGGCGACGTTATAAACCCTTTATCAATGCAGGGATTCAGGAGTTGATTACCTATCGAGTCAACTTTCTTCTCTATCGGATTGGCGATGTCATGGGGGCCTTTGTTAAGTTTTATCTCTGGAAGGCAGTCTTTGATTCCTCGCAGGAGTCTTTGATCCAGGGTTTCAGTATGGCGGATATCACCCTCTACATCATCATGAGTTTTGTGACTAATCTTCTGACTAGGTCGGATTCTTCCTTTATGATTGGTGAGGAGGTCAAGGATGGTTCCATTATCATGCGCTTGCTGCGACCAGTGCATTTTGCGGCCTCCTATCTCTTCACCGAGCTTGGTTCCAAGTGGTTGATTTTTATCTCTGTTGGACTGCCATTTTTAAGTGTTATTGTCTTGCTGAAAATTCTTTCTGGGGAAGGTATTGTAGAAGTGCTGGGACTAACTGTCCTTTATCTCTTTAGCTTGACGCTGGCCTATCTGATTAACTTTTTCTTTAATATCTGCTTTGGATTTTCAGCCTTTGTATTTAAAAATCTATGGGGCTCTAATCTGCTCAAGAATTCTCTGATTGACTTTATGTCGGGGAGTTTGATTCCCTTGGCTTTCTTCCCTAAGATTGTTTCAGATATTCTGTCCTTCTTGCCTTTTTCATCCTTGATTTATACTCCAGTTATGATCATTGTTGGGAAATACGATGCCAGTCAGATTCTTCAAGCGCTTTTGCTACAGTTCTTCTGGCTTATAGTGATGGTGAGCTTGTCTCAGTTGATTTGGAAAAGAGTCCAGTCATTTATCACCATTCAAGGAGGTTAGTATGAAAAAATATCAACGTATGCATCTGATTTTTATCAGACAATACATCAAGCAAATCATGGAATACAAGGTTGATTTTGTGGTTGGTATTTTAGGTGTTTTCCTGACCCAAGGCTTGAATCTCTTGTTTCTCAATGTCATCTTTCAACACATTCCCTCGCTAGAAGGCTGGACCTTTCAAGAGATTGCCTTTATCTATGGCTTTTCTCTGATTCCCAAGGGATTGGACCATCTCTTCTTTGACAATCTCTGGGCTTTAGGTCAACGACTAGTACGAAAAGGGGAATTTGACAAGTATCTGACTCGTCCTATCAATCCTCTCTTCCATATCCTCGTTGAGACCTTTCAGATTGATGCCTTGGGTGAACTCTTGGTCGGTGGAATCTTGCTAGCGACAACAGTGACTAGTATTGCTTGGACCCTTCCAAAATTCCTGATTTTCCTAGTCTGTATTCCCTTTACGACCTTGATTTATACTTCTTTGAAAATCGCGACAGCCGGTATCGCTTTTTGGACTAAGCAGTCAGGCGCTATGATTTATATTTTCTATATGTTTAATGACTTTTCTAAGTACCCGATTTCCATTTACAATTCACTTCTTCGTTGGTTGATTAGCTTTATCATCCCTTTCGCTTTTACGGCCTACTATCCTGCTAGCTATTTCTTGCAGGAAAAGAATGGACTCTTTAATATGGTGGTTTGATTCTGATTTCTCTTGTTTTCTTTTTTATTTCCTCGAAACTCTGGGACAGAGGCTTGGATGCCTATGAAAGTGCAGGTTCGTAAGAGTGAGTATAAACAAAGAGCGATATTTACTCAGAAAGTCTATGAATAAGAGAACTATTAGATACAGTATAAAGACAAGGTTTGCTGCCTTGTCTTTTCTAATATATTTTAAGGTATCTATCTTTTAAATTTTTACTTTTGGAATGAATAAAGTCTATTTATCTTGCTAAAATGGTAGAATAGATTTAAGATTTTATAAGAAGGAGAGCCTAATGAAATTGAGATTGGAAAAAAAAGAATCTGAACGTGTCCAACAATTTGGAAATTTAATTCGAGCTTATAATCGCTCTAAACGGGAAGCTTCAACAAGTGAGCCCCTCAATATCTTTGTCGAAGATGAGGACGGAAATTTAATAGGAGGTCTGGTAGCCGAGACGTTTGGTTATTGGCTGGAAATTGAGTATTTATATGTGAGTGAGGCTTTACGAGGGCAAGGGCTTGGCTCGGATATTTTGCAAAGGGCAGAAGAGGAAGCTCGTGACAGGAAGTGTAAGTATTCATTTGTGGATACTTTTCATTTCCAAGCGCCAGATTTTTATAAAAAGCATGGCTATGAGGAAGTATTTAGATTAAAAGAATATCCTTATACAGGTGAGAGATACTATTATACGAAAGAGTTATAATTTATCAAAGGACAGATAGCAGATTTCTACCTGACAAATGTAGCGATTTTTGGTATAATATCATGAGGTGATTTTATGGCAAATTTGAATAGATATAAGTTTACATTTGGAAACAAAACCTTAACTTTAACAACAGAACACGATAATCTTTTTATGGAAGAAGTGGAGCGGGTTGCCAAGGAAAAATATAAGGCCATTAAAGAGCAGATGCCTGCAGCAGATGATGAAGTCTTGGCCATTTTGTTGGCGATTAATAGTTTATCTACCCAGCTCAGCCGCGAGATTGAGTTTGATGATAAGGAAAAAGAATTGGAAGGCCTTCGTCACAAAATGCTCAGTGAGCTGAGAGAAAGGTCAGCTAATACAGGGGAAAGATAGTGTTTGCGATTATTATTTTACTAATATTAGCTTGGAGCTTTTATATTGGCTACTCGCGTGGGATTGTTCTGCAGGGTTATTATGCTGCTATGACGATTGTATCCATGCTAGTGGCTGGAGCTCTATATCAGGGCTTGGCTAAGTCCATCAGCTTGTGGGTGCCCTATGCTAGCGCTGTTAAAGGAAGCTCGACTTATTTCTTTGCAAGTTCCCAACTTTTTCATCTGGATAAGGTTTTTTATGCGGGGCTGGCTTATCTTCTTGTTTTCAGCCTTGTTTATATAGTAGGCCGCTTTTTTGGGATTTTTGTAAATGTAATTCCCTATCCGAATAAGTGGGATACGAAAGTTTTTAATATGGTCAGTGGGGCCATTGCGGTCTTCATCGCACTCTTTGTTATCGAGATGGGACTGACTATTTTAGCTACTGTGCCCATGTCCTTTATCCAAGAACGCTTAAATTCGAGTTTGCTGATTCGGTTTATTATCAATCACACGCCTGTAACTTCATCCATTTTACATGACCTTTGGGTCACAAAAATTATCGGATAATTAAGACTCAGTTGCCCTGTAGCTGAGTTTCTTTTTCAGTTTAAATCATATAGAAATAGAATGAACATGATGAATCATAAAATTTTAGAAACTTTGGAATTTGATAAAATTAAGGAGCTTTTTTCTCCCTATCTACTGACTGAGCTGGGAGAGTTAGAGTTAAAGCAGCTCCAGCCAAACAGTAAAAAAGAATCAATTGCTGCTGCTTTTTTGGAAATGTCCGATATGCGGCAGATTTTTGTGCAACATCCGCACTTTAGTTTGGGAGCGATTCAGGATATTAGGGGTTTGACCAAGCGCCTAGAGCTGGATAGCGACCTAAATATTGAGGAGTTTTTAGCTCTCAAGCGGGTCTTAGCTGTGACGCATGAGCTGGTATCTTTCTACGAGGACTTGGAAAATGTCCAATTGGAGCGTTTGGATCGCCTTTTTAACAATCTAGTAGAGTTTCCTAGTATTCAGGGAAGCCTGCAAGCTATCAATGATGGGGGCTTTCTCGAAAGTTTTGCTAGTGAAGAGTTGAGTCGTATTCGTCGGAAAATCCAAGAAAATGAAGTTCAGGTTCGAGATATTCTGCAAGAAATTCTCAAAACCAAAGGAGATATGCTGGCAGACCAAGTGGTGGCCAGTCGGAATGGCCGTAATGTACTACCTGTGAAAAATACCTACCGTAACCGTATTGCGGGTGTCGTTCACGATATTTCGGCCAGCGGAAGTACGGTTTACATTGAGCCGCGGGCGGTGGTCAATCTCAATGAAGAGATTGCTAGTAGTCGGGCAGACGAGCGCTATGAAATTCAGCGGATTTTGCAAGCCATGTCGGATATGATACGGCCTCATGCGGCTGAAATTGCCAACAATGCTTGGATTATCGGTCATCTGGATCTGGTGCGTGCCAAGGTCCGCTTCATGCAGGAGATGGGAGCGGTGGTGCCAGACCTGTCGGAAGAGCAGGATATCCAACTACTCAGTGTCCGCCATCCCCTGATTGAAAATGCAGTGGCTAATGACCTGCATTTTGGGCCTGATTTGACAGCGATTGTCATTACTGGGCCTAATACGGGTGGTAAGACCATCATGCTGAAGACCTTGGGCTTGGCTCAGATCATGGCCCAGTCAGGTTTGCCGATTCTGGCAGACAAGGGCAGTCGCGTCGGGATTTTCAGTCAGATTTTTGCAGACATTGGTGATGAGCAGTCGATTGAGCAGAGCCTGTCGACTTTCTCCAGTCACATGACCAATATCGTCTCTATTTTAGAGCAGGTTGATAGCGAGAGTTTGGTCCTGCTGGATGAGCTGGGAGCTGGGACTGACCCGCAAGAGGGTGCAGCACTGGCGATTGCTATCTTGGAAGACTTGCGGCTAAGGCAGATTAAAACCATGGCGACGACCCACTATCCTGAGCTCAAAGCCTATGGGATTGAGACGGACTGGGTGGAAAATGCCAGCATGGAATTTGATACAGATAGTTTAAGACCGACCTATCGCTTTATGCAGGGAGTGCCTGGCCGCTCCAATGCCTTTGAAATCGCTCGGCGTTTGGGCTTGTCGGAAGTTATCGTTGGTCATGCCCAAGAGCAGACTGACACAGACAGCGATGTCAATCGAATCATTGAGCGCCTGGAGGAACAGACGCTGGAAAGCCGCAAGCGCTTGGATAATATCCGTGAGGTGGAGCAGGAAAATCTCAAATTTAACCGAGCTCTCAAAAAGCTATATAATGAGTTTAATCGAGAAAAGGAAACCGAGCTCAATAAGGCACGCTTGGAAGCACAGGAAATCGTGGATATGGCCTTGTCAGAGAGTGAGAGCATTCTCAAAAATCTCCATGACAAGTCCAGTCTCAAACCGCATGAGATTATTGAAGCCAAGGCTCAGCTTAAAAAGTTGGCACCAGAAACGGTTGATTTATCAAAGAATAAGGTGCTCAAGCAGGCTAAGAAAAATCGGGCACCCAAGGTGGGAGATGATATCCTAGTCACCAGCTATGGTCAGCGGGGAACCTTGGTCAAGCAGCTCAAGGACGGTCGCTGGGAAGCTCAAGTCGGTCTTATCAAGATGACACTAGAAGAGCAGGAATTTAATCTTCTCAAGGCTGAAAAGGAGCAGCAGCCTAAGCGCAAGCAAGTCAATGTGGTCAAGCGAACCAATACCAATGGTCCAAGAGCCAGATTAGATCTGCGTGGCAAACGCTACGAAGAGGCCATGGAAGAGCTTGATGCCTTTATCGATCAGGCCCTCCTTAACAACATGGCTCAAGTTGACATTATCCACGGTATCGGAACGGGAGTCATCCGTGAAGGAGTAACCAAATATCTCCGCCGTAACAAGCAGGTCAAGTCCTTCGGCTATGCTCCGCAAAATGCCGGCGGCAGCGGTGCGACAATTGTAATCTTTAAGTAGGAAAGCATCGAGTACTCCGTAGCAAATATTTTCTTTTCCTCTGGGTTTGGTGTACAATATTATCAAAAGTAAGCTATTCAAAGGAGAAGATTTATGGTAGCAGCAGTTACAGATGCAACATTCGCTGAAGAGACAAAAGACGGACTGGTTCTGATTGATTTTTGGGCAACTTGGTGTGGCCCATGCCGCATGCAGGCGCCTATCTTGGAGCAGTTGGCAGAGGAAGTTCGTGAGGATGAACTGAAAATCCTAAAAATGGATGTGGATGAAAATCCTAATACTGCCCGTGAATTCGGCATTATGTCCATTCCTACCCTTCTGTTCAAGAAAGACGGTCAAGTCGTTAAGCAAGTAGCTGGTGTTCATACGAAGGAGCAACTGAAGGCGATTTTGGCAGAATTAAGTTAAGAAAGAAGCCTTAGGCTGCGATTCAGGTTGAAGACAAAGTTCTTAGAACACCAGTTTCTAAGGGCTTTTCTTTGTGTAAAGTTGCATAAAAGATGTAAGAAGAGTTGCGAGGTGTTTTCCATGTTTCACAAAGAAAAACCAGATTATAATCGTCTCTAATATAGTTTCTATACAATAAATAAATTGGTCCCAAAAGATTCCTTCCTTTGACAAGTAGAATCAAGGATTGATTTGGCTATATATATGACTTGGTTGAAGATACCTGTAGTCTAGCTATAATGGGTCGTAAACCAAAGAAAACCTGAGAAGAGGTGAGGCATAACCAAAAGGTATTAAAGCAGAAAATGAATGCCTAAGAACGGAGGATGCTGTTCTAAAAATGTTTATAAAATTTCAATTGAAGGAGGAAAAGAGAGAAGAAAAACGGAATTATCTAAGAATTGCTAATTGAGTTTTCTTTTGATATTTTTCTAAAGATTGTCTAAATTGCTCGCTCACCGAACTTGGAACAAGTAAAAACTATGTTGGAGGAAGCATTTACAGAGAAATACTAGGGAAGTACCATTCTTTACAGAGACCAAGTTTGATAATATCAACATGTTTCTTATTATCAATTTTTAGAGAGTAAGGGGATTCAGCCATCCATGTTATGCAAGGGGAAGAACCCTGACAACGGTATGAAGGAGTACTTATTGGGAATTCTTAAATCTGAGATGTTTTATGGTTATGAGAAGACGTTTCAGTCACTTAATCAATTGGAACAAGCTATTGTGAACTACATTGATTACCACAACAACAAACGAGTTGAAGTCAAATTGAAAGGACTCAGCTCCATGCAATGCAGAACTAAGTCCTTTACTTAAATTATTGTCTAACCTTTTGAGATTGGTACAATTTTGTTGTTATGAGAAAGTTTTCTATTGCCAGATATCCTGTATTTGTGAAATTTGAGCTTGGGCTTGTTTTTCGAAAACCTTGTATTTATAAGTCAAGTCTTGAGCCATTTCCTTGATATTGTCTCGCTGTTCTTGGATAATGGCGAGATTGTGCTGGATGTTAGCTAAATTATCCTGAATTTTATCTAGGATATCAGATGTTTCGACGACTTCTTGGCTGATTTCCTTCCGGTTTTTGACCAAATGGTAGCTGGCCCAGGCTGCGCCTGTGAAAAGCATGAGATTTGAAAATTTCATAGTCCCTCCTTAGGCTTGAGTAATCTTTTCAGCCAATTGAGCTAAGGCTGGAAAATCTGGTTCGTGGGTTTCAAAGCTGATTTGTAGACCGTCTGTCTCTTCATAGCGAGGAGCTAGGTGGACATGGGTGTGAAAGACGGTCTGGCCGGCGATTTCCTCGTTGTTGTTGATGATATTCATACCAGCTGCACCTGTTGCTTTCATGACCTTGCGGGCGATGTCTGGGACACGAGCGAAGAGCTGACTAGAACTGTCTGCATCCATTTCCAAAAGATTTCTGAAATGCTGCTTGGGAACGACCAAAGTATGGCCTGGAGTGACCTGAGAAATGTCTAGAAAGGCGACTACTTGGTCATCTTCATAAACTTTAGAAGATGGGATTTCCCCTGCGATAATCTTACAAAAAATACAATCAGCCATAAATGATACCTCTATTCGCTAGATTTTGTTATAATATAAGAACTATTATACCAGATTTGGAGAAAATATGTTAGAAATCAAAGAGCTTACGGGCGGCTATGTAAATATCCCGGTTTTAAAGGATGTCAGCTTTGAAGTGGGCAATGGCCAGTTGGTTGGTTTGATTGGTCTAAATGGTGCTGGTAAATCCACTACCATCAATGAAATTATCGGTTTATTGACACCTTACAAGGGAGAAATTCGGATTGATGGTTTGCAGCTGGGAGAAAATCCTAGCGCTTACCATAAGAAGATCGGTTTTATTCCGGAAACGCCTAGTCTCTACGAAGAATTGACCCTGCGCGAGCACATTGAGACGGTAGCTATGGCTTACGACATTGAGCAGGAGACAGCTTTTGAGCGCGTGGAGCGCCTCTTAACTATCTTCCGACTCAAGGATAAGTTGGACTGGTTTCCAGTGCATTTCTCTAAGGGAATGAAGCAGAAAGTCATGATTATCTGTGCTTTCGTGGTGGATCCTAGTCTTTTTATCGTGGATGAGCCTTTTTTGGGGCTGGATCCTGTAGCTATTGCAGACCTTATCCAACTCTTAGATGAGGAAAAGAAAAAAGGTAAGTCCATCCTCATGAGTACCCACGTTCTGGATTCGGCTGAGAAGATGTGTGATAGCTTTGTGATTTTGCACAAAGGGCAGGTGCGCGCTAAGGGCAATTTAGCTGAGTTGCGAGGGCAATTTCAGATGCCGGACGCTAGTCTCAATGACATCTATCTGGCCTTGACGGAAGAGGCGGCGCTATGAAAGAAGTATTTGCTAAACGCAAGCAGGATTTCCGTCAGCGCTGTCTGAAGTATCTGCGCTATGTTCTCAATGATCACTTTGTCCTGTTCTTATTGATTTTTCTAGGTTTTCTAGCAGTTCAGTACAATCAATTGCTGCGGAATTTCCCTAGTCATTCTTGGCCGATCGTAGCCGGATTAGTCTTGCTCTCTGTGCTTATTCTTCCTTTTGGAAATATCGCAACCTATCTGGAAAAGCCGGATATGCTCTTTTTGCTAGTGCAGGAGCAGGCGGTCATTGAGTTTGTTAAGGGACAAATCCAGCGTTCGTATATTCTCTTTGGCCTGCTGCAAACCTTGTTGCTGATCTTGCTAGCGCCCCTGTTTTTGGCTCTAGGCTTGTCAATCTGGATTTTTGGGCTGTACTGTCTTCTTATGTTATTGCTAAAATGGCTGGTCTTTCAGTTCAAAGGGCGCCGCTTTTTCTTGTCTGATCGTCTCAATTGGCAATATGCAATTGCAGCTGAGGAAGGTCGTAAGCAGAAAGTTCTTCGTTTCTTTGCCCTCTTTACAAATGTGAAAGGCATTTCTAATAGTGTCAAAAGAAGGGCTTACTTGGACGGGTTGACAAGGTTTTTGCCTAAGACCCATGCTAAGACTTGGCAAAATATGTTTTTACACTCCTATCTGCGCAATGGCGATTTATTCCCTCTGACCTTGCGTCTTCTATTTTTAGCTCTCTTAACGATTGTCTTTGTCAGCCAGTCTTGGATTGCTGCAGGTTTTGTTGTTCTTTTCAACTATCTTTTGCTCTTTCAGTTGTTGGCCTTGTATGAAGCCTTTGATTATCAGTATCTAACCCAGCTTTTCCCGCTGGATAGCAAGTCTAAAATCAAGGGAGCAAGACAGGTTATCACAGGGGTTGGACATGGTGTTTTGCTTTTTGAAACGCTAGTGGCAGTACTCTTTTTCCAAGATAAGATGGCAGTGTTAGCAATGCTTGGAGTGACAATCTTTTTGTATCTAGTTTATTTGTCATATAAACTAAAAAGATTGGTTGACTAAAAGAATGAAAATTAGTAAAATAGTGAGGAAACTTTTTAAGGAGGGGAATCATGGTCTTGGTTGATAACGAGCTAGCCCTGACACCAATAGCTGGTAAGAGCGGAAAGGCCTATATGGGAACTTATCCAGACGGGGGGCGAGTTTTCGTCAAGATGAATACGACCCCGATTCTGGCAGGCTTAGCCAGAGAACAAATTGCTCCGCAACTTCTGTGGAGTCGACGCTTGCCAGATGGCAATGTCATGAGCGGACAAGAATGGCTTTCAGGTGCCATTTTAACGCCTAATGATATGTCTAAAAAGCAAGTGATCAATATTTTAACGCGTTTGCATCGGTCGAAGCCTCTGATGACTCAGTTGGCCAAATTGGGTTATATTTTGGAAACGCCAATCGATCTAATCAATAGCTGGCTTAATCAAGTGCCGGTCGTTTTGAGGAACAATCAGTACCTGCAATCTATTATTCGAGATTTGCGTCAAACGGTACCTGCTTTTCGTGAGGACTATGCAACGATTGTCCACGGTGATGTGCGCCATAGTAACTGGTTTCAGACGGACAGTGGCTTGATTTATTTGGTGGATTGGGATTCAGTTCGCTTGACGGACAGAATGTTGGATGTTGCTCATATATTGAGCCACTACATCCCGGATACCAATTGGCAGGAGTGGTTGACCTACTACGGTTATAAGTACAATGACAAGGTTATCAAAAAACTGTATTGGTTTGGTCAATACTCTTATCTGATGCAGATTGCTAAATATTACGAAAATAATGATTTAGAAAATGTGAACCGGGAGATTTACGCCTTACGCAACTTCCGTTCTAAGTATGGAAAGGTAAGATGAGAGTAAGAAATCGTAAGGGAGCAACAGAGTTATTAGAGGCTAATCCCCACTATGTGGTTCTAAATCCGACTGATGCCAAAGGAAAGTGGCGGGAAATTTTTGGAAACGACCATCCGATTCATGTTGAAGTTGGGAGTGGTAAAGGAGCTTTCATCACAGGGATGGCTAAGGCTAATCCGGATATCAACTATATCGGAATTGACATTCAGAAGTCTGTCCTTAGTTACGCCTTGGATAAGGTTTTGGAAGCTTATGTACCCAATGTTAAGCTGCTCTGGGTGGATGGTTCAGAATTGACCAACTATTTTGCAGACGGAGAAATTGACCGACTCTATCTGAATTTCTCTGATCCATGGCCTAAGAAACGGCATGAAAAACGTCGCTTGACCTATAAGGCTTTCTTGGATATCTTCAAGCAAATTTTGCCAGAAAAAGGTGAAATCCACTTCAAAACGGACAACCGTGGCTTATTTGAGTACAGTTTGGTCAGCTTTTCGCAGTATGGTATGCTTCTTAAAGGTGTTTGGCTGGATCTTCATGCCAGTGACTTTGAAGGCAATGTCCTAACTGAATATGAACAAAAATTCTCTAGCAAGGGTCAGGTTATTTACCGAGTCGAAGCAGAGTTTCAATAAAAAATAAAGAGAGCCCTAAACAGGTTTTCTATCTCAAGTGTCGGATTTTATGACTGACTTTTGTTGGATAGAGCCCTGTGGGGGCTTTTTTATTTTGTTTTGATTATCAAATTATAAAGATTATTTTTGTTGCTTTCGTTCTCTTGAAACGGCGTGGTTAAAGCTTTTGCTATCTCTATAATATGATATTACACTTTTGTTACAGAAAAAAATTAGACAGCAAAATCCTTGATATGATAGGGAAAAAGCGGTATAATTATTGGTATGGTTTAATGTCTAAACTTTGACATTAGAACCACCAATCATATGTTATAAAATACTTTGCTGCTCAGGCGTTAAGGTGTTGAGTAATAGGTGGTTGAACTATATTTTAAAAAGGAGAGATGTTCATGGATAAAAATGCGAGACGCAGATTAAACCGTGCGAGTGCTGAGAAACGACTTCGATACTCAGTCCGTAAGTTTAATGTGGGCGTGGCTTCTGTAGCAGTCGCAGCTTTCATGTTCTTTGGGGGGAATGTTGTTTCAGCCGATACGTTAGCTAAGACGGATTCTTCAAGCACCTCTACGGAGAAAACGACCTCTGTGCCAGATTCAGGAGAAGATTCGGGAACAAATGATTCTGACTCCGAGTCGGCCATAGAAAAGAATTCTACCGTAGCAACTGTCGCTGAAAGCAACGCAGTTTCAAGTGTAGCATCTACAGCATCTTCTACCTCTGCTGAAGACCTATCAAGCAAAGTGGAAGAAAAAACTGTTAAATCAGAAGTTGCTTCAAAAAGTGAAGCGGCTTTAAAAGAAGCTAGTTCACAAGTATCTAAAGCTTCAGTAGCGACTAGCCAATCAACTGCTGCAACTCAGTCTGAGGCTCGAGTTAGCCCGGCTATTTCAGCTACTGCAGAGTCAACTGCAGTTTCATCTGAAGCAGCTACAGAGTCAACTGCCGCTTTAGAACCTGCTAAGGTATCAGTTGAAAAGGCGGCTAGCCAAGCGGCAAGTTTAGCAACAGCTAGCCAAGCAGCAAATGCAGTAGCCAAAAGCGAAGCTAACTCAACATTAGCAGCTGCTCAAAGCGAAGTAAATAAAGGTTACGCTGATTTCCGTAAATCAGGAGAAAGTGGCTTCCGTTCATTTGACCCGCAAACAGGGAAGACAACTGTAACAAAAGAAAACTTTCTTGACTACTTCAGATTGAACGGTTCAGCTACTTATAACCAAAGTGATGGTATCGTAACCCTTACTCCAGATGAAAACTCTAAAACAGGTAATTTCAGTCTGAAGAGTAAGATTAATATGAACCAAAGCTTTAAGTTGACTGGTTGGGTCAATCTTGGAGATAAGACTCAAGAACGCTATGGAGCTGATGGTATTGGCTTTGCTTTCCATACGGGGAATACAACTGATCTAGGAGCTGATGGTGGGAATCTTGGTATCGGTGGTCTGCGTAATGCAACTGGTTTCAAACTGGATACCTTCTGGAACGTGCATACGCCGCCAAAAGGGAATCGTTTTGACACTAGCAACACGGACTCCTTCCAATATGGTTGGGCAGAAGATCCTCGCTTGGGACAATTTGGTGCTTGGGTAAATACTAGCTTCAAAAAAGTTAAAGGCCAAGGTTGGCTCGCTGGGGAATATGAACGCTGGTGGGCTGAGACAGATGCTAGTAGTGCACAACGTTTGGACTCAAGTGACCTAGATGGTCGTTTCCATGACTTTGCTATCCAGTATGATGGTGTAACCAAGGAATTAACGGTTGCTTATAGAAGTAATCTTGGTGTCAAACAATGGAAGAAGAAGGTTAGCTCTCCGGAAGAACTAATGTCCATGGTGGTTACGGCCACGACTGGTAACTATAAGAATTTGCAACAGTTCAAGATTAAGCGTTTTGACTTCTATCAAAGCGCCTCTGTTGACGTGCGTTATGTTGACGAGCAAGGCCGAGAAATCGCAGAAGGTTCAGTAACTTATCCACAAGGAGCCTACAAGGGTAAATCCTATACTACTGAACAGAAGAAGATTCCGGGCTATGGTTTCCTCAGAATGGGCAATGGTAGTTTGCCACCTTCAGGAACTCTTGCTGACTGGGGAACCAACGGTACAGTAACTTATGTTTATCGTAAGGGCGCTGATGATGTTAAAACGGAGAGAAAAACTGTTACTCGTACAATCGAGTACAGATATAGAGATGGAGTGACATCGGGTCGTCCAGCTTTACCTCAAACAGTAACACAAACTGCTGAGTTTACTCGTACGGTGACGGGAGGTCAAGCAGGTGCGTGGAGTCCTGCGAGTCAAAGTTTTACTACAGTAAACACGCCAAGCATTACTGGATTCACTCCAGATAAAACTCGTGTCGATGCAACAACGGTAAATGCAACGTCTAATCCAGGAACTGTAGTTGTATACTATGACAAGGATGCTCCTACAGTTACAACGGAGAAAAGTACTGTTACTCGTACCATCAACTATAAATATAAGGATGGCGTAACATCAGGACGTCCATCGCTTCCACGTCCGATAACACAGACTGTTGAATTCACACGTCGAGTAGAGATTGATAAAACTACTGGTAAGCGTACAGAGGGTGAATGGACTCCAAGCAGACAGCAATTGGCCGAGGTTGGTACCCCAACTATTACTGGTTTTACACCAGATCAAGATAAGGTACCGATGCGCTATGTTTTTGAAGGTGACGGACCATACAATGTTACAGTCTCTTATAGTAAGAATGATCCGAAAGTAACAACTGAAACTAAGGATGTTACTCGTACAATCGCTTACGAATATGAAGATGGTGTAACAGCAGGACGCCCAGCGCTTCCGCAACCTGTTGAGCAAACAGTTCAATTTACTCGTCAAGTGTCAGAAGATCCAGTAACTGGTCAGAAGACATACGGTAACTGGACACCTAGCCGTCAAAATGTTGCTGCGGTTGATAGTCCAGAAGTAGCAGGCTTTACACCAAATAAACCGCGTGTGAACTCAGCCTCTGTTGCTCCAACAGATCCAAGTTGGCGTGAAATTGTAAGCTATTCTGCTGCAACTCAAAAGGGAAGCATCGTTTACCGTACAGATGGTAAGAATGGTGTTGAAGCTAAGACTCTCTACACAGATAACGTAACTGGTAACTCAAATACACCTGTCAACTACACAACAACTGCGAAAATTAACGAATTTAAACAGTTGGGTTATGATCTTGTTAGCGATGGCTTTACTAAAGCTGGCGGTCAAAGATTTGACAGTAATAACAATGTAGATCAAACATGGGAAGTTGTTCTTACTCCACGTATTGAGACAAAACAAGAAACGAAAGATGTTACTCGTAACGTTCGTTACCAATACAAGGATGGAGTGACTACAGGTCGTCCAGCACTTCCTCGCCCAGTTACTCAAACAACAACATTTACTCGCCCAGTTTCTGTGAACAAGGTGACAGGTGTTGAAACTCCTGGTCAATGGGACAAGCAAAGCGAAGAACTTCCAAAAGTTGATTCTCCGGCAGTTACTGGTTTCACTCCAGACAAACCAAGTGTTCCAGCTTCAACTGTTACTCCAACATCTCCTAACGAAGATGAAGTAGTAAGCTACAGCCAAGATGATCAACGTGGTATCATTGAGTATGTAACAGATGGACAAAACGGTGTTCCAGCGAAGACTCTTTATACTGACGGTGTTACAGGTAAATCAGGTGAAGACGTTGTTTATTCAACTGCTAACCGTATCACTCAACTTCAACAAGCAGGTTACAAACTTGTAAGTGATGGCTTCACTCAACCAAATGGTCAGAAGTTTGATAACGATAAGACAAAAGACCAAGTATGGAAAGTTGTCGTTACTCCAGTTATTGAAACAAAACAAGAGAAGAAAGATGTTACTCGAACTATCCAATACCAATATGGTGACGGTGTAACAGCAGGACGCCCAGCGCTTCCTAAGACAGTTACTCAAACAACATCATTCACTCGTCCAGTTTCTGTTAACAAGGTAACAGGCGTGGAAACTCCTGGTGCTTGGGATAAACCAAATGCTAACCTTCCAGAAGTAAACACTCCTGCTATTACAGGCTATAGCCCAGACAAACCAAAAGTTCCAGGTGTAACTGTTGATCCTACTACTGGAGATTCAGTTGAAGTTATCAACTACAACTTGGATGAACAACGTGGTTCTATCAAGTACGTAACAGATGGTAAGAATGGCGTTCCAGTTAAGACTCTTTATACAGATTCTGTTGCTGGTAAGTCAGGTGAACCAGTAGCTTACTCAACTGTAAATCGTCTCACTCAACTTCAACAAGCAGGTTACAAGCTTGTGAGCGATGGCTTCACTCAACCAAATGGTCAGAAGTTCGATAACGATAAGACAAAAGACCAAACTTGGACAGTTGTTGTAACACCACGCTTGGATGACAATACGAATCCAGCTGATTTGAACAGCAAGGTTACACGTACCATCAAGTATCAATACGCAGATGGTCAAACAGCGGGTCGTCCAGCTCTGAAAGCTCCTGTCACTCAAGAAGCAACCTTCACACGTACTGGTAAGATAAATGCTGTGACCGGTGAAAAGACCTTCACTGCATGGACACCAGCTACGAAAGAATTGGCCCAAGAAGCTACACCAGTCGTAACTGGATTCGTGGCAGATAAGGCGAATGTAGCAGCGAAGACAGTGAAAGCTGGCGATGCTAACAGCGAAGAAGTTGTACAATACAAGAAGCTCGGTTCATACGTACCAAATGTACCAGACGGACTTCCAAAAGTACCAAACCTTCCATATCCAAACGATCCAACAGATCCAACAAAACCAGGAACTGATCTTCCAGTGGTACCAAATGTACCAGGCACTACACCAGTAGGCCCAGATGGCACAACACCATTGACACCGAAAGATCCGAGCGATCCAAGCAAGGGTTACAACCCACCACCAATTCCAAGCGATCCAACTCAGGATACACCAATCAACTACGTTAAAGATGGTCAAAAAGCGATTATCACATTCGTAGACCAAGATGATAACAACAAGGAAGTTGGTAAGGTCGTTGAAAGCGGTAAGTCAGGTGAGCCAATCGGTACAACCAACTACGCAACTCGTCTGAAAGAATTGACAGACAAGGGTTACGAAGTGGTGAACGATGAGTTCAAGGGACCTAAGACCTTCGATAACGATGATAAGAAGGACCAACAATTTGTGGTTACTCTTCGTCATGGTAAAGAAGCGATCAAGGATCCAGCAGAACTCAACAAGAAGGTTACACGTACCATCAAGTACGAATACGCAGATGGTCAAACAGCAGGCCGTCCAGCTCTGAAAGCTCCAGTGACACAAGAAGCAGCCTTCAGCCGTACAGGTGAGCGCGACCGTGTAACTGACAAGAAGACTTACGGTGCATGGACACCAGCTACGAAAGAATTGGCCCAAGAAGCTACACCAGTCGTAACTGGATTCGTGGCAGACAAGGCCAATGTAGCAGCGAAGACAGTGACTCCTGATGATAAGGATAGCGAAGAAGTTGTACAATACAAGAAACTTGGTTCATACGTACCAAATGTACCAGATGGACTTCCAAAAGTACCAAACCTTCCATATCCAAACGATCCAACAGATCCAAGCAAACCAGGTACTGATCTTCCAGTAGTTCCAGATGTACCAGGCACTACACCAGTAGGCCCAGATGGCACAACACCATTGACACCGAAAGATCCGAGCGATCCAAGCAAGGGTTACAACCCACCACCAATTCCAAGCGATCCAACTCAGGATACACCAATCAATTATGTTAAAGATGGTCAAAAAGCGATTATTACCTTCGTAGACCAAGATGATAACAACAAGGAAGTTGGTAAGGTAGTTGAAAGCGGTAAGTCAGGTGAGCCAATCGGTACAACCAACTACGCAACTCGTCTGAAAGAATTGACAGACAAGGGTT
>NZ_KQ969066.1:33615-34198 GCF_001578775.1 Streptococcus cristatus | reverse complement strand
TATCAAGTACGAATACGCAGATGGTCAAACAGCAGGTCGTCCAGCTCTGAAAGCTCCAGTCACTCAAGAAGCAGCCTTCACACGTACAGGTGAACGTAATCGTGTAACTGGCGTTGAAACCTTCGGCGCATGGACACCAGCTACGAAAGAATTGGCCCAAGAAGCTACACCAGTCGTAACTGGATTCGTGGCAGATAAGGCCAATGTAGCAGCGAAGACAGTGACTCCTGATGATAAGGATAGCGAAGAAACAGTTAAGTACAGCAAACTTGGTTCATATGTACCAAATGTACCAGACGGACTTCCAAAAGTACCAAACCTTCCATATCCAAACGATCCAACAGATCCAAGCAAACCAGGTACTGATCTTCCAGTGATTCCACATGTACCAGGCACTACACCGGTAGGCCCAGATGGCACAACACCATTGACACCGAAAGATCCGAGCGATCCAAGCAAGGGTTACAACCCACCACCAATTCCAAGTGATCCAACGAAGGATACACCAATCAACTACGTTAAAGATGGTCAAAAAGCGATTATCACCTTTGTAGACCAAACTGACGGTAATAAGGAATTGACG
>NZ_KQ969066.1:31306-31889 GCF_001578775.1 Streptococcus cristatus | reverse complement strand
AATCAAGTACGAATACGCAGATGGTCAAACAGCGGGTCGTCCAGCTCTGAAAGCTCCTGTCACTCAAGAAGCAGCCTTCACACGTACAGGTGAACGTAACCGTGTAACTGGTAAGGAAACCTTCACTGCATGGACACCAGCTACGAAAGAATTGGCCCAAGAAGCTACACCAGTCGTAACTGGATTCGTGGCAGACAAGGCCAATGTAGCAGCGAAGACAGTCACTCCTGATGATAAGGATAGCGAAGAAACAGTTAAGTACAGCAAACTTGGTTCATACGTACCAAATGTACCAGACGGACTTCCAAAAGTACCAAACCTTCCATATCCAAACGATCCAACAGATCCAAGCAAACCAGGTACTGATCTTCCAGTGATTCCACATGTACCAGGCACAACACCAGTAGGCCCAGATGGCACAACACCATTGACACCGAAAGATCCGAGCGATCCAAGCAAGGGTTACAACCCACCACCAATTCCAAGTGATCCAACGAAGGATACACCAATCAACTTCGTGAAGGATGGTCAAAAAGCGATTATCAGCTTCGTAGACCAAACTGACGGTAATAAGGAATTGACC
>NZ_KQ969066.1:12555-29387 GCF_001578775.1 Streptococcus cristatus | reverse complement strand
ATGCGTCAGGTTGTAGTACCATTCAATCCAAATAATCCACCGAAACCAAACGATCCAATGGATCCTAAGAATCCGGATGGACCTAAGTGGACAGATGATAAGATCAAGTCAGCTCAACAAGAGGCTGTGAAAGAATTGAGCCGTACGATCAAGTACGTATACGAAGATGGTAAAGAAGCAGCACCAAGCTTCACAGATAGCGCTAAATTCACGCGTATTCTGAAGATCAATGTCGTAACGAAAGCGATCGTAGAAAAAGGCCCATGGACATCACAAGATGACGTGATCAAGGGACAAACTTCACCAGACATCAAGGGTTACGTAGCGGATAAAGCAAGCGTAGCAGATGTGAAGGTTACAGCAGACTCAGCTAAACCAGCAGATGAAGTCGTAACTTACAAGAAGGCTGATCAAAAAGCAACCATCACCTTCGTAGACCAAGCTAAGAAAGAATTGGCGAAGATCTCAGAAGGCGGTAAGTCAGGTGAACCAATTAGCCGTGACCAATACCTTGCGAAGTTGAAAGAATTGACTAACCAAGGTTACAAGGTTGTGAACGATGAGTTCAAGGATCCACAAAACTTTGATGATGATGCAAGCAAGGACCAAAACTTCACTGTTCAATTGGAAGAAAGCATTGTGCCATTCAATCCAAATAATCCACCGAAACCAAACGATCCAATGGATCCAAACAATCCGGATGGACCTAAGTGGACAGATGATAAGATCAAGTCAGCTCAACAAGAAGCTGTGAAAGAATTGAGCCGTACGATCAAGTACGTATACGAAGATGGTAAAGAAGCAGCACCAAGCTTCACAGACAGCGCTAAATTCACGCGTATTCTGAAGATCAACGTCGTAACGAAAGCGATCGTAGAAAAAGGCCCATGGACATCACAAGACGACGTGATCAAGGGACAAACTTCACCAGACATCAAGGGTTACGTAGCGGATAAAGCAAGCGTAGCAGATGTGAAGGTTACAGCAGACTCAGCTAAACCAGCAGATGAAGTCGTAACTTACAAGAAGGTAGAAGTTCCACCTACACCGACACCAACTCCGGAACCAAAACCAGAACCAAAACCTGTTCCACCAACTCCAGCTCCGGTACCAAATAAACAAGTACCGAACAAGCCAGTGGAACCGAAAGTTCCTGGAACTACTGCTCTGCCAAATACAGGTGAGAAATCATCTTCAGCAGCAGTGCTTGGTTTAGGAATTGTTGCAACACTCGCAGGTGTCAGCTTGATTAAACCAAGATTGAAAGAAGAAGATTAATTCTTTCTAGCTTGGATAGTAATCACTGAAGAGTTGTGAACGATTAGTTAACAGCTCGCAAAAATTGATAACTTCGTAAAGAAGTTATCGATTTTTTATTTATTTGATTAGCTAACTTTGGTAATAAGAAATGAGAGAATATTCTAGTAAAATAGGAGATTTACTGGAGAATGATAGGGATATCACCTCAAAGTTATTGGTATTATTCATTTTACTATCGAGAGAATGTAATGACTGATCTCGGTATTTTAAAAGGTATAAGGAACTAGTACTCTAATTTTTTCTATATCTAGTTCGTACTTCAGCAGATAATTTTAGGGAATTGGGGACTTTCCTGTTTTTGTTGGATGATTTTTCGCCTTTCCTGTGTTATAATAAGGAAGATTAAAAATGTAGAATAGTTAAAGGAGAAATTCCAATGGGACGTAAGTGGGCCAATATTGTAGCTAAGAAAACAGCTAAAGACGGCGCAAACTCAAAAGTTTATGCTAAATTCGGTGTAGAGATCTATGTAGCAGCGAAAAAAGGTGAACCAGATCCTGAGTTGAACACAGCCCTTAAGTTCGTTATTGATCGCGCTAAGCAAGCGCAAGTGCCAAAGCATGTTATTGACAAGGCGATTGACAAGGCTAAGGGAAATACAGATGAAACCTTTACAGAAGGTCGTTATGAAGGCTTTGGGCCAAATGGTTCTATGCTGATCGTTGATACCTTGACTTCGAATGTCAACCGAACTGCGGCCAATGTCCGTGCAGCCTTTGGGAAAAATGGCGGAAACATGGGAGCTAGTGGCTCTGTGTCTTATCTTTTTGATAATAAAGGCGTTATCGTTTTTGCTGGTGATGATGCAGATAGCATCTTTGAATTGCTTTTAGAAGCAGATGTAGATGTGGACGATGTAGAGGCTGAAGAAGGAAGTATCACAGTTTATACAGCGCCAACTGATCTACATAAAGCAATTGTAGCTTTGCGTGAATCTGGTATCCAAGAATTCCAAGTGACAGAGCTGGAAATGATTCCTCAGTCAGAAGTAGAATTAACAGGAGAAGATTTAGAAACCTTCGAAAAATTGTATAGTGTCCTTGAAGACGATGAAGATGTCCAAAAAATATACACCAACGTAGATGGCTTCTAATTGAATAACATAAAAATACAGTCTGATTAATATAAGCTGCGTTCTAAGGCAGTTTCTAAATCAGACTGTATTTATTTTTAGTTAGTTAAGTGAAATTTTTTTAGGAATTGTTCCTGTTCCTCTTTGATAGCTTCTGTGGGATTTTTCACAGCAAGAATCATCTCAATCATTTCAGGATTGGCTTCGCGTACTAGCTGACTGAGAGCCCAGATGGCCGTAGCGATATGGATAGGATTTTGCCCTTTATCGATAATTTCTAGCAGTTTGGGAATAGCAGAGCGGTCATTAGCATTGGCTAGAGCAATGATGGCATTGCGCTGCAGGATGTTTTTGCCCCGCCAGCTACCTGCTATATGGCCAAATTTTTCCTTAAATTGACCATTAGAAAGTTCCAAGAAAGGTAGGAGCTCTGGATGGGCCAGTTCAGGGTCGATCTCAGTTGCGAGTGGATTGTCTAAACCTTTATTATAGGGGCAGCAAATTTGGCAGATGTCGCAACCATAGATGACTGTCTTGATTTTTTTGCGAAATTCTAGGTCCATGATGCCCTTATCTTGGGTTTGAAAAGACAGGCAGCGCTTGGCGTTCATAGTCCCATCGCCAATCAGGCAGGAGGTAGGACAGGCTGTCACGCAGCGATTGCAGTCTCCACAATCATAGTCGACAGGTTGGTCAGGTTCAATATCCAGATTGGTAATGAGTTCGCCTAAAAACATATAGGAGCCAAATTCTTTGGAGATGACTAAGCCGTTCTTGCCGATAAAGCCGATTCCTGCTCGTCGTGCTACGGCGGTGTCGACCAGAGCACCTGTATCTACCATGCCTTTATATTCAAAGTTGGCGGTTAACTCCTCAATTCCTTTTGCAAGCCGATCTAGCTTGTCTTGTAGAACATAGTGATAGTCTAGCCCCCAGCTGTTGGGAGTGAACTTTCCTCGTTTGTAGGCTGTTTTTTGTGGCTGTTGCTTGAGCTTGTGGGGATAGGCGACTGCGATAGAGATGATGGTCTTAGCCGAGGCCAAACTCAGCTTGGGCTTAATTCGCTCCTCGATGTTTTTATGTTCAAATCCTGAATTTCGACCTTCTTCTACAGCCAAGCGCAGCGACTTCTCCAGATAGTCAAAGTCATCTGCTGTCGTGAAGCCAATTTTAGAAATGCCAATTTCTTTTGATAATTTGATAATTTCTTCTTTGATATTCATTGCTATTATTATATCGAAATTATGAGAATTATGCGAGAAACTACTTCGTGAAAACCATGATTATTTAGCAAATTTGAGTGCAAGAAGAGTTAGGCAGATAAGCGTGTAAATTGAGAAATGACAGCCTTTCAAGCCAATTGCTAAATGGATTATTTCTTGAAAGATATGGGGAAACATGCTATAATGAGAGGAAACATTTATAAACAGAACATAGCGAGTAAGGAATAAAATGGCTAATATTTTAAAAAAAATCATCGAAAATGATAAAGGTGAAATAAGAAAATTAGAAAAGATGGCGGACAAGGTCATGTCCTATGAGGACGAAATGGCAGCCTTGACCGATGAGGAACTGCAAGCAAAAACGGTTGAATTTAAGGAACGTTATGCTAATGGTGAAACTTTAGATCAACTTTTGTTTGAAGCATTTGCAGTTGTCCGCGAAGGAGCTAAGCGTGTCTTAGGTCTTTTCCCATATAAGGTTCAGATTATGGGGGGGATTGTCCTTCACCATGGTGATGTGCCAGAAATGCGTACGGGGGAAGGGAAAACCCTGACAGCGACTATGCCTGTTTACCTGAATGCCTTATCTGGTCAAGGAGTTCACGTTGTTACAGTCAATGAATACTTGTCTGAGCGTGATGCGACTGAGATGGGTGAACTTTATTCTTGGTTGGGACTTTCTGTTGGTATCAACCTAGCATCTAAGTCACCAATGGAAAAAAGAGAAGCTTATGCTTGTGACATCACCTACTCAACCAACTCTGAAATTGGTTTTGACTACCTGCGCGATAACATGGTGGTTCGGGCTGAAAATATGGTGCAGCGCCCGCTTAACTATGCCTTGGTTGACGAGGTGGATTCTATCTTGATTGACGAAGCGCGTACGCCATTGATCGTGTCAGGACCGACAGCTTCTGATACGAATCAGCTTTATTACAGAGCGGATAGCTTTGTGAAAACACTTCAAAAAGATGACTATATCATTGATATCCCATCTAAGACGATTGGTTTGTCAGATTCTGGTATTGACAAGGCTGAAAGTTACTTTAACTTAGAAAATCTATACGATCTTGAGAATGTTGCTTTAACGCACTTTATCGACAATGCCTTGCGTGCTAACTATATTATGACCTTAGATGTGGATTATGTCGTGAGCGAAAAGCAGGAAATCCTCATTGTTGACCAATTTACTGGACGTACAATGGAAGGTCGTCGTTTCTCTGATGGACTCCACCAAGCGATTGAAGCAAAAGAAGCTGTGCCTATCCAAGAAGAATCAAAGACATCTGCTTCGATTACTTACCAGAACCTTTTCCGTATGTATAAAAAGCTGTCAGGGATGACAGGGACTGGTAAGACAGAAGAAGAAGAATTCCGTGAAATTTATAATATTCGCGTAATTCCAATTCCAACTAACCGTCCGGTCCAACGTATTGACCATCCAGATTTGCTGTATCCTAGCTTGGAAGCGAAGTTTAAAGCAGTCGTGGAAGACGTCAAGGAACGCTACAAAACAGGTCAGCCTGTCTTGGTCGGTACAGTATCGGTTGACACGAGTGACTATCTTTCTCAAAAATTAGTGGCTGCAGGAATTCCTCATGAAGTTCTGAATGCTAAAAACCACTATAAAGAGGCACAGATTATCATGAATGCTGGTCAACGTGGTGCTATTACCATAGCGACCAACATGGCTGGACGTGGTACCGATATTAAGCTAGGTGAAGGTGTGCGTGAATTGGGTGGACTTTGTGTCATCGGTACAGAGCGCCATGAAAGCCGCCGGATTGATAACCAGCTTCGTGGACGTTCAGGTCGTCAAGGGGATCCAGGTGAATCACAATTCTACCTATCTCTAGAAGACGATTTGATGAAACGTTTCGGTTCAGAGCGCATTAAGGCCGTGCTAGACCGGATGAATCTGAGCGAAGAAGAATCCGTCATCAAGTCTCGGATGCTGACGCGTCAGGTTGAAGGGGCTCAAAAACGGGTTGAAGGAAATAACTACGATACTCGTAAGCAAGTCCTCCAATATGACGATGTCATGCGTGAACAACGTGAAATTATCTATTCTCAACGCTATGATGTCATCACAGCAGATCGTGATTTGGCTCCAGAAATCCATGCTATGATCCGTCGGACGATTAATCGGATTGTGGATGGAAGCAGCCATTCAGACCATGATGAAAGAATTGAAGCGATTCTGAATTTTGCTAAATATAACCTTGTAGCGGAGGATTCTATCTCAGCTGACGATTTAGAAGGTAAATCAAATCAAGAGATTAAAGATTACTTGATGGAACGAGCTTCTGAAGTTTATGCCAATCAGGTTTCTAAACTTCGTGATGAAGAAGCAGTTCAAGAGTTCCAAAAAGTGCTGATCCTACGTGTTGTAGATAATAAATGGACAGATCATATCGACGCCTTGGATCAATTGCGTCAGGCTGTGGGACTTCGTGGCTATGCTCAGAACAATCCAGTTGTTGAATATCAGGCAGAAGGTTTCCGGATGTTTAATGATATGATCGGCTCTATCGAGTTTGATGTGACTCGTCTCATGATGAAAGCACAGATCCATGAGCAAGAACGTCCACGTACAGAGCACAGTATCAGCACGACAGCTACTCGAAACATTGCTGCCCAAAACCCAAATCTTCCAAAAAATGTTGATTTATCCTCTGTAAAAAGAAATGATTTATGTCCATGTGGTTCAGGTAAGAAATTTAAAAACTGTCATGGTCGCAAGAAGTAGTTTATAAGGAGAGAAGATGACCTTTAAAGCAACTAGTCAACCAATCAATGTAGCAGAAGTGCGTCAGCTTGCTAAGCTAGAAGGTTCTATTCTAGCTCGTAAGCAAGAACGGGATCGCCAACTAGAAGCCATTATCCGTGGTGAGGATGATCGTATCCTTTTGGTTATCGGTCCTTGCTCTTCAGACAATGAAGAAGCTGTCTTGGAATACGCTAAGCGTTTGGCAGCTCTTCAGGAAGAAGTCAAAGATCGGATCTTTATGGTGATGCGGGTTTATACAGCCAAGCCACGGACCAATGGTGATGGCTACAAGGGCTTGATTCACCAGCCTAATGCGACAGCGGCGCCTAGCCTAATCAACGGTATTAAGGCGGTTCGCAACTTGCATTATCGCGTGATTTCAGAAACTGGAATGACGACGGCTGACGAGATGCTTTATCCAGAAAATCTTCCTCTAGTAGATGATTTGATTTCCTATATGGCAATCGGTGCTCGTTCTGTTGAAGATCAGCAGCATCGCTTTGTAGCCAGTGGGGCGGATTTCCCTACTGGTTTGAAAAATCCAACATCTGGAAATCTAAATGTCATGTTTAATGGCATTTATGCGGCTCAAAACAAACAGAGCTTCCTCTTTGCCAATCGGGAAGTAGAGACGAGTGGAAATCCTTTGGCTCATGCGATTCTGCGTGGTGCCATCAATGAATATGGGAAGAACATTCCGAACTACTATTATGATAATCTGCTGGACACAATCGCCCAGTATGAAGCAATGGGATTAGAAAATCCATTTATTATCATTGATACCAACCATGACAACTCTGGCAAGCAGTATTTGGAGCAAGTCCGTATTGTTCGTCAGACTTTGATCAACCGCGACTGGAATGATAAAATCAAGAAGGTTGTTCGTGGCTTTATGATTGAATCTTACTTGGAAGATGGCCGACAAAATGAACCAGAAGTCTTTGGCAAATCTATCACAGATCCATGCCTAGGCTGGGACAAGACGGTCGAACTCGTCCATGAGATATACGACACACTAGGTAAATAATATGGCATTTATAGAAAAAGGTCAGGAAATTGATATCGAGCAGATTAAGTCTGCAACGATTTTGTCAGACCAAGCTCTGAAAAAGAAACATCAGCGTGATCAGGAATTAGCCGCCATCATCAAGGGAGAAGATCAACGCTTGCTCTTGGTTATTGGCCCCTGTTCATCTGACAATGAAGAGGCGGTACTGGAGTACGCTCGCCGATTGGCTGACCTGCAGCAGAAGGTGGCGGATAAGATTTTTATCGTCATGCGGGTCTATACTGCCAAGCCTCGGACCAATGGGGACGGCTATAAAGGGCTCGTTCACCAGCCAGATACTTCAAAAAGTCCAAGCTTGATCAATGGGTTAAAGGCAGTGCGCCAGCTTCATTACCGAGTCATTACTGAGACAGGCTTGACTACTGCTGATGAAATGCTCTATCCTTCCAATCTAGTGCTGGTAGATGATTTGGTCAGTTACCATGCCGTAGGTGCTCGTTCGGTTGAGGACCAAGAACATCGTTTTGTGGCTTCTGGTATTGATGCGCCAGTCGGTATGAAAAATCCAACATCTGGCAATCTTGGAGTCATGTTTAATGCCGTCTATGCTGCTCAAAATAAGCAAATCTTCCTTTATCATGGTCAGGAAGTGGAAACTCTAGGTAATCCCCTGGCGCACGTGATTTTGCGTGGTGCGTTAGATGAGTACGGTAAGAACAAGCCTAACTTCTATTACGAAAATCTTCTGGATGTGATCAAACGCTATGAAGAAATGAAGCTGTCCAATCCTTTTATCCTGATTGATACCAACCATGATAATTCTGGCAAGCAGTATTTGGAGCAGATCCGGATCATCCGTCAGACTCTGATCAACTGTGCTTGGAATGAGCAGATCAAGAAGGCTGTACGTGGTTTCATGATTGAATCCTATTTGGAGGATGGCCGCCAGAATGAGCCAGAAGTCTTTGGTAAGTCCATTACCGATCCTTGCTTGGGCTGGGATAAGACAGAAGAACTCATTCAGGAAATCTATGGAACCTTAGAAAAAGAAGCTTAAATAGAAAGGATTAGGAGGCTTTTGTAGAAGTCTACTAACGAATATAGGCAAGCTCATACTCTACGAAAATCTAATTTTGATGATGTTAAACCTCTTTGATGCATTTCAGTGTCATTCTCATCGGTTTGCCTTGTCGAAATTAGATTTTCTTTCAATCTCCTTGGGAGAAAGATCTTGCTTTGTATTCCTAATAGAAGTATGATAAGAGGACACGGAATAGATATAGAAGAGATTTCCAGCATTGGTCGGGCCTACGAGAAGAATGAGCGCTTTGCTGAGAAAATCTTGACAACTCAGGAGTTGGCTCGATTTAGCTCCTTAAAGGGCAAGCGCAAGCTGGAATATTTGGCAGGTCGCTGGTCAGCTAAAGAAGCCTTTGCCAAGGCTTGGGGAACCGGTATTGGCCCTGTGACTTTTCAAGATTTGGAAATTTTAAATGATGATAAGGGGGCACCTTATTTTAGTAAGTCCCCCTTTGCTGGTTCGGTATGGCTATCAATCAGCCATGCTGGAAATCTGGTGACCGCCAGTGTGATTTTGGAGGAAGACAATGAAAGCTAGTCTACATAGACCCACTAAAGCAGTCATAGACCTGTCTGCTATTGCATTTAATATTGAGCAAATTGTGGCTCATATTCCCCAGTCGGTCCAGAAGTGGGCAGTAGTCAAGGCCAATGCTTATGGACATGGTGCGGTTCCTGTCTCTCAGTATATTCAGCCGCTTGTAGATGGTTTTTGCGTGTCCAATATTGACGAAGCCCTCGAACTACGAGAAGCTGGCATTACTAAATCCATTCTTATTTTGGGTGTTTCTTCATTGGAGGCTGTGCCTTTAGCGATCCAGCAGCAGATTACCCTGACAGTGGCTAGCCTAGCTTGGATGGAGGAGCTCTTGAGCCAGCAAGCTGATCTGACAGGCTTGACCGTCCATATCAAGATTGATTCAGGTATGGGACGCATTGGCTTTCGTGATAGTCAAGAAGCCCAGCAAGCAATTAGCCGCCTGCAAGCAGCAGGAGCTGTGGTAGAAGGAATTTTCACTCATTTTGCAACAGCTGACGAATTAGATACAAGTCATTTTGTAGCTCAATTAAATCGCTTTAAAGAGGTCTTGAGTGAGTTAGCTTTCTTGCCACCGATTGTGCATGCTAGTAACTCTGCCACAACTCTTTGGCACAGTGACACGATTATGAATGCTGTTCGGCTGGGGGATATTATCTATGGGCTGAATCCTAGCGGACGAGTGCTGGACTTGCCTTATGAGGTCAAACCAGCTCTAAGCTTAGAATCTGCCTTGGTTCACGTCAAAGAAATTCAAGCAGGCGCCCATGTCGGCTATGGGGCGACCTATACCAGTGATAGTCCGCAAATCATTGGAACCATTCCTTTGGGTTACGCTGATGGCTGGACTCGTGATATGCAGGGCTTTGATGTCTTGATCGATGGTCATCGCTGTCCTATTGTTGGCCGAGTTTCCATGGACCAGATTACAGTACGCTTGCCTCGAGTCTACCCTTTGGGAACGCAGGTAGTCTTGATTGGGCAGAGTGGAGCTGAGCTTATCACAGCGACAGATGTGGCAGAAAAGCGTGGCACGATCAATTATGAAGTGGTCTGCTTAATCAGCGACAGGGTACCGAGAGAGTATAAAAAGTAAAAGATAATCAAGAAGAAGGAAAGGAGACAGGATGAATCTGCATCAGGCTTTGACGGCCCTGCCAGGAGTGGGGCCAAAATCGGCTGAAAAATTTAAAAAACTAGGCCTTGAGAGCCTGCAGGATCTCCTGCTCTATTTTCCTTTTCGCTATGAAGATTTTAAGAGTAAGAATGTCCTTGATTTAGAAGATGGAGAAAAGGCGGTCATTTCTGGGATCGTCGCGACTCCAGCTAATGTCCAGTACTATGGCTACAAGCGCAATCGCCTGCGTTTTACGATCAAGCAGGGAGAAGTCGCGATTGCAGTCAACTTTTTCAACCAGCCTTATCTAGCAGATAAGATCGAACTGGGAGCGACGGTGGCTATTTTTGGTAAATGGGATAAAGCCAAGGCTAGTCTGACGGGGATGAAGGTGTTAGCTCAGGTTGAAGACGACTTGCAGCCAGTTTATCGAGTTGCCCAAGGAATTAGTCAGGCCAGTCTAGTCAAGCTGATTAAGGTGGCCTTTGACCAAGGTCTGGATCAGTTATTGGAGGAAAATCTTCCTCCTGTCCTTCTGGAGCGCTACCAGCTTTTGGGGCGCACTCAAGCTGTGCGTGCTATGCACTTTCCTAGGGACTTAGCGGAATACAAGCAGGCCCTGCGTCGAGTCAAGTTTGAAGAACTTTTTTATTTTCAGATGCAACTGCAGGTTTTGAAGCATGAGACTAAGGATGTCAGTCAGGGACTGGCTATTCCTTGGCAGGAAAAAATGCTGGATCAAAAGAAGGCTGCATTGCCATTTGACCTGACGGAAGCTCAAGAGCGAAGTCTGGAAGAAATTCTCAGTGATTTGCAATCGCCTGCCCACATGAACCGCCTCCTGCAGGGAGATGTTGGTAGTGGTAAGACAGTGGTGGCTGGTTTGGCTATGTATGCCGCCTATACGGCAGGTTACCAGTCGGCTTTGATGGTTCCGACAGAAATTTTGGCTGAGCAGCATTTGGACAGTCTGACTCAGCTCTTTCCTGAACTGAATTTAGCCCTCCTAACTGGTGGTATGAAAGCTGCTGAACGCAGAGAGACTTTAGCTGCCATAGAGTCGGGGCAAGTAGATATGGTGGTCGGCACCCATGCCTTGATTCAGGAAGGGGTGGTCTATCGTCGACTTGGCTTAGTCATCATTGATGAGCAACATCGTTTTGGGGTGGACCAGCGTCGGATTTTGCGGGAAAAAGGGAATAATCCAGACGTCCTCATGATGACGGCCACGCCTATTCCTCGGACTTTGGCTATTACCGCTTTTGGTGACATGGATGTCTCTATCATCGACCAGATGCCAGCTGGCCGCAAGCCTATTATCACTCGCTGGGTCAAGCACGAGCAGTTGGAAGTGGTCTTGGACTGGATGAAAAAAGAGCTGGCCAAGGGTGCCCAAGTCTACTTTATTTCTCCCTTGATTGAGGAATCAGAGGCCTTGGACTTGAAAAACGCGATTGCTCTAGAGGAAGAACTTAAGGCCTACTTTGCCAATCAGGCTCAAGTGGCTCTCCTTCACGGCCGCATGAAAAATGACGAAAAAGAGGCCATTATGCAGGACTTCAAGGATGGGAAAACGGATATTCTAGTGTCAACCACAGTCATTGAAGTCGGCGTCAATGTTCCGAATGCAACCATCATGGTTATCATGGATGCCGACCGATTCGGACTCAGCCAGCTTCATCAGCTGCGGGGACGAGTTGGTCGGGGAAATAAGCAATCGTATGCCGTTCTGGTTGCCAATCCCAAGACAGAGTCTGGCAAGAAACGGATGAAAATCATGACTGAGACGACAGATGGCTTTGTTCTGGCTGAGGAAGACCTCAAGATGCGTGGTTCTGGTGAAATTTTTGGGACCCGCCAGTCTGGTATTCCAGAGTTTCAGGTGGCGGACATCGTGGAGGATTATCCCATTTTGGAAGAAGCGCGCAAGGTAGCCAGTCAAATCGTCGCCAATCCTAGCTGGCGGCAGGATGCCAACTGGCACCTAGTATCCCTGCATCTAGCAAAACGCGATTATCTGGACTAGTAAGATAAAGTTTGGATTTATTTGTTTAAGCTTTCTGCAAGAAAATTCTAAGCCTTCCTTAAGCTTTAAGACCTATAATAAAAGCATCAAAAGAAACGAGGTGGCAAAAATGAAAGTAGCAGTTAAAGTAACCTATAAAAAAGAATTCAAACAGATGCGCCGCGTGAACAAGACTTATGGAATCTAATAATTCCAAGTGAAAGATAAAAAAAGATACCTCCGGAAGAAATTCTGGAGGTATTTTGCTATTGAATCAAGGCTTTCTTACAATTTATGTTATAATATAGAATAACTATGATAAAAGGAGCTCAATTATGTTTCCAGATGACAGTTTGACTTTACATACAGACTTATATCAAATCAATATGATGCAGGTTTATTTCAACGAGGGTATCCATAATAAGCGTGCTGTTTTTGAAGTCTATTTCCGCAAGAATCCTTTTAATAATGGCTATGCTGTTTTTGCGGGCTTGGAGAGGATTGTGGCTTATCTGAATGATTTGACATTCAGTCAGACGGATTTAGACTATTTAGCGTCTTTGGGCTATAATGGAGCTTTCTTAGAGTACTTACGCGATTTCAAGATGCAGCTGACCGTGCGTTCTGCTAAAGAAGGAGATTTGGTTTTTGCCAATGAACCGATTGTTCAGGTCGAAGGGCCGCTGGCTCAATGTCAGTTGGTAGAAACAGCTATTTTAAATATCGTGAATTTCCAAACCTTGATTGCGACCAAGGCAGCTCGCATCCGCTCTGTGATCGAAGATGAGCCGTTGATGGAGTTTGGTACCCGTCGTGCTCAGGAAATGGATGCGGCGATTTGGGGTACGCGGGCGGCCGTTATCGGTGGAGCCAATGGCACCAGCAATGTTCGGGCAGGTAAGCTCTTTGATATTCCCGTTCTGGGGACGCATGCCCATGCACTTGTGCAGGTTTATGGCAATGATTACGAAGCTTTCAAGGCTTATGCAAGCACTCATCGGGACTGTGTGTTTTTGGTAGACACCTACGATACCCTTCGGATCGGTGTTCCTACGGCCATCCGTGTAGCGCGTGAATTTGGGGATAAAATCAATTTCTTAGGTGTGCGGATCGATTCTGGAGACTTGGCCTATATTTCTAAAAAAGTTCGCCAGCAGTTAGATGAAGCGGGCTTCCCTGATGCTAAGATTTATGCATCCAATGATCTGGACGAAAATACCATTCTCAACTTGAAAATGCAAAAGGCTAAGATTGATGTCTGGGGTGTGGGAACCAAGCTGATTACTGCTTACGATCAGCCAGCTCTGGGTGCCGTTTACAAAATTGTAGCGATTGAAGATGAGAATGGACACTTGCGCAACACCATCAAGCTCTCCAACAATGCTGAAAAGGTTTCGACTCCGGGCAAGAAGCAGGTTTGGCGGATTACCAGCCGTGAAAAAGGCAAGTCTGAGGGCGACTACATCACTTATGACGGTGTGGATGTCAATCATCAGGAGGAGCTAGAAATGTTCCATCCGACTTATACTTATATCAATAAAACAGTCAAGAATTTTGATGCGGTGCCGCTCTTGGTGGATATTTATAAAGAAGGTCAGCTTGTCTACGATTTGCCGAGCCTGTCTGAGATTCAGGACTATGCCCGCCAAGAATTTGACAAACTCTGGGACGAGTACAAACGGGTTCTCAATCCACAAGATTATCCGGTCGATTTGGCGCGTGATATTTGGCAGGACAAGATGGACTTGATTGACCAGATGCGCAAGAAAGCCTACCAGACAGGAGCAGAAAAATGAGCCTACAAGAAGAAATCATCGCTCAACTGGGCGTTAAACCAATCATTGATCCGGAGGAAGAAATCCGCAAGTCGGTGGACTTTCTCAAGGCCTATCTGAGAAAACATCCTTTTTTGAAAAGCTATGTTTTGGGCATTTCTGGTGGTCAGGACTCAACCTTGGCAGGGCGTTTGGCCCAGATAGCTGTAGAAGAAATGCGGGCAGAGACTGGAGATGAGAGCTATCGTTTTATCGCTGTCCGCCTGCCTTACGGCATTCAAGCAGATGAAGACGATGCCCAAAAGGCTCTGGCTTTCATCCAACCTGATATCAGTCTGACAGTCAATATCAAGGAATCCGCTGATGCCATGACAGCTGCCGTAGAGGCAACAGGTGCCAAAGTCTCTGATTTTAACAAGGGCAATATCAAGGCCCGCAGCCGTATGATTGCCCAGTATGCTTTGGCTGGTTCATACAGCGGGGCTGTCATTGGGACCGATCACGCAGCAGAAAATATTACGGCCTTTTTCACCAAGTTTGGGGATGGCGGAGCAGATATCTTACCACTTTACCGCCTCAATAAACGACAAGGCAAGCAGCTTTTGATCGCCTTAGGAGCGGATCCGGCTCTCTATGAAAAGGTGCCGACAGCTGATTTGGAAGAGGAAAAACCGGGGATTGCCGATGAAGTCGCTCTAGGCGTGACCTATAATGAAATTGACGACTATCTCGAAGGGAAGTCCGTTTCAGCCCAAGCACAAGAAACGATCGAGTCTTGGTGGCACAAAGGTCAGCACAAACGCCATTTGCCGATTACGATTTTTGATGAATTTTGGAAGTGAAAATCTCGATCGAAACTTTTTAGTTTGAGCTAAGAAACGAGGAAGCTATGAAAAAGACAGGTACACAGTCTATTGAAACCAAACGTCTTTTGCTAAGACCTTTTCTGGAATCGGATGCTCAGGCTATGTATGACAATTGGGCTTCTCGTCCGGACAATTTGCTGCATGTGACTTGGGATGCTCATGAGAGTCCTGATGTTACCCAACAGTCTATTGCTCGCTGGGTTGAGAATTATCAAAACTTGGATTTTTACAAGTGGGCTATCTGCCTAAAAGAAAATCCTGATTCTGTCATTGGGGACATCAGCGTGGTGGATAGAGATGATACGGTTAATGCTTGCGAGGTCGGTTATATTCTAAGTAAAGACTATTGGGGGCAGGGGCTGATGACAGAAGCTTTGAAAGCTGTTTTGAACTACCTCTTGCAAGACGCAGAATTCAATCGTGTCACAGCAAGATTTGTAACAGCCAATCCAGCTTCGGGGCGTGTTATGACTAAAGCTGGCATGAGCTACGAAGGTACTTTCCGTCAGGCTGTATTTCATAAAGGACAAGTCAAAGATTTTTCCGTCTATGGGATCCTAAAATCAGATTTAAAATAAAAAAAAGTTAGGCTTGCCTAACTTTTTTGCTTGCGCTCTTTTTTTAAAGTTCTATAATAGATGTATAATGACAAGGAGGATTCTATGAATTCATTAAAACAAGATTTTACAGATAAGTTATACGCTGCTTATGAGGCTGACCCCAAGTATGCGGCAATGGAAAATGCTATTAGCCACAATGGTCTATTGACTTCTTTGGAAAAACGGACTGCTGCTGTAGAAAATGCACCTGTTTTCTCACTGGATCTCACCAAAGACAAGGTCAGCGACCAGAAGGCTTCTGGCCGTTGCTGGATGTTTGCAGCTCTCAATACCTTCCGTCACAAGATGATTGCGGGCTTCCAGCTGGAGGACTTTGAACTGTCTCAGGCTCATACCTTCTTTTGGGATAAGTATGAAAAGTCCAACTGGTTCTTGGAGCAGGTTTTGGCAACGGCTGACCAAGAATTGACCAGCCGTAAGGTCAAGTTTCTCCTAGACACGCCTCAGCAGGATGGCGGTCAGTGGGATATGGTCGTGGCACTTTTTGAGAAATACGGTGTCGTGCCTAAGTCAGTCTATCCAGAGTCAATTTCATCCAGCAATAGCCGTGAGCTCAACCAGTTGCTCAATAAACTCTTGCGTCAGGATGCGCAAATCTTGCGTGAATTGGCCCTGAATGGTGCAGATGAGGCTACGCTACAAGCTAAGAAAGAAGCTTTGCTGCAGGAAATTTTCAACTTTTTAGCGATGTCGTTGGGCTTACCGCCTCGGAAGTTTGACTTTGCATATCGAGACAAGGACGGTAATTACCATAGAGAAGCTAATTTGACTCCGCAGTCCTTTTACCAAAAATATGTAGACCTGAAGCTAGATGACTATGTGTCTATCATTAATGCGCCAACAGCGGATAAACCTTATGGCAAGTCTTACACAGTCGAGATGTTGGGCAATGTAGTCGGCGGTAAACCTGTTCGCTATTTGAATGTAGAAATGAAACGTCTCAAGGAATTGGCAATCGCTCAGATGCAGGCTGGTGAGACCGTTTGGTTTGGCTCTGATGTGGGTCAGTCCAGCAATCGCAAGGCTGGTATCATGGAAGCAGGTATGCATGATTTAACCTCTAGCATGGATATCCAGTTGACCCAAGATAAGGCTGGCCGTCTTGATTACAGCGAAAGTCTCATGACTCACGCAATGGTACTGGCTGGAGTAGACTTGGATGAAAAGGGACAAGCTAAAAAATGGAAGGTAGAAAATTCTTGGGGTGAAAAGGTTGGAGATAAGGGCTACTTTGTCGCCAGCGACGCTTGGATGGATGAGTACACTTACCAAATCGTAGTCAGAAAAGAATTCTTGACTCCAGAAGAGTTGGCAGCCTACAATGCTGAGCCAATTGTCCTAGCACCGTGGGATCCAATGGGAGCTCTTGCTAATGGCGAAATGATTTGATAGGATGAGCAATTGCAGAAAGCTATTGATTTATTTAAACATAAAAAA
>NZ_KQ969066.1:6696-11954 GCF_001578775.1 Streptococcus cristatus | reverse complement strand
CTTTTTTAGTTTAACGATGTTCAGCTCCTTGGTTAGAACTAGTTGAGCTGCTGGTTGTTCCAGAACTTGTTGAACTTGTTTGGGAACTAGAGTTGGTACTACTATGTTCTTCGCTAGATTCGCTCGTACTTTGACTTGAAGATTCTGAGCTTGACTCAGAAGTAGAGCTTGAAGATGATTGGGTATAAGCGCGGCTGTAAGTAGAAGTACCATTGAGATAGAGATAGGATCCGCTACGGAAAAGTCCGCTTGGTGGTGTCCAGTCTTCATTGCTGTAGCCTGTCAAATAGAGCATCATAGAACGGTAAACATCGGTTGCCACCTTAACTCCATCATCTAAAACAGGAGTGAGGCGATTTGAGTAACCGGTCCAAACAGCCATAGAGTACTGTGGAGTATAGCCAACAAATAGTTCGTCTGGTGTGACAATGCTAGAACTGTAATAAGGTTTTGTCAACTTCTCTAGTTCATCATCTGCATAGTTGGAAGTACCAGTTTTACCTGCCTGATAAACTCCTGGAATTGCAGCATTGGTACCAGTTCCAGACTGAAGAACGGTCTTCATCATATCTGTCATCATGTAGGCTGTCGTCTCTTTCATGGCTTTTGATCCGCCATTTGAAAAGACTTTTTCTGTACCGTCGCTAAAGACAACTCGGTTGACGTATTGCGGTTTGTAATATGTACCGCCATTAGCAAAGGCAGCGTAGGCAGCAGCCATTTTTTCGCTACTTGCTCCGTATTGGTTACCAGATTCGCTTGTATTACTTGAAATCGCATTAGAATAATGCATTTCAGGATAATTAATACCAAGGCCATTGAGGAACTTCAATGAATTATCTAATCCGACTGCTTCCAGCGATTTGACGGCTGGTACGTTACGGGATTCTTGGATAGCGTATTGGATAGTAATCCAGCCATAATAGCGTTTATCCCAGTTATAGACAGGAGTAGAGGTTCCAGGGAAATAGTAAGGAGCATCTTGGATTGAGGCAGCGGTGGAAGTGAAAACGTTGTATTCCAGGGCTGGGGCATAATCAGTGATTGGTTTCATGGTAGAACCCCAGTCGCGATTTGTTTCGACTGCTTGGTTGGTACCGAAAGAAACGTTGGAAGACTGATGGCGAGCACCCAGTTGGGCAATGACTTTCCCGTTGGTAACATCCATAACGGTTGATGCCACTTGCAGTTCATCATCTGGATAAGCAACATATTCTTCCGTGTTGTAAATATCCCACAATTTTTTCTGTGCTTCGGTATTAACGTTGGTATAAACTTCCATACCAGTCGTAAGGACATTGTAGCCAGTTTCTTCTTCGACTTGCTCAATAACTTCTTTTAAGTAGTTATCCATATAGGCAGGATAGCTAGCTGAGTTTTTCAAGCTCTGTAAGCCGTCGGTCACTGGTGTATTGATAGCTTGTTCGTATTGTTCTGGTGAGATGTACTTGAGTTCATACATTTCAGATAGTACGAGATTCCGACGCTGAGTGGCAGCTTCTGGATTTGTGTAAGGGTCATATTGGTTAGGAGCCTGAGGCATTCCTGCAAGCAGGGCAATTTGAGGAAGGGTCAAATCTTTCAAATCTTTGCCATAGTAACTTTGAGAAGCTGTTTGCATCCCGTAATTTCCATTGGACATATAGACTTTATTGACATAGTATGTCAGGATTTCTTGCTTGGTAGCCTTTCGCTCAAGTTGAGTTGCCAGCCATGCTTCTTGGATTTTCCGAGAAAGGGTAGCATCCGCTGAGGAAGTGGAGAAATAAGTCAACTTGATCAACTGCTGGGTTAAGGTAGATCCCCCTTGACGTCCGCCTCCTTTCAGATTGCTTAGGAAGGCTCCTCCTATCCGAATGAAATCAACCCCACGGTGATTAAAGAAGCGGTGGTCCTCAATCGCAACGATAGCATCTACTAGCTGTGTAGGGATCTGGTCTGTTGACGCATTGACCCGCTTTTCAGAACCGAGGTCCGCAATCAGATTGTTATCGCTATCGTAAATCTTACTTGAAGTTGTTGCGACAAGGTCCTTCTCAGAGAGGGTAGGAGACTTGGAGGCATAGTATGTGAAGACAAGAACGCCAGCCACAACTCCAATGATAAAGAGAGATAAGAGGACACTTGCAAGATATTTTAAGGCCTGCAAAAGGGTTTGTTTATTCATTTGTGATACCACCTAGTAGTTTTTGTTCGATAATTTCAAGGTAAGGGATGTTTGGAAATTGCTTTGTTTCGATTAAAAATCCATGTTCTTGAATGTAAGATAAAGGGAGGGATTTTCCGCCTTTATCCATCTTATAAAATGTAATCAAATAAGATGCCGGAAGTAGATAAGTCTCCCGCAAGCTGGAGAAATGAAGTAAGACAAAGCAAATTCCTTTTTGCTGAAGGACAGCTTCCATATGTTCAATCTGGTGTAGATGGAAATTCTTCAGAGGCATAGCTGTTTTTTGCCGTGTTTCCTTGGCTTCAAAGTCAATATAATGTCCCTTAAAGACACCAGAATAATCAGTCGTGGATGCCTGTCGGAAGTAGGCTTCGACAATCTTTGCACGACTGCGTTGGGGATAGTCCACTTTGACAATCTGAATGGGTGTCGGTTTCTTATGAATGACAGCGAGTCCCCTACTCAAATAGTAGCTGTTGGATTCGTTGATCATCTTCTCAAAAGACATCCCGCGATTGGCAAAGTTAACAGCCGTCTTTGAACCTGGATGGGCTAGTTTACTTTTTATCTTTAGCTTGTGAGGGTAGTTGACCATAAAACTCCTTATTGGTACAATAACATCACTCTATTATATCATAAAAATATTTTTTGAGGGAGAATAAATGACAAGTCTATTAATTGTAGGGTATAAGGCTTTTGAACTTGGCATTATGAATGAGAAAGACATGCGCATCAAGATCATCAAAGAAGCGGTCAGACGGGATTTACAGCACCTGCTGGATGAAGGATTGGAGTGGCTTATCTTCACGGGGAATTTAGGTTTTGAAACTTGGGCTTTGGAAGTCGCTCAGGAATTAAGAGAAGATTATAATTTCAAGCTTGCTACGATTTTTCTTTTTGAGGACCAGGGAAAGAACTGGAATGAAGCAAATCAGGCTAAACTAGCGGATTTTAAACAAGTAGATTTTGTCAAATATGCTTATCCTAGCTATCAAAATCCGAGTCAGTTTCGCGAGTACAACCAATTTCTGCTTCAGAATACGGACGGAGCTTACCTGTTTTACGACGAAGAGAATGAAACCAATCTTAAGTATCTTTACAGGGAGATGAAGAATCAAGAACAGTATTTTATCAAAAAATTAACATTTGATGATCTGAATGAGGTTGCAGAAATTTTTTCGGAAAAGTAGGGTATAAATCTTGCTTTTTATAGGTGATTTCGTATATAATTGGATATGATAAACTAGATTGGAGTGAGAGCATGGCGAGTATTATTTATACAGCAAAAGATATTTTTGATCAAGACTTTAAGCGTGAAGTGCGAGGATATAGCAAAGCTGAAGTGGATGAATTTTTAGATGATGTGATTAAGGATTATGAAACTTATGCAGCTTTGGTAAAGGAGTTACGTGAGGAGATTACCCTTCTGAAGGAACAAGTATCGAATCAAGCGACTGCTACTCCTTCAACGCCTAGTCAGCCAGCTCAACCAACAATTGAGATGCCACAGATGGGAACAGCGACTAACTTCGATATTTTGAAACGCTTAAGCCGTTTGGAAAAGGAAGTTTTTGGCAAACAAATTCTGGACAGCGAAGAGCAATAATGTTGCAGAGTGCAATTTTTGGATAATCGCGTGAAGATTTAATATTTTCATGAGGAAAGTCCATGCTAGCACCGGCTGTGATGCTGGTAGTGTTTGTGCTAGGCAAAACAATAAGCCTAGGGACGGAGTAATCCGTTACGGCGACTGAAAAGGCTAAGTCTTTAGATAAGTCTGAATAGGTCTGAAAGTGCCACAGTGACGTAGTTCTTCTGGAAACAGAAGAAGTGGAACGCGGTAAACCCCTCAAGCTAGCAACCCAAACTTTGGTCGGGGCACGGAATGCGTGGAAACGAACATAGCATTCTGACTGGAAACAGTAGACAGATGATTATCGAAGGAGATGGTACCTAGTCATTTCTGGAACAAAACATGGCTTATAGAAAATTGCACATAGGTTAGCTAGCGTATGCTAGCTTTTTGATTAAGGTATAGATTCCCTTTGACAGAAGTGAGCTGAAGGGATAAAATGAGGAAAGTAAGGCTTTTCTCAAGAGGATCGTCAAGCAAGAGTATTCTGTTTTCTAGCTGAGGCCAGCTTTTAGAGTATGGCCAATCAGAAATTGATAGAGTAAGAAAGAATGAAAGAAAGATTTAATTTAATTGCTACTGCAGCGGCAGGTCTGGAAGCTGTGGTTGGCCGTGAGATTCGGGATTTGGGTCTAGATTGTCAGGTTGAAAATGGCCGTGTTCGCTTTAGTGGAGACATGGCTACTATCATTCAAACCAATCTCTGGCTACGCTCCGCAGATCGGATTAAGATTGTTGTGGGAACATTTCCAGCTAAAACATTTGAAGAGCTTTTTCAAGGTGTTTTTGCCTTGGATTGGGAAAATTATCTGCCCTTAGGTGCCAAATTTCCCATTTCTAAAGCTAAATGTGTCAAGTCAAAACTGCATAATGAGCCTAGTGTTCAAGCCATTTCAAAAAAAGCAGTTGTGAAAAAACTGCAAAAGCATTATGCTCGTCCAGAAGGGGTTCCTCTACAGGAAAATGGAGCAGAGTTTAAGATTGAAGTTTCCATTTTGAAAGATTTGGTGACAGTCATGATTGATACCAGTGGCTCTAGCTTGTTCAAACGTGGCTATCGGACAGAAAAAGGCGGAGCGCCAATCAAGGAAAATATGGCAGCTGCGATTTTACTTTTGTCAAACTGGTATCCAGACAAACCCTTGATTGACCCGACTTGCGGATCAGGAACTTTCTGTATCGAAGCGGCTATGATTGGGATGAAGATGGCGCCAGGTCTACACCGTTCCTTTGCTTTTGAAGACTGGAATTGGGTAGACAAGGACTTGGTACGTCGACTTCGGGCAGAAGCCCTAGCTCAGATTGACCAAGACATTCAGCTGGATATTTCAGGTTCCGATTTGGATGCCCGTTTGGTAGAGATTGCCAAGAAAAATGCGGAAGAAGCGGGCGTTGCTGACCAGACTCAATTTAAGCAAATGCGGCTGCAAGATCTTCATACGGACAAGATCAATG
>NZ_KQ969066.1:0-6676 GCF_001578775.1 Streptococcus cristatus | reverse complement strand
ATTATTTCCAATCCGCCTTATGGCGAGCGTTTGTTAGACGATGATGCGGTGACCAAGCTCTATCAAGAAATGGGAGAAACCTTTGCTCCGCTCAAAACCTGGAGCAAGTTTATCCTGACCAGCGATGAGGCTTTTGAAGCCAAATATGGCAGTCAGGCGGATAAAAAGCGAAAACTTTACAATGGTACTTTAAAAGTTGATTTATATCAATACTTTGGCCAAAGGGTCAAAAGACAACTAGATTAGAAAGGAAATGCTGTGAGCAAAGAAGAAAAGATGCCAACAGAGCAAGAATCAAAAGAAACCGTTCTTGACTTAGAAGATGCGAAAGAAATGACGGTCGGTCAGGCTGCTCGGAAAAACGAGGAAGTCGAAGCTGGTGTGACTGAAGGAGATAATATCCTTGATAAATACATCAAGCAACACCGAGATGAAATCGAAGCAGGGAAATTTGAAACCCAAAAGCTGAGAATCATGGAAGAGCTGGCACAACAAAAAGAAGCTTTGATACAAGAGACCATCAAACAGCTTAAGAGTCAGTCTCAGGCGAAGGAAAATACTGCCAATGTGACCTCACCTTCGGCGCAGCCAGTGAAAGCAGAAACTGCAAATTCAGCAAACGTAGAGACTACAAAGGCTACACAACCAGCGCTAACAGTTGCAGCTGAAGCACCAATCATCCCGGCAACAAAGCCGGTATCAAATCCAGTTCCGACAGTGTTTGAAGATGAGGACGAGCCTGAGACAAAACCTTTCTACAAGAAGAAAGGCTTCCTATACTCGGCCTTAGGTCTTGTAGCACTTGCCGCTGGAACGACTTGGTATTTTCATCAAGGGTGGGGGAGTCACAAGTCGACAACTGGTTCCAGTTCGACAGTTTCTTCTAGCAAAAAGAAATCTACAAGCTCTAGTGAAACTAAGAAAGAGGCTGCTAAAGAATTTGAAGAGCTTTATGCCAGCTTCTTTACTGACGACAGTCAGACAGCTATCAAAAATGACAAGTTTGGCGATTTGGATAAGCTGAAAGCTAAGTTAGATGTCTTAACTGGCAGCTCAGAATATACAGCTGTTAAGAAGAAGTATGATGATCTTGTTAAGCAAATTTCTGCTATCCAAAGTGTGAATTCGCAATTCAATACGGGTGCCATCGTTGACGGTCTCTTGAAGACAGATGCCCAAGTGAAAGAAAACGCCAATCTTCCAGATGTATCGACAGGTAATAGCAAGTTGGATGAGGTCTTGAAGGCGGCTATTGCTCAAGGACGCAGTCAACAGTTGCCAGCACCAGCGCCTAGTCCGACAGTGGAACCGTCAGCGCCATCAACAACACCAACAGTGCCAGCCGCACCATCAACGCCGCCAGCTGCGACTCCAGCGCCTAGTGATCCTAGTGGTATTAGAAATGCAGAAACTGGTATCGGACTACCAAGTGCAGGAGTTAACCTCCAGCGCCACCTTAGCCGTGTGCCTTACAATCAAGCAGCTATTGATGATGTCAATAATCCTGCTTGGACCTTCAATCCGGGTGTTTTAGAAACGATCCTCAAGGTGTCTCGCGAGCGTGGCTATATCACAGGAGATCAGTTTATCCTTGAAAAAGTTAATATTGTCAAGGGGAATGGCTACTACAATCTCTATAAACCAGATGGTACTTATCTATTTAGTATGAACTGTAAGACAGGCTACTTTGTAGGAAATGGAGCTGGCTATGCAGAAGATTTGGATTATTAATCATCTTTCTCACTAATCCATTCAAAATATATAAAAAAGTTAGACGGGTCTGAGGTCATGTATCTCGGACAGCCTGTCTAACTTTTTTTGTATAAATAGTTACGTTTTGTTAATTCCTATAATAATCTATAGTTTAAATTTCTAGGTTAATATAGATAGTTTAAAATAGCTTGATTTATCAAGCTTATTTTCAATAAATAAAGATTTCAATAGATTGAATTCTTGTTATATTTCTGTTAAAATACTACTTGGAACATTGGGACACCTAGTATAAAAATGTATAAAAGTGTCTATTGTTACTTTTAAACTATGGTATGCAATAAGCCAGCTTCTTTGCTAATGGTCATGAGATTAACAAAAACTGGCATGTTGGAAAAGGAAAGGAAAAGGATGTTTCGAAGTAAGAAATATAACAAAGATTTCGAGATTATTGACGAAAAGAAGCGATATAAGCTCTATAAGTCTGGGAAAAATTGGGTAAAAGCTTCAAATTCTCAACTCGACCTCTTTCGTATTGGTGGAATGGGAGAAGTTGTCTCGAGCAGCTTGTCAGATACAGAAGAGCTTGATCACGATCATCTGAGCCTCAATACTCTTGCAGGTCTGGGAGGGATATTAGCCGCTGGGGCAGCGGGGCTAATGGTGACTCAGGAGCAGTCTGTCTATGCAGATGAAACATCTGAATATACTGATAAAGCAGTTATTTCAGCTGAAGTCAAGGACAATGAAGAAGCAGCAGAAGCAAGTACAAATTCGATCATTGCTCAAGCGCAAGCGGAAATGCGAAAAGCAAAAGCAGAACAAGCTTCTGAGTTAGCCTCTGTTTCAGTTAGTCAGTCAGTCAGCACTTCTGTCTCTACAAGTGAGTCAGTATCTCTTAGTATCTCGACTAGCCAGTCTGTTAGTCAATCGCTCAGTCAATCAGTTTCCGCTAGTAACTCAACGTCTATCAGCCGGTCAGTATCTGTTAGCAGTTCGGTCTTGACTAGCAAATCAGCGAGTACTGAGCCTGCTACAAAGGTATCAGAAAGTAAAGCGCCAGCTAAGCTAGAAAGTGCTAACAATACAACTTCTCTAGAACAGGATAAAGTACTAACTAGCGCGTCAGTAGCTGATGCTTCTGTCTCAGCTTCTAATTCTGTTTCACTGGATATCAGAGTCAATGTTGCTGATAGCTTTGTTTCATCTGGTGCAGGACAAAGTTTGGCTAGCGCTACGTTGAGCAATAGCCAAGCCCTCGCAACCAGCAACAACTTGGCCGCTGGTGTGGTAGCTGATAAGAACCAAGCCCAAGGCAAGGATGCGCTCAAGCAAGCTGAGAAGAGTCAAACGGTAGATACGACCGTAGCAACTTCACCAAAAGAGTCTGGTCAGGCCGGCTTCCGCAGTGCCAGTCAATCAATAAGTGGATCGAATGTTTCTGTAGTGTCAAGTTTGTCTATTGAACAGAGTGGATCGACGACAGCAATTGACCAGCAGTTCTCTGCTTCAAAAGAATCAAAGGGTCTTAAAGTTGATTCTGCTACATTAAAAACAACTGAAATTACTGGTAAGAATAGTGTTAGTGGAGTTCAATCAACTTCTGTCACAACTAGCTTAATTGAAGCTGCTGCGGTTGCATTAGCATCTTCAGAAGTCACTGCTAAACAACAAGAAGAAAACCGTAGGAAGTTGACCAATCTTTCAGCTGAAATAGGTGACTATCTAGCAAAAGCGGTTGATTTACCAAATACGGATTCAGCTCTTGCTAAGGCCAATGCTGCAGTAACAGAAATTGAAAAAGCCCTGACTGATCCAACTAGTGATTTAACAACAGTATTGCAAAAAGCTACTTCAGCGCGTAATTCGATTGTCAATGCTGTGTTGGCGGCTAATTCTGGTGTGCGTGATCCACGAAATGGGACAGAAATTGCTAGAGGGGCACACTCACGTGCAGCCTCTAATCCGCCTACGATTTCTATGCCATCTACTATCACAATTTATAACGATGAAGCAGTCAATAATTTTCAGATAAGGCTGAATGATGATAAAGGGATGGATAAAATCACGGCTTCCCCATCCAATGCTATTATTACAGGTTTAAATGCACCGAACTATCCAGCTAGCAAGAAAGGGGGATTTGGAGATCTACATACCTATGATCAATGGGGGAATCAAACAGGGGGCCAAAGGTCATACACCATTAACATAATAGGGACAGTGGGTCGTGAAAACGGAACTTGGAAACCCTATAAACCTGGTACCTATGTTCTGGAATATACAGTAAGAGATATTCATGGTCTGACTGCGACAGCACGTACGAATTTCCATATCAAAGGCTTCAACGAACGCCACAACCCAGTTAGTGGGGATACTGTTATTGTTAAGAATCCCTCTTCTTTGACTGTAAGTGAACGCAATCAAGTACTTGAAAAATTTAAAGAAAAAAACCAGTCGCTTTTATCTGGTAGTGATTTTACGAAAGATGGCGTAACCGGAACGATTGCGGTAGCTGAAAATGGGAATATTACCATTACCTACCGTGATAATACTACAACTGTTATCCCAGCTAATGTGGATGCTGTTCCAGTTCCAAGTGCGACGGTGACTCGTAACGGTCAAACTCTAACACCTGTAAACGGCAACTATGTTGTGTACGCAGGAGATGATATTCAAATTAATTTCACTGCTACAGATAATAGCGGGCAATTATCAGAATTTAAGATCGTTTCAAATGAAGATGCAAATGGTTCAGCCCTTAAAAATAATTTCTTTGAAGATAATAAATATGGGACGGGGACTGTAGATCATTTAACGGGGAATATCACAGCGACTACTGCTAGTCCAGCTCGCATTACGGTAAGAGCTCATTTGAATGATAATCTAGAGTACGATAAAAATGGTAGAAATAGTTGGCAACGTAATGCAGTAGCAACGGATAAGGCTGGGAATAAAAATAGTGCAGGAAATGATTCACCGGGCAATGTACGTATTGTGCAAGGTAGACTGACGGATATTATGGAGGGAGTAGCACCGACTGAAACCTTCCAAGTAGAGAATGTTTCTCGATTAAATTCTCAAGAAAAAACACGTATATTAGCAGCCGTTGAAAAATTAAATAATAAGCAGGAAAAACGTATAGACTCTTTCACTATTAGTGATAATAGAACAGTTACCATTATCTATAAAGATAAGACTACTGATACGATTACTATAAAACTTTCTGACAGTGATTATAAGAGTAGAAGTGCTTCAACTAGTCTAAGTCAAAGACAGTCAACCAGTGCCTCAGTAAGTGCTAGTACATCAGCGAGTGCGTCGGCTTCAACGAGCGCCAGCCGTTCAGTTTCTGCTAGCCAGAGCTTGTCTACTTCCTTGCGCAATAGCCAATCGGCATCGATGAGCGCCAGCCGCTCGGTTTCAGCGAGAAATAGTGTTTCGGCCTCAGTGAGCGGTAGTCAGTCTGTCTCAGTGAGTCAGAGCGCTGCTTCATTGAGCGCCAGCCGTTCAGTTTCTGCTAGCCAGAGCTTGTCTACTTCCTTGCGCAATAGCCAATCGGCATCGATGAGCGCCAGCCGTTCGGTTTCAGCGAGCAATAGTGTTTCTGGCTCGGTTAGCGGTAGTCAGTCTGTCTCAGTGAGTCAGAGCACCGCTTCATTGAGCTTGAGCCGGTCAGTTTCATTAAGTAAGAGTGCTTCGGCTTCGTTGAGTGGTAGCCAATCCGTCTCATTAAGCAAGAGCGCCTCAACCTCATTGAGCGGTAGCCAATCAGTTTCACTGAGTAAGAGTGCCTCCGCTTCGTTGAGTGGTAGCCAGTCAGTTTCATTAAGTAAGAGTGCCTCAGCTTCGTTGAGTGGTAGCCAGTCAGTTTCAACAAGCACAAGCGCCTCAGCATCATTGAGCTTGAGTCAATCAGTTTCAACAAGTGCCAGTGCCTCAGCATCGTTGAGTGGTAGCCAATCCGTCTCATTAAGTAATAGTGCTTCAGCGTCACTGAGTCTGAGCCAGTCAGTTTCATTGAGTAAGAGTGCCTCCGCTTCGTTGAGCTTGAGTCAGTCAGTTTCATTGAGTAAGAGTGCCTCAGCATCATTGAGCTTGAGTCAATCAGTTTCACTAAGTAAGAGTACCTCCGCTTCGTTGAGTGGTAGCCAATCAGTTTCAACAAGCGCAAGTGCCTCAGCGTCAATGAGCTTGAGCCAGTCAGTCTCAGCAAGTGAATCAGCTTCAACCTCATTGAGCACGAGTCAGTCTGTCTCAGTAAGTGCCAGTGCTTCAGCGTCAATGAGCTTGAGTCAGTCCGTTTCAACAAGTGAATCAGCTTCAACCTCATTGAGCTTGAGCCAGTCTGTCTCAGTAAGTGCCAGTGCTTCAGCGTCCTTGAGCTTGAGCCAGTCTATCTCAGCAAGCACAAGCACTTCAGCATCAGTAAGCCTGAGTCAATCAGTCTCAACAAGCGAGTCTGCTTCAGCATCGTTGAGCTTGAGCCAGTCTGTCTCAGTAAGTGCAAGTGCTTCAGCATCAGTAAGCTTGAGTCAATCTGTTTCAACAAGCGCAAGTGCCTCAGCGTCACTGAGCTTGAGCCAGTCTGTCTCAGCAAGTGAATCAGCTTCAAGCTCATTGAGCACCAGCCAGTCTGTATCAGCAAGCGTAAGTGCCTCAGCATCGTTGAGCTTAAGTCAATCTGTTTCAGCAAGTGAATCAGCTTCAACGTCAATGAGCGCAAGCCAGTCTGTCTCAGTAAGCGCAAGTGCTTCAGCGTCACTGAGCTTGAGCCAGTCAGTTTCAACAAGCGAGTCTGCTTCAGCGTCATTGAGCACCAGTCAGTCTGTCTCAGTAAGCACAAGTGCTTCAGCGTCAATGAGCTTGAGTCAGTCAGTTTCAACAAGCGAGTCTGCTTCAGCGTCAATGAGCTTGAGCCAGTCTGTCTCAGCAAGCGTAAGTGCCTCAGCATCATTGAGCTTGAGTC
>NZ_KQ969065.1:22872-75103 GCF_001578775.1 Streptococcus cristatus | reverse complement strand
CCATTATCTAAGATGCGGGTGTAGTTTAGTGGTAAAACTACAGCCTTCCAAGCTGTTGTCGCGAGTTCGATTCTCGTCACCCGCTTTGAACAGAAGTTCATACCAAGTTTTTTATAACTTGGGCGCGTAGCTCAGGTGGTTAGAGCGCACGCCTGATAAGCGTGAGGTCGGTGGTTCGAGTCCACTCGTGCCCATTAAGTATATTGGAGAATTACTCAAGAGGCTGAAGAGGACGGTTTGCTAAATCGTTAGGTCGGGTAACTGGCGCGGGGGTTCGAATCCCCCATTCTCCGTAAATAAGGGAGTTTAGCATTTGCTATCTCCTTTTCTTGTTTTATAACGTTTTTATTTTGTAGAATTGTTTTTTATTGTTTATTTGAACTCGGTTTGTTGACTTGTTATAGTTTGTTCTGGATTTATATAAGTATAGGGATTTATTGGTTGCGGAGATTGGAATGAATAAATTAAAGATGTCTAAATTTTTGATTTCTATTTTGCTACTGGGAATTGTTATGATAAGCTTGATGCTTTCCCCTTTTTCACCATGGATTGTTTCTGTGACTGGTGATTTTTTGTCCAGTGTTGATCGGGTTGTAGCCATTCCTTTTAATTATCTTGCTAAGGAAAAGAAAAAGGTTGTTCAGTTAATAGAGACCTATCAAGAAAATGAGACCCTAAAAGGAACAATTTACAATCTTGAAGAGAAGGCAAATATTTCTGATGCCTTAAAATTGGAGAATGAACAGTTGCGTTCCCTATTAGAATTACGAAATAATGATCAAAGTGCTGTCAAGATTGCTGCAGAAGTTATTTCTCGCTCTCCATCTACTTGGAAGAATGAATTAACTCTTGATAAGGGGCAGTCTAGCGATGTGACAACCTCTATGCTGGCTATTTCTAATGGTGGTTTGATCGGAGCGGTTACTAGTGTTTCTGATTCTTCCAGTGTCGTTAGTCTACTGACAAATGAAAAGAATGATAGTTCTATTGCAATTAAAATTAAGACAAAAACTGGTTTTGCCTATGGCATCATTGTTGGTTTTGACACTGAAAAGTCAGCTTTTATCGTCAGCCAATTAAATACGGTTGATGGAATTGAAGAAGGGGCAACTGTGACGACAAGTGGTCTCGGCTCTTATAATGCTGAGAATGTCTTGGTTGGTCAAGTTTTATCAATGTCAGCTGGCAAGGACCAATTAAACAAGGAGGTTTTGGTGAAGCCTGCTGCGGATTTGTCTGATATTCAAGCGGTTCTGTTAGTGAGAGATTAGTATGAAAATTTTAAGAGGAACTTTTTTTACAACTTTGTTTTTATTTCTGATCTTCTTCATTGATGGTCAATTATCAAGAAGTCTTGTAGATCTTTTTGCTGAGAAGTGGCATCCGGCAAGTCATATTTTATTGTTCTTTACGGTTTTCTTATTTTTAAACTTTTCAAAGGAATATATTTTTTTCCTCTTCTTTACCCTAGGCCTTTTTTACGATGTTTATTATCTACATGTGATTGGGCTTTTCACCTTTATCTTGCCTCTACTGACAGTTGCCATCTATCATTTTCTTTCTGTATTTTTGCTAAATCGTTGGACCCGCGTTTTGGCCATTATTACGATTGTTTTCTTTTTTGAAATGATCAGCTTTGTTTCTGCATCATTCTTGCACCTAGCAAGCTTTACATTCCCTGATTTTATTATCTATGCTTTGGTGCCGACTTTAGTATTTAATACCTTTCTTTTCCTATTGTTACAGCCTTTGTTTGAAAAAGTCTATTTATGATGATTTAGAAATAGAAATGTAACGAATGCGTAATATATAGCCAGAATTTTTTTGATATACTATATAATGTCTTAGTAAGAAGGAGTGTTAATATTTTTATGAAGAAAAAGCTACTTACATCCGTTTTATTGAGTGCGGTGATCCTTTCTCAAGGTGCTGCGCTAGTAAATGTTAAGGCTGATAGTACAGATGATAAAATTGCAGCTCAAAATAGTAAAATTGATAGTTTAACAAATCAACAAAAAGCGGCACAAGCACAAGTTGATGAAATTCAAAAACAAGTTTCAGCTATTCAAAAGCAACAAGAAGTGCTTCAAGCAGAAAATGAAAAATTGAATGCTGAATCTGCGAAACTTACTGCTGAAATTGAAGAGTTATCAAAGAATATTGTTGCTCGTAATGAGTCTCTTGCAAACCAAGCGCGTAGTGCTCAAACCAGTGGTACAGCAACAAGCTATATCAACACAATCATCAACTCTGCTTCGATCACTGAAGCTATCTCTCGTGTAGCAGCGATGAGCGAAATCGTTTCAGCTAACAACAAAATGCTGGAACAACAAAAAGAAGATAAAGAAGAAATTGCTGAAAAACAAGTTGCTAACAATGAAGCTATCAATACAGTCATTGCAAACCAACAAAAACTTGCAGACGATGCTCAAACGTTGACAACTAAGCAGGCTGAACTCAAGGTTGCTCAACTGAACCTTGCAGCTGAAAAAGCAACTGCTGAAAATGAGAAAAATAGTCTCTTAGAGCAAAAAGCAGCAGCTGAAAAAGCGGCAGCTGAGGCAGCAGCGGCAGAAACAGCATATAAGAACCAGCAACAAGCGCAACAACAAGCGATCCTTGCTTCAGGAAATACAAGCTTCGCAGCACAAGTTCAGGCTGTAAATAATACAGGTGGAACTCCTGCAGCAGAAGCAGCAGTTGCTACATCAGGAGCAGCTCAACCATCAGCAGTTGTTGCAACTCCATCTTATAGCCTTTCAGCATCAACTTATCCTGTAGGTCAATGTACTTGGGGTGCTAAGACTTTGGCACCATGGGCTGGCGACTACTGGGGTAATGGTGGCCAATGGGCAGCTAGTGCAGCAGCAGCAGGCTTCCGTACAGGATCACAACCACAAGTTGGAGCAATCGCATGTTGGAACGACGGTGGCTACGGACACGTTGCAGTTGTAACAGCAGTTCAATCTGCTAACAATATTCAAGTATCAGAAGCAAATTATGCTGGTAACCAATCAATTGGTAATTACCGTGGATGGTTTGACCCAACAAATGCACAAGGATACGTAACATACATCTATCCGAACTAATGAGATATGAAGGAGAACGACTTTTCGTTCTCCCTTTTATTTTTTATTGAAAAATTGCTGGAAAAGCGTTACAATGGTAGGTAGGACAAATGCAATTGGTTACAATAAAAGACGATTTAGAATCTGGAGGGAATCATGTCTTTTTCTGATTTAAAGCTCTTTGCTCTTTCTTCTAATCAAGAATTAGCGCAGCGTGTTGCAAAGGAGATTGGGATGCCGCTTGGGAAATCAACGGTTCGTCAATTTTCTGACGGGGAAATTCAAGTAAACATCGAAGAATCGATCCGTGGTAAGCACGTTTTTATCTTGCAGTCGACTAGCTCACCTGTCAATGACAATCTAATGGAGATTTTGATCATGGTAGATGCCTTGAAGCGGGCTAGTGCGGAGTCTATCAACGTAGTAATGCCTTACTATGGCTATGCTAGACAGGACCGAAAAGCTCGTGCTCGTGAGCCGATTACATCTAAATTAGTGGCTAATCTAATGGAGATTGCTGGGGTAGATCGCCTATTGACCATTGATTTACATGCTGCTCAGATTCAAGGTTTCTTTGACATTCCTGTCGACCATTTGATGGGAGCGCCTTTGATTGCTGATTATTTTGAGCGACGGGGCATGGTTGGCAGCGACTATGTGGTTGTCAGCCCGGACCACGGTGGTGTCAGTCGCGCTCGTAAGTTGGCGGAATTTCTCAAGACTTCGATTGCGATTATCGACAAACGTCGCAGCGTTGACAAGATGAATACCAGTGAAGTCATGAATATCATTGGTAAGGTAGAAGGTAAAACCTGTATTCTGATAGATGATATGATTGATACGGCGGGGACTATTTGTCATGCGGCAGACGCTTTGGCAGAGTCCGGTGCTGTGGAAGTCTATGCGAGCTGTACTCACCCAGTCTTGTCAGGACCAGCTATGGAAAATATCCAGAAATCCGCTATTAAAAAGCTAGTGGTTTTAGATACCATCTACCTTTCAGAGGACAAATTAATTGATAAGATTGAGCAGATTTCTATCGCTCATCTCTTGGCAGAGGCCATCGTTCGGATCCATGAAAAACGTCCGCTTTCGCCCCTTTTTGAAAGACATAATATATAAGGATTGTGGAGTATTAGAGATTTAGCAACTTGCTAAATCTCTTTCTTATTCCTATTTGTAATAAAATTTTGCTGTAGTACTGCATTTATAGTATAATAGTTCTATTAGATTATCGGAGGCGGCTATGGGTTTGACTAAGAAGTTTAATAAGAATTTAGATAAAATTGAAGTGTCTCTGATTCGTCAGTTTGACCAGTCTATTTCTACGATTCCAGGTGTTCTGCGGCTGACCTTGGGGGAGCCAGACTTTCCGACACCGGATCATATCAAGGAGGCGGCCAAGGCAGCCATTGATGCCAATCAGAGCCACTATACAGGAATGAGTGGGCTTTTGGAGCTGCGGCAGGCTGCGGCTGACTTTGTCAAGGAGAAGTACAATCTGAACTATCGTCCAGAAGATGAAGTCTTAGTCACTATTGGGGCAACTGAGGCCCTGTCTGCGACTCTGACGGCTATTCTGGAAGAGGGAGACAAGGTCTTGCTGCCAGCGCCGGCTTATCCAGGCTATGAGCCGATTGTGAATTTGGTTGGGGCGGAGATTATCAAGATTGATACGACAGAAAACGACTTCGTTTTGACTCCTGAAATGCTGGAGCAGGCTATCTTGGCGCAAGGTGACAAGCTCAAGGCAGTTATTCTCAACTATCCGGCCAATCCGACTGGTGTGACTTATTCGAGGGCGCAGATGGAGGCTTTGGCAGCTGTATTGAGCAAGTATGAAGTTTTTGTCGTTTGCGATGAGGTTTATTCTGAATTGACTTATACGGAGCAGGGGCACGTTTCTCTAGCAGAATATTTGCCTGAGCAGACCATCGTCATCAATGGCTTATCCAAGTCTCATGCTATGACGGGCTGGCGACTAGGTTTTATCTTTGCTCCTGCTGCTTTTACGGCTCAATTGATCAAGAGCCATCAGTATCTGGTGACAGCAGCCAATACCATGGCTCAATATGCAGCTATTGAGGCTTTGACAGCTGGTAAGGACGATGCTCAACCGATGAAAGAAGAATACATCCAGCGGCGGGATTACATTATCGAACAGATGACGGAGCTGGGTTATCAGATTATCAAGCCAGACGGTGCTTTCTATATTTTTGCCAAGATTCCAGCAGGCTACAACCAAGATTCTTTTGCCTTTTTGCAGGATTTTGCTGAGAAGAAGGCTGTGGCCTTTATCCCAGGGGCGGCCTTCGGCCAGTACGGAGAGGGCTATATCCGTCTGTCTTATGCAGCTAGTATGGAAACCATCAAGGAAGCTCTAAAACGGCTCAAGGAGTACATGGAAGCCCATGCTTAGACCGTTAACGAGCAAGAGTTTGATTCTCTATAATCGGAATTTCCGGGAAGATGATAAGCTGGTCAAGATCTTTACGGAACAGGCTGGCAAGCGAATGTTTTTCGTGAAACATGCTGGAAAGTCTAAGCTGGCACCAGTCATCCAGCCTCTGACGGCAGCAGAACTCTTGATGAAAATCAATGACGATGGACTCAGTTATATCGAAGATTACCAAGCTGTGGAAAGCTACGGGCAAATCAAGGGTGATCTCTTTGTCATGGCTTATGCCAGCTATGTGGCGGCTCTAGCAGATGCTAGTATTCAGGACAATCAGCCAGATCCAGCCCTCTTTGCTTTTTTGCAAAAGACACTGGACTTGATGAATCAAGGGCTGGATTATGAGGTTTTGACAAATATTTTTGAAATTCAGATTTTATCTCGCTTTGGCGTTTCGCTGAATTTCCATGACTGTGTTTTTTGTCATCGGACAGGTCTGCCTTTTGATTTTTCCTTTCAATATGGCGGGGTACTCTGCCCAGAGCATTATCACAAAGATGCTCATCGCAGTCATCTTAATCCCAATATTCCTTTTTTGCTCAATCAGTTTCAGGCGGTTCGGTTTAGTGAGCTGGAGACGATTTCGCTCAAACTGGAAATCAAGCGACAGATCAGGGACTTTATAGATCACCTTTATGATGAATACGTGGGCATTCATCTCAAATCAAAGAAATTTATCGACTCTCTGGGCGACTGGGGTAGTATTTTACAAGACAAACATGAGGAAGAACAGCATGAAAAAAATAGCTATTGATGCCATGGGCGGAGACAATGCCCCTCAGGCTTTAGTCGAAGGTGCCAATCAGGCTCTGAGAGACTTCTCGGATATTGAGCTTGTTCTCTATGGGGATGAGGCCAAGATTAAACCTCTATTGACAGCGACAGAGCGCGTCAGCATCGTTCATACGGATGAAAAGATTGACTCGGATGATGAGCCGACCAAGGCTATTCGCAAGAAGAAGCAGGCTAGCATGGTTTTGGCAGCCAAGGCAGTCAAGGATGGAGAAGCAGATGCGGTTCTGTCTGCTGGTAATACGGGAGCGCTTTTAGCGGCAGGCTTCTTTATCGTAGGACGGATCAAAAATATTGACCGACCGGGTCTTTTATCCACTTTACCGACTGTGGATGGTCGAGGTTTTGATATGCTGGATCTGGGGGCAAATGCTGAAAATACCCCTCACCATCTGCATCAATATGCTATCCTAGGTTCTTTTTATGCGGAAAATGTTCGTGGCATTAAGCGGCCACGGGTTGGTTTGCTTAATAATGGCACTGAGGCCAGCAAGGGAGATCCTCTGCGCAAGGAAACCTATGCACTGTTGTCGGAGGATGACAAGCTGAACTTCATCGGCAATGTGGAGGCGCGTGATCTTATGGATGGAGTGGCAGATGTTGTCGTAGTGGATGGTTTTACGGGCAATGCTGTGCTCAAATCTATCGAAGGAACGGCCATTAGTATTCTAGGTCAGCTCAAAAAGGCTGTGCTAGGCGGCGGCCTCAAGGATAAGCTAGGAGCTTTGTTGCTCAAAGACAGCCTACAGGAAATGCGCAAGAGTCTAGATTATTCCAGTGCTGGTGGGGCCGTTCTCTTTGGTCTTAAGGCGCCAGTGGTCAAGACACACGGTTCAAGTGATGCTAAGGCCGTATATAGCACCATTCGTCAGATCCGAACCATGCTGGAGACAGATGTTGTCGGAAAATCTGTGGTGGAATTTTCAAAAGAGGTGGATACAGAATGAATCAAGAACAAATTTTTCAAAAAGTAACAGAAATTATCCAAGAACGTCAAGGAAAGGACTTTGTTGTCCAGCCAACTTTGGGCTTAAAAGATGATTTAGGCGCTGATTCTGTTGACTTAATGGAATTCATCCTGACATTAGAGGATGAGTTTGCGATTGAAATTTCAGATGAGGATGTTGATCGTTTTGAAAATGTCGCAGATATTGTTGCCTATTTGGAAAAGAAACTAGCGAAGTAAGAAATTGGCTCCGATTTGAACAGATGAAAAACCTTGGTTGATAAAACCAAGGTTTTTTTAGTAAATTTATTTTGGATAAATATAGCTGACAGCTCCTTGACCAGCGGCGTAGGGATTGAACCAGCCGCGGAAGTTGCCAATGTACTGTTTGCCTGCATAGTTGGATTCTTTGATTTGGATGCGGGTGTTGGATTCGACGTGGGTGACAACACCAACATGCCCATAGCCGCCATCGGTCCAGCAGATGATGGCTCCGACTTGTGGGGTGCTTCCTGTTCGGAAACCAGCTGCGCGTGCGCTAGCTGCCCATTGACCACCGTTGCCCCAGTAAGGACCAGCCCAAGGAGCCAGTACTTTTGCTCCCCAAGTACATTGACCATGAGGATAAGAGGATGCTCCTGCATAATCAGGTGTGTAGAGGGTTGGCTCAGGCGTGGTTGGTTTATCAACCTGATAGCTGGTGCCTGTAAGTCCAGTCATCTGTCCATTGAGATTACGGTAAACATGTGTATGGAAGAGTCCGTTTCCAGCATGCTGTTGTGTATTGATGGTAAATTTATACAAGCCATTGCCCACTTTGTTAGCAGTGTACCATTTGATGTCATCTTGTCCGTTGACCTCTGACCAAGTTGGTAGAGAAATGGTTCCTGGTCCGAAAGCATCGGAAACTGTCACTTCGTAATTGTAGGTAGAAATTTTATTGACAGAAACCTTAGCTTTGATATTTTCAGCAGAGAGGGTGACGCTGTCTGTCGCATAGCTATGCTCGCTTCCATCTTTGTACTTAACGTAGATATGATTGGTGTAGCTTCCAGATAAGGCTTGGTGGTTGCGGATATTGAATTGTGCAGTAAAAGTCCCATCTCCATTGTTGCTTGCGTCATACCACTTGATATTGCTTTGATTCTGGGTACTCCAAATAGGGACGCGGACGGATTGAATCGCCTTGGATGCGGCAGTTTCAGTGACTTTTACAGTGTAGGTTCCCTCTTCCTGATTGATATTTTCAACAGAGAAAAGCGGTTTTTGCTCTTCTGGGGAAGGCAGCTTTCCGACATCTATCGTAGCAGTTGTTCCTGCTAATCCTGTAAATTCAGGCTTGACATAGCTTTCACCGTAGAGATGGATATGGTAGGTTCCTGTATCGTAATTGTGTTTCTTCAGTTCTACTCTTACTCTGTAACTGCCATCAGAATTTTTACTTGCCTCGTACCATTGCAAATCATCCTGACCTTTGTTTTCAGACCAAGTTGGCACTGTAACTTTGTACATGGTGTCAGGAAGATTTTTGATAAGTATTTCCATAATGCCAGGTTCAGGGAAGCTTGTCTGAATGGTCGGATTAGGTTTTTCAAGTTGGAAAGTGGTGCCCGATTGGTAAATCATTTTGCCATTTTTATTTTCATAAGTATCTACGAAATATTTTCCATAACCTTTGTGATTAGAAAGTGTAAATTCGGTGATATCTTGTCCGGCATTATACCATTTTAAGTCATCTTGTCCATTTTCATCAGACCAGACCGCATGTAAAATGCGAGAGTTTATCTGGTCTTTGTTACGCTTAAAGTGAATTTGGCCAGTTTGTCCGACAATATTAGTAGAGACCTTAACCGCAGGTTTATTAACAGTAAAGGTCGTACCATTCAAGCCAATCATTTTCCCGTTGATATTAATGTAAGTATGAACATGGAAGGTGCCATAGCCAGCGTGCTGCCGAAGGTCAATGGCTGTGCTGGATGTCTGAGGCGTAGTGTACCATTTCAAATCATCCTGCCCATTTTCGTCGGACCAGACTGCGTGGGAAATGGTATAGGGAACCTGAGCCTTGGAGCGGGCGTAATGAATCTGCGCCGTATCTCCAGTGACATTGACGGTCACATTGCTGGCGCGATCAGTGGGGCCTAGGACTTTGTTTCCAGCTTCAGTCGATGCAACAGCTTGAGCCGTGGAATGACTGGCAAATAGCCCAAGAACTGCTCCGGATAATAAAAACAGCTTCTGATATTTTTTCATAAATCTCCTTTGAATAAGTAATTTGGATGATTCCATTTAGATTATTCGGGAAAAAATATAAAAAAAGAAAATTTTAAAAGATGATGATAGTTGAATTTCTAATTTATTTTAGTTTTATGAAATCTTTGATATTTGAAATAAAAGTAATGAAATAGTCAAAATATCAAAAATAATATAGGTAGATTTTATTTGTCAGAGATGGATATTCCTAACAAAAGTAGATTATTTATCTTCTTTTCCTTCTTATCATGGAATAAAGCGAACGATTGTGATATAATTTAGATAAATAATTCGTAAAAAATGTAGTGATTTTTACGTGATGTGTTAGCTTGGTGCGAAAGCACCTGTGATGATGGACGTTGAGGTATCTTAGCTATGAAGCTTTTAGTTGTTGGTTCGGGTGGTCGTGAGCATGCGATTGCCAAGAAGTTGTTGGAGTCTCGAGATGTGGAGCAGGTTTTTGTCGCTCCTGGAAATGATGGCATGACCTTGGATGGGTTGGATTTAGTAAACATTGGAATTTCCGAACATTCTAAACTAATTGAATTTGCCAAGGAGAATGATGTTGCTTGGTCTTTTATCGGCCCAGATGATGCCCTTGCTGCTGGAATCGTGGATGATTTTAACCAAGCTGGGCTCAAGGCTTTCGGCCCATCTCGTTTAGCAGCGGAGCTGGAGTGGTCCAAGGATTTTGCCAAGGAAATCATGGTTAAATACGGCGTTCCGACAGCAGCCTACGGCACATTTTCCGACTTTGAGGAGGCTAAAGCCTATATCGAGGAGAAAGGCGCTCCTATCGTCGTCAAGGCGGACGGCTTGGCGCTTGGGAAAGGCGTCGTCGTAGCGGAGACAGTCGAGCAAGCGGTCGAAGCAGCCCACGAGATGCTTTTGGATAATAAATTTGGCGACAGTGGTGCGCGTGTGGTTATCGAAGAGTTCCTAGACGGTGAGGAGTTCTCCCTCTTTACCTTTGTCAATGGTGACAAGTTCTACATTATGCCGACCGCTCAGGATCACAAGCGTGCCTACGATGGTGACAAGGGTCCTAATACTGGTGGGATGGGTGCCTATGCGCCAGTCCCTCACTTGTCACAGAGTGTGGTTGACACAGCGGTTGACACTATTGTCAAGCCAGTCCTTGAGGGCATGATCCAGGAAGGTCGCCCGTATCTTGGTGTTCTTTATGCAGGGCTTATCTTGACAGCAGACGGGCCGAAGGTCATCGAGTTCAACACTCGATTTGGAGATCCTGAAACACAGATTATCTTGCCTCGTTTGACATCTGACTTTGCGCAAAATATCACTGATATTTTGGAAGGTAAAGAGCCAGCTATCACTTGGACGGACAAGGGTGTGACTCTGGGTGTGGTTGTCGCGTCAAATGGCTACCCGCTAGATTATAAAAAGGGCGTTGAGCTGTCAGCCAAAACCGATGGCGATATCATCACCTACTATGCAGGGGCTAAGTTTGCGGAAAATAGCAGAGCACTGCTATCAAACGGCGGCCGTGTCTATATGCTAGTCACCACAGCCAACACTGTCACAGAAGCCCAAGATACCATCTACCAAGAACTATCCCAACAAAAAACAGAAGGCCTCTTCTACCGAACAGATATTGGAAGCAAGGCGATTAGATAAAGATGTAAGAAAAAGCGACGTAGTCGCAAATACGATAATGGTCGTTTGATTTGCGAGCGTTAGCGAGCTAATATAGAACAATCACCGCCGTTGTGAAAGAACGATTGGATGATAAGCTAATCGTTCAGGGAAATCGGAAGACCCTGGGCTTCCGATTTAGGCATGAGACCCCTTTGGTGGCTGCTGTCGTCCCTCACAACCTAAGGTGATTGTTGAAAGGAAAGAAAAGAAAAATCATGACTAAACCAATTATTTCCATCATCATGGGATCCAAATCCGACTGGGCTACCATGCAAAAAACTGCCGAAGTCTTAGACCGCTTCGGTGTAGCCTACGAAAAGAAAGTCGTCTCTGCCCACCGTACACCTGATCTTATGTTCAGACATGCCGAAGAAGCCCGTAGCCGTGGTATCAAAGTCATTATCGCAGGTGCTGGTGGTGCAGCCCATTTGCCAGGAATGGTAGCAGCTAAAACCACTCTGCCTGTTATCGGCGTACCTGTCAAATCACGCGCTCTCAGCGGATTGGACTCGCTTTATTCGATTGTGCAGATGCCAGGCGGTGTGCCAGTGGCAACTATGGCAATCGGTGAAGCGGGTGCAGCCAACGCTGCCCTGACTGCCCTTCGGATCTTGGCCATTGAAGACCAAGACCTAGCAGCAGCGCTAGCGGATTTTGCTGAAGAACAAGGAAAAATCGCAGAGGAGTCTAGCAATGAGCTCATCTAAAACAATCGGAATCATCGGTGGCGGTCAGTTGGGACAGATGATGGCTATTTCTGCTATCTACATGGGGCACAAGGTCATTGCGCTGGATCCTGCGGCGGATTGTCCAGCCTCTCGTGTGGCTGAGGTCATTGTGGCGCCTTATAATGACGTGGACGCCCTGCGTCAGCTGGCTGAGCGCTGTGATGTCCTGACCTATGAGTTTGAAAATGTCGATGCTGACGGCTTGGATGCTGTCAGCAAGGAAGGTCAGCTCCCTCAAGGAACGGACCTGCTCCGCATTTCTCAAAATCGGATCTTTGAAAAGGACTTTCTCGCAAACAAGGCCCAAGTCACCGTGGCACCCTACAAGGTCGTGACTTCCAGCCAAGACTTGGCAGATATCGACCTATCGAAAAATTATGTCCTCAAAACGGCGACTGGTGGCTACGATGGACATGGGCAAAAGGTCATTCGCTCGGCAGCAGACTTGGAAGAAGCCTATGCGCTAGCCGATTCAGCAGCTTGTGTCTTGGAAGAGTTTGTTAACTTTGATCTTGAAATTTCTGTCATCGTATCTGGAAATGGCAAGGATGTGACGATTTTCCCAGTTCAGGAAAATATCCACCGTAACAATATCCTGTCTAAGACCATTGTGCCAGCTCGCATTTCAGAAAGTCTGGCTGACAAGGCCAAAGCCATGGCGGTGCGAATCGCAGAACAGCTCAATTTGTCTGGAACACTTTGCGTGGAAATGTTTGCGACATCTGATGATATCATTGTCAATGAGATTGCCCCACGGCCACACAACTCTGGGCACTACTCTATCGAAGCCTGCGACTTTTCTCAGTTTGACACCCATATTCTGGGCGTTCTGGGAGCACCATTACCAGCTATCAAATTGCATGCGCCAGCTGTTATGCTCAATGTCCTCGGCCAACACGTCGAGGCTGCTGAGAAATATGTCGCAGAAAATCCAAGCGCCCACCTCCACCTGTATGGTAAAATAGAAGCGAAGCACAACCGCAAGATGGGACATGTGACTTTGTTTAGTGATGTGCCGGATAGTGTGGTTGAGTTTGGTGAGGGGATTGATTTTTGAAATGACAGAAGAATTTGATGAATTGCTAGATGATGAAATAACGACCGTAACACTGACTTATACGGACGATTTGATTGTTCCAGAGATTGCGGATAGAGAGGGGATTCATATTTTAGAGAGAGCTGGCAATCAGCTAGTCTTAGAATATTCTTGTTCCGTGAAGGAAGTTAAGGATTATCTGAGTAGTTACGGCCTGCCTAGACATCCTGAGAGAATTTCATTTGAATTTTCTATACATGAAGACTCAGAAAATGATAATCTTTAAAGCTAAATGGAGACCAGTTTATGATTCAAATTATTGTCAACGCTTTTGTGGAAGAAGGCAAAGAAACTGCTGTTGTGGAAGTGCTCTTTGCCAGTGCCGACCATGAAAAAGTAAAAGCCAAATATCAGGAATTAAAGATTCAATATCCAGACAATTATCTGGCTATTTATGATTTGCCATTGGATACAGATCTAAGTAGCTTGCCACACTATCCGTCGGTGGCTATAAGCAAGGAGGAGCTTAATTAGCTATGAAAACTATTGGTCTGATTGGCGGTATGAGTTGGGAAAGTACCACATCTTACTACCAAATTATTAACGAAACCATCAAAAAAGAGCTGGGTGGCTTGCATTCGGCTAAGATTCTGCTTTACAGTGTTGATTTTGCAGAGATTGAGCATTATCAGGCAGTCGGGGACTGGGAGAAAAGCGGTCAACTTTTGGCAGATGTTGCTCAGCGCCTGGAGCAAGCAGGTGCGGATTTCATCGTTATTTGTACCAACACCATGCACAAGGTTGCTCCGCAGATACAAGAAAAGATTACGATTCCAATCTTGCATATTGCGCAAGCAACTGCGCAGGCCTTGTTGGCTGACGGTATTCAAAAAGTCGGTCTCCTAGGAACCAAGTACACCATGACTCAAGATTTTTACAAGGAGCAATTAATAGAGTCTGGGTTAGAAGTGCTGATTCCAGACCAAGCTGGTATTACAGAGGTCAATCGGATCATTTATGACGAACTCTGTCTAGGGGATATCAAAGAAAGCTCAAAGCAGATTTATCTTACCATTATAGATGATTTGAAAAAAGCTGGCGCAGAATCTGTTATCTTGGGTTGTACCGAGATAGGTCTCCTTGTCAAGCAATCCGACACTGACCTGCCTCTCTACGACACAACAGTGATTCATGCAGAGAAAGCAGCAGAGTGGGCAGTAAATAAATGATTATAGAAGACAAGCACAACCGCAAAATGGGGCATGTGACTTTGTTTAGTGATGAGCCGGATAGCGTGGTTGAGTTTGGGGAAGGGATTGATTTTTAAAATGGTAGAAGAATTCGATGATGTATTTGAAGATGATATTACTACTCTAACATTTACTTATGCGGATGATGTAGTCATTCCAGAAATTCCGGATGCAGAAGGGATTCATATTGTAGAGATAACAAATAATCAGCTAGTTATAGAGCATACGCGCGATGATGATGAGGTCTATGATTATATAAAGAGTTTTGGATTAACGAGCCGTCCTATAAAACTTTCGATTGAATTTTTTGCTTACGAAGATCCTGAGGAAGAATAGTATTTAAATTGAATGGGGAGAATTTATGATTCAACTCTTTGTCAATACTTTTGTAAAAAAAGATAATCAGTTAGAAAATTTGTCTCACATCGCTACGATAGTTGGAGTTCTATTAGCCATTATTATTGCGATCGGGGGAGTTATTAAATATTTTAGTGAGAAAAAAGATAAGAAGTATGAACGATATATAGAGGAAAAAAGAAATAAAGGAGAGAAGTTAACAGAAACCTACAATGAGCTACTTAAGATTATTGATTTATTTCCTAATAAAACGCCCTATGATGTTATGACTAACCTACCGTTTTCCCCAGTATTTAACCGAGAAGATTTTGATACGGTAAATAGAATTTTGGAAATTCAGATTAAGGAAGATTATCAAAAACGATTAGAGCGAGAAGGTCTTACTTATCAAGATGAAGAAGATATCAAAACAGAAATTCGGAATAGAGAATACTATATCAAAGAAATAGAAAAAATCAAAATTCAGTATTTTTTAGCTAAGAAAGGATATGAACAATTTAGAAGAAACGATAAAATTATTGAACTGTATGCCAGTCAAGACGTAAAAAATTGCTTAGTCAAGTTTGATGTTACTTGGCACAACGCTTTTATTGCAGGTAGATTTTTAGAATATAACGATGGTAGAAATAATAAATTGGATGATATTCGTTGGGAACTTGAAAGGGTAATCAGAGAAGATTTGGGTGTTATGAAATAAAAAATGGTTTATTTGATATTGCTCATTTTATCGTTTGTATGTAATATATAATTTCATAAGTCATAAAAGAGATTTGGGAAACAGAGATGAATGAAAAAAATCAAAAATGTATAATATGTGCGATTGAAAAATCGGGAAAAGACTTTAATACAGAACATATAATTCTTGAGAGTTTAGGTGGAAAAAGATTTTCGGAGAATACGCTTAACGATGTATGTGTGGGGTGTAATTCAAAATTAGGAATGCATGTTGATTCGAGATTTGTAAACAGTCCATTACTAGAGTTTATTCGTAATAGGAAAGGTATTAAAGGAAGGAACGGAGTCCCTGGTTTAGAAAAATTAGATATTCCCTTTTGGATTCCAGAAATTATAGGAAATCTGGTGACTGATAGCAATACAGGAGATATAACTGGCTTCAGAGCAAAATATGGAAAAAGCGAAAATTTTATTTTTGCTCCTAAAAATGTTAATTTAGGATATTTTAAAAATCATGTAAAATCTTGCAGTGATGAAGAGATAAAAACTAGAATTATTGATTTTGATAACGTCCCGCTTTTTCCACGAATTGATAATATTAGTCTTCCTCATGAGGCAGTAGAAGAGTACTTAAAGTATGCATTCTTTCCTTTATCTTTGAAAATATCATTTGAATATGCATATAAATATCTAGGAGAGCCATGGTTAAACCAAAGGATTTCAAAAGATATACAGAAAGTTCTATTTCAATTATGTCAAGGAAATACACTAATCAAAGTCCCTACAGATACCAATTTATATATGGGGAATAATCTTTCAAATGAAATAATGGTTGAGTTTGAAGGAGAGGATGATAAAATTTATGTGAGGATTGATATTTTTGGTATTTTTAATTCTAAAATGTTAATAGGTTATGAAAATTCACTAACAAATCTGGGAAGTGAGTATCCAAAGTTGAAGATTGATGTAAGTAGTTCTAACACAAAGGATTTTGAGGTTATATATCTATAAAAATTAGAAAGTATTCATAAGAGTTAACTATAGAATAAAATGAAAATGCTGAAGCATTTGAATACAGACAAACAAAAGCTATTGAAGATAAACAACTATAATAAGATATCCCTCAGTTGCTTATCTGATGTGAAACATCAAAAGAAAGGAAAATAAAACAACATGATCAACCGTTACTCTCGCCCCGAAATGGCGAACATTTGGACTGAGGAAAATAAGTACAAGGCTTGGCTGGAGGTTGAGATTCTAGCTGATGAGGCCTGGGCTGAGCTGGGTGAAATTCCCAAGGAAGATGTGGCCTTGATTCGTGAAAAGGCAGGCTTTGACATCGACCGCATCTTGGAGATTGAGCAGGAGACGCGCCATGATGTGGTGGCCTTTACTCGGGCGGTTTCTGAGACGCTGGGCGAGGAGCGCAAGTGGGTGCACTATGGCCTGACCTCGACTGATGTGGTGGATACGGCCTACGGCTACCTCTACAAGCAGGCCAATGATATCATCCGTGAGGATCTGCGTCGCTTCACCGACATCATTGCTGATAAGGCTAAGGAGCACAAGTTCACCATCATGATGGGTCGTACCCACGGGGTACACGCGGAGCCGACGACTTTCGGTCTTAAGCTCGCGACTTGGTACAGCGAAATGAAGCGCAACATTGAGCGTTTCGAGATTGCGGCTGCGGGTGTGGAAGCCGGGAAAATCTCTGGTGCGGTTGGGAACTTTGCCAACATTCCGCCATTCGTGGAAAGCTATGTCTGTGAGAAATTAGGCATCCGTCCGCAGGAGATTTCGACTCAAGTTCTGCCACGTGACCTCCACGCCGAATACTTCTCAGCCTTAGCCTTGATTGCGACATCTATCGAGCGCATGGCGACCGAGATTCGCGGTCTGCAAAAGTCTGAGCAGCGCGAAGTGGAAGAGTTCTTTGCTAAAGGTCAAAAAGGCTCTTCAGCAATGCCTCACAAACGCAACCCTATCGGTTCTGAAAACATGACTGGTCTGGCGCGTGTCATTCGTGGCCACATGGTGACAGCCTTTGAGAATGTCTCTCTCTGGCATGAGCGCGACATTTCCCACTCATCAGCTGAGCGGATTATCGCACCGGACACGACCATTCTCATCGATTACATGCTCAACCGCTTCGGTAATATCGTCAAGAACTTGACGGTCTTCCCAGAAAACATGATCCGCAACATGAACTCGACCTTTGGTCTTATCTTCAGCCAGCGGGCTATGTTGACCTTGATTGAAAAAGGCATGACGCGGGAGCAGGCTTATGACTTGGTTCAGCCAAAGACCGCCCAGTCTTGGGATAATCAAGTAGACTTCAAGCCTCTGCTCGAAGCGGACCCAGAGGTTACATCACGCCTCACTCAAGAGGAAATCGACGAAATCTTCAATCCAACTTATTACACCAAGCGCGTGGATGAAATCTTCAAGCGCGTGGGGCTGGATTAAACATAAAAAGATGAGGCTGGGACAAAAGTCCGACATCAAATATAAAAAGCGAACAAAACTAGTTTTCTGGTAATCAGAATTCTGCTTTGTTCGCTTTTTGCATTTAATTATAGATTTGAAAGGCTTAATAATTAAGATTTTTAAAAATTGAAGTCTTTTTGTCCCAAACTCCTCAATTGTCTTTGGATTGTCGAGCAAGACGCAGTGGTTGAGTGTGCTCTACTACGCTGATTTCATCAGCTTTTACAGCCCTACTCAACTGTGCGGAGGTGGGACGACTAAATCGGATTCTAACCAATTACCGATTTCTGTCCCACTCTCATTTTTATTATTCTCGAATGTATTATAAAAGTTTTGTTTTTGTTGGTTTTCAGTCCTAGAATACTAAAAAGATATACGAAATCAAAAAAATCTGTTTATTTTCTGTCATTTTTTGATTTTTATTAAACAAAAATCGCTCAAATATCTTGCAAATTGGTATAGATAGGTTTATAATAAAGGTAGGCTAGTTGGTCAGGAAATGAAAAACGACAGCTCATGAGAACCATCGTTTTTCAGATTAATGATCGCGACTAGAAGAAATAAATTTGATTTTGAAGAAATCGCCACGCTTGTAGGTTTCGCTGTACTCTAGGATTTGTCCAGTATTTTCCAGTTTTGTGATCTTGACTTGATGCACAGTTGGGAAGTTTGGATCAATTTCCAAGGTCTTAGCAATATCTTTTGGCGTTGGAAAGACGATTTCGTTGGTTTCTTCGAAATACTCATCATTCATGTGGATGTGATAATCCGTCTTGAAGCGATTGTAGATCGAGCTGTAGTAGTCCAGATCTGGATAGTTTGGATTGATGTACTGTTCAGGAATGTAGGTTTGGTGATAGATATAGACTTTATCGCCTGTCCTTCTGATACGGTCAATCTTGTAGTAGAACTGGGACGGTGTTAGTTCTAGTTTTTCCAAGATTCTCAATTCATTTCCACGTTCGATGGACAGAACAGTCACCTTATCCTTTTGGATAGGGAAAGTTTCGATATCAGAGAATTCCACACGCTTGTGTTTTCTTGCGCGTGAAACAAACGTTCCCTTTCCTTGCTGACGGATGATGTAGCCATCATTCGCAAGTTCGTTCAAAGCGCGGACAACGGTGATGGAACTGACGTTGAACATCTTGATTAACTCAGCTTCTGTGTAGAATCTATCACCGTTTTCAAAGTTACCAGAAATGATTTGTTGTTTTAAATCATCTTTGATCTGTTGATATTTAGGAATAGCCATTGTGCTCACCTCTCTTTTTTTATCCCTCTCTATATTGATTTTAACATATTTTTTAAAAAAATGTTGACATTTATGTAAAAGTTTATTATATTAATATTAACAAGAAATGAAAGCGTTTTAAATCTAGGAGGAATGAGGAGATGAAGAGATTTGAAATAGGCTCTTCTTTCTACTTGGATGGTCAGGAGTTTAAGATTTTATCAGGAGCGATACACTATTTTCGGATTCAGCCAGAAGACTGGTATCACTCGCTCTATAATCTGAAAGCCCTAGGCTTCAATACAGTTGAGACCTATGTTCCTTGGAACATGCACGAGCCAAAGAAAGGCCAATTTGACTTTCAGGGAATTTTAGATATTGAGAAGTTTCTTCAGATTGCTCAAGATTTAGGATTATATGCCATCGTTCGCCCTTCGCCCTTTATCTGTGCGGAGTGGGAATTTGGCGGCATGCCAGCCTGGCTTTTGACTGAGGATATGAGAATCCGTTCTTCTGATGCTTCCTATCTTCAGGCTGTTGCAGACTACTATGATGAGTTGCTTCCTCGCCTGGTTCCAAGGCTCTTGGACAAGGGTGGGAATATCCTCATGATGCAAGTGGAAAATGAATATGGCTCTTACGGGGAGGATAAAGACTACCTGAGAGCGATTCGGCAGATGATGTTGGACCGAGGCCTTGATTGCCCGCTCTTTACATCGGATGGTCCTTGGCGGGCGACGCTGAGAGCCGGCACGCTGATTGAGGAAGATTTATTTGTTACAGGAAATTTCGGCTCCAAGGCAGATTATAATTTTGCCCAGATGCAGGAATTCTTTGATGATCATGGCAAAAAATGGCCGCTCATGTGTATGGAGTTTTGGGATGGTTGGTTCAATCGTTGGAAAGAGCCAATTATCAAAAGGGATCCTGAGGAACTGGCTCAAGCTGTCCATGAGGTTCTGAAACAAGGCTCTATCAACCTCTATATGTTTCACGGCGGCACCAATTTTGGCTTCATGAATGGCTGCTCGGCCAGAGGTGTGACGGATTTACCACAGGTGACTTCGTATGATTACGATGCCCTGCTCGATGAACAGGGAAATCCAACTCCGAAATATTTTGCAGTGCAAAAAATGATGGAGACCTACTATCCTGAGTACCCACAAATGAAACCGCTCACAAAAGAATCTTTTGAACTGAGAGACATTGCTCTAAGTGAGAAGGTGAGTTTGTTTGAAACATTAGCTGATTTGGCTCAGCCAGTAGAGAGTCTCTATCCTGTCAAAATGGAGGATTTGGGACAGAGCTATGGCTACTTGCTTTACCGTACCGAAGCCGGCTGGGATGCGGATGAGGAAAAAATTCGGGTGATTGACGGGCGCGACCGAATGCAGCTCTTTGTGGATGGTAAGCTTATGGCAACCCAGTATCAAGTAGAGATTGGTCAAGATATCTTTGTTGCTGGAGAAAAGAAAGCCACCCACCGTATTGACGTCCTGATGGAAAACATGGGGCGGGTCAACTACGGGCATAAATTCTTGGCAGATACCCAGCGAAAAGGGATTCGGACGGGCGTTTGCAAGGATTTGCACTTCTTGCTGAATTGGCAACAGTATCCACTTTCTTTTGAAAACACAGAAAACATCGATTTTTCAAAAGGATGGCAGCCAGAAGAACCAGCTTTCTACGCTTTTGATTTTAAAATGAAAGCGCTTAAAGATGCTTATTTAGACTTGTCCGGTTTTGGAAAGGGCCTTGCCTTTGTAAATGGCGTCAACATTGGTCGTTTCTGGAATGTCGGACCAACCTTATCGCTCTATATTCCGCATAGCCTTCTGAAAGAAGGACATAACCGTATCATCATTTTTGAAACGGAAGGGGAATATGAAGAATCAATTAACTTAGTTAACCAACCTACATTTAAAACAATAAAGGGGGAAAATTTATGACAATCGTAGGTGCACGTATCGATGGACGTTTGATCCATGGACAGGTAGCCAATCTCTGGACTACCAAGCTCAACATTTCACGCATTATGGTGATTGACGATGAGGTAGCTGAAAATGCTATCGAAAAGAGCGGACTCAAGTTGGCAACGCCGCCAGGAGTGAAGCTCAGCATTTTGCCAATCGCTAAAGCAGCAGAAAACATCTTGGCTGGTAAGTATGACTCACAACGACTCTTTATCGTCGCTCGTAAACCAGACCGTTTCCTTCGTTTGGTAGAAGCTGGTGTTCCACTGGAAACACTGAACGTCGGCAATATGTCTCAGTCAGACGAAACTCGCCCCATCACTCGCTCTATCAATGTGGTTGATGCGGATGTGGAAGCTTTCCACAAGCTGCATGAAAAAGGAGTGAAGCTGACAGCTCAGATGGTTCCAAATGATCCGGTTGCGGATTTTATGAATTTGTTAAAATAAGGAAAAATTTTTAGGAGGTCATTGTCATGATACAATGGTGGCAAATTTTACTACTCACTCTGTACTCAGCTTATCAAATCTGTGATGAGTTGACGATCGTTTCTTCAGCAGGTTCACCTGTATTTGCTGGATTTATCACAGGTCTCATCATGGGAGATTTACCTACAGGTTTATTGATTGGTGCCAACCTTCAATTGGTGGTACTCGGTGTTGGTACCTTCGGTGGTGCTTCTCGTATTGATGCTACTTCTGGTGCGGTTCTTGCGACTGCCTTCTCAGTAGCTCAAGGTCTTGATCCAGAGCTTGCTATTGCTACAATCGCTGTGCCGGTAGCAACTTTGTTGACATATTTTGATATCCTTGGTCGTATGACGACAACTTACTTCGCTCACCGTGTAGATGCTGCGATTGAACGCTTTGACTACAAAGGCATCGAACGCAACTATCTCCTTGGTGCGATTCCTTGGGCTCTTTCTCGTGCCCTCCCAGTCTTCTTTGCCCTTGCCTTTGGTGGAGCTTTTGTAGAAACTGTTGTTACAGGTCTCGGTAATGTACAATGGTTGGCAAACGGTCTGAAACTTGCAGGTCAAATGCTTCCAGGTCTTGGATTTGCAATCTTGCTTCGTTATCTTCCAGTTAAACGCAACCTTCACTATTTGGCACTTGGATTTGGCTTGACAGCTATGTTGACAGTGCTTTACAGTAATGTTCAAAGCCTTGGTGCTGCAGTGTCTAGCATTGTTGGTTCTGAAGTGTTCTCTAAACTTCCAAAAGAACAAGCTATTACTTTTGTTAACAACTTCAAGAGTGTATCTATGATTGGTATCGCCATCATTGGTGTCTTCCTTGCAGTACAACACTTCAAAAACAGCCAACGTACAGTCGTAGCTGCTCCAGTAACTGAATCAGAAAGCGGGGAAATTGAAGATGACGAATTCTAATTACAAACTAACAAAAGAAGATTTTAAACAGATTAACAAACGTAGCTTGTTTACCTTCCAATTGGGTTGGAACTATGAGCGTATGCAGGCTTCTGGTTACCTTTACATGATTTTGCCACAATTGCGCAAAATGTATGGAGACGGTACACCTGAACTGAAAGAAATGATGAAATTGCATACGCAATTCTTCAATACTTCACCATTCTTCCACACCATTATCACTGGTTTTGACCTTGCTTTGGAAGAAAAAGATGGTGTGAAATCAAAAGATGCGGTCAATGGTATCAAGACAGGTCTCATGGGGCCATTCGCTCCTCTTGGAGACTCAATCTTTGGATCATTGGTACCAGCTATTATGGGTTCAATCGCAGCAACTTTGGCTGTTGCGGGAAACCCAGCCGGTATCTTCCTATGGATCGCTGTTGCGGTTGCTTATGACATTTTCCGTTGGAAACAATTGGAATTTGCCTATAAAGAAGGGGTTAACCTCGTCAACAATATGCAAAGTACTTTGACAGCTTTGATTGATGCTGCATCTGTACTTGGTGTCTTCATGGTTGGTGCCTTGATTGCCAGCATGATTGGTGTTGAAGTTTCTTGGGCTCCACACATCGGGGACAAAGCAATTGAAATTCAAGATATGCTCAACCTCATCTTCCCACGTTTGGTACCAGCCATCATCACAGGTGTAATCTTCTGGTTGCTTGGACGTAAGGGTATGAACTCTACAAAAGCTATCTTGCTCATCATTCTTGCAGCGATTGCGTTCTCAGCGTTTGGCCACTTCTTCTTTGGAATGGCATAATGGTGTAAATTATGAGCAAACAATTAATTTTGATTAGTCATGGTCGCTTTTGTGAAGAACTGAAAACAACCACTGAGATGATTATGGGACCTCAAGCGGATATCCATGCCGTTGCCTTGTTGCCAGAGGAGGGACCAGATGATTTCACAGCTAAGTTTTTAGATACAGTCAAGGATTTTGATGACTATATTGTCTTTGCAGATCTTTTGGGAGGCACACCATGTAATGTAGTCAGCCGCCTTATTTTAGAAGGTAAGGATATTGACTTGTACGCCGGTATGAATCTGCCGATGGTGATTGAGTTTCTCAATGCTTCTCTGACAGGAGCTGATGTTGACTATCCGAAAAATGCAGTCGAAAATATCGTTAAAGTCAATGATATTTTAGCAGGCTTATCAGATGATGAGGATGAGTAGGACTGTTTTGTAAGGAAAAAAGAAATGAAGGGGAGTGGGGAATTTTCCCATTCCCTCTTTTAAAGGCAAATAACTAATATATCATTGTTTATTTTTGAAAGGACTACCATGCTAGATTATTCAAAAGAGAAACTGGTTGAATTAGGCGCGGAAATCACCACGCGTGAAATCTACCAACAGCCAGATGTTTGGCAGACAGCTTTTAATCATTACAAGGATCAAGCTGACCAAGTTACTGCTTTTCTAAAAGGTATTGAAGAAAAGCATGATTATATAAAAGTTATCTTTACAGGTGCGGGAACTTCGGCTTATGTAGGGGACACACTGCTGCCATATTTCAGAAAGCTTTATGATGAGCGCAAATGGAATTTTAATTCGGTTGCGACGACTGATATTGTGGCAAGTCCTAAGGTACATCTGCACAAGGATATTCCAACGGTTCTCGTTTCTTTTGCCCGCAGTGGCAATTCGCCAGAAAGTGTTGCGACAGTGGACTTGGCCAAGCAGTTGGTTGATGAGCTTTATCAAGTGACTATCACCTGCGCTGCAGAGGGGAAATTGGCTCAGCAGGCTCATGGCGATGAGCGGAATCTCCTCTTATTGCAACCAGCTCCATCAAATGATGCTGGCTTTGCCATGACTTCTAGCTTCACCTCTATGATGTTGACAGCTCTTCTTGTTTTTGACCCAGCAGATTTGGCTCAAAAAGAAGCAAGAGTAGCTGAGTTGATTGCCTTGAGTCAAAAGGTTTTGGCCGATGTAGCTGACGTTCAGGCTTTGACAGAATTAGACTTTAACCGGGTCATTTATCTTGGAGCAGGGCCATTCTTTGGCCTGGCGCACGAAGCTCAGCTGAAAATTTTGGAGTTGACCGCTGGGAAGGTTGCGACCATGTATGAAAGCCCAGTTGGCTTCCGTCATGGACCAAAATCTCTGATTAACGAAGAGACGCTTGTGCTGGTATTTGGCTCAAGGGATGCATACACCAAACGCTACGATTTGGATTTGGTGCGTGAAGTGGCAGGAGATCAGATTGCTCGCAAGGTGGTCTTCTTTACAGAGCGCAGAGAAGACTTGGAAAATGTTGAGCAAGTGGTTCTTGAAAGTGATATCTTGGAAGATAGCTATCGAGCCTTTCCTTATATCGTCTATGCTCAGCTCTTCTCTCTCTTGACTTCTTTGAAAGTGAAAAATCGACCAGATACACCGTCTCCGACAGGTACGGTCAATCGGGTCGTTCAGGGAGTTATCATCCACCCTTTCTAGCAGTAGGAAGCTAAATATGGGAAAGTCAAACATTAGTCATGGGAAAGCTAGTTATTAAAAAGACTTTCAGATGAAAAGGATGTGTTCCATCCTTGTCCCTTGACTAAGTCAAGAAAGAGAGTGGGACAGAAATCGGTAATTCGTTAGAATTCGATTTCGTCGTCTCACCTCCGCACAGTTGAGTAGGGCTGTAAAAGCTGATGAAATCAGCGTAGTAGAGCCCACTCAACCACTGCGTCTTGCTCGACAATCCAAAGACAATTGAGAGGCTAGGACTTTTGTCCCAGACTCGAGACAGAGGGAGATTGTATGAAATCTTATCAAGAATCTATTTTTGGTACTTTTAAAGGACAGGATGTCTTAGCCTACACCTTTGAAAATAAGCTAGGCTATCGCTTCAAGGTCATGAACTATGGCGCAACGATTTTAGAATATCGGACGCCGGATAAAAATGGTGATTTTGCCAATATTATTCTAGGCTTTGAGAGTTTTGAGGATTATGTTGGCAATAGCCCCAAGCATGGTGCCAGCGTGGGACCGGTTGCGGGACGGATTGAGAAGGCTAGCTTTGAACTAAATGGGCAGTCCTATCAGCTAGAAGTTAATAATGGCCAGAATTGCAATCACAGTGGCTCTACTGGCTGGGACGGTGTGATTTTCCAGACAGAGGAAGTCACAAACGAGGGCGTCACATTTTACACAGAGCGCCCAGATGGGACGGGTGGTTTTCCTGGAAATTTAAAAATCTGGATTTCCTATTACTTATCGGAAAAAGGGGAGATTGAGGTTTCCTATCAAGTCCAGACAGACCAGGATAGTCTGGTTAATCCAACCAACCACAGCTATTTCAATCTATCAGGTGATTTCAGTCAGCCGATTGATCAGCATGTCCTCCAGCTGCATACCAAAGGGGTGTATCCGATTGCTCCAGACGGCGTGCCAGTAAAAGAAGTGGATGCAGATCGTGGCTTTGTCAAATGCCTACAAACAGGTCTGGTACTGAAAGAAATTTTTACTGACCAAGACGAGCAAATTCAGATCGTGTCAGGGCTGGATCATCCCTTTGCTCTAGATAAAGAGCAGAAAGAGGCAGGATATCTTTATGATCCGGCGTCTGGTCGCTATCTGACTTTCCGTACGGATGCTCCTTGTGTCGTGACTTATTCGGCTAATTTTGTCGATGAGTCAGTCATCATCAATGGACAGCCAATGATTCAGCATAATGGTATAGCGCTGGAAGCACAAGCCTTGCCTGATGCGATTCATAGTGACTTGAAAGATCAGGTCATTCTCAAGGCAGGAAGCCTCTTCACCAGCACCACCGTTTATTTTGCAGGTGTGAAATAAATACTAAATTTGCTTCATTTGAAGTGTATCTCACATGGCGATAGTAGCCTCAGATACAAGAAAACGGCAGAATCCCCCTCTGCCGTTTTTACTATTATTTTATTGGTTATCTAAGTCTTGTGGTTGGAAAAATTGATTGTAACGCTCTTCGTCTTCTTGGTTATCACGGATAACTTTAGCAAGAGTGAATGAAGAAGAAATCAGTCCGACAGAACCCATGAGATAGTATCCTTTAACCATCAAAGGCTCCTTCAAAGTATAGAGGCCAACGAGAACAAGAGTTACAAAGAAGGCGAATGAGCCCCAAGCCATAAACATAAAGGCTGGTGTATTCCGATAAGTTTTCTTTTTAAGGTTGTTCATATCTAAAATCTCCTTTACGATTTTTTTCATTGTATCATGAGTTTTTGAGACAGTCAATGAAATAGCGGCTATTTTAATCAGACTGAACAATTCATATTAGTTTGTATCATCTTACTAAGATATCTAAAAGTATTTTATTTTTAAAAAATATTTTTTCTTTAAGCAAATTTTAAGATAAGGACGTTATACTAATACCATCAAATGAAGACCTCCTAACTTTATTTGATAGAAATCCTAAAACTTTTTCATAATAATCTCCCATAAGAGCCACCAAATTCGGTGGCTTTTTTTGTATTCAGAAGCGGGTCGGATTGCTTCCTCTGCCCTATTTTTTGCTATAATAGTCCTATGAGTAGAATTTTAGATAATGAATTAATGGGGGATGAGGAGCTGGTAGAACGTACCCTCCGTCCTCAGTATTTACGAGAATATATTGGTCAGGATAAGGTCAAAGATCAGCTGAAGATTTTTATTGAAGCGGCTAAATTGCGGGATGAGGCGTTGGACCATACTTTGCTTTTTGGTCCTCCAGGTCTGGGAAAGACGACTATGGCCTTTGTCATCGCCAACGAACTCGGTGTGAATATCAAGCAGACTTCTGGTCCGGTCATTGAAAAGGCTGGTGATTTGGTGGCCATTCTTAATGATTTGGAACCAGGCGATGTCCTCTTTATCGATGAGATTCACCGTTTGCCTATGGCGGTAGAGGAAGTGCTGTATAGCGCCATGGAGGACTTTTACATTGACATTATGATTGGGACTGGCGAAACCAGTCGCAGCGTACATCTGGAATTGCCGCCTTTCACATTAATTGGGGCGACCACTCGGGCGGGCATGCTGTCCAATCCTCTGCGGGCTCGCTTTGGGATTACCGGTCATATGGAGTATTATGAATCTAGCGATCTGACCGAAATCGTCGAGCGGACGGCAGAGATTTTTGAGATGGATATTACCCACGAGGCTGCTCGGGAGCTGGCTCTGCGTAGCCGAGGCACGCCGCGGATTGCCAATCGTCTGCTCAAGCGGGTGCGGGACTACGCGCAAATTATGGGCAATGGCTTGATTGATGATAAGATAACCGACCAAGCTCTCTCCATGCTGGACGTGGACCGAGAAGGGCTGGACTATGTGGATCAGAAAATCCTACGAACTATGATTGAAGTTTATGGGGGTGGTCCAGTGGGGCTGGGGACCCTTTCAGTCAATATTGCTGAGGAGCGCGAAACAGTAGAGGACATGTATGAGCCTTACCTGATTCAGAAAGGCTTTGTCATGCGGACACGGACTGGGCGCGTGGTTACCCGTAAAGCTTATGAGCATCTAGGATATGAGTATATGAAGGAATGATGACCGATCAAAAGATTTTAGAGAGGCTGAGTCAGGATCAGGATATCCGAGCGATTTTGGAAATTATTCTCAGTTTGCGGCTCGAGGACTCTTGGCTGGCTGCAGGTAGTATCAGAAATTTTATCTGGAATATCTTGTCTGGCAAGTCGGGCTTTGATGCTGAAACGGATGTAGATATCATATTCTTTGATCCAACTGTGTCTTATGAGAAAACTTTGCAGCTGGAGATGGAGCTGAGAAAAGCTTTTCCCGCTTATTCTTGGGAGCTGAAAAATCAAGTCTATATGCACATTCATAGTCCCAACACCCAGCCCTATACTAGCTCGAAAGATGCCATGAGCAAGTATCCTGAGTGCTGCACAGCTATCGGTCTTCGATTGCTGGAAAATGATAAGTTAGAGCTTTTTGCTCCCTATGGCTTGGCAGATATTCGAGCATTTCAGGTGCGGCCGACACCACATTTTTTGGCGGATGCGGAGCGGAAGAAGCTTTATATGCAAAGAATCCGCAAGAAAAACTGGCAGGCTAAATGGCCACAATTAAGTTTTGAATATCTTTCTGAAGAAAAGTAAAGTTTAATCTGGTGTAAGCTAGATTGAGTGGATTACCGCCTCAATGATCTGCACTCTTATGTAAGTCGGTATAATTAGCGGTTTGTCAGAGTCCGCTTCCGCTGTCACAGAATAATCAAGAAAGCTCCACAGTTTTCTTTTTATTCTGGTATAATAGATTTATGAAGAAAATTGTATTTGTTTGTTTAGGAAATATCTGTCGCAGTCCGATGGCAGAGTTTGTTATGAAAAGTCTGACCGATGACCTACATATTGAGAGTCGTGCGACGTCCAGCTGGGAGCATGGCAACCCTATACATCAGGGGACTCAGGCTATTTTTAAGAAACATGCGATTTCTTATGACAAAGGAAAGACTTCTCAGCAGATTTCAGCGCAAGATTTTGCAGAATTTGATTATATCATCGGCATGGATGAAGCCAATATTCGAGATTTGAAGAAAATGGCACCAGTGGATTTTCAGGATAAAATCTACCAGCTTGCTGATATCGGTGTTCCGGATCCTTGGTACACAGGTGATTTCGATGAGACTTATGAGCTGATTTTGGCTGGTTGCCATAAGTGGCTAGAACGCTTAAATGGATGAAAAATGGATAAAATAAAAGAATTTTACGATAAATATAAAATCTATCTGACCCGTCAAAATCTAGAAATCCTAGCGGTGACTGTGATTGCCTTGTCAGCAATTTTAGTGTTTACCTCCAATATCCCTAGTAAGGGTGCGCTAACGCTGGATCAAGGTAAGATAAAATATGAAGGCAGTCTGGTTCACGGAAAGATGAACGGCGAAGGTACCCTGACTTTTAAAAATGGGGATAGCTATAAAGGGCATTTCAAAAATGGCACTTTTGATGGTAAGGGTACTTTTACATCGAAGGCTGGTTGGAAATACGAAGGTGAATTTGCCAACGGTCAGGCCAATGGTAAAGGAAAACTGACTACAGAAAGTAATGTCGTCTATGAAGGAACGTTCAAGCAAGGAATTTATCAAAATGCGCATTAGATGGTTTTCACTGGTTCGGATTACTGGACTGGTCTTGGTGTTACTCTATCATTACTTTCAGGGAGTTTTTCCTGGAGGTTTTATTGGAGTGGACATCTTTTTCACTTTTTCAGGATTTTTGATTACTTCATTATTGATTGATGAGTTTACAAGAAGTCGGACGATTGATATTATGGGCTTTCTGAAACGGCGCTTTTATCGTATCGTTCCTCCGCTCGTTTTTATGATTTTGGTCATCATGCCTTTTACTTTATTGATTCGTCGGGATTTTGTAGCAGGTATCGGGACGCAGATTGCAGCTGCTTTTGGCTTTGTGACTAATTTTTATGAAATGATGTCGGGCGGCAGTTATGAAAGCCAGTTTGTGCCGCATTTGCTGATTCACACTTGGAGTTTAGCACTGGAAGTGCATTACTATATCCTCTGGGGCTTGGCTGCTTGGGGAATTAGCAAGATTAGCAAGTCAGTTGCTCAGTATCGGGGGTTGATTTCTTTGACTTCAATTGCTCTGTTTCTGTTCAGTTTCTTGGCTATGTTCATCGGAGCCTTTTTCAGCAAGAATTACTCCAATATTTATTTCTCAAGTTTGACCCATGTCTTTCCTTTCTTTGCTGGGACAGTGCTAGCGACTTTCTCTGGAGTCGGAAATGTAGGCGTTCAGATGAAGAAACTGGAAGAAAAGGTCGAAATCAAGCAAGTCTTGATCGCTTTAGCTGGCAGTTTTATTCTTCTTCTTTTGCTTAGCTTTATTTTGAAATTTGACAGCTTGTGGACTTATTTATTTGGTTTCTTGATTTCAACACTTCTGGCTTGTGTCATGATAGCAGCAACCCGCATCTTGCACGATAAATTGCCAAATATTAAGGAGCCTAGTCCTCTCAACTTTATTGCAGACACTAGTTATGGAGTTTACCTCTTCCATTGGCCTTTCTATATTATTTTTACTCAGTTGATGAGCAATGGATGGGCTGTGCTTTTGACTACAATCTTGAGTTTTGGTTTTGCGGCTCTTTCCTTCTATATTTTAGAGCCGACTTTAGCTGGACGGAAGCCTCGGATTTTTGGCAAGGAGATGAATGTAACATCCATCACCAAGCCGATTTTCTACAGTTTCATTCCGCTGACTTTTATCTTACTTATTATCACCATCACAGCTCCGTCTGTGGGTGCCTTTGAGGAAAGCCTGATTGTGAATTCTTTGAATCAAGCCGATACGAAAATGCAGACAACCCGTAAGCACGCAGACCAGAAAACTGCGACAAATTATAACGTGGCAGAGGGAACGACTGTTATTGGTGATTCGGTCACCTTGCGCTCTGCTGAATGGATCCAAGAGGCTATACCTGACGCTCAAGTCGATGCAGTTGTTAGTCGTAATTTAGTGTCTGGTCTGGAATTTTTCAAGAACGATATTGCTAACCAAACACTGCTTCAAAACGTCGTCTTGGCATTGGGAACCAATCCAGTTGACAATTATGAAGAATTGCTGGATCAGTATATCGAGCTCTTGCCAAAAGGCCATCGCTTGATTTTAGTCACGCCATATGATGGCCGGACAGCCAATGATCCAAGTAGTATTCCTGTTAAGATGCGACAATACGAACTTGAACTTGCTAAGAAATACGATTTTGTATATGTAGCAGACTGGTATCAAGTAGCGATTAATAATCCGCAGATTTGGATTGGAACAGACTATGTCCATTATGGGGCAGATTCAGAGTCTATGGCAGAGGGAGGTAAACTCTACTCTAACATGATAAAAGAGGCTTTGGCTGCCGCTTCAAGTGGCAGTGTTAAGCCATAAAACTAGCTCGGTTATTTAGCCGAGCTAGTTTTATAACAAAAAAGAAAGCGCTAACACATTTTTAAAGAAAAGTATGTGAAATTTTTGAGAATAAATAGAGACTTTAGTAAAAAAGCTTGAAGTATCAGTGCTTAAAAAATAATCCATAAAAAGTTTGTGAACTTTTGTTGAAAGTGTTTACAAATTTGTAGGAATAGAGTATAATTATATTGTGAAATAATTAACAAAGGTTAAAATCTTCATTTGACCTTTTGGCAGAAACCATTGGAGGACTATAATGGCTGATAAGAAGAAAACTGTTGAACAAGAAGATAAAGTACTAGCGGCAGAAAAACATGTTGACGAGCTTGTGCAAAAAGGTCTCCTAGCTCTTGAAGAAATGAGAAAACTAAATCAAGAGCAAGTAGATTACATCGTAGCAAAAGCTTCAGTTGCAGCTCTTGATGCGCACGGGATCCTTGCTCAACACGCGGTTGAAGAAACTGGTCGTGGTGTATTTGAAGACAAGGCAACGAAAAACCTCTTTGCCTGTGAACACGTTGTCAACAACATGCGTGGTGTGAAGACTGTTGGTGTTATCGAAGATGATCCTGTTACTGGATTGACAAAGATTGCCGAGCCTGTTGGAGTTATTTGTGGTATCACTCCAACAACGAATCCAACATCAACAGCAATTTTTAAAGCATTGATTGCCTTGAAGACACGTAACCCAATCGTTTTTGCCTTCCACCCATCTGCTCAAGAATCATCTGCTCACGCAGCGCAAATTGTTCGTGACGCAGCAATAGCAGCTGGCGCACCTGAAAACTGTGTGCAATGGATTACTCAGCCATCTATGGAAGCAACAGCAGCTTTGATGAACCACGATGGTATTGCAACTATCCTTGCAACAGGTGGTAATGCCATGGTTAAGGCTGCCTACTCTTGCGGAAAACCAGCTCTTGGGGTAGGTGCCGGAAACGTACCAGCTTATATCGAAAAATCTGCTGACCTTCGCCAAGCAGCTCATGATATCGTAATGTCTAAATCATTTGACAATGGTATGGTCTGCGCATCTGAGCAAGCGGTAATCATTGACAAGGAAGTGTATGACGAATTTGTAGAAGAATTCAAGTCATACCACACTTATTTTGTAAACAAAAAAGAAAAAGCTCTTCTTGAAGAATTCTGCTTTGGCGCTAAAGCAAACAGCAAGAACTGTGCTGGTGCTAAACTGAATGCAAACATCGTTGGTAAACCAGCTGCATGGATTGCAGAACAAGCAGGCTTTAAAGTACCAGAAGGTACCAACATCTTGGCTGCAGAATGTGCGGAAGTAGGTCCAAATGAGCCATTGACTCGCGAAAAATTGTCACCAGTTATAGCTGTCTTGAAAGCTGAAGATAGAGAAGACGGTCTTAAAAAAGCTCGTCAAATGGTTGAATTTAACGGACTTGGTCACTCAGCAGCTATCCATACAAAAGACGAAGAATTGGCTAAACGCTTTGGTACTGAAATCAAAGCGATGCGGATCATCTGGAACTCTCCATCTACTTTCGGTGGTATCGGGGACGTATATAATGCCTTCATTCCATCCTTGACACTTGGATGTGGTTCATACGGACGCAACTCAGTTGGTGATAACGTGAGCGCTATTAACCTTCTAAACATCAAGAAAGTAGGGAAACGTAGAAATAATATGCAATGGTTTAAAGTTCCTTCAAAAATTTACTTCGAGCGCAACTCTATCCAATACCTTCAAACATGTGAAGATATTGAACGCGTTATGATCGTTACTGACAAATCTATCGAAAAACTTGGTTTTGTTCAACGTGTGATCGATCAATTGAACGCACGTAGCAACCGTGTAACGATCCAAGTCTTTTCAGATGTTGAACCAGATCCAGACATCACAACTGTAGAACGTGGTGCTGAAGTGATGAAAGCATTTGAACCAGATACAATCATTGCTCTTGGTGGTGGATCTCCAATGGACGCGGCCAAAGTAATGTGGCTCTTCTATGAGCAACCAGAAATCGACTTCCGTGACTTGGTTCAAAAATTCATGGATATCCGTAAACGCGCCTTCCGCTTCCCATCACTTGGTAAGAAAGCGAAATACATCGGTATCCCAACAACTTCAGGTACAGGTTCAGAAGTAACACCATTTGCTGTTATCTCTGATAAGAAAAACAACCGCAAATACCCATTGGCTGACTACTCATTGACACCAACTATTGCGATTGTTGACCCTGCTTTGGTTGAATCCGTTCCAGACTTTATCGCAGCTGATACAGGTATGGACGTCTTGACTCACGCGACTGAAGCCTATACTTCAAACTTCGCTAACGACTACACAGACGGTATTGCGCTTCAAACTATCAAGCTTGTCTTTGAATGGTTGGAAAAATCTGTTAAGACAGCTGATCCAGAAGCACGTGAGAAAATGCATAATGCGTCTACAATGGCAGGTATGGCCTTTGCAAATGCCTTCCTTGGTATGAGCCACTCAATGGCCCACAAGATCGGTGGTGTTCACCACACTGTTCACGGACGTACAAATGCAATCTTGCTTCCATACGTCATCCGTTACAATGGTACTCGTCCATCTAAGACCACTACATGGCCGAAGTACAACTACTGGAAAGCTGATGAGAAATTCCAAGACATCGCGAAAATACTTGGCTTGCCTCACTCAACTCCAGAAGAAGCAGTTGAAGCATATGCTAAAGCTGTTTATGAACTTGGTGTTGCAGTAGGTATCAAGATGAACTTCAAGGATCAAGGAATTGATGAAAAAGTTTGGAAAGACAGCTTGCATGAAATTGCTCTTCTAGCTTATGAAGACCAATGTTCACCTGCAAACCCACGCTTGCCAATGGTAGCTGACATGGAAGAAATCATGGCAGATGCCTACTATGGTTACGGAGAACGTCCAGGACGTCGTAAATAATATAGTTATCAACCACAGAGAGTGGGACAGAAATCGGTAATTCGTTAGAATTCGATTTCGTCGTCCCACCTCCGCACAGTTGAGTAGTGCTGTAAAAGCTGATGAAATCAGCGTAGTAGAGCCCATTCAACCACTGCGTCTTGCTCGACAATCCAAAGACAATTGAGAGGCTAGGACTTTTGTCCCAGACTCTTTTTTGGCGTGATTGGAGGAATTCTGATATAATAAAAACAGAAAACTTTGATAATTAAATTATTTTTTTCAAATAATAATGAAGGTTTTGGTTGATGAATGATGTTGGTAAAAGAATAGAGGAGTTACGCAAAAAGAAAGGTTTGAGCCGTCCGGCCTTTTGTGATGATGAGTCTGGTTTGTCTGTCCGCCAGTTGGCACGTATCGAAAAAGGAGAGTTTCATCCCACTCTGAAAACTCTGGAGCATATCGCAGAAAAATTGGAGATTCCAGCCTATATCCTCATGCCTGACTATCAAGAGTTGTCAGAGCGTTATAAGGAAATCAAATACTTTCTCCTCCACCATCCCGACTATGGGGATAAGGAGCTGCAAGAACAAAAAGATGAGTATTTCGATGAAATCTTTGAGGACTTTTATGACAATCTTCCAAGAGATGAGCAGATAATGGTAGATTGCTTGCAGGCCATTGATCAGGTGCGGGCAGGTCAAAATTCATTATATGGTCAAGGTGTGTTGGAGAATAATTCTGACAATTTAGTCGATATAGAGCTGTTTCAAACTAGTACATTATTGAAATTAAGACTTTATTTTCTCTGTGCATTAATGGATGGATTGAATTCGGGTTTTATAAAAGAAACTACCCAAGAAGAAATTATTCTTCTATTTAAAAAGCTATGTCTTCAAATAGAAGAAACTGAATTAGAAGATTTATATTTATTACGGGATGCTTTATTTGCAGCGTTGTGCTGTTTGGAGATTGTTGGGGAGTTCTCCTACTTTAAGATGGCAGTAGATAAGTTAAATCATATTATGAATAGGACTCGAGATTTTCAAAAGAAACCATTGATTTTAATGGTCGAGTGGAAATATTACATTCAATGTGATTTTAATGAGGCAAATCGTAAGTATCAAGAGGCGAAAATGGTGGCTCAAATATTTGGAAACGAGGAATTGATAACAAGCCTTGATAGAGAATGGCAGAAAGATATAAAAAAATATATTCAATAATTTGTGAATAGTGGCAGAAATGTCCTGATATACTAAAATTTTTGGCAAGATTTGATATTCTTGTCAATTTTTTTTATTTTGTTCGGATTTTACTATCTATTTATTAAAAAAATAGTGACATTTCTGTCATTGGTGATTTTTTGTTGCGCTGATATAATTATTCTTGTAAATAAGACATCAGGAAGGGAATGATAATGTGTGAAAAAGTTATTGACGTACAAAATATTAGTAAAAAATTTGGAAAATCTAGTGCTTTACAAGATGTGTCCTTTTCGATTAGTAAAGGTGAAATATTTGGATTTTTAGGTCCATCTGGTTCGGGAAAAACAACAATATTTGAATATTAAGTTGATTCATGGAAAAAATAGTAAATAAAGGAGTGAATTAATGAGAGGTTTTAAAAATAGTATCAGTAACAAGCTACAAGGTGTTTTTCTAACTATCATTTTGTTAGGCGGTTTAGCAATTGCTTTGGTGGAAAGAAGATTATTGATTTCGTTAATTCTTATCGTGGCTATTATGATTTTATCATTTACAAATATGATATGGCTTAGACAATTAGATCAAAATGTACATTGGGAAAATAGGTCAAAATAGAAATTTAAAGGAGTAATTTTATGGAAATGACAGACAAACATATGAATGAGATATTTTTCGAGGAAGTACCAGTAGATGAGCTTTATGGGAATGCTCGAGATTTCATTGAAGGTTTCGGTGTTGGAATTGGTATTGTAGCTGCTGCTGCAGGAATTGTAGCTTTAACTTAAAGGAGTAATTTTATGGAAATGAAAGATAAACATATGAATGAACTATTTTTTGAAGAAGTAAAAACAGACGAACTTTATGGAGATGGGTGGTTTATTGGAGGTGTTGCAGGTGGTGTTTTAGTTGGCGGAGCTATTTGGGCAGGCATAGTTTTAACTTAAAGGAGGAAGTTTATGGGAATGACATATAAACCATTTGAATAAAAATTAAGATTAGTAGTGGGTAAATCTCCTTCGGTATATTTATCCACTACAGAAATTATAGGGTCAAAAAGTTCCAGAGCCAATCAAGACTTTAGAACTTTTTCAATATACTTGGTTATCGGATATTTACGATAAAATAAAACTTTTGGCAATTATTGTCAAAAGTTTCAGATTGTAGACAAAGTCTTGAGAAAACACATTTCTCAGGGCTTTTTGTCGTTTTTAGGAGTATAATAGAGGTAAGAGGTGCAGCTGATGTTTCATAAAAACCAAGTAGATTTAGAGCGGCAAAAGCTGGAAATGTGCATGACAGCCAGCTTTTTCCGCTCCTCTTTGCCAAGCTGGAACTTTTTGAGCCCCAAACTATTGTCATGGACTCTGGTTTTAAGACGCCCAGTATTGCCAAGTTCCTGCTGGACCAGGAGCTAACGCCAGTTCTGCCTTACACCCGACCAAGGGGAGATAAGCACATGTTTCGCCCTAAAGATTTTGTTTATGATGAATACTATGACTGTTATCTCTGTCCGCAAAACCAGGTATTAAGCTACAGCACAACCAATCGTGACGGCTACCGAGAATACAAAAGCGATTCCTCTATTTGTCAAAACTGCCCTCTTTTGACTGTCTGCACCAGAGCTAAGAATCATCAGCGGGTCATCACCCGGCATGTTTGGAAGGATTATTTAGATAGATGTGAAGATATTCGTCATACCTCTGTGATGAAGGAATGGTACAAGCGGCGCAAGGAGACTATTGAGCGAGACTTTGGGACCGCCAAAGAATATCACGGTATGCGCTACACTAGACAGATTGGTAAGGCCAAAATGGAAGATCAGGTTGGTCTGACTTTTGCCTGCCTGAATCTCAAAAAACTGGTGAAAATGATTGCCTAGAGGGGCTTTTTATTTTGCCTGAATCGCAAGATCTTAGCTATATGACTAGTGTACAAGGAAAATCAGATAGAAATGATGAACAAAAAAAGACAAACCACTTCGAGAAAAGTAGTTTGTCTACGGTCTGAAGTTTTTTTATTTTGTTTGGAATTATAGCTTTGGAACGGATATAAAAGAGGACATTTCTGTCATTGGTGATTTTTTGATATGCTGATATAATTATTTTTGTAAACACCACAGCAGGAAGGAAAAAGAAATGTTTAAACTTTTTAGTTTACTAGGCTCTATCGGTGGTTGGTGGGGGTAACTGTAAAAAGTCATGGTATGTTAGAGTTCAAACGAATCAATAATGTACAGACTTATACAGGTGGCGTGCGAGATGTGCTAGTTGTGAGACAGTCCTCTAGTCCATTAATACAAGTGGAGATAAGAGTCAATGGCTATTTGTTAGACTTGATTACAGTTAAAAGAAATATTCTTAGAGTGTATACTTTGAAAAATCTCTCTCCTACTGCAAGAGTTACAGTATCAAATATCACAGGGGGACTTGATATGACCTTGAAACACAATCGTACATTTAGGGATTTTGATTTTTTTGAAAAATTAAAATAGGTTTAAGGAAGAAAAAATGAGAAACAACTATTTATACAGGTTTAACCAATAAGCGCTTTACATATTAGACATTTATATTAATGCACACAGTTTTTATAGATGAGAAAATATATGTCTGTCATTTTGAACTTTATCACATCGGTATTGCCAAATCTTATTTTAAATGGGATTGTGATTATGGGTTCTCTCTATTTTCTAGTAAATATCAGTCTGCCCTTGACATTACTATCTTTCTTACTATTTCCGTTTTTATTATTTGTCATTATTCCGATAAATCATCGGCTAGAAAGTCACTATACAAGCTATCAAGAAGGACTGGGAGACATTTCTAGTCGGATTAGTCATCGTTTCACTCATATCCGTTTGATGAAATCCTTCAATGGTGAAAAGAGTGAGGAAGAATCCATGGCTCACTCTTTTAATCAATTAAGCCATAACTTCAAAAAGATTATTGGTCTATCCTCCATTCAACAAACTTTGACAAATGGATTGACCATGACCTTTATCATTTTACTCTTGGTGGTGGCTGGTTTGGAAGTCTCAAAAGGCAATATGACCATGAGTAGCTTGATGACTTTTGTTCTTTATCTTACACAGTTGATTGACCCTATCACAGATATTTCTGAATCTATGACGGATTGGACAGAGTTTCATAGTGTTTCAAATCGTTTAATGGAGATGGTAGAGTTAGATAAAGAAGCAGGAGGAGAGACAGGGTTAGAGCTTTCTAGATCGAGTATCATCATGAAGAATGTTAATTTTTCCTATGATCAGGAAAATGTCTTAAACGATTTATCCGTCAATATTCAAGCGGGACAGCATACGGCCATTGTTGGACCAAGCGGTGCAGGGAAATCGACTATTTTTGCTCTATTGATGAAATTCTATCAAGATTATAAGGGAGATATCTTCATTGGCAATCAGAGTTTAGCAGGCTTATCTGAGGAACAATTGAGAAAGATGATTGCTTATATTCCTCAAGATAATACCTTGTTTCATGGAACGATCAGGGAAAATCTTCTCTATGGGAAAAATAAAATCGTCTCAGAAGAACGGATGAATGAAGTCTTAGAAGAATTGGGTTTGGTATCTTTGATAAGGGATTTAGACAAAGGTTTAGATCCGGAAATTTCTGATAGTGGTACTGGGTTGTCCGAGGGGCAAAAGCAACGTTTTAATATTGCGAGGGCTTTATTGCTGGAGCATCCAATATATCTATTAGATGAAGTAACAGCCAGTTTAGACAGTGTGACAGAACAAAGAATCAGTAAAGCAATTGATAAGTTGACAGCAGGTAAAACACGCATGACGATTGCACATCGTTTGCATACAGTCAAGAAAGCAGATTCGATTCTTGTTTTGGATAAAACTGGACAGATTGTGGATCAAGGAACTCATCATCAGTTGCTACTTAGAAATCAACTCTATCAAGAATTTTTATCAAATGTACAAAGAGCAGGTTGAAAGGTGTGATTCTTTGTTCACCTCGCTTTCTTTGTTTTTAATAATGTAATCTCAAAAAAGAGGTCAGGGAACTTCTCCGACCTATTTTTGAAACTAGTTTCAAAAAGAAAAAGAATCATAGCAAAAACAGAAACTAAATTCTTAATATTGTAAAGGATTGAAAAAGGGAAGGTGCTGTGCTATTATTTTTGTAAGAGCTTACAAAAATAATAGTATTGGAGGATAAGATGCGCAATCCAGATTTATTAGCAGAAGCAAAGGATTACAGAGGCAGAGATGAAGTTCCAGCGGATTTTGATGCTTTTTGGGATCGTCAGATTAGCAGTTTGAGTGGTTTGCCAGACTATCAGTTGATTGAAAAAGACTTTCAAATCGCTGGGGTGACCTGCTATGAGCTAGTTTTTGAGGGGACGAATCGGGGGCGAATCTATGCCCGTATGGTCCTTTCCAAATCGAGTAAAAAAGTTCCGATTATCTTTCATTTCCACGGTTATATGGGGCGTGGCTGGGATTGGTCCGATATGCTGGCCTATACAGTGGCTGGCTATGGTGTTGTATCTATGGATGTACGCGGCCAGTCAGGCTATTCCTTAGATGGAGGAGCGCCTGTAAGGGGCAATACGGTCAAGGGTCAGATTATCCGTGGGGCAGTGGATGGACCAGAGCGTCTCTTTTATAAGGATATCTATCTAGATATTTACAGCTTGGTTGAGATTGTGGCGAGTTTGGACTTTGTGGACGAGGAACGTTTATCCAGTTACGGTGCTTCTCAGGGCGGAGCCTTGGCTTTGGTGGCAGCGGCTCTCAATCCGCGCATTAAGCAGACAGTGGCTATCTATCCTTTCTTGTCAGACTTTCGGCGGGTGTTGGAGATTGGCAATACCAGCGAGGCCTATGATGAGCTTTTTCGTTATTTTAAGTTCCACGATCCTTTCCACGAAACGGAGGATGAGATTATCCAGACCTTGTCCTATATCGATGTGAAAAATATGGCTCACCGCATTCAAGGGAGCGTGCGGATGATAACAGGACTTGCTGACGATGTTTGTTATCCGATTACCCAGTTTGCGATTTACAACCGGCTGGAGTGTACTAAGGAGCACCATCTCATGCCAGAGTACGAGCATGAAGCCATGAATGTCTATGTCAATGATAGGGTCTTCAACTGGCTTTGTGGTTCAAAGATTGACCATCCTTCTTTGCTGGAAGCTTTTAAAGATTGGTAAAAATAGATAGTAGCAAGAAAGAAACTAAGCCTGAGATTAGCATAATCTCAGGCTTTTTATGGTAAATTATTCAAAATCTATTACAACTTTTTTGTAGAAACACTTCTAATCCTGAAAGTAGTTTCAGCTTTTAAGAAAGGAAGTCGGTTTTTAGAAACTAAAATCTAAATCTCAAAACTTATTGAAAGCGCTTTATTTTTTGTATATAATGACATTATAAAAAGAACGGAGAAAACATAGAAAAAGGAGAGATTATTTATGTCACAGATTAGCAAAGATCAATTAATTGCAAAAATCAAAGATGGCATTATCGTTTCCTGTCAAGCTCTGCCTCATGAGCCCCTCTATACAGAGGCTGGTGGAGTCATCCCTCTCTTGGTCAAGGCGGCTGAAGAGGGCGGGGCAGTTGGTATTCGAGCCAACAGCGTGCGAGACATCAAGGAGATTAAGGAAGTAACCAAGCTCCCGATTATCGGGATTATCAAACGGGACTATCCACCACAGGAGCCTTTTATCACTGCGACCATGCGGGAAGTGGATGAGCTGGCTGCCCTTGATATCGAGGTCATCGCTCTGGACTGCACCCAGCGGGAACGCTATGATGGTTTGAAGATTGAGGACTTTATCCGCCAAGTCAAGGAGAAATATCCGCAGCAACTGCTGATGGCAGACATTAGTACCTTTGAGGAAGGCGTAGCGGCTGTAGCAGCTGGCGTTGACTTTGTCGGTACGACCTTATCAGGCTACACTTCCTACAGTCCTAAGGTAGACGGACCAGATTTTGAACTGGTCAAGAAGCTCTGTGATGCGGGGGTAGATGTGATTGCTGAGGGCAAGATTCACTATCCAGATCAAGCCAAGCAAATCCATGATTTGGGTGTTCGCGGTATTGTAGTAGGCGGAGCTATTACTCGACCAAAGGAAATCACCGAGCGTTTCGTTGCGGCAGTAAAAAATAATGTAGCTTTTTAATATTTTGTTCTAAACAGTTACTTTTTAAGATTGCGCCGAATGAAAGAAAAAGTGATATAATTTACACAAGTCATGTTCCAAGTTTGGATCTGAAGCAAGGGAGATAGGAGCTACTGTCACTTACAACTTCCAATTCTTATTGTGGAAATCAGTAAAGCTATATTGTGAGGTTTTTATGCGAATCAATGAACTAGGCCAGCCTATTGGAGAGGCTCTGCCAGATTTTAAGCTGGGGGACTTGCCCGACCTGGAGCGAATAGAAGGCCGGTATGTTATTATCGAGCGGCTATCCAAAGACAAGCATGGAGCAGCTTTATACGAAGTATATGGTCCGGATTCACCCGCTGACATGTGGACCTATCTCTTTCAAAATGCTGCTCAGAGTCAGGAGGAGTGGGATAGTTTGCTAGATCGGATGCTGGCGGATCAGGATCGTTTCCACTATGCCATTGTGGATAAGGAGAGCAACAAGGCGCTGGGAACTTTCGCATTAATGAGAATTGACCGAGGCAATCGTGTGATTGAAGTAGGCGCTGTGACCTATTCACCGCAGCTGAAGCGCACCAGACTGGCTACAGAAGCCCAGTACTTACTGGCACGCTATGTCTTTGAAGAGCTGGAGTATCGCCGCTACGAATGGAAGTGCGATGCACTCAATCAGCCCTCAAGGCGTGCAGCAGAGCGGCTTGGCTTTATCTACGAAGGTAGGTTTCGTCAGGCAATCGTCTATAAGGGGCGCAACCGAGATACCGACTGGCTCTCCATGATTGACAGCGATTGGCCTGCCGTTAAGACTCGTCTGGAGAAATGGCTGAGCCCAGACAATTTCGATGAAAAGGGACAGCAAATAAAAGCCTTGTCTGAGTTTTAACATTTGATTGAGTTGAAATCATAGGGTTTCGACTCTTTTTGCTTTTTAATTTTGATGAAAATGGAGAATTTTCTGATAAATTTTGATATAATAAAGCGAACTACAGATAAAGGATGAGAGAGAATGACTTTAGTTTATCAATCAACACGCGATGAAAAGAATAAAGTAACAGCCAGCCAGGCGATTCTGCAAGGCTTGGCAGCAGACGGCGGTCTTTTTACGCCCATTACTTATCCACAGGTCGATTTGGACTTTGCCAAGCTCAAAGACGTTTCCTATCAGGAAGTAGCCAAGCTGGTTTTGTCTGCTTTTTTAGATGATTTTTCTGAAGCGGAACTGGACCACTGTATCAACCATGCCTACGACAGCAAGTTTGATGATCCTGCGATTGCTCCTTTGGTCAAGCTGGATGGTCAGTACAATCTAGAGCTTTTCCACGGAGCGACCATTGCCTTCAAGGACATGGCTTTGTCCATCCTGCCTCACTTGATGACAACCGCAGCCAAAAAGCATGGTTTGGAAAACAAAATTGTCATTTTGACAGCAACTTCTGGTGATACAGGCAAGGCGGCTATGGCAGGCTTTGCGGACGTTACGGGGACTGAGATTATCGTCTTTTATCCCAAAGACGGTGTCAGCAAGGTTCAAGAGCTGCAAATGACGACGCAGACAGGTACCAATACGCATGTTGTTGCCATTGACGGCAACTTTGACGATGCCCAGACCAATGTCAAGCACATGTTCAACGACACAGACCTACGAGCTCGTCTTCTGGAGCACAAACTTCAGTTTTCATCAGCTAATTCTATGAATATCGGCCGTTTAGTGCCACAGATTGTCTACTATGTCTATGCCTATGCTCAGTTAGTGAAAACGGGAGAAATCACAGCAGGGGATAAGGTCAACTTCACAGTTCCGACGGGGAACTTTGGTAATATCTTGGCGGCCTACTATGCTAAGCAAATCGGTCTGCCGGTTGGCAAGCTGATCTGTGCATCGAATGAAAACAATGTTCTGACAGACTTCTTCAAGACTCAGGTTTATGACAAGAAGCGGAGCTTCAAGGTGACCACTAGTCCATCCATGGATATTCTGGTTTCCTCTAACTTGGAGCGTTTGATTTTCCACCTGTCTGATAACAGTGCTGAGAAAACAGCTGCTTTGATGGCGGCTCTGAATGAGCATGGACAGTATGAACTGACGGACTTTGACGCTGAGATTTTAGAGCTCTTTGCGGCTGACTATGCGACGGAAGAAGAAACAGCAGCTGAAATCAAGCGGGTTTATCAAGCCTCTGACTACATCGAAGATCCTCATACAGCCGTTGCGTCTGCTGTCTATCAAAAATACGTGGCAGAGACCGGCGATCAGCACAAGACTGTTATCGCGTCTACCGCTAGTCCTTATAAATTCCCAGTCGTGGCCGTTGAAGCTGTGACCGGTCAAACAGGACTCAGTGATTTCGAGGCTTTGGAGCAACTGCACGAACTTTCTGGCGTAGCCCTGCCACCAGCTGTGGACGGCTTAGAAACAGCACCGGTTCGCCACAAAACCACAGTCGCTGCAGACCAAATGCAGGCAGCAGTCGAAGATTACTTGGAATTGTAAAAATGGCTTAGAAAGCCTAAAATCAGCTGGATATCTGGCTGATTTTTTCTTAGGATACCTAATGAAAGAAAGGGAAGTAGCTGATGCTTAAGAGGGAGAATTTTCTCTATGACAACTTATAAAAAAATCATGAATATCGCCTTGCCGGCTATGGCGGAGAATTTTTTGCAGATGCTCATGGGAATGGTCGACAGCTATCTGGTGGCCGGTCTAGGGCTGATTGCAATTTCTGGTGTCTCGGTGGCCGGTAACATCATTACTATTTATCAGGCAATCTTTATCGCGCTGGGGGCTGCTGTTTCCAGTCTCATCTCCAAGACTCTGGCTCAAGGAGACAAGGAGCGTTTGGCCTATCATACAGCTGAGGCTATCAAGCTGACGCTGCTTCTGAGCCTTCCATTGGGGCTGCTTTCCCTGCTCTTTGGTAGGCAGATGCTGGACCTTTTGGGAACGGAAAAAGCGGTGGCTGAAGCAGGTGGTCTTTATCTGGCTCTGGTTGGTGGAACAATTGTCCTACTAGGCTTGATGACTTCCTTTGGAGCTCTGGTGCGGGTCACGCGCAATCCTAGATTCCCCATGTATGTTAGTCTTCTGACCAATGTCCTCAATGCCCTCTTTTCCGGTCTGGGGATTTATGCCTTTCAGCTTGGTATTGTCGGTGTAGCGCTGGGGACGGTGCTGGCTCGTTTGGTCGGTGTGCTCATTCTCTGGCGGGAGCTGGATTTGTCCACAATCCGCTGGCGCTGGGGCTTAGATGGAGAGCTCTTGCGCCTGTCTTTGCCGGCTGCTGGAGAGCGGCTCATGATGCGGGCGGGCGATGTGGTGGTTATCGCCATTGTGGTTGTCTTTGGGACGGATGCAGTAGCGGGGAATGCCATCGGCGAAGTCCTGACCCAGTTTAACTACATGCCGGCTTTCGGGGTCGCGACAGCAACAGTCATGTTGGTAGCCCATGCGGTTGGGGAGGGCGATATGCAAGCGGTTGGTCTGATTCGTCAGCGGGCCTTCTGGCTGTCTTTTGCTTGCATGCTGCCCTTGGCTTTAGGTATTTTCGCACTTGGTCGACCGCTGACCTTACTCTATACGGACAATAGCGGAGCGATCACAGCCAGTCTTTCGGTCATCCTCTTCTCCCTGCTGGGAACTCCCATGGCAGCTGGAACCGTGATTTACACAGCGGTTTGGCAGGGGCTGGGCAATGCCAGACTGCCCTTTTATGCCACGACTATTGGTATGTGGCTAATTCGCATCATTTCAGGCTATTTGTTGGGTGTGACCTTTGGCTTGGGTCTGCCAGGAGTCTGGGCGGGGACGCTCTTGGACAATGGCTTCCGCTGGTTATTTTTAAAGGTTTTATTTGACAGAAAAATGAGGGAAATCACATGACAACAGCGTTTATTTGGGATTTGGACGGCACCTTGCTGGACTCCTACGATGCTATTTTGGCAGGAATTGAGGAGACCTACGCTCACTATGGTCTGGACTTTGACAGGGCGAGTATTCACAGCTATATCCTAAAACACTCTGTCCAGAAGCTCTTGGAAAAAGTAGCATCTGAGAAAGGTTTGGACGCTGCCGAGATGAATGCCTTCCGTGGAGCAAGCCTAAAGGAGAAAAATGCTCAGGTCCATCTGATGGAAGGAGCGGCGGAGATACTGGCCTGGGCTGAGGAGCAGGGCACTGCCCAGTTCGTCTATACCCACAAGGGACTCAATGCCCATCAAATCTTGCAAGACTTGGGCATTCATGACTATTTTACAGAAATCATCACAACGGCCAATGGCTTTGAGCGCAAGCCCCACCCAGAAGGTGTCGACTATCTGCTCGAGAAATATTGTCTGGACAAGCAGAAGACATACTATATCGGTGATCGGACACTGGATGTGGATGTCGCCGTCAACAGTGGCATCCAGAGCATTAACTTCTGTGACTACCGACCAGAAATCAATCAGAAAATAGAGAAGTTGGTGGATATCAAGCAATTATTTACAAGATAAAAAGCAGACCAGAACTGATCTACTGTCAGTCTAGCCTGCTTTTTCTTTTACATATGCTCAATGTGAAGTTCTAGCAAGAACTCAAGCGCCTCGGGCGTACAGTTCTTTTTTTCAATAGGGAAACCAACAATTGGTCCCAACATGATATAAAAATCTTCCTTAGTATGAAAAACTTTGACGATGTCATCATAGCTATAAAGAAACTCTCCACGTTTGCTTTTCACAGAGAATTTATCTTTCTCAAATATAAGAGTTTGCTCCATATCCTTCCAGAAAGGAGTTTTTCGATAGGCCTTCCTTATCTGAAAGTCCGTGCCAAAGTACATTACTGGGAACATAATCAAAGATGTAAATAGCACGATGAAGAAAGAAAATCGCTTCAGGTTGTCAGGTAGGAAGATAAGATATAGAGATAGAATTCCTATCAAAATGAACATATTCAGCAAGAATCTTTTCCCGCGTAAGAAAATAGACCAAGCAAATCGTTGATACACTTCCTCAGTCACAAGAGTTGGAATGGTTATTGGGAACATGCTTCACCTCCTAGTTTTTATTATTATACCATAGAAGAGAGATAAGATATAGCTGGCTCTTGCTAGGCGATACGAGGCAAGGCAAGTTTCTTTTAGAGAAGGCGAGTGATTTTTTCATCTTTGTCTAAAACCAGTACATCTGGCATGCTTAGGTTGCGCCAGAAGTTATAATCAATGCTGGAGTCAAATGCGCTCAGCAAGATGCAAATCAGATTTCCGTGGGAACTGATGATAATTTCTTCGTTTTGATGTTTGCTTTCTAGCTCATGAAGAAGAGCTAAAGCACGCTGTTGAGCTTGCTGATTGGATTCACCATCAACAAGTGAAAATGTTGGCCGCGACCAAAGTTTCATGAGAGCTTCTTCAAAATCTGGGTCGGCAATCGCTTGACTGCTCAGCTTTCGCTCTATTAGTCGTTTGTCGGTTTGAATAGCGAGTTTCAGACTTTGTGCTAAAGGCTCGACCGTTTGAATGGCTCTGCAGTAGGGACTAGAATAAATGGCGGTAATGGATTTGTCTGCTAAAAAGTCAAGCTGCGCCAAGGAAGCTTGTCCTTTATCTGATAAAGGTCGGTTGATTTCATCAGGTGTATAGATAGAATGCGCATGACGGATAAAATAGTAAGTGTTTTTCATAGGATAATTATAGCAAAATTTAAATCTCAATTCATTTTCTACCTATTTTCCACGCCGCCTTTTCTGTCTTTGTCCGCCTTTCGTGTTATAATAAACCTATGGAAAAAAAGAACAAATTATTATTAATCGACGGTTCGTCCGTTGCTTTTCGCGCTTTTTTTGCGCTTTATAATCAAATTGACCGTTTTAAGAGTCCATCGGGCCTGCATACCAATGCTATTTATGGCTTCCACCTCATGCTCAATCATCTCTTGGAGCGCGTGCAGCCGACTCATGTCCTGGTAGCTTTTGATGCTGGCAAGACGACCTTCCGGACCGAGATGTACGCAGACTATAAGGCTGGTCGGGCCAAGACACCGGATGAATTTCGTGAGCAGCTGCCCTTTATCCGAGAAATGCTGCAGCACCTAGGCATTCACTTCTATGATTTGCCTCAATACGAGGCGGATGACATCATCGGAACCTTGGACAAGATGGCTGAAAAGACAGCTGTACCTTACGATGTGACCATTGTCAGTGGCGATAAAGACTTGATTCAGCTGACGGATGAGAATACTGTGGTGGAGATTTCCAAGAAAGGTGTGGCCGAGTTTGAGGAATTTACCCCAGCCTACCTCATGGAAAAGATGGGCATCACACCAGAGCAGTTCATTGACCTCAAGGCGCTGATGGGCGATCAGTCGGACAATATTCCCGGCGTGACCAAGATCGGCGAGAAGACTGGTCTCAAGCTCCTCTTGGAGTACGGTTCTTTGGAAAATCTCTATGAAAACATCGACCAGCTCAAGGCTTCTAAGATGAAGGAAAATCTGATCAATGACAAGGATAAGGCCTTCTTATCAAAAACCCTAGCTACCATCAATACTCAGGCTCCGATTGAAATCGGACTGGATGATTTGGTTTATAAGGGTCCACAGGTAGAGGCACTGAGCAAGTTCTACGATGAGATGGGTTTCAAGCAGCTCAAGGCTCAGCTAGGAACTGGTCAGGAATCAGTAGAAGTCAAACCAATTGAATTTACCAAAGTGACTGAGGTGACAGCGGATATGCTGGCACCAGAGCAATTCTTCTATTTTGAAATCTTGGGTGACAACTACCACAAGGAAGAGATTGTCGGTCTTGCCTGGGGCGATAGCCGTCAGATTTATGTCGGCACCAGCGATTTACTACAGCAACCTCTCTTTCAGGAGTTTTTGACAAAAACAGCTCTGAAAACCTACGACCTCAAGCGGGCCAAGGTATTGCTCAGTCATTACGGCATTGAACTACCAGCAGCAGCCTTTGATGCGCGCCTAGCCAAGTATCTGCTTTCGACAGTCGAAGACAATGAGCTGGCGACTATTGCTCGGCTTTACGGCCAAACAATCCTGCCGACGGATGATGAGATTTATGGCAAGGGGGCCAAGCGCGCTCTACCCGAGCAAGAGCAGCTCTTTGAGCATCTAGCTCGTAAGGTTCAAGTACTGCTGGAAACAGAAGAGCCAATGCAAGAACAGCTCCGTTCCCACGATCAGCTGGATTTGTTGCTTGAAATGGAGCAGCCGTTGGCCTTTGTCCTAGCCAAGATGGAGATTGCGGGTATCAAGGTTGAGCGGGAAACCCTGCAGGGCATGCAGGCGGAAAATGAAAAGACGCTGGAAAGTCTGACTCAGGAGGTTTATGATCTGGCTGGTCAGGAGTTTAATATTAACTCGCCGAAACAGTTGGGAACCATTCTCTTTGAAGATATGGGGTTGCCGCTGGAGTACACCAAAAAGACCAAGACGGGCTACTCGACAGCGGTTGACGTGCTGGAGCGTCTAGCTCCCATTGCACCGATTGTGTCTAAGATTCTGGAATACCGTCAAATCAGCAAGCTCCAGTCCACTTATATCATCGGACTGCAGGAGGCGATTGCGGCTGACGGCAAGATTCACACTCGCTATGTTCAGGATTTGACCCAGACTGGCCGCCTGTCCTCGGTTGACCCGAATCTGCAGAATATCCCCGTTCGTTTGGAGCAGGGGCGCCTCATTCGCAAGGCCTTTGTGCCGGAGTGGGCAGACAGCGTGCTTCTCAGTTCGGATTATTCCCAGATTGAGCTGCGGGTGCTGGCTCATATTTCGCAGGACGAGCATTTGATTGCTGCCTTCCAGCATGGAGAAGACATTCACACGGCCACAGCTATGCGGGTCTTTGGTATTGAAAAGGCAGAGGATGTGACACCAAATGACCGTCGCAATGCCAAGGCCGTCAACTTCGGAGTGGTCTATGGCATTTCCGACTTCGGACTGGCTAATAATTTGGGCATTTCCCGTAAGGCAGCTAAAGATTATATTCAGACTTATTTTGAGCGTTTCCCAGGAATCAAAAATTACATGGAAACCATTGTTCGCGAAGCGCGTGATAAGGGCTATGTAGAGACCATTTATCATCGCCGTCGCTCCTTGCCGGACATCAATTCCCGCAACTTTAACATCCGAAATTTTGCGGAGCGCACAGCCATCAACAGCCCGATCCAAGGCTCCGCCGCAGACATTCTCAAAGTCGCTATGATTAATCTGGACCGAGCACTGACAGAGAAGAATTTCAAGTCTCGCATGCTCTTGCAGGTTCACGATGAAATCGTACTGGAAGTGCCAAATGACGAGCTAACAGCCGTCCGCCAGTTAGTCAAAGAAACCATGGAATCCGCGATTGAGCTGGCCGTTCCACTGGTAGCTGATGAAAATGCCGGCCAAACTTGGTACGAGGCGAAGTAAGATAAGATACAAAGAGCGTCAAAACCGACTGAAAATTAGGAATCCGGACGAAGGAGCGATGCTCCTAGAACGGATTGTCTTTTTCACACAGCGTTTAGCTCGGATTCAATTAAGACGCAATATTTGCAAAACTATCTAGCTTTATTATGAATGAGGAGGAAGCCTATGACTTACCATTTTCAAAATCCCAGCGACGGGATTGTCAAACATTACTTAGAAAACGGCAAAGTGATTGCCGTGGTGGGCCTGTCCGACCGGGAGGAGACCACCAGCCACCGGGTTTCTAAGGAAATGCAGGAGCGGGGCTATCGCATTATTCCAGTCAATCCGCGGGCGGTGGGCAGTCAGATTTTTGGTGAGACCGTTTATGCCAGTCTCAAAGATATTCCTTTTCCGGTGGATATTGTCGATGTATACCGCCGCAGTGAGTTTTTGCCGGATGTGGCACTTGATTTTCTGCAGTCGGATGCCAAGATTTTCTGGGCTCAGTTGGGCTTGGAGAGTGAGGAAGCTGAGCAGATTTTGCGGGCAGCCGGTCGGGATGATATTGTCATGGATCGCTGCATTAAACGCGAGCATACCCGCTTGATTCTGGGTGAATAAGATGGCCAAGTTAGTCATCATTCGTGGCAATTCCGGCTCTGGCAAGTCTAGTCTCGCTGGGAAACTGCAGACTCACTACGGCCGAGGGACTCTTTTGATTGCGCAGGACACAGTTAGACGGGACATGCTCAAGGAAAAAGTCGAGCCGGGAAATTTGTCTATTGACCTGACAGAGACATTGGCACGCTTCGGTTACGAGCATGACTTGCTGGTTCTGGTAGAAGGATTTTATGAGACAGATATTTATGGGCACATGCTAGAGCGGTTGCGGACTTTGTTTTCTTCTCAGACTCTAGCCTATTACTATGATTTGACTTTTGAAGAAACCGTCCGCCGCCATCAGACTAGAGCGAAGCAAGAAGAATTTACTCCAGCCGACATGAAGCGCTGGTGGAAAGACCGAGACTTCTTAGGCTGGGAAGAGGAATCGTTCTTTAGGAACGAAGATTCTCTAGAAGCAGCCTTTGAGCGGATCGTTCGGGATTTGCATCATACAAAAGAAGGTTGAGATTTGAGCTCAACCTTTTGTAATACCGTGAAAATTATCTTTCCTATTATTTTAGACTTTTTGCAAAGAAAAATGGTATAATAACAGTATAAGAATCAATATCTTTTCAAGTGTCAGAAAGGAGAGGGCTATGCCAAATCAGGAATTTGGGCAGCGATTGAGAGAATTGCGGAAAGCTAAAGGATTGACCAAAGAGGCACTATGTGATGATGAATCTAAGCTATCCGTTCGGCAGCTAACTCGTCTTGAAAGCGGACAGTCTCAGCCTACATTGCGAACTTTAGAATATCTATCTGAGCGTTTAGGCACTGGTCTAACGGAGCTAATAGGTCAAGAAAATATGGACGATTTGCCAGCTGAATATCAGAAACTCAAGTATCAGCTTATAAGAACGCCTATCTATGGTAGTCAGGAAGTCCTGGCTGAATTAGAGAATCAGTTGGATGTTATTTTTGATAATTACTATGATAATTTACCTAGTGAAGAACAGTTGGCTGTAGATATTTTACAATCTTATCTCTACACTTATGAGAATGACGGTAAACCATTTGGCAAAGAAATTTTTGACAGAAATGAAAAACGGTTGCGTCAGAAGAAATTTTATGATGTTAATGATTTACTGATCCTTCGTCTGTATCAAATGTATATAGATGAAAAGGAGGTGGTCTCTGGAAAGTTCGACATGGATTTGTTTGATGATCTAGCAGTTGGTTTGCTTAATTCTAAGGACCATATTCCAAGCAACTACGCATTTCTTCTGAGAGATATATTGATTATGGTTCCGACAGTTGAGATATTTCGATGTCGCTTTGCACATACTAATAAAGCATTTCAGCGCTTAAATGAAATAATGACCTCGACTCAAGATTATCAAAAAGAGCCAATTATTAAGATGTTGGAATGGAAGTATAGTTTAGTAAAGGAAAAGAACATTGATAAAGCTAGAAAACTTTACGAAGATGCCCTAACTCTTGCCAAACTATTTCAAAATGAGAATTTAACCCGCCAATTACAGCATGAGTGGGAGAAAAATTTAGAGGAATATACATATAAATAAACGGGACTTTTAAGTCCTGTTTATTTATTTTTCAAGGTGTATAATAAAATCAAATTTAAGTAATGTTTGGAAGTGAGTTAATTGTGCATGCTCTAATTGAATGGGTTAATATGATTAATTGATAAACAAACCAAGAAATGTTACAATTATATTACAAAAAAGCGATTCCAATTTTGAAATTG
>NZ_KQ969065.1:0-21880 GCF_001578775.1 Streptococcus cristatus | reverse complement strand
AGTCTTTGATAATAATGGCTTGCTATCTCATACTTATAGAGGAAATGAATCAAGCGACTACATTTTGACAAACACTCATGCGTCTGAAGGCAAGTTCGGAGCGACTTTGGCTCATAAATCAGGGATTGATGCAGCTGCTTTTATAGCGATTCCTATAGGGGTTCCACTTCCTGATACAGGAAATGAAAATCCGAAAGAACGCATTTTAGTAGGCCAAGATGCTACATATGCCGCTCTACATCCCTATTATCGAGTAGGGAATTGATAGCCTCAAATCTAACATCTTGATCTGCCAGCTTTTCGGCAAAAGGAGAAAAGATGAATACTCTGATGATGAAAAGAATGGCTTCACACTTATCTAAAAAAGAATTATTTAACCAAGATGGCAGCCTGCTTGCCCGCTACATCAGACTGCCGGGAGTCTTTCCGGAGGACCCTGGAGGTATCTACCTAGAAAATCCCACGGAGCGACGGCAGATGTACCGAGTGTGTAAAAATGGCAAGCCGATTCTCTTCCCTATTATAGAAGCAGGAATGGATAAAATCATATATTTTGAAGATTATCAGCATGTCCATCCTGGTGATCATATCACTGTCACCGAACATTTGGAAGAATATGTTTATGACGGAACAGAGTGCGATTGACAATATAAAAATAAGGAACAGAATTAATTGCTGTTCCTTTTTCTTTGCTTTACAGGGAAAGTTTGCTAGCAGGGCTGTTTTTGGATTATTTTTTTGTAAAATGGCTCTTTCTTCTCCAAAAATTAGTACAATAAAAGAAAGCGTTTTAATCGAATGATGAGGTAGTAACGATGAAAATATCTTTAGAAGAAATTCAAAGAGTTGCCAACCAAGGCCCTTTCTATCCAGACTGGGACTCTCTTGCGACCTATCAAGTTCCCCACTGGTTCAAAAGGGCTAAGTTTGGGATTTTTATCCACTGGGGACTTTACAGCATTCCTGCCTTTGGGAGCGAGTGGTACTCTCGAAATATGTACATCCAGGGTACGGCAGAGTTTGGCCGCCATATCAAAACTTACGGTCCTCACAAAGATTTCGGCTACAAGGATTTTATCCCACTCTTTACTGCCGAAAATTTTCATGCGGAAGAATGGCTGCGCCTCTTTAAAGAAGCGGGAGCTCAATATATGTTTCCAGTGGCAGAGCATCACGACGGCTTCCAGCTTTATGCCAGTCAGCTCTCTCCTTTTAATAGTGTAGAAATGGGGCCAAAGCGTGACATCTTGGGAGAATTGAGTCAGGCAGCTCAAAAAGAGCAAGTGCATTTTTGTACTTCCTCCCATCGGGCGGAGCATCATTTTTTCTTTTCACATGGAAAGGAGTTTGCCAGTGACATTGCCAGCGAAGTTAGTCGTGAGGAACTCTACTGGCCGGCTATGCCAGAGCCAGACCACCATGATTTGTTTGGTCAGCCTTATCCGAGTCAGGAGTTTCTAGATGATTGGCTCCTGCGTACCTGTGAGCTGGTTCGAGATTACCAGCCTGAGATTTTGTATTTTGATTGGTGGATTCAACATGCAGCTTTTAAAGAACACATAAAGCTTTTTGCGGCCTATTATTACAATTTAGGAGCAGCTTCTGGGAAGCCGACTAGTATCTGCTACAAGCATGATGCGCTGGCTTTTGGTGCAGGGATTGTGGAAGTGGAGCGCGGCGGTTTCGCAGAGATCCAGCCTTTCACTTGGCAGACGGATACGGCTATCGCGCGAAATTCTTGGGGCTACACAAAGAACCTTGACTATAAGTCAGCTAAAGAAATCATCCAGACCTTGATTGATGTCGTATCCAAAAATGGGAATTTGCTGCTGAATATCGGTCCCAAAGGAGACGGGGCGATTCCAGAAAAAGATCAAGAAATCTTGAGAGAAATCGGGGCTTGGCTCCAAGTGAATGGTCAAGCGATCTATGATTCACGCGCGTGGAGGCAATTTGGGGAAGGTCCGACACAAGTAGACAGTGGGCCATTTTCGGATGGAAAAAACATCCCGTATACAAACCAGGATTTCCGTTTCACGGCCAAGGGCGGAGCGGTGTATGCCTTTTTGATGGAGCCTGCAGTAAATCAGTGGCTGACGATTCAGGCCTTGGCAGACGAAAGAGAAAATCCCGCGTCCCGCTTTCATGGCATCATAGAGGAGGTGTCCTTACTAGGCTATGATGAAGCGCTCGAATGGGAACAAAGGCCCCAGGGTTTGCGTCTCTTCATACCGAGTGTAGCAGGCGACTTACCCTTGGTGTTGAAGGTCCAACTGCGTTAAATCTAGACGAAAAAATGAGGCTGGGACAAAAGTCCTAGCCTCTCAATTGTCTTTGGATTGTCGAGCAAGGCGCAGTGGTTGAGTGGGCTCTACTACGCTGATTTCATCAGCTTTTACAGCCCTACTCAACTGTGCGGAGGTGGGACGACGAAATCGAATTCTAACGAATTACCGATTTCTGTCCCACTCTCATTTTACTTACCTAGTGATTTTAAATTTTCATAAAAGAGTACTCGAGCTGTTGTGATGTAAGGATAGGCCACAACCCCAGCGATTCCCAGGGTAATACCAATCAAGATATACCAGCCGATGAAGCTCAGATCCAGCAAGAAACGTTTCCATTTATAGCCTTTCATCATGCGTCTACTTTGCACAAGAACTTGCCAAGGACCTTGGTAGGTGCCGGTACTCAGCTGATCATAAAGGATGAAGTCGGTCTGAGAGTAAGCATAGTTGGCCATCAGGAAGACTGCCGTACCAGCCAAGACAATGAGAGTGCCGAGAAACATCATGGGCGCATAGCTGACGATTTGCTCCACTTCAGGACTAGCAGCTGTCAATTGGGACACATCGGATATTTTCCCATAAATAGCTAGCACCTTGTAACTGCTGAAAATAAGGAAAAATGAACCGACAAGGCTGATAGAATTCCACAGCAAGAGGAGAATGCTTTTGGTCAGTTGTGTGATAAAAATTGGCGAAAAAAGTTCAGCAGAAAAGATTTGACCAATATCCGTAAAGCCAACCGTGTCGCGTTTTTTCCGAACGACTTCTATCATGCTGAAGCTAGCAGCTAAAAAGAGTAGAGCGATGATAAATTCTACGATTTGTGGGAAAATTTGACGACCAAAAATTACAACAAAGGCCTGATTGATCTCCAACTGGGGAACAATCTCCTCCAGATGACGGTTGGGAGACAGATAGGTAGATAAAATGGTTACCAGAGTTGGAATGGCAAAGAGCGAGAAAACGCCGTTGGTTTGATTTCGGATAGCTCGCGCTTGTGCACGGATTTCACTTAAATTCATACAGACCTCCATTTCATGATTTTTATTATACCACATATCGTGACAGACAAGACTTTTTTTGGTAAAATCATACGGTATCTTATAAGCGCCTGTCGCTTATTTTATAGAAGAAAATAGCTGGGACTGTCTTTCCCAGCAGGAGGAAACATGTCAGATTCACCGATTCAGTATCGTTTGATCAAAAAAGAAAAGCACACAGGTGCTCGTTTGGGGGAGATTATCACGCCCCACGGAACCTTCCCAACGCCTATGTTTATGCCGGTCGGCACTCAGGCTACGGTCAAGACCCAGTCACCAGAAGAGCTCAAGCAAATGGGTTCGGGTATCATCTTGGCCAATACCTACCACCTCTGGTTGCGGCCGGGCGATGAACTGATTGCCCGTGCAGGTGGCTTGCACAAGTTCATGAACTGGGACCAGCCTATTCTGACCGATAGTGGTGGTTTTCAGGTTTATTCTCTAGCGGATAGTCGCAACATTACAGAAGAAGGAGTGACTTTTAAGAACCACCTCAACGGTTCCAAGATGTTCCTGTCGCCAGAAAAGGCTATCTCTATCCAGAATAACTTAGGTAGCGACATCATGATGTCCTTTGATGAGTGCCCGCAGTTCTACCAGCCTTATGACTATGTCAAGAAGTCTATCGAGCGGACTAGCCGTTGGGCAGAGCGTGGACTCAAGGCCCACACTCGGCCACACGACCAAGGTCTCTTTGGGATTGTACAGGGTGCTGGCTTTGAAGATTTGCGCCGCCAGTCTGCTCAAGATTTGGTCAGCATGGATTTCCCAGGCTACTCTATTGGAGGATTGGCTGTTGGTGAGTCTCATGAGGAAATGAATGCGGTACTGGACTTCACAACGCCTCTACTGCCTGAAAATAAGCCTCGCTATCTCATGGGAGTGGGAGCGCCAGATAGCTTGATTGATGGTGTTATCCGTGGCGTTGATATGTTTGACTGCGTCCTGCCGACTCGGATTGCCCGAAACGGCACCTGCATGACCAGCGAAGGTCGTCTGGTTGTCAAAAATGCCCAGTTTGAAGAAGATTTTACGCCGCTGGATCACGACTGTGATTGCTACACTTGTACCAATTATACGCGGGCTTATATCCGCCACCTGCTCAAGGCTGATGAAACCTTCGGTCTCCGTTTGACCAGTTATCACAACCTCTACTTCTTGGTAAATCTCATGAAGAAGGTTCGTCAAGCTATTATGGATGATAATCTGTTAGAATTTCGTGAAGATTTTGTCGAGCGCTACGGCTATAACCGCTCCAAGAGAAATTTCTAAGAGTCCTCATTTGAGGGAAAGAATATGTCTGATGAAGGAAAATTGCTGGAAAGCTTGGTAGACTACCTTTCTGATGGTCAAAAGCACACTCTGAGGATTTTTGGTCACGGAGCTTCAGGTAAGTCAACTTTTGCTCGAAAACTTCAGCTAACCTTGGGTGAGGAACGAACCAATCTTCTGGAAACAGATCCTTATGTAATTACTGGAGAGTATCGCGATTTGCTCAGTTCTAAGGATTTTCCTCATCAAAAAGTAACGGCTTGTATTCCAGCCGTTCATGAACTTAGTAGTCTGGAGCGTGATATTTGTGCTTTGCAGTCTGGTCTGGATATTCTGACCATTGGCACAGCTTGGTCGCCTAGCTTGCGCTTATCAGCCCGAAAGCCGATTTTAATAGTAGAAGGTATGTCGGCTGCCTTTTTGCCTGAAAGTTTGTTTGATTTGTCGATTTGCTTTTACACGGACGATCAGACCGAGTTAGAACGCCGCTTGGCAAGAGATGTGGCTGTGCGAGAACGCAGGCCAGATTGGATAGAGCAGACGCATTTAGCGCGACGAGAGCAATATCAGCACTTTTATCAGCCCTATCTAGCAGCTGCCGACCTTGTCATCTGCCAGACTGGCAATAGCTTTCGCATCGAAAAGGACAGCCCTTTGTTATAAAACAAAGTAGCTAAAAGCAAATCTTTTATTTTTAATCTCACTGATGTGCGTCAGTGAGCATTTTTATTTTTTGAGCAAAAACTCAAACGAATAGGAAGAATAATCTAAGTTTTCTTCTATATAAATGATTACAAGACTTATATGTCACTTAGAAAACGTTTTTATAAAAAATTATCCTAAAAATCTTTAAAAACTTGCTCAAATCCCTTGCAATGCTTGGTTCTTTGTGTTAAGATACTATGGTGCTGTGAAAAAGCAGCGTGTAGCTTTGATGCAAGAGGTTGCGACACGCTCGGTTGCATTGCCACGCAATCACCTGTCGGTTTTCTTGTGGAGCTAGCCTATTATCTTAAATAGACGAAAAAAGGAGAAAAAGATGGCAAACAAAAAAATCCGCATCCGTTTGAAAGCTTACGAACATCGTACACTTGACACAGCGGCTGCAAAAATCGTAGAAACTGCTGCACGTACAGGTGCTGAAGTTGCGGGTCCAATCCCACTTCCAACTGAACGTAGCCTCTACACAATCATTCGTGCGACTCACAAATACAAAGATTCTCGCGAACAATTTGAAATGCGTACTCACAAACGCTTGATCGACATCATCAACCCAACTCAAAAAACAGTTGACGCTTTGATGAAGTTGGACCTTCCAAGTGGTGTGAACGTAGAAATCAAACTTTAATCTAAAGCTTGATATTTTGAGCATAAAAAACGCTCGTTAAAAACTTTTTAGACAAAAAAATAGAAAAGGAAACATTTTCTCATGACAAAAGGAATCTTAGGGAAAAAAGTGGGAATGACTCAAATCTTCACTGAAGCTGGCGAATTAATCCCTGTAACTGTTGTTGAAGCAACTCCAAACGTTGTTCTTCAAGTGAAAACAGTTGAAACAGACGGTTACAACGCAGTTCAAGTTGGTTTTGATGACCTTCGTGATGTATTGAGCAACAAACCTGCTAAAGGACATGTAGCGAAAGCTAACACGGCTCCTAAGCGCTTCATTCGTGAATTCAAAAACATTGAAGGCTTGGAAGTTGGTGCGGAAATCACAGTTGATACATTCGAAGCTGGTGATGTTGTTGATGTAACAGGAACTTCAAAAGGTAAAGGTTTCCAAGGTGTAATCAAACGCCATGGCCAATCTCGTGGTCCAATGGCTCACGGTTCACGTTACCACCGTCGTCCTGGTTCAATGGGACCAGTTGCGCCAAACCGTGTTTTCAAAAACAAACACTTGGCTGGACGTATGGGTGGCAACCGTGTAACGATTCAAAATCTTGAAATCGTACAAGTTGTTCCAGAGAAAAACGTTATCTTGATCAAAGGAAACGTACCTGGTGCTAAGAAATCTCTTATCACTATCAAATCAGCAGTTAAAGCTGGTAAATAATAAAGAAAGGGGAAATCAGTCACAATGGCAAACGTAAAATTATTTGACCAAACTGGTAAAGAAGCTGGTGAAGTAGTTCTTAACGACGCAATCTTTGGTATTGAACCAAACGAATCAGTTGTCTTCGACGTGATCATCAGCCAACGCGCTAGCCTCCGTCAAGGAACTCACGCTGTTAAAAACCGTTCTGCAGTATCAGGCGGCGGACGCAAACCATGGCGTCAAAAAGGAACTGGACGTGCTCGTCAAGGTTCTATCCGCTCTCCACAATGGCGTGGTGGTGGTATCGTCTTCGGTCCAACTCCTCGTTCATATGCCTACAAACTTCCACAAAAAGTTCGTAGATTGGCATTGAAATCAGTTTACTCTGAAAAAGTTGCTGAAAACAAATTCGTAGCTGTAGACAGCCTTTCATTTACAGCTCCAAAAACTGCTGAGTTTGCAAAAGTACTTGCAGCATTGAGCGTTGACACAAAAGTACTTGTTATTCTTGAAGAAGGAAATGAATTTGCTGCACTTTCAGCACGTAACCTTCCAAATGTTAAAGTTGCAACAGCAACAACAGCAAGTGTTCTTGATATCGCAAACAGCGACAAACTTCTTGTTACTCAAGCAGCTATCTCTAAAATTGAGGAGGTTCTTGCATAATGAATTTGTATGACGTTATCAAAAAGCCTGTCATCACTGAAAGCTCAATGGCTCAGCTTGAAGCAGGCAAATACGTATTTGAAGTAGACACTCGCGCTCACAAACTTTTGATCAAGCAAGCTGTTGAAGCTGCTTTTGAAGGAGTTAAAGTTGCTAATGTCAACACTATCAACGTAAAACCTAAAGCAAAACGCGTTGGACGTTACACTGGTTTTACTAACAAAACTAAAAAAGCTATCATCACTCTGACAGCAGATTCTAAAGCAATCGAGTTGTTCGGAGCTGCTGAAGCAGAATAATCTAAGGAGGAAATATCGTGGGAATTCGTGTTTATAAACCAACAACAAACGGTCGCCGTAATATGACTTCTTTGGATTTCGCTGAAATCACTACTAGCACTCCAGAAAAATCTTTGCTCGTTTCTCTTAAGAGCAAAGCTGGTCGTAACAACAACGGACGCATCACTGTTCGCCACCAAGGCGGCGGTCACAAACGTCACTACCGTTTGATTGACTTCAAACGTAACAAAGATGCTGTTGAAGCAGTAGTTAAAACTATCGAGTACGATCCAAACCGTTCAGCAAACATCGCTTTGGTTCACTATACTGACGGTGTGAAGGCATATATCATCGCTCCTAAAGGTCTTGAAGTAGGTCAACGTATCGTTTCAGGTCCTGAAGCAGATATCAAAGTCGGTAACGCACTTCCACTTGCTAACATCCCAGTTGGTACTTTGGTTCACAACATTGAGTTGAAACCAGGTCGTGGTGGTGAATTGGTCCGTGCTGCTGGAGCTTCTGCTCAAGTATTGGGTCAAGAAGGTAAGTACACTCTTGTTCGTCTTCAATCAGGCGAAGTTCGTATGATTCTTGGTACTTGCCGCGCTACAGTTGGTGTTGTCGGAAACGAACAACATGGACTTGTAAACCTTGGTAAAGCAGGACGTAGCCGTTGGAAAGGTATCCGCCCAACAGTTCGCGGTTCTGTAATGAACCCTAACGATCACCCACACGGTGGTGGTGAAGGTAAAGCACCAGTTGGTCGTAAAGCGCCATCTACTCCATGGGGCAAACCTGCTCTTGGTCTTAAAACTCGTAACAAGAAAGCGAAATCTGACAAACTTATCGTTCGTCGTCGCAACGAGAAATAATCTAAAACAATCTATCCGCCAGCTCGGTAGCGCTGCCTAGCAGCGCAGGCCGCTGTGGTACTTATTTTAAAGGAGAAAACATAAAAATGGGACGCAGTCTTAAAAAAGGACCTTTCGTCGATGAGCATTTGATGAAAAAAGTTGAAGCTCAAGCTAACGACGAAAAGAAAAAAGTTATCAAAACTTGGTCACGTCGTTCAACGATTTTCCCAAGTTTCATCGGTTACACAATCGCAGTCTATGACGGACGTAAACACGTGCCTGTTTACATCCAAGAAGACATGGTAGGTCACAAACTTGGTGAATTTGCACCAACTCGTACTTACAAAGGTCACGCTGCAGACGACAAGAAAACACGTAGAAAATAAGGAGAACATAAATGGCAGAAATTACTTCAGCTAAAGCAATGGCTCGTACAGTGCGTGTTTCACCTCGTAAAACTCGTCTAGTTCTTGACAATATCCGTGGTAAAAACGTCGCTGACGCAATCGCAATCTTGAAATTCACTCCAAACAAAGCTGCTGGCATTATCGAAAAAGTATTGATCTCTGCAATCGCTAATGCTGAAAACAACTTTGGTTTGGAAAAAGCTAACTTGGTAGTATCTGAAGCTTTCGCAAACGAAGGACCAACTATGAAACGTTTCCGTCCACGTGCTAAAGGTTCAGCTTCACCAATCAACAAACGCACAAGCCACATCACTGTGGTTGTTGCAGAAAAATAAGGAGGTAACATCGTGGGTCAAAAAGTACATCCAATTGGTATGCGTGTCGGCATCATCCGTGATTGGGATGCCAAATGGTATGCTGAAAAAGAATACGCGGATTACCTTCATGAAGATCTTGCAATCCGTAAATTCGTTCAAAAAGAATTGGCTGACGCAGCTGTTTCAACTATTGAAATCGAGCGCGCAGTAAACAAAGTTAACGTTTCACTTCACACTGCTAAACCAGGTATGGTTATCGGTAAAGGTGGAGCTAACGTTGATGCACTTCGTGCAAAACTTAACAAATTGACTGGAAAACAAGTACACATCAACATCATCGAGATCAAATCTCCAGATTTGGATGCTCACCTTGTTGGTGAAGGAATTGCTCGTCAATTGGAGCAACGTGTTGCTTTCCGTCGTGCTCAAAAACAAGCAATCCAACGTGCAATGCGTGCAGGAGCTAAAGGAATCAAAACTCAGGTTTCAGGTCGTTTGAACGGTGCAGATATCGCCCGTAGCGAAGGATACTCTGAAGGGACTGTTCCGCTTCACACACTTCGTGCGGATATTGATTACGCTTGGGAAGAAGCTGATACTACTTACGGTAAACTTGGTGTTAAAGTATGGATCTACCGTGGTGAAGTTCTTCCAGCTCGTAAAAACACTAAAGGAGGTAAATAACCAATGTTAGTACCTAAACGTGTTAAACACCGTCGCGAATTCCGCGGAAAAATGCGTGGTGAAGCTAAAGGTGGTAAAGAAGTAACTTTTGGAGAATATGGTCTTCAAGCAACTACTAGCCACTGGATCACTAACCGTCAAATTGAAGCTGCCCGTATCGCTATGACTCGTTACATGAAACGTGGTGGTAAAGTTTGGATCAAAATCTTCCCACACAAATCATACACTGCAAAAGCAATCGGTGTACGGATGGGATCTGGTAAAGGGGCTCCAGAAGGTTGGGTAGCACCAGTTAAACGTGGTAAAGTGATGTTTGAAATCGCTGGCGTATCAGAAGAAATCGCTCGTGAAGCTCTTCGTCTTGCAAGCCACAAATTGCCAGTTAAATGTAAATTCGTAAAGCGTGAAGCAGAATAAGGAGAAAGCATGAAACTTAAAGAAATTCAAGATTTTGTTAAAGAACTTCGTGGTCTTTCTCAAGAAGAACTTGCGAAGCGTGAAAATGAATTGAAGAAAGAATTGTTTGACCTTCGTTTCCAAGCCGCTACTGGTCAATTGGAGCAGACAGCGCGTTTGAAAGAAGTGAAAAAACAAATCGCACGTATCAAAACTGTTCAATCAGAAGTTAAATAATAGACTTGGGAAAGGAGAAATTCTAAAATGGAACGTAATCAACGTAAAACCCTCGTCGGACGCGTCGTTTCTGACAAGATGGATAAGACAATCACAGTTGTAGTTGAAACAAAACGTAACCACCCAGTCTATGGTAAGCGTATTAAATACTCTAAGAAGTACAAAGCACATGATGAAAACAATGTTGCCAAAGAAGGCGATATCGTTCGTATCATGGAAACTCGTCCGCTTTCAGCTACAAAACGCTTCCGTCTTGTAGAAGTTGTTGAAGAAGCGGTTATCATCTAATCAAACCAGAAAGGAGAAAACTTAAATGATTCAAACAGAAACTCGTTTGAAAGTTGCTGACAACAGCGGTGCTCGCGAAATCCTGACAATCAAAGTTCTTGGTGGTTCAGGACGTAAGTTCGCCAACATCGGTGATGTCATCGTTGCATCTGTAAAACAAGCTACTCCTGGTGGTGCGGTTAAAAAAGGTGACGTTGTAAAAGCGGTTATCGTTCGTACTAAATCAGGTGCTCGTCGTAAAGATGGTTCATACATCAAATTCGACGAAAACGCTGCAGTCATCATCCGTGAAGACAAAACTCCTCGCGGAACTCGTATCTTCGGCCCAGTTGCTCGCGAATTGCGTGACGGTGGCTTCATGAAGATCGTATCATTGGCTCCAGAAGTACTTTAATCTAAAATCAAACAAGTCCCCTGGAAGTTTTCCAGGGTGCCCTCATGGGCGTAAGAAATTAAAGGAGAAACCTAATAATGTTTGTAAAAAAAGGCGACAAAGTTCGCGTAATTGCTGGTAAGGACAAGGGTGTTGAAGCACTTGTTGTTGCAGCTCTTCCAAAAGTAAACAAAGTAGTTGTTGAAGGTGTTAACCTTGTTAAGAAGCACCAAAAACCAAATAGCGAAAACCCTCAAGGTGCTATCGTAGAAAAAGAAGCACCAATCCATGCGTCAAACGTTCAAGTTCTTGACAAAAATGGTGTTGCAGGACGCGTTGGTTACAAGTTTGTAGACGGCAAAAAAGTTCGATACAACAAAAAATCAGGCGAAGTGCTTGACTAATCACGAAGGAAAGGAGAAGTATAATGGCAAATCGTTTAAAAGAAAAATATCTTAATGAAGTAGTACCTGCTTTGACTGAAAAGTTCAACTACTCATCTGTTATGGCTGTGCCAAAAGTGGATAAAATCGTTTTGAATATGGGTGTCGGTGACGCTGTATCAAACGCTAAAAACCTTGAAAAAGCTGCTGAAGAATTGGCTCTTATCTCAGGTCAAAAACCACTTATCACTAAAGCTAAAAAATCAATCGCCGGCTTCCGTCTTCGTGAAGGTGTAGCGATCGGTGCTAAAGTAACCCTTCGTGGCGAACGTATGTATGAGTTCTTGGATAAATTGGTTACTGTATCACTTCCACGTGTACGTGATTTCCATGGTGTTCCAACAAAATCATTTGATGGACGCGGGAACTACACACTTGGTGTGAAAGAACAACTGATCTTCCCAGAAATCAACTTTGATGACGTTGATAAGACTCGCGGTCTTGATATCGTTATCGTAACAACTGCTAACACTGACGAAGAGTCACGTGCATTGCTTACAGGCCTTGGAATGCCTTTTGCAAAATAATATAGGAGGTAAAACAAATGGCTAAAAAATCAATGATTGCTAAGAACAAACGCCCAGCGAAGTTCTCTACGCAAGCTTATACTCGTTGTGAAAAATGTGGCCGTCCACATTCAGTTTACCGCAAGTTTAAACTTTGCCGTGTTTGCTTCCGTGAATTAGCATACAAAGGACAAATTCCTGGTGTAACAAAAGCATCTTGGTAATATCATGATACAAAGAGCGTAACAACCACAGCAAAAATAGGAGATTTGGGTGTAGGAGCGATGCTCCAAAACAAATCTATCTTTTTTGCCTAGGTTGTAGCTCGTGTTCAAATAAGAGTTATCTCATTTGAATGTGTCAATACTATCTGAGCCCAGCTCAATCATTAACTAGCAAGTGCAACTTGCAAACTACTAGTAAGAGGAGAAATATAAAATGGTTATGACTGACCCAATTGCAGACTTTTTGACTCGTATCCGTAACGCTAATCAAGCGAACCACGAAGTACTTGAAGTACCTGCATCAAACATCAAAAAAGGGATTGCTGAAATCCTGAAGCGTGAAGGTTTTGTAAAAAACGTTGAAATCATCGAAGATGACAAACAAGGCATCATCCGTGTATTCCTTAAGTACGGACAAAATGGTGAAAAAGTTATCACTGGTTTGAAACGTGTTTCAAAACCAGGTCTACGTGTTTACAAGAAACGCGAAGACCTTCCAAAAGTTCTTAACGGACTTGGAATTGCTATCCTTTCAACATCTGAAGGTTTGCTGACTGATAAAGAAGCACGCCAAAAGAACGTTGGTGGAGAAGTTATCGCTTACGTTTGGTAATATTTAGCATCCGATTTCTTTGTGGCTCTTTGTTATCGTCTCTTGCCTAACCCAAAGTTATGCTTGCGAGACGAAGCCTAGATTCACTTTAAAATTGAAACCTAAATGTTCCTTTAAATCGAGAAATCGATTTAAGCCCCGTGAAAACTGGTCGCTTGCGGCCTGACAATTTAACAGGAGAAAATAAACATGTCACGTATTGGTAATAAAGTTATCGTGTTGCCTGCTGGTGTTGAAATCACTAACAATGACAACGTTGTAACTGTAAAAGGACCTAAAGGAGAACTGACTCGCGAGTTCTCAAAAGATATTGAAATCCGTGTGGAAGGAACTGAAGTAACTCTTCACCGTCCAAACGATTCAAAAGAAATGAAAACAATCCACGGAACTACTCGTGCCCTTTTGAACAACATGGTTGTTGGAGTATCAGAAGGATTCAAGAAAGAACTTGAAATGCGTGGGGTTGGTTACCGTGCACAACTTCAAGGCTCTAAACTTGTTTTGGCTGTTGGTAAATCTCATCCAGACGAAGTTGAAGCTCCAGAAGGAATTACTTTTGAACTTCCTAACCCAACAACAATCGTTGTTAGCGGAATTTCAAAAGAAGCAGTTGGACAAACAGCTGCTTATGTACGTAGCCTTCGTGCACCAGAACCATATAAAGGTAAAGGTATCCGTTACGTTGGTGAATTCGTTCGCCGCAAAGAAGGTAAAACTGGTAAATAATATTGATTGGCTGATCATTTCAGCCAGCCAATTTATTTTCCGATTTTGTGCTAAGGCACGTCAATAAAAATAAGAGGTGAAAATTGTGATTACGAAACCAGATAAAAATAAAATCCGCCAAAAACGCCACCGTCGCGTTCGCGGAAAACTCTCTGGAACTGCTGATCGCCCACGTTTGAACGTATTCCGTTCTAATACAGGCATCTACGCTCAAGTGATTGATGACGTAGCGGGTGTAACGCTCGCAAGCGCTTCAACTCTTGACAAAGAAGTTTCAAAAGGAACTAAAACTGAACAAGCCGTTGTTGTAGGTAAACTCGTTGCAGAACGTGCAGTTGCTAAAGGTATTTCTGAAGTGGTGTTTGACCGCGGTGGATATCTCTATCACGGACGTGTAAAAGCTTTGGCTGATGCAGCTCGTGAAAACGGATTGAAATTCTAATAGGGAGGACACTAGAAAATGGCATTTAAAGACAATGCAGTTGAACTTGAAGAACGCTTAGTTGCAGTCAACCGTGTTACTAAAGTTGTTAAAGGTGGACGTCGTCTTCGTTTTGCAGCTCTTGTAGTAGTTGGTGACCGCAACGGTCGTGTTGGTTTCGGTACTGGTAAAGCTCAAGAAGTACCAGAAGCTATCCGTAAAGCAGTTGAAGATGCGAAGAAAAACTTGATCGAAGTTCCAATGGTTGGTACAACTATTCCTCACGAAGTTCTTTCAGAATTTGGTGGAGCGAAAGTATTGCTTAAGCCAGCTGTTGAAGGTTCTGGAGTTGCTGCTGGTGGTGCTGTTCGTGCCGTCATCGAATTGGCAGGTGTGGCAGATGTTACATCTAAATCACTTGGTTCAAACACTCCAATCAACATCGTTCGCGCAACTGTTGAAGGCTTGAAACAATTGAAACGCGCTGAAGAAGTTGCTGCCCTTCGTGGTATTTCAGTTTCTGACTTGGCTTAAGAAAGGGGAACTCATGGCTCAAATTAAAATTACTTTGACTAAGTCTCCAATCGGACGCATCCCGTCACAACGTAAAACTGTTGTAGCACTTGGACTTGGCAAATTGAACAGCTCAGTTATCAAAGAAGACAATCCAGCGGTACGCGGTATGATCACTGCTGTATCTCACTTGGTAACTGTTGAAGAAGTTAAGTAAGCCTTAGCTGAAAAACTTTTATTAAGATACATTAGGGGATTTGAGAATTTTCTCAGCCCCTAAAACTAAATATATGTATAGGCGAGTTTGTATCAGAGACACCTTTTCTCTGGTACGAGCGCTAGCATTTTACAAAAGAGGAGAAAAAATAATGAAACTTCATGAATTACAACCTGCTGCAGGTTCACGTAAAGTTCGCAACCGTGTTGGTCGCGGTACTTCATCAGGTAACGGTAAAACTTCTGGTCGCGGTCAAAAAGGTCAAAAAGCACGTAGCGGTGGCGGTGTTCGTCTTGGTTTTGAAGGTGGACAAACTCCATTGTTCCGTCGTGTACCAAAACGTGGTTTCTTGAATGTAAACCGTAAAGAATACGCGATTGTTAACCTTGACCAATTAAATGTCTTTGAAGATGGTGCAGAAGTAACTCCAGTTGTTCTCATCGAAGCAGGTATTGTAAAAGCTGAAAAATCTGGTGTTAAGATTCTTGGTAACGGAGAATTGACTAAGAAGTTGACTGTTAAAGCAGCTAAATTCTCTAAATCAGCTGAAGAAGCTATCACTGCTAAAGGTGGTTCAGTCGAAGTCATCTAAGAGAGGTGACCTATGTTTTTCAAGCTATTAAAAGACGCACTTAAAATAAAACAAGTACGGTCTAAGATTTTGTTCACACTGTTCATCATCTTAGTTTTCCGTATTGGTACAACCATAACAGTTCCAGGAATTAATGCGAAAGCATTGAACAGTTTAAGTGATTTACCTTTCTTAAACATGCTTAGTTTGGTTTCTGGGAATGCCATGCGTAACTTCTCTGTTTTTGCTCTTGGGGTTAGTCCCTATATCACGGCTTCAATCGTGGTTCAGCTCTTGCAAATGGATTTGCTTCCAAAATTTGTAGAGTGGGGCAAGCAAGGGGAAGTAGGACGGAGAAAGCTTAATCAAGCAACTCGCTATATTTCTCTGGTATTGGCCTTTGTCCAATCCATCGGGATTACAGCTGGATTTGCGACTTTGTCAAGAACCAAACTAGTAGCGAATCCAAATTGGCAAACCTATCTTTTGATTGGTGCCCTCCTCACGACAGGTTCAGTTATTGTGACCTGGTTAGGAGAGCAAATCACGGATAAGGGTTATGGTAATGGTGTATCCATGATTATCTTTGCAGGGATTGTATCTGGTATTCCTGGTATGATCAAAGGAATCTATGAAGATTACTTTGTTAATATCCCGAGCGATCGACTCAATTCGTCTTTGATTTTCGTTGGGATTTTAATTGTTGCGGTTTTGGTGATTATCTATTTCACAACCTTTGTGCAACAAGCTGAGTACAAAATTCCAATTCAATATACGAAGATTGCTCAAGGTGCACCTTCAAGTTCCTACCTACCGTTAAAAGTGAATCCTGCTGGTGTTATTCCAGTTATCTTTGCAAGTTCGATTACAGCTGCTCCAGCAGCTATCTTCCAATTTGTAAGTGCTATGGGCTATAACGCATCATGGGTTCGGACGGCGCAGGCGCTTCTGGCGACTACAACCATCAGTGGTATGTTTACCTATGCTCTGTTGATTATTCTCTTTACTTTCTTTTATACATTTGTACAAATTAATCCTGAAAAGACAGCAGAGAATTTACAAAAGAGTGGAGCCTACATCCCAGGTGTTCGTCCAGGTAAGGGAACGGAAGAATATATGTCTAAATTGCTTCGCCGTTTGGCGACAGTTGGCTCACTATTCTTAGGAATTATCACAATCATTCCGATCCTAGCCAAAGATCTTTTTGGTCTGACCGATGCAGTTGCTCTTGGAGGAACTAGTCTTCTTATCATCATTTCGACTGGTATTGAAGGAATGAAGCAGTTGGAAGGTTACCTTCTGAAGCGTAAGTATGTCGGATTTATGGATACTACAACAGAATAGAAATAGGTTGACTTAGTCAACCTTCTATTTTGTTTTTAAAAAAGTTTATTAAGTGTTTTAATAGATTGCTTTAAAAACAAAAAAGGAGACAAAACATGAATCTTTTGATTATGGGCTTGCCAGGCGCAGGCAAGGGAACACAAGCAGCCAAAATTGTGGAACAATTCCACGTGGCACATATTTCAACTGGGGATATGTTCCGTGCTGCTATGGCCAATGAAACAGAAATGGGTGTTTTAGCGAAATCCTACATTTCTAAAGGTGAGTTGGTGCCAGATGAAGTGACAAACGGAATCGTGAAAGAGCGCTTGGCACAAGATGATATTAAAGAAACTGGTTTCTTGTTGGACGGTTATCCACGGACAATTGATCAAGCTCACGCCTTGGATCAAATCCTTGCAGATCTGGGTATCCAACTTGACGCAGTTATCAATATCGAAGTAAATCCAGATAGTTTGTTAGAACGTTTGAGTGGACGAATTATCCACCGCGAAACAGGGGAAACCTTCCACAAAGTTTTCAACCCACCAGTGGATTACAAAGAAGAAGATTACTATCAACGTGAAGACGACAAACCTGAAACAGTAAAACGTCGTTTGGATGTTAATATCGCTCAAGGCCAACCAATTATTGATCATTACCGTGCTCAAGGACTCGTTCACGACATTCAGGGCAATCAAGAGATTGAGGCAGTCTTCTCAGATATCGAAAAAGTCTTGTCAAATTTAAAATAAAAGCGTTTTTCCCGCTTGCAATATTTGACAAGTAGTGATACAATGAACTAGTCTGACTTATAATTGTTACCTCTGTGCTCAGAGGAATCTATCGAAATTTAGGGAGGTGCTTTTGCGTGGCAAAAGACGATGTGATTGAAGTCGAAGGCAAAGTAGTTGATACGATGCCGAACGCAATGTTTACGGTTGAACTTGAAAATGGACATCAGATTTTAGCAACAGTTTCTGGTAAAATTCGTAAAAACTATATTCGTATTTTAGCGGGAGATCGTGTTACTGTCGAGATGAGTCCTTATGATTTGACACGTGGACGGATCACTTACCGCTTTAAATAATCGAAAAACTTGGAGGGATAAGAAATGAAAGTAAGACCATCGGTCAAACCAATTTGCGAATACTGTAAAGTTATTCGTCGTAATGGCCGTGTTATGGTAATTTGCCCAGCAAATCCAAAACACAAACAACGTCAAGGATAAGATAGAAAGGAGAAAACATGGCTCGTATTGCTGGAGTTGACATTCCAAATGACAAACGTGTAGTCGTTTCACTTACTTACGTGTATGGTATCGGACTTCCAACTTCTAAGAAAATTTTGGCTGCTGCTGGAATCTCAGAAGACATCCGTGTCAAAGATTTGACATCAGATCAAGAAGACGCTATCCGTCGCGAAGTGGATGCAATCAAGGTTGAAGGTGACCTTCGTCGTGAAGTAAACCTTAACATCAAACGTTTGATGGAAATCGGTTCATACCGTGGTATCCGTCACCGTCGTGGACTTCCTGTCCGTGGACAAAACACTAAAAACAATGCTCGTACTCGTAAAGGTAAAGCCGTTGCGATTGCAGGTAAGAAAAAATAATATAGGAGGTAAAAGTCTTGGCTAAACCAACACGTAAACGTCGTGTGAAGAAAAATATCGAATCTGGTATTGCACATATTCACGCTACATTTAATAACACTATTGTTATGATTACTGATGTGCATGGTAATGCGATTGCTTGGTCATCTGCTGGAGCTCTTGGTTTCAAAGGTTCTCGTAAATCTACACCATTTGCTGCCCAAATGGCATCTGAAGCAGCTGCTAAGTCTGCACAAGAACACGGTCTTAAATCAGTTGAAGTTACAGTTAAAGGTCCAGGTTCTGGTCGTGAGTCAGCTATTCGTGCACTTGCTGCAGCTGGTCTGGAAGTAACTGCTATTCGTGATGTGACTCCTGTGCCACACAATGGTGCTCGTCCTCCAAAACGTCGCCGTGTATAATCATAAACAATTACACTGCTTTTCGTTTAAGAGGGAGTTAACTAAATGATTGAGTTTGAAAAACCAAATATAACAAAAATTGATGAAAATAAAAATTATGGCAAGTTTGTAGTTGAGCCGCTAGAACGCGGTTACGGTACAACACTTGGAAATTCGCTTCGTCGTGTACTTCTCGCCTCACTTCCAGGTGCAGCAGTGACTTCTATCAACATTGAAGGAGTATTGCACGAATTTGATACGATTTCTGGGGTCCGTGAAGATGTTATGCAGATTATTCTGAACATCAAGGGGATTGCTGTAAAATCTTACGTCCAAGACGAAAAGATGATTGAATTGGATGTTGAAGGTCCTGCAGAAGTAACTGCTGGAGATATTTTGACAGACAGTGATATCGAAATTGTAAACCCTGATCATTATCTCTTTACAATCAGTGAAGGTGCTCGCTTTAAAGCGAAAATGGCTGTGAATAGCGGTCGTGGATATGTGCCAGCTGACGAAAATAAAAAAGATGATGCACCAGTAGGCACACTTGCGGTAGATTCTATCTATACGCCCGTGACAAAAGTAAATTACCAGGTTGAACCAGCTCGTGTTGGTAGCAACGATGGTTTTGATAAACTTACCCTTGAAATTTTAACGAATGGAACGATTATTCCCGAAGACGCTTTGGGACTATCAGCTCGTATCCTGACAGAGCATCTGAACCTCTTTACAGATTTAACAGAAGTTGCTATTTCAACTGATGTGATGAAGGAAGCAGAGAAATCTTCAGATGATCGCATTTTGGAACGTACAATTGAAGAATTGGATCTATCAGTTCGTTCATACAACTGTCTGAAACGCGCAGGAATTAATACTGTCTTTGATTTGACAGAAAAATCTGAGCCTGAAATGATGAAAGTTCGTAACTTGGGCCGCAAGAGTCTTGAAGAAGTTAAAGTTAAACTTGCTGACCTTGGTCTTGGGTTAAGAAATGATAAATAAAGGAGGAATACATGGCTTACCGTAAACTAGGACGCACTAGCTCACAACGTAAAGCAATGCTTCGTGATTTGACTACTGACTTGATTATCAATGAATCAATCGTAACAACTGAAGCTCGTGCTAAAGAAATCCGTAAAACAGTTGAAAAAATGATTACTCTTGGTAAACGTGGTGACTTGCATGCTCGTCGTCAAGCAGCAGCTTTTGTACGTAACGAAATTGCATCAGAAAACTACAATGAAGAGACTAACAAGTACACTACAACTACAGCTCTTCAAAAATTATTCTCTGAATTGGCACCTCGCTATGCTGAGCGCAATGGTGGATACACTCGTATTCTTAAGACTGAACCACGCCGTGGGGATGCTGCGCCAATGGCAATTATTGAATTAGTATAATTTTTATCAATTTTGTTGAGTGTTATGATGATGGAGTTCTTATGCTCTTAGTCTAGCTCTGGTCTACCGCTAGGAATTTTCCTAGCGGGAACACTCATCATCATGATGAAAGGGTAGACGCTTGTTTACGAAATTGCTTTTAGTGAAAAACAATTTCGTAAGCAGGCGTTTTTGAGTTTTAAGTGGAAAAAGAAAAGGACTTAGAGAGGGAAGGAGAAGAGATGCAAGATTCAATTGCTATTTTGAAAGAACGTTATTTAGCCAATATAAAAGAGAATCCAGACTTATACATTGGGATTGAGTTAGAATTTCCAATTGTGAATCTTCAGGGAGGAGCGACAGATACTCGTGTAACAAAGGAGCTGTTAGTAAGGCTGAATTCAGACTATGGCTTTATCGTAGAAAGAAGGGATTCAGAGGGCAATCCTATCCAGTTAAAAGCTTCAGATAGCGAAGATCGGATACTTTTTGAAGTGTCTTACAATATTTTAGAATTTGCATTTGAAAAAGCGAAAACGATTCAGGAAGTCGAAAGACGCTTTAATCATTACCTAGACACCATTCAAAAGATTTTGCGCAAAAGTCATCATGAGCTTCAGGGACATGGTTTACATCCATTCTGGAAGGAGAATGATAATGGTCCTGTTAAATATCCCCGCTATCAAATGTTAATGCAATATCTAGCTTTGAGTGAGAAAATTGGAGAAGATTTCTTCCATCGCCATCCTGATTATGGTAGCTATATCTGTGGGAGCCAGGTACAGTTAGATGTTTCACGGGCAAATTTCATACAGGTAATTAACGCCTTTAATCAAATCGAGGCTGCCAAAGCTTATCTTTTTGCCAATTCAGAATTACTTACAGAAGATTTCAACACTAGAATCTCGAGAGACCGCTTCTGGGAAGAGTCCATGCATGGCTTGTTAGTAGAAAATGTCGGTGTTAATTCCCATGATTTCAAAGATGAGGAAGATTTTTTCAATTATTTAAATCATACAGCCATTTTCAATGTTGAGCGAGAGGGTGAAACCTATTATTTTCCTCCTATCGTAGCTGGAGAGTATCTAAAGCAGGAGCAAATCAAGGGATACAATTTAAGTGGCAAGGAAAGCCTAATAATCCCCTATGCAGATGATTTTTGTAATCACAGAAGCTATCAGTACCAAGATTTGACAACGCGGGGAACGATCGAATTTAGGAGCACTTGTGCTCAGCCTCTCGATAGGACCTTTGCACCAGCAGCTTTTCATTTGGGATTGTTGGCTAATCTTGAGGAAGTGACCGCTTATCTTAAAGATTGTGATTTCTTCAAATTAGAGGGGCGTAACTATAAAAGGCTGCGCAGAAAGTATTCGCAAATCGAGTTAACACAAGCGGATCAAGACTCTATTCAATCATTTGCAGCTGATCTCCTTCAATTAGCTGTTAAAGGTCTGGAGAAACGAAAAGAAGGGGAAGAGTGCTACTTGTTACCGCTTATGAATGAGACATAAAGTAATTTCTTTTTAACCTCTAATAGAAAGCTGAAGTAAATTTCTTTATGTGATTGATTGGACTGTGTATTATACTAGTTTGAGTATATTTGAATGAATTTAATTGTAGCTAGAGCATTAATAGACTTTAGCAGCACGGTGATATAGTGGATAGGGGAGAGGTAGGGAGAGGTTACCTTTCCCTTTTAAGTTATTGATTTATAGGTAGTTTTAGAGGGGTTTGGAAGAAAAGATGCCAAATTTCAAGTCTAAGTTAGCCACCTTGTAAAAACTCTCTAGGAGATTTGTAATCTGA
>NZ_KQ969064.1:86484-122410 GCF_001578775.1 Streptococcus cristatus | reverse complement strand
TCTTTTCTTCCAAACCCCTCTAAAACTACCTATAAATCAATAACTTAAAAGGGAAAGGTAACCTCTCCCTACCTCTCCCTACCTCTCCCCTATCCACTATAGCACCGTGCTGCTAAAGTCGCTTAAATATTCCTCTAACTCTCGCAACAGTCTTTTACGTCCCTTAAACCGCTCATCGCCTAGTAAAAATTTGTATCTACAGACTCTATCTTAAACATGATCAAAATTGTAAAGTTGAGGATAGTGATCACACTCTGGATTTTTGGGATGGCAAATAGCCCGACCAAAGTAGATCATAGCCTGATGCGCAGCTAGCCAGCGTTCAGGTGGGATAACGTCCATAACACGTTTTTCAACTTCTAAAGGAGTTGCTGACTTTTTGACAATATCGTGGTGTTTACAAATGCGTTCAACATGCGTATCAACGGCAAAAGCTGGAATACCAAACTCTACACTCATGACCACGTTAGCTGTCTTACGCCCTACCCCAGCTAAACTTTCTAATTCTTCCCGAGTCTGAGGCACCTGTCCATTAAAATCGCTCAAGAGTTGCTGGGCACATTTTTTCAGAAACTTGGCTTTATTTCGATAAAGTCCTAAACGCGAAATGTGCTTGGCAATATCTGCCTCGGATGCTGCTGCCATAGCTTCTGGAGTAGGATAAGCTAAAAATAGATTTGGTGTAGCTTTATTAACCGCAGCATCTGTCGTTTGAGCTGATAACATGACTGCCACGAGTAGCTCAAAATGATTTCTAAAATCTAAACTCGGTTTGGCATCAGGAAATAGGGCAATAATCTCCTCGATGACATGGCGTGCTCGTTTTTTTGATAAAACCATCAGTATACAATCTCCTTTGCTTGTTCTATATTATAGCATAAATTGATAAAGAAAAAGCCGAGCGTGCTCGACCTTTCTTAGACTGTTTTTTCAACTTTTAGGATTTTGACGTCATAACTACCAACTGGTGTTTCTACTGTTGCAATATCACCGGTCTTCTTACCAATCAATGCTTGACCAATCGGACTTTCATTTGAAACTTTTCCCGCAAAGGCATCCGCACCAGCTGAACCAACGATAATGTATACTTCTTCTTCAGTTTCACCGACTTCTTGAATAGTAACAGTTTTACCGATGGCAACTTCATCTTTAGCCACCGAATCACTATCAACAATCACAGCATAGCGAATTTTAGTCTCCAGACTTGAAATTTGTCCTTCAACGAAAGCCTGCTCGTCCTTTGCTGCTTCATATTCACTATTTTCTGATAAATCTCCGTAAGAACGAGCAATTTTAATGCGTTCTACTACTTCTGGACGTCGAACCAATTTCAATTCTTCTAATTCTTGTTCTAATTTTTCCTTTTCTACAAGGGTCATAGGATAAGTTTTTTCAGCCATTACTTTATTTCCTCTCTTCTTTCTATTTTTTTGATAAAACAAAATTATGTGGAAAACCACATAATTTAGTTAGAACTTTCACCTGATTGGTTTAATTTGCTATTAACGTGTTCTTCCACATTCTTAGCGTGTTCTTCGTAGGTATTTGCAAAATATACAGCCCCCGTTTCCACATTTGCTACAAAATACAAGTACTCTGTCTTGCTTGGATTAATAGTAGCTTCGATAGCAGACAGACTTGGACTATCTACTGGACCAGGCATCAAACCTTGCTTCTTGTACACATTATAAGGCGAGTCAAGATTTGTATCAATTTCAGCATCTTCTTTAAGAGTTGTCTTTTGACCAAGTTTTCCTTGAGCATAAAGAAGCGCAATATTGCTCTGAAGTGGCATAGCTTGGTTCAAACGATTATAAAAGACGCTCGCAATATCTTTGCGATCCTGATCAGTTGAACCCTCTTTTTCAACTAAAGAGGCGAGGGTCAAAACATCATTGACCGTCAGATTCTTAGACTCAATTGTTGAGTAATACTGCGATAGATTTGTATTCATAGCAGCCAACATTTGGTCAATCAGTTCTTCAATCGTGGTTTCTTTTCCATAATCATAAGTAGCTGGGAAAAGATAACCTTCAAGACGATATTTAACACCACTATCCTTGCTCGGCAAAGTTGCTAGAAGCTGCGGATATTTAGCTGCCATTTTTGCAATAAAGTCTTCATCTTGAGCTTTATTTAGAAAATCTTCCTTACTGAATGGTGTTTTTGTATTCTTGTTCGCAGTTTTTGCAGCATTGACAGTAGTTGCTTCGGCAATTTGCTCCAAAGTGTATCCCTCAGGAATTGTTATCTTACCAAGAACTGGAGGCTGTGGTGTATCTGTTCCACCTTCTTGTAATTGCTTAGCAATCGTGTCTAAGTCCATACTCTTTTGAAGATTATAGTAGCCAGATTGGAAATTACCATAACTTCTGATTTTTGAATAAAGATTAAAGACTTGAGCGTTCTTAATCAGGCCTTTCTTTTCTAAAATCTCTCCGATTTGTTTGGTGCTAGAACCGGCAGGAATTTCCACTGTCACATACTCTGTTGATTTGGCATCTACTGGTTTCAGCGCTGAAGAGACATAATTGTATCCTACAAAACCAGTAATACCAAGGCCCAATAGGAAAAGTACCAAGACTGTCATCACGATTCGATTGGCTAGACCGTTTTTACGTTTTTTCTTTTTACTACTATTGGTACGATCTACACGTGAACGTTTCTTTCCATGAGCAACATCTCTACGGCTTAGCGTTGGTTCTGCAGTAGAAAAGTCTTTTTTAGCTTCTCTTTCATCTGTAGTGTTTGAATCAGCTAACACTGTTTCTTTTATCTCACCTGCAACTGGTACTGCCTTTTCTTGATAAGCTTCCGAATGAGGCACAGAAGTTTGAACCTCTCCAGATTCTATACTTTCCTTCTTAGCAACATCAGCTTGTCCTAGCTCATCAACATTTGATGGAACTTCCGAAATCGTAGAATTACGAACTATATTTTCTAGCACATCTGCCTGAGTATGAACAGTAGGCTCGCTTTGTCCCATTGGCTCTTCTACTTTGATCTTATTAGGTTCTTCCTCTACTGAAGTATCCTTCTCTAGAACCTCATGAGATTTTTCAACAGCAGAAACGAGAGATTCCAAGCTCTCCGCCAATTCCATTTCTTTACCTAAAAGAGGCTGCGCTTCTTCCTGAACTGAGTGATTTTGGGTACCATTGGCTGTTGCCAACTCATTCAAAATCTTCTCTTTAAAACTCAGCGTCTTTTCGTTATCCTGTGAATTTTCAGTCAAAAACTTGATCTCCTTCTTCATAATCCCTAACATTATATCTTAAAAGTCAGATAAATGCAATCATATCCGACTTTTAAAACTATATTATTTATGAAGGTTATATCTGGGGATTTTCCCAAACCATATCAAACCATACTTCATCTGCATAAGTTGAGGCTGAACGGCCTTCGTTGACAAAGTCATGTTGCTCATAGTAGGCTACCAAATAATCATGACAAGTGAGATTAATGCCGTGGCGTTCATCAGCAATCACAATTTCCTTCATAGCTTTCAACAAGGCTTTTCCTACACCTAAACCCTGTGCTTCTTTAGAAATAGATAGACTAGTCACAGAGATAAATCCGCCAGCCAGATAGCTATAATCTTCAACATCCTCTGTAAAAGAGATATCTTTTAAATAGCGTTCTGATCGGACAGGACCTTCTAAATAGCCCAAAATCTTGCCACTTTTTTCTGCAACCAAAAAAGTTGAAGGAATCCTTTCAATGTGCTTTGCCAGTATTTCACGACTAATAGCCTCTTCTGGACTAAAATTTTCCAATTCGATGGCATAAATGGCATCTAAGTCAGCCATTTGAGCTTGACGGATAATCATTCTTTCTCCTTAAAATCAGGATTTTCCCATACCATATTTGACCAGATAGTCCCACCGTGAGTTGAGTCAGAAATCCCTTCGTGGACAAAGCCATTCATCTCATAATAAGGTATCAGCTCATCATGGCAGGTAAGGCTAATGCCCTGCCGATGTTCCTGAATAGCTGTCTCTTTGAGAGCTGCAAGCAACAAGGTTCCGATCCCCTGCCTCTGAAAATCAGGATGGACGGACAGACTTTGGACGGCAATGAAGCCACCTTCTGAAGGATTAACACCCACCTTGCTAAAGAGGTCATCTGTCAAATATCGCGCCTGAACAGCTGGTCCAACAATATAGCCTGCAAGCTGACCATGCAGCTCTGCCAGCAAAAAAGTATCCGAGATGCGTTCAATCCGCTCTTTGAGAACTTCTGCACTGGCCGCTTCTGCCGCTGGAAAATTCAGCTGCTCAATTGCAAGGATTTCCTCCCAGTCACTCAAGTCGGCCTGTCTGATTCGAATTGGTGCTTCCATCCAGGTGCCTCCTACTGAACGTTGCTAGTCAGATTGGACAAGAGACGTTCAAAGGAATACTCATAAGTCTGGATATCTCCAGCTCCCATAAAGACGTAAACTGCATTATCATGGTCAAGAAGTGGAGAAACATTGTCCACATCAATAACCTTGGCACGCTTCACAATCTTTTCAGCCAGATCTTCTACCTTAACATCGCCTTTATCCACCTCACGCGCAGATCCGTAAATCTGGGCTAAATAGACTGAGTCAGCCTGATTGAGGGCTTCCGCAAATTCGTCCAAGAGAGCAATGGTCCGAGTAAAGGTATGTGGCTGGAAGATGGCTACAATTTCCTTGCTTGGATACTTCTGACGAGCTGCATCCAGAGTCGCGATAATTTCCGTTGGATGATGGGCAAAGTCATCAATAATGACTGTGTCGTTGACAATCTTTTCTGTAAAGCGGCGCTTAACCCCACTAAAGGTCTTGAGATGTTCCCTTACTAGATTCAAGTCAATACCTGCAATGTAGAGGAGACCGATGACCGCTGTCGCATTCATAATGTTGTGACGGCCAAAGCTTGGAATCTGGAACTCACCCAGCTCTTGCCCACGGAAAGAAACTTTAAATCCTGAACCACTAGTAGAACGCAAAAGGTCGTGAGCAACAAAGTCGTTGCCTTCTTCCTTAAAACCATAGTAGTAAATCGGCGCATTTGAAGTAATACGGCGTAGTTGCTCGTCTTCTCCATAAACGAAGAGCCCTTTTGTAATCTGCTTGGCGTAATCATTGAAAGCATTAAAGACATCTTCCAAGCTGGTGAAATAATCTGGATGATCGAAGTCAATATTGGTGATGATCGAATATTCCGGATGATAAGGCATAAAATGACGCTCGTACTCGTCTGATTCAAAGACAAAATACTTGGCATTAGCAGAACCGCGACCTGTACCGTCCCCAATTAGATAGCTAGTATCTGTGATATTAGACAGAACATGAGAAAGAATACCCGTTGTAGAAGTTTTCCCGTGAGCACCTGCTACTCCTAAGCTGACAAAGTCACGCATAAAGCTACCCAAAAATTCATGGTAGCGCTTGTAGCTAATACCATTGGCATCTGCATAGGCAATTTCCACATTGTTATCTGGACGGAAGGCATTACCGGCAATAATTTCAAAATCTGACTGGAGATTTTTCTCATTGAAAGGCAAAATGGGAATCCCAGCCTGCTCCAGACCACGCTGAGTGAAATAATATTTATCAACATCGCTTCCTTGAACCTTATGGCCCATCTGATGCAACATCAAAGCCAAAGCGCTCATACCTGAGCCCTTAATTCCGATAAAATGATAGGTTTTCGTCATGATTACTCCTTAAATCTTAAACAACTGAAGCCTTATTGCCCTTGGGCATCTGAACTCAACTTGGTGATGTCCAATTCCTGTGCTTTTTTATGCTTATTGTGTTTTTCTCGCTTCTTGCCCTTGTTATAGACTTGGCTGGTTTTGAGAAAATCGTAGTTATTCTTTTTCTTTTTTTCTGGATTCGTTGGTACTTCTCTGAGAGGTTGAGACTGAACATCTGCTAATATGTAGTTATCTTGCTTTAGCTTATCACTGAACTTCGTTAACTCACCCGGATTTTCCTTTTGGAAAGGGGCTGTTGGTTTAACTGGATTTCCCTCAAAAGGAGGTGCCACTTTCCGACTACGAACCTTATTTGGGAGCTTGCTCGTCAAATAAGCAGCCGAACGTTTTTTCCTCAGATCAGCCCGAGCTTCCTCTCGTGCTTGCTCAGCATAGCGAATAGCTGGATCTTTCTTATCAATTGGCTTTTTAAAGTCCGTAACTGGAGCTTGCTTCTTTCTAGCTTTACTTACAGTTTGACTAGGAGCAGCATGAGCAGGATTTTCTGGCTTAGCAATCGGCATCCATTCTAAATAATTACGGTCCTGATAGTCCCCTTTAATGTTGCTAATCAGATCCAACTCATCGTACAAATTCATGTGCGGCATTTCTGTCAACATGATTTCGTCATCAGCAATTATAGGAAATTTGGTATTTGTCATAGCATATCCTTTCAACTCTTCATTATTATAAACTATTCAAACTATTTTTCAAGCGATTCAGAAGAAATTCCAAGAATTTCTCGAATTTCTTCCATCGAAAGACTAGAGCGAGACTCTGCACCATCTAGAATCGTTGAAACTAGATTTCGTTTAGTGTCCTGTAATTCCTGAATTTTTTCTTCAATAGTTCCCCGTGTAATCATACGATAAACTTTTACATTCCGTTCCTGCCCAATACGATGAGCCCGACCAATAGCTTGGGCTTCTACTGCGGGATTCCACCAAAGATCCACTAAAATAACAGTATTTGCACCAGTTAGATTGAGACCGACACCACCAGCTTTAAGAGAAATCAGGAAGGCTGATCTTTCTCCTTGATTAAAGGCTTTGGTCATCTCCTGACGTTCTTTTGCTGGAGTTGAACCTGTAATTTTGAAGGACTCCATTCCCATCTGGCTCAGTTCTTGCTCGATAATATCCAGCATGCCACGGAATTGTGAAAATATCAGAACACGATGTTCACCGTCTTGGATCTGCTCCAACAGCTCACGTAAACTTTCCAGCTTGCCGCTTTCCCCATCGTAATCATCCATAAAAAGCTTGGGAGTATCACAGATTTGACGGAGTCGCATAAGACCAGACAAAATTTCGATTTTACTACGATTGATTTCCTCCTCTGTTGCATGGAGAATTCGCTCCTGCATTTGCTTGAGCAGAGCTAGATAAATCGTTTTCTGGCTGTCTGCAAGTTCGTTACGGTAAGAAACCTCAATCAAATCAGGAAGTTCTTGCAAGACTTCTTCTTTCTTACGCCTCATGACAAAGGGTCTGATATAGCGCGCTACTGTTTCCGCAGGCATCTTCAAAAAAGCTTTCTTGCTTGGTAATAAGCCCGGAAGGACGATCTGAAAAATTGACCAAAGCTCGCCGAGATGATTTTCAATCGGCGTCCCAGACAAGGCATAAGTCCGCTCCACCTCAAATGCTCTCAGATATTGAGCAATCTTGCTCTGGTCATTCTTCATGACCTGTGCTTCGTCCAATATCAAATAGTCAAAGTGAAGTCCCTGATACTCTTCCACATCTTGTCTGAAGGAAGCATAGCTGGTAATGGTAATCTGATGGTCTTCTGCAATCACAGCATCTCGGACATTTTTCAGTCCATACACAACGGCCACATCCAAGTCTGGAGCAAATTTGGCAAACTCATCACTCCAATTGTAAATCAGGCTCGACGGTGCCAATATCAAAACTTTCTTAGACTTAGACAAATGAGCAGCCAAGAAAGAAATGGTCTGAAGGGTCTTTCCCAAGCCCATGTCATCAGCTAGAATACCACCAAATCCATATTTATTCAGCATGGATAGCCATTTTACACCCGTTTCTTGATAATCTCGAAGCTCTGCCTGAACTTTCAGCTTAGGCAGAGGAAAATCCTCAGGGTGGGTCAAATCATAAGCCAGCTGGCGAAAATCCTGCGACAAGGCAACTCTTTCCTGATCTTTGAACAATTCAGAGAGTTGATAGGCAGCCAAGCTATGCGTTTGGATAATCCCATTTTTAGAATGTTTGCTTCTCAATTGTTGCAAGGTCTGGCTGATTCGCTTACTATTCTCATCAAAAATCACAACTTGACCCGTCTTACTGATAAAGTAATCCTTTTGGCTCATCAGCGAATCTAGGACATCATCTACCTCAGACTGGTCGATACCAGTAAAATCAAAGCCAATATCCAAGAGCCCACCATTAATACTGATGGAAACCTTCGGAGGTTCTGTTTGAGATAGACCCAGTAGCTCGTCTGACAAGTAGACATTGCCTAGTGCTCTAAAGCGTGGAATCAAGACGGAGAAGAAGCGGTAAATTTCTTCGGGTCGTAAAGGCGGACGCTGGCTGATAAAATCATCTGCAAAACCTGCCTCCAGCATTGCTTTAAAAACTTGCTGTTCTCGCTCAAAATTACTGGCAAAGGGTAGGTTTCTCAGCTCTTCACGACTGGTGACAGTCTGACTACCATACTCAAAGACAAGATCCAACAATACTTGCTTGTCAGTCCCTAAATAAAAATTGAAATTCACGGTAAAATCATGAATGAACAGTCGCTCAGGTGCTGTCACACGGCCAATTTTTTTGAACTCGAGCAAGCTTACTGCCAGTTTGGACTGCTCAGACACATCAAACTGCAGGCGCTTGACGCGTTCCTGCTCAATTGGCAATTCCTGTAATGCCTTGATTAACTTGGTCTGCTCAGTCGTCAGCTGATAGAAGGTCCGATTATGAAAAAGAAATTGACCTCCATAGAGCAGCTTATAATTCTTTTCTGATATCAGCAGTTCAAAATAGTTTTCCCGCTCTTGTACTTCAAACTGATAAATTCCCGCTTCTTCATGCAAGTCTTGGAAAAATACCTCAGCATAATCATAGAAGCTATATTCCAAACGGAACGAAGCAAGATTCATCAAGCGAGTCACACCTTCCTCAAAAAGACTGGCTGGAAAATAAAGGTGCCGTCCAGCATTGGGAAAGACCAACGAAGAGTCCTGCCCCTTATAATCCGTCACCAAGCCTCGTAAAAATTCTAGCAAATCTTGACTAGCTTCATCAAAATTCTCCATGCGAATAGGCTCATAGTAACTCTTGCCGATCTGATAATGCCCACCCTTATTCAAGGTTCTCAAAAAGGACAAAATATCACGCACTACATAAGAGCGCTCATCCGGCAACCGACTAATCCGCAGACTCCATAAAAATTGTCCTGTGTAAATATCTTCCTGTCCAGTCGCTGATAGCTCATAACGCATTTGTTGACTGGATTTATCTAGCAAAATCTTATCCAAAAAAAGGCTACCAAAAGAAACCAATTTCTGGGCTTCTTGACTAGAAGACTCTTTTTCTGTCATCTTCGCCAGCAGATCTTTACCCGCCGAATCATTTTTCAAAAAATATTCCAAGGCAGCCAGATGGGCGCAGTACTTCTTCTTTTGAAAAAAATCACAGGAGCAGAAAACTGCATCATCATCCAGACTATAGCGTAGATTGTACTGATCCACGCGCGTGTATAAAAAGGAATCTTTGACGTCAAGAATTTCGACTTTTTTGCTGTCACAGAGGGCAATTCCTTCCGTTCGAATTTTACCAGGAATTAATTTAGCCATACCTACCACCTAACATTTATCCCTTTATTATACCATAGGATAGCTATAAAAACGAAATAGAATTTCTTTATTCGTAAACGTTCTTTGAAGTAGAATGAGCGAGAGCTTTCCCTACAAGAAAAAGCCATCCAAATTGGACGGCTTTTCTACATTATTTAACTTCTAACAAACCGATATCTCCATCTTCACGACGATAGATAACATTCGTTGTACTATCTTCAACATCTGTGTAGATGAAGAAGTCATGTCCCAACAAATCCATTTGCAAAATAGCTTCATCTAGATCCATTGGTTTCAAATCAATATGCTTAGAACGTACTACTTTAGAAGATGCTGCATCAGCTTCTTCTACTAGAGCATCAGTGAACAACTGGCTAGTTGCAACCTTGTTCCGATTTTTCTTTTCAATCTTTGTCTTATTCTTACGAATCTGACGTTCAATCTTATCGATAACTAGATCGATAGATCCGTACATATCTTGCGAAACATCTTCTGCCCGAAGGGTAATAGAACCAAGAGGAATGGTTACTTCGACTTTCGCCGTCTTCTCCCGGTACACTTTCAAATTTACCCGTGCATCAAGTTCTTGCTCTGCTTGGAAATACTTCTCAATCTTCTCAAGTTTAGAAACTACGTAGTCACGGAGAGCATCAGTTACTTCTAGGTTTTCACCACGGATACTATATTTAAGCATATAAGTACCTTCTTTCTAAACATAAATGTTTTATTTACAATATCATTATAACGCTTTCATTCCTTTTTTGCAAATATTTTCTTATCTTGCGAGTGAAAATGTCAAAACTTCTTTCACACCTGCTTCCAGCAATAATTCTCGAGCCAATTGTAAGGTTTTTCCAGTCGTATACACATCGTCTATCAGAAGAATTTTTTCTGGCAGAAGGACATCTTTTGACAATGTAAAACATTGCTGGCTTTTTAAACGTTCTTGGCGATTTTTACTAGATTGGGCAAGCACATCCTGCTTTTCAAGCAAATGTTTATAAGGCAAGCCAGCTGCTTGCAAGAAGCCTTTCACCTGATTAAAACCTCGATTTTGGTATTTTTCAGGACTGACTGGAATAGGAACTAAAGTATATTTTTTGAAGTTTCTGAGACTTTTTTTGAGAACTTCCGCAAACACAAATCTCAGAAGATAATCTCCTTGAAACTTGTATTTGCTGAAGAAATCCTTCATCAAATCATTATAAAGAAAACAGGCCTGATGCTGAACTACATAGCCTTGCGCTTCCCATTTTTGACAATCCGAGCAGACTTTCGCTTCATCCTCCTTCCAGCAACGTGGGCAATGGATAGAGGAAATCATTTCAAATCCTGCTCGACAATGGTTACAAATTGTATTTTGTTCTTTTTGCAATAAAATCAAGGAAGAAAAAGTCCTATTTTCTTCGACTACTTGGCTGCATAACAGGCAATTTTTCATAGGCCAGCCTCCTTGTTCATCAGTTTGATTTCACGAATCGCTTTTTCGATTGAACGCGTGGTGCCGTCGTGAAAAAAGAATAAATCTCCCGTCGGTCGCTCCATGCTACGTCCCACTCGGCCAGAAATCTGCACCAAGGCGCTACGGCTAAAGAGACGATGGTTAGCTTCTAGAACAAAGACATCTACACAGGGAAAGGTCACGCCACGCTCTAAGATGGTTGTCGTAACCAAAATAGTAATTTCTCGTTTGCGAAACTCTTCAACGATTTCTAAACGATTTTCAGTTGTCGAAGCCACAAATCTGACTCTTTCCGCTGGAAATATCTCCTCCAAAACTTGCGCAAATTCCTGACCTCTTTTGATTTCCGAGGCAAAGATCAGTAAGGGAAAGCCTGTTTTTCTCTGTCTCTCGATATACTTTTTCAGTTTAGGCGGCAATTTCTTTTTCGCTAGATATTTTTGAAAATCCGCCATCCAAACTTTTTGGGGCACAATCAAAGGATTGCCATGGAAGCGGCGAGGAAGACTAAGGCGTTTTAGTTCTCCTTTTTGGACTTTTTTATCCAACTCATCCGTCGAAGTGGCAGTTAAGAAAATTGTCGTTCCCTCCTCCTTGACCGACTGCTCCACAGCATGGTAGAGCACAGGATTGTCCACATAAGGAAAAGCATCTACTTCATCCACAATCAGCAAATCAAAAGCTCGATAAAATTTAAGAAGCTGATGAGTGGTGGCAATGACCAAGGGACTACGAAAATATGGCTCGGATTCCCCATGCAAAAGCGAAATCGGGCAGGCAAAATCCAGCTTGAGCCGGCGATAAAGCTCCAAACAGACATCAATCCGAGGGCTGGCTAGGCAAACGGCACCTCCACGATCAATCACTTCTGCAATCACCTGATAAATCATTTCCGTTTTGCCCGCCCCAGTCACTGCATGGACTAGGCTATTCTGTTTTTGAGCAACTGACTCTAACAGTCCCTGAGAAACTTTCGCTTGAAAGGCTGTTAATTGTCCCTGCCACTTGAGTACCTGATTTTCTGGAAAATCTTCCTGCGGAAAATAGTAGAGTTCTTGATCACTCCGAACTCGCCCCAAAATCACGCATTCCCTACAATAGTAGGCATTGACAGGTAGCTGGTAGTTCTCCTTGTCTACTTGAGAGCCACAGCGGCCGCAAAACAACTTTCTCCTTTCCTCTCGCATACTGGGTAGCTGCTGAGCCTGCATACGCAGTTCGGGACTGAGCTGATCTTTTGTAAATATCCTACCTAGGCAATCTTTTCTTTCTAACATACTTTTTTATTCGTAAAACTTTTGGAAAAATCCATCTTTTTGTGTACAATAAAACTATGGAATATAGAACAATTAGACAAGACGGCCAAGCCCAAGAAGAAATTAAAAAATCCCGCTTCATTTGCCACGCCAAGCGCGTTTACTCAGAAGAGGAAGCCAGAGATTTTATTGCTGCCATCAAAAAAGAGCACTATAAAGCCACTCATAATTGCTCTGCTTTTATTGTCGGGGAGAAAAGTGAAATCAAACGAACCAGTGATGACGGCGAGCCCAGCGGTACAGCGGGCGTCCCCATGCTCGGTGTCATGGAAAATCACCAGGTGACCAATGTCTGCTTTGTGGTCACGCGCTATTTTGGTGGGATTAAGCTAGGAGCTGGTGGGCTCATTCGGGCTTATGCAAGCAGCGTCGCCTGGGCAATCAAAGAAATTGGTCTGATCGAAATCAAGGAACAGGCCGGTTTGCGTCTTAAAATGTCTTACAGCCAGTACCAAAACTTCGATAACTTTTTAAAAGCTGAAGATCTGATCGAATTCGATACAGAGTTCACAGATCTAGTGGCCACAACCATCTATATTGACAAGCAGGAAAAAGAACCACTAGTTCAGAAATTAGTTGAGTTTTTCAATGGCAAAATCCAAATTGATGATCAAGGTTTGCGCGAGATTGAAATTCCTTTAACAGTTGAATAATCTTAACAGCTAGGCTTAGTGATAAAGAATTTTTATCGTGGTCATAGCTTTTTTATATTTTACAAAGTGCCACTTTCAGCTTATACTAGTCTCATTAAAGTATTGAGGTAGGAAAAATGGCAAACATTTATCAAAATATCACAGAATTAGTTGGAAGAACGCCAATTGTTAAACTTAATAATATCGTTCCTGAAGGAGCAGCTGAGGTTTATGTCAAGTTAGAAGCCTTCAACCCTGGCTCTTCTGTCAAAGACCGGATTGCTCTCAGCATGATTGAGGCAGCTGAACGCGATGGCCTTATCAAGCCTGGCGATACTATCGTTGAAGCAACCAGCGGAAATACCGGTATTGGTCTTTCATGGGTTGGGGCTGCTAAAGGCTACAAGGTTGTCATTGTAATGCCAGAAACCATGAGTGTGGAGCGCCGCAAGATTATCCAAGCTTATGGGGCAGAGCTAGTTTTGACTCCGGGTAGCGAAGGAATGAAAGGGGCTATTGCCAAGGCAGAAGAAATCGCGAAAGAACGAAATGGCTGGTTGCCACTGCAGTTTAACAATCCGGCTAATCCAGAGGTTCACGAACGAACAACAGGAGCAGAAGTTATCGCTGCTTTCGGTGAAACTGGACTGGACGCTTTTGTCGGTGGTGTCGGAACTGGTGGGACTATCTCTGGTGTCTCTCATGCTCTTAAAAAAGCGAATCCAAATGTCCAAATCTATGCGGTTGAAGCAGACGAATCTGCTATCCTTTCTGGTGAGAAACCAGGTCCTCACAAAATCCAAGGACTTTCAGCTGGATTCATTCCAGAAACCTTGGATACAGCAGCCTATGATGGTATTGTCCGCGTGACTTCTGATCAAGCGCTAGAGTTAGGACGCCATATTGGTGGTCAGGAAGGTTTCCTAGTCGGAATTTCATCTGCTGCAGCTATTTTTGCAGCCATCGAAGTCGCTAAAAAACTAGGAACTGGCAAGAAAGTCCTTGCCCTAGCACCTGATAACGGAGAACGCTACCTATCTACCGCTCTCTACGAATTTGACGCTTAATCGTGAAAATAGTTAACAAAATTCCTACCCGTTTGGGTAGGAATTTTTTACTCTTTTTGTTCTTTCAGAAAAGCTTTGGCTTCCCTTATCCAGATTGGCAATTGCTTACCTAAGGGCGCAAATCCAATTTTACAACGATCATTTGAAAAGCGATGTCGTCTCGGTAAACGATGTTTTTCTTCCTCTAAAGTGCGCATTGACAGGCTGGCCTTACCAGAAAACTCATCATAATCTACTACCTGCACAAGAACCTGATCACCAATTTTCAAAATATCGTGAATATTGTCAATATAGCCCGTCCGAATCTCAGAAATATGAATGAGACCGACCAGACCGCTTTCTAGTTCGACAAAGGCACCGTAGGGCTGAATTCCTGTAATTTTACCCTTTAACTTATCTCCGATTTTCATTAGTCTATAACCTCAATCGTCTCAATGACAACATCCTCAAGTGGTTTATCCATTGAAGCTGTTTCAACCGCTGCAATTTTATCCAAAACTTCATAAGATGCCTCATCCACCAGTTGACCAAACACAGTATGTCGACGGTCCAAATGCGGTGTCCCGCCCTTGCTAGCATAAACTTCAGCGATTGGCTTCGGCCATCCTCCCCGGGTCAATTCCTTGGTTGAATAAGGAAGACTGCTATTTTGGACAATAAAGAACTGACTGCCATTGGTATTTGGTCCCGCATTCGCCATTGATAGGGCACCACGAATGTTATAAAGTTCCGGTGAAAACTCATCTTCAAAGCGCTCGCCGTAGATAGACTCTCCGCCCATACCAGTACCTGTCGGATCGCCCCCCTGAATCATAAAATCTTTGATAACTCGGTGGAAGATTACTCCGTCATAGTAGCCATCCTTTGATAAGGCGATAAAGTTGGCAACTGTTTTGGGTGCTTGGTCTGGGAAGAGTTGAATCTTCAGTTCACCATGATTTGTCTTGATCTTTGCAATTGGACCTTGAACCTCATCAAGATGGAGCTGTGGGAAGGTCAATTCTTTCTCTACCATGCCCAATTGCTCCAAGGCGTCAAAGATGCCGTCTTCTTCGACCGTTTTTGTGACAAAATCAGCCTTTTTCTGCAATTCCTCATGGGAAACTCCCATAGCAATACTGAGCCCTGCATAGTCAAATAATTCTAAATCATTGAGTCCGTCGCCAAAAACTAAAACATTTTCTGGTTTGAAGCCTAGGTGCTCTACGACCTTAGCAACGCCAGCTGCCTTTGAACCTTCTTTCGGTACGACATCCGATGAATGCTCATGCCAACGTACCATACGAAGAGACTCGGCCAAATCTTCTGGCAACTGCAAACTGTCACCTACATCCTCAAAAGTCCACATTTGATAGATTTCATGATCTTGGTAAAAATCAGGATTGACAGCCAGATCTGGATAAATGATATCAATTGCTGACGAAATCATAGGATTACGAACAGACAAAGCCGCTTCGTGACTGCCTACCAAACCGTACTCAATTCCCACTTCCTTGGTCCAGGAAATGTAGGATTCCACGCATTCTTGCGGAATGACCGTTTTTGCAATGACTTCGCCTTTTCTATTTTCAACATAAGCCCCATTCAAGGTGACAAAAAAATCAGGATCCAAGTCACGAATTTCTGGAACAACTCCAAAAATGCCACGACCAGAAGCAATTCCTGTCAGAATTCCCTTTTCTCTCAGCTGCTTAAATACAACTTTGATCGACTCTGGGATGAAGCCTGTTTCCTTGACACGCAAAGTATCATCGATATCAAAGAAAACAATCTTAATCTTTTTCGCCTTATATTTTAATTTTGTCTTCATATCTTCCTCTTTCAATTTAATCTTCTCTATTATATCATTAAAAGTCGTCTTGCGGAACAAGGTGATGCTGAAAAGCATAGACAACTGCCTGAGTCCGATCGCTCACTTCTAGCTTAGACAAAATATTGGACACATGCGTCTTGACCGTTTTCAAGGAAATAAAGAGCTCGTCAGCAATCCGCTGGTTTTCATAGCCCTTGGCTAGAAGCCCCAAAATATCCCGCTCCCGCGCTGTCAAATCCTCGTGAAGCTCTATATGATTCCGATGATATTCTACCTTCTTGCTGACTTCTGTTTCAATGGCAAATTCACCCTTTGCAACCTTTCTGACGGCGTGGAGAATTTCATCCGCACTAGAAGTCTTCAACATATAGCCACGAGCACCCGCATCCAAGACAGGATAGATTTTTTCATTGTCCAGATAGGACGTTAAAATCAAAATTTTTGCCTCTGGCCATTCTTTCAAGATAGCCAAAGTAGCATCAATGCCACTCATCTCTGGCATAACAATATCCATCATAATCACATCTGGACGGCTTTCCAAAGCCTTTTCGACACCTTCTCTACCATTGGTAGCCTCTGTCACTTCTTCAATATCGTCCTGTAATTCAAAAAAGCTTTTCAAGCCCAATCTGACCATTTGATGGTCATCCACTAGTAATATTCTCATCCTTTTCCCCTTCTAACAATGGAACACTGATTTCGATAGAAACTCCTTTTTTGGGAGCCGTCAGAATCTTCAAGGTGCCAGCCATATCATGCACTCGATCTTCAATATTTTTCAAACCATAACTCATGTCAGCCAAACTAGCCGGATCAAAACCGATTCCGTCATCAGAAACCTTGAGTTTGAGCCTATTTGGCGTCTGATAGAGATAGATGTCCAGACGACTGGCCTGAGCATGGCGCAAGGTATTATTGATGATTTCTTGGATAATCCTAAAAATATGCTCCTCTATCTGCTTGGGCAGGCTGACCACCTCATGCTTAAACTGGACAGTCAAGTCCGACTTATCTGTCAACTCTTTGATTAAGACATTCATGCCCTCTACCAAGGTCCGATTTTCCAACTCTGTCGGCCGTAAATGTAAGAGCAAGATCCGCAAATCTTTTTGTGCTGTATCCAGAATGTCAGCGATTCCCTTTAACTGTTGCTGGAGATTGTCTTTATCAAGACGCTCCACATTCCCAGCGACACCTGAGAGAATCATATTAGCAGCAAATAGCTCCTGACTGACCGTATCATGCAAGTCGCGAGCAATCCGCTTGCGTTCTTTTTCAATAATCTTTTCTTCCGCCTGCAAGGCCTGATTCTCAGATTTCTGCAAATTTTCGGTTAGACTATCCACCTTTTCTTTTAAGCGGATGAGAGAATCGTCCAATTCCAACTGCCCGGTTTCTTGTATGTCACTACTTTCTAAAATAGCTTTTAAATTCTTTTGAACTTGAGAAAGAGACAGGTGCTGAAGAAAGCGCGCAGCAGCGACCAAGAAAATAGTCAACGCTAAGCCAAGAACCAGAACAAAGAAAGCAAAGGACTGGAGCAAATCCAGATTATTCAGCAGCTTTTGCCATTCTAAATTAAAAAGATTAAAAATGTAGTGAAAGATAATCCCTAAAACGAAGAAGGTATAGAGGAAAATAAGCAAATAACTTGTTTTTTTCACTTTCTAACAACCTCCACATTTCCTAAAAAGCTGACCAAGACAATTTTTACAGTTTTACTGGCTCGCTTATAGTCAGGCGTTGTCAGAGAAATCGTTTCATTGCGCAGCTTGCGTGGCGGATGATTTAAAAAATTCAAGTCTCCGTATAGGGTATTGATCTGAAGCTGAATTTCCACATCCAAAGGAATGACGATCTTGGTATCCCCAAAGCCCTTGCGAATCACAATCACATTATCATGATTAACCACAATGACATCCTCTAAATGGATGGTATCCTTTCCCATCATTCTCAAAAGGTTGATATCATGAAACTGGCAGTCATCCTTTGAAAAATGCTGCAAATCCCCCAACCAACGATTTTTTTCAGCCCGAACTTCGGTCGCATCTTCAAAGAAAAGATGAGTCTCCTGATTTTCCTTGTACAGATAAGGATAGGCTACAATCATGCCGTAAATCAAGGCAAAGAGCACAGCGGCTATGACGTAAGGATTGAGCATGACAATGAAAAAGAAGACAATCATGGTCGCGACCAATAGCGAATTGCCTCTCTGCTTGCCGAAATAATAATATAAAAACAAAAGAAAGAGTAGCATGATGAGAACAACACGCGAAAAATCGGCAGCCAGCATGGTAACCAGCGCCATTGATAATAGAATTGCCTCAACGAAGATGAATAATTGAACTTTCCACATAGCTATTCCCTTCCTTACATCTCTATTGTAACAAAATTAAACAAAAAAACCTCCGTCTGAGGCATGAAATACAAAGATTATCCTATCTTAACCAGCAGAATTTCTAGTCTCTAGACTTCTTTGCACTTTTCCTCTAAAAAGCAAAAAAATCGCTTCAAATGCTGTTTAACTAAAACAAACACTTAAAACGATTTTTCTAGTTTATTTCTATTGTTCAGATAAGCTTAGAAATGGACTTGTGCTTCCAAGCCAAAATGGTCACTAACGACTGGACCACGTTGTCCATCAAAAACAACAGCAGATCTTTCAATATTGAAATCTTTACTTGTAAAGATATAATCAATTTTTAGAGCATCTTTGTTTCCTGCCCATCCAGCAATATCACCTTCAACCGTCGCTGTACCAATCGTTTGGTCAGCCACCTTATGGCTGTCTTGGAGAGCAAGTGGACTTTGGATAATGTGCTGATAGCCTTCGTAATCAACGGGATTGTTAAAATCACCCATGAGAACTAGCGGAGTCTCAACTTGTAAGAGTTCAGATTCAAACTTAGCCCACTCTCCTTGGAAACCCTTATCCCACCAAGACAAGTGACAGGAAGCAACCGTGATGAGTTGACCATCAAGCTCTGTTTCTGCCAGTAAGACTTTACGCGTATGGTAGTCACTTGGATCATTGACATCAGACACCAAGAGCTCTCTTGCCTTCAGGGGCTTTCTGGACAGAATTGCAACCCCTTCATTGTAAATATCAAAACCAATATGATTATAAGCCCAAGACCAGTAATAGTCCAGACCTGCCTCAGCTAGCTTTTCAACCAGACACAGGGCATAGTGATCCTGATGAATCGGAATGGCGCCATCTACCGCATAATAGAAGGGAGCCTGAACAACCTGTTCAGACTCCACTAATTGATTGACTTCCTGCAGGCAAATGACGTCATATTTTTCTTGAAGAATACGCTCAGCTAGCTGATTTAGCTTGCTTTCTTGCTCTTCTTCCATCCAACTATGAGTATTTAAAGTCAGGAATTTTGCCATGATTTCTCTTTTCTATCTTACAATTCTACTTTAGCCACAACTGTCTTAGGAGCGACTTTACCGAATTTCTCAACTGCTACTGATTTGATTGCTGGAGCATTTGTGAAGACAACGATAGTAGTTGTTTCACGACCCGCTTCTTTAATAGCCGCCAAATCTGCTGTTACCAATAGATCACCTGCAGCAACGGTTTGTCCTTCTGCTACATGTACTTCAAAAGGTTTGCCTTCAAGGCTAACAGTATCCAAACCGATATGAACAAGAACCTCGAGACCAGATTCAGTCAAAAGACCTAGAGCATGTCTTGTAGGGAAGACGCTTGTCACTTTACCAGCTACTGGAGAATAGATCTTGCCATTTGCTGGTTCAACCGCAAATCCGTCACCCATCATTTTTTGTGAGAAGACTGGATCTTTAACATCTTCCAACTTGACAACTTCACCTTCAGCAACTGTTTCGATTGCTTCTGTCACACCTTTGTAGCTAACTGCTGCAGCTGCAGACTCAGCTTTTTGACTTGGTAGAGTTTCAGGAATTACTTCTCCTGAATCCAACAAGTCTTGGATATCCGATTTAAGAACGTCAGCTTTTGGTCCGTAGATAGCTTGAACGCCTTGGCCTTTCATAACCAAGCCCATAGCGCCTTCAGCTTTCCACTGTTCTACTGTTCCAACTTTTTCAGCATCCTTGACAGTTACACGCAGACGAGTCATACATGCATCTACATCAACGATATTAGCGCGACCACCTAGAAGATTGATAACATTAACGGCTTGAGAAGCTGCAGCAACTTTACCATTACCAGATTCTGATGAAGAAACTTCATCTGAACCTTCTGCTGTTTCATAGTTACCGTTGCGTCCTGGAGTTGCATAGTTGAATTTCTTGATCATGAAGTTAGAAATGAAGTACATGATCACTGCAAAGAGAATTGTAACCCAGATAAAGTTGATGACATCCATACCCAAACCAGCATTGATTGCCATTGGAGTACGAGTCAAGAATTCGATTGATCCGAATGAGTGTACACGAAGGTTAACGATGTCAGCCATTGCAAATGCAGCACCTTGTACAAAAGCATAGATGATATACAGCGGTGTTGCAACGAACATGAACATGTACTCGATTGGTTCAGTAACCCCCGTCAAGAAGGTTGCTAAAGCAGTCGCAATCATCATACCTTTGTACTTGTGCTTCTTGTCAGCATCTACATTGCGGTAAATAGCTGCGGCAACACCCATAAGGATACCAAATGAACCGATCATTTGTCCAACTTTGAAGCGGGCTGGATGGAATGTATCAAGCAAATATTGGTACTTAGTAGGATCAGCTGTCTTAGTACCAACTAAGTCAGTTGCCCAAGCCAACCAAAGTGGATCTTGTCCAAATACTTGAGTTCCTTTAGCAGCACCAGTCAATACTTCATAAGTTCCCCCAAGTTGAGTATAGTTCATTGGGATAGTCAGCATGTGGTGCAAACCAAATGGAAGCAAGAGACGTTCTAAAGTACCATAGATGAATGGTGCTAGGATTGGTGCAGTATCTTGTGAATTTGCAATCCAAACACCAAAGTTGTTGATACCTGATTGAACAACTGGCCATACGAATGACAAAACAATTGCTACGATTGCTGAACGCAAGATAACAACGAATGGTACAAAACGCTTACCATTAAAGAATGACAAAGCATCTGGCAATTTACGGAAGTTGTAATATTTGTTATAAGCTGTTGCTCCGACAAAACCTGCGATGATTCCGACGAAAACCCCCATATTCAAAGCAGGAGACTCAAGAACACTGATAAAGTAATCAGAAACCTTGATGCTTCCTCCTAAGAAAGTGCTAACCACTGCTTTAGAATCTTTCAGCATATCGCTTGATACACCAAACATAACCCCAGTGATACGGTTAATCAAAATGAAGGATAAACCTGCCGCAAAGGCACCACCAGCACGTTCTTTCGCCCAGCTACCTCCAATAGCAAGAGCAAAGAGGATATGCAGGTTACCGATAACCCCCCAACCAATTTGTTCTAAAACGCCACCAGTAGTAACTAGAATACCTAGTTCAGGATTGATCATCGGAATTGACTTACCAATACTGATCATCAATCCTGCTGCGGGCATAACCGCAACAACCACCATCAAAGCTTTACCGAATTTTTGCCAAAATTCAAAGCTAAAAATGTTTTTGAATGAATCTTTCATCATCCAGACCTCCTTATATTTTCACAAACCACCCCTTGATGAAATCGTTTGCATTGAATGATACTATTATACCACTATTTTTAATTTTGTAAAGGCTTTTATAAAAATTATTTTGGGACTTTTTCCTATATTTAGTGGAATAATATATAGAATAAGGTAAAATTTTAGCATGCAAGCGATTGCGTATATTTCCATAAATTTGCTGAAATAACAATAAAAAAAGCCGAGAAACATTCAATTCCATGTTTCTACAGCTTCTTTTTCATTTATATTCTTTTTTATAGCGGTCAGCTTCTGCCTGATTAGCCCAGACATAGTGACCAGGACGGATCTCAACCATGCTAGGTTGATCCACTGAGTAGTCATGCTGCTCTGGATCGTAAACCTTTAAAACCTTTTTGCGCTCCAAAATTGGGTCTGGAATCGGCACAGCAGACAAAAGGGACTGCGTATAAGGGTGGATAGGGTTGTTAAACAACTCTTCTGTCTCTGCAACCTCGACGATAACACCTTTATAGATAACAGCGATTCGATCTGAAATAAAACGAACTACCGATAGGTCATGGGCGATAAAGAGATAGGTCAAGCCAAGTTCTTTTTGGAATTTTTTCAAAAGATTTAAGACTTGCGCACGGACGGAAACGTCCAAGGCAGAGATTGGCTCATCCGCAATGACGAAATCTGGCTCCATGACTAAGGCACGAGCAATTCCAATCCGCTGACGTTGACCACCAGAAAATTCGTGGGGATAGCGTGTCAAATGCTCAGCTAAAAGACCAACTTCACGAATGATATTCTTAACCTTTTGCTGGCGGTCTTCTTCATTTTCAAAAAGATGATAGTTATAAAGGCCTTCTGAAATGATATAGTCAACCGTCGCACGCTCATTTAAGCTGGCAGCTGGGTCTTGGAAAATCATCTGAATCTTACGGATCAATTCAGCTTCCTCTGCTTTAGATTGCTTCCCGTTGATCTTTTTACCTTCGTATAAGATGTCGCCTGCACTGGTATCGTTCAAGCCAATGATAGCACGGCCGATGGTTGTCTTCCCAGAACCAGATTCACCTACTAAGGAAAAAGTTTCTCCTTTATTGATAAAGAAATTAGCATTTTTTACAGCTACGAATTTCTTACTTCCTTCGCCGAAGGAAATTTCTAAATCTTTAATTTCAACTAATTTTTCAGTCATTTCCTTCCTCCTAAGCTTCTAAGTGATTGAAGCCCATTTTTGAACGAATTTTATCATGAAGGTTTTCGATAATAGCTGGCTTCTCAACCCTTGGTGCATCTTCGTGCAAGAGCCAGGTCTTAGCCCAGTGCGTATCGGAAACCTGAAAGGCAGGAGCTTTTTCTTCGAAATCAATAGTCATTGCATAGTCCGAACGAAGTGCAAAAGCATCCCCTTTAATGCTAGTGTATAGTGATGGTGGTGTACCTGGAATCGAGTAAAGTTCACCATTTGCTTCAGCTAACTGCGGCAAGCTAGACAGCAGGCTCCATGTATATGGATGCTTTGGATCGTAGAAGATTTCTTCAACCGTTCCATATTCAACGATTTCGCCAGCATACATAACCGCCACTTTATCAGCAATACTTGCTACAACACCAAGGTCGTGGGTGATAAAGACAGTCGTAAAATGGTATTCTGCCTGCAATGACTTGAGCAAGTCAATAATTTGGGCTTGAATCGTCACATCGAGAGCTGTTGTTGGCTCATCACAGATCAGAATATCTGGACGGCAAGCCAAGGCGATCGCGATAACAATCCGTTGACGCATCCCACCAGAATATTGGAATGGATACTCTTCAAAACGTTTTTCAGCGTCTGGAATTCCAACTTTAGTCATGTAGTCGATTGCCATTTCTTTGGCTTCTTTGCTTGTTTTTCCTTGGTGTTTTATGATAACTTCGGTAATTTGACTTCCGATTGTATTAATCGGATCTAGACTAGTCATCGGATCTTGGAAAATAGTCGCAATTTTGGCACCACGAATGGGTTCCCAGTCCTTGTTGCTCTTTAGGGCAGTCAAATCAGTTCCTCGGTAATCAATCGTTCCTTGCGCTACACGGCCATTTTCTTCCAACATTCCAGTAAATGTTTTTGTCAAAACAGATTTACCGGAGCCAGATTCTCCAACCAGAGCTAGAACTTCACCTTCAACTAGGTCAAGGGAAACGCCTCGAATGGCAGTCAATACTCTGTCACGAACGTCAAATTCCACGACAATATCGCGAGCAGTCAATATTACATTTTTATTTTTTGTCATATTTACTCCTATCTATGTGTCCGTGGATCACTTGCATCAGCTAAGTTTTGACCAACTACGAAGAAGGACAGGGATACCAAGATCAAGGTTGTCAATGGAATCCAGAAAAGGTAAGCATTAGTTGTTACGTTTTGTGAATAGTCGGAAATCAAGCGTCCCAAACTTGGTACTGTTACAGGAAGACCAAGCCCAAAGAAGGATAGGAATGCCTCGTAAGAGATAAAGCTTGGAAGCATTTGAGAAGTTGTCGTCACAATAACAGATACCAACTGGGGCATGATATTCTTGGTCACAATCTTATATGTTGGAGTTCCCAAGGTACGCGATGCCAAGTTATACTCCAAATCACGGTAACGCATAATTTGAATACGGATCGTATACGCAATTCCTACCCAGCCAGTGATGGTCATGGCGAAGATCAAGTTCCAGAAACCAGCACCGATAGAGTAAGTCAAGACAATGACTATCAAGAGGGCTGGAATATTTGAAATGATATTGTAGACTTCCATCATGACACGGTCAACTGCTTTGGAAATTCCCCAGATAGCACCAATAATGATTCCGATAATCAGGTTAATGAGTGTTGCGATAATCGAAATCAGAATAGAATTCCGAGCACCGAACCAAACACCGTCAAACAAAGATTTACCATTACTGTCTGTACCAAACCAGTGTTCAGCATTTGGTTTGATATAACGCATACTAAAGTCATTTACCTTGCTGACATCATTGAAATCGAAATTCGAAAACATTGGATAAATGAAACTCATCAAAACGATGGCAATCAGAATCCCTAACATGATCGTCGTTGATTTCTTTTTCAAGAACTGACGCATAACAGAGCGCCAGTATGAATAAGCCGGAGCATCAATCGTTTCAGAGGCAAAATCGTCACGTTTGACAAATTGGAATTTACTTTTATCAATTGTAGCCATTATTTACCTCCTTTAGATGTTAATTTAATACGTGGGTCAAGCATTGTCATCAAGATATCACCAACTAAGAGGGCAAAAATTGAAAGACAGGTGAAAATAAATACAAGACCAACCACCATTGAGTTATTTGATGCCTTAACAGAATCAATCAGCATTTTACCCATACCAGGAAAGGCGAAGACAGTTTCTGTCAGGGTCGCACCTGCAATAACACCAACGATAGAAGCTGGAATACTAGATACCAACGGCACCATCGCATTCTTGAAAATGTGCTTGTTCGAAATTTCTTTCTCAGAAAGACCTTTGGCACGAGCAAAGCGAACAAAGTCTTGGGATTGTAAGTCAATCATATAACGACGAATCCAGACAGCTGTCACAGGTGCGCTTAGAAGTCCAAGAATCAGCGATGGCAAAACATAGGAACGCCAGTCACCTGCTCCCAAAATTGGGAAGGAATCTGGAAGACCAATAGCTGAACCAGCCAAACGAACAATATAAACAAGAGCGATGGTTGGCAGTGACATCATGAAGGTCAAGCCACCTGTTGAAATACTATCAAACCAAGTATTTTTCAAACGAGCCATATAAGAACCAAGCGGAACAGCAATCAAATAAGAAAGCGCCACACCAATCAGACCAATAATAGATGAGCTGACAATCATCGATGGGTTTTGATAGTTATTCTTGGTTGCAGTGTAAGCATCTCCCTTGCCATATTTAGCAATATCTTGAGAGTCTGCCTTACTTGGAGTCTTGTAGGTACGAGAATAAATATCCACAGCAGAAGTTTTCTTACCTGTTGGGAATTGAACTTCTGATGATTTTGTTTGTCCTTGTCCTTGGGAAATAACTTGCAATACAGGCGTATTCGCATAAGTAGGATAAGAATTTCCTAGGTTCAAACTAACAAAGTTTTGGTGAACAAATGGGAATTGGCCATTAAAATATAGAAGATATTTATGACGAGTACCAGAACCTACGACTGACCAACCAATGGCCGGGTCATTTTCGATACGGATATAACGCTCAAGATTTGGATTTTCCTCATCTTGAATCGCATTTGGATGATCAATCTGGATCAGATTAGCATAGAACTCAAGTACGCGCTCGTAAACTGGAACTTCACGAACAGCATAGAATTCTTTGCTTTCTTTGAATTGATACAATTTCCAACCTTTGCCAAGTTTCTCAACATAGGCTTCGTAGATCTTTTTATTCTCATCGGTTGCCTCAGTAGTCACAGATTTATTTTCCTTCTTGGCTTTTTCCTGCAACTCTTTTGTATCATAATAGTCAATATAACCCATCCGCTCATAGACTGTATTTTCATAGTTTGTCTTTTTATCTTCGGTTGTGGCTATCTTATTGTAGTTCGGGTCTTGTTTGAAAATCAATCTTCTCGGAACCATTGTATAAATAATGGTATAGGTCAAGGTCGTTACCAAGAAAATCGACACAATTGAGCGTAAAATACGCATAAAAATGTATTTCTTCATTTATCGTTTCCTTTAAATTTCAAAAGAACTTTCTCTCGCTATTAGAGAAAGTTCTAGTGAACGATTTATTCTACATGACTTTCGAGATCTTTTTGTGCTTTCGCATTTGACTCTTCTTTTTCTTTCAGCCATTTCTTACGAGCTGCTTCGTAGTCTTTCTTCGTTACTACTTCATCTTTCACTTTAATACGTTTGAAGTAAGTAGAACTTGTCTTATTACCTGTTTGGGCATAAGCGCCTGAGAATGGCTCGATACGTGAGATAAATGGTGCTGCTCCTTGATTTGCCATCAATGGAACAATAATAGAGTTATCTGTTAACCAAGCTTGAGCCACTGCATATTTTTCGTAACGAGTAGCAATATCTGAAGTCTCTTTACCAGCTTCATCTACCAAGCGGTCATATTCATCTAAACCAACTTGCTTAGCTGCAGCATTATCTGCTCCTTCAAAGCCAAGGTAGGTTTTTGTTGTTTCAGCTGCTGAAGTTTTCAGAATGTCTGTGTATGTTGATGGATCTTGATAGTCAGGACCCCAGCTAACGAGGATTGAAATATCCCAATCTTCAGCGGCAGCATTTGGTGCGTAGTAAGTAATATTGAAGAGATCATCTTCTGACATTTGTTGGATATCTACCACCACATTTTCAGATCCCAAAGCCTTTTCAACAGATTGCTTAAGGGATTGAGCACGGTTGATCATTGGTTTCGATGTTTGAGAAACTGGAAGATCTAGATGGATTGGGAATTCAACTCCCTCTGCTTGTAAGGCAGCTTTTGCTTTTGCAAACTCTGCTTTTGCCTTCTCAGCATTATAGAGTCCGTCTTGACCATCCTCAAGTTTAACACCTTTCCATTCGTCGCCCAATGTAGCCACTTTTTCTTCGACTAGATCGCCAAAAGACTTATCACCGGCTTGAACAAAGGTTGGCGGTACAAAAGTATTGCGAACAGCGTAAGGAGCACCTTCTTCACCATTAACTTGTGCTGAATAAGACTTACGGTCGATAGCAAAGTTCAAGGCTTGACGGAAATCTTTGTTAAGAATCGCTTTCTTAGTAGCAGACTTCTGAGCATCTGTTGTTTTACTTGTGTGATTGTAACCTTGGCGGTCGAGGTTGATACTCATCACATTTACAGTAGCAGCTGGTGCAGTAAAGTAGATGTTGTCCTTAAAGTCTTTTTCTACTCCAGCATAGTTTGAGCTTGTAGGGTAGAGACGAGCTACTGTGTAAGCGCCGTCTTTAAAGTTACGAGCAAGGGCATCTTGGTCTTGTCCATCAAAGTAAGACAACTTAATTGTGTCAATATGGACATTTTCTTTATCCCAGTAGTTTTCATTCTTTTGATACTCAACAGCAGACTTAGCAGTGATAGACTTCATCAAGAATGGTCCATTGTAAAGGATAGAAGATGGGTCAGTAGATTGACCGAATTTGTCCCCTTGTTTCTTAAGGAAATCTGCGTTAACTGGCCAAAGAACTTGTGAAGTTGTTTTTGAATTCCACTGTGGTTCAGGTTGGTTCAGAGTATATTGGAGAGTGTGGTCATCAACTGCTTTGACACCAACAGTAGAGAAGTCAGTTGTCTTACCAGTCACATAGTCATCCAAGCCTTTTACAGATTGTTGCACAAGGTAAAGGGCTTCAGATTTTTTATCAGCCGCATGCTTGAGACCCGTCACGAAGTCCTGAGCTGTCACATCGCCGTATTCTTCACCTTCTGAAGTATACCATTTAGCATCTTTACGGATTTTATAGGTATAAGTCAAACCATCCTTAGAAACAGTCCAAGACTCTGCAATAGACGGTACAAAATTACCATATTGGTCATTTTCCAACAAACCGTCCACACCGTTTGTCACAAGGTCAACTGTCGAAGCTTTACCAGATGTCACATAGTCCAATGTTTCTGGATCAGCAACATAGACATAGTTATAAGCTTTTGCTGCGCTGTTTCCTTTTGATGAACCAGAACAAGCAGCTAAAACGCCTACTGAAAGAAGGCTAACTCCAGCTAAAGCTAATACTTTGCTTTTTTTCATACGAATTCTCCAATTTTGTTTTTTAGGTTTACTTAGGATTATAGCACAAGAAAGGAAAAAAGTAAACTAAATTTTCTGAATATTATGGTAGACATGCAATAACTCTACTCTATTACTCGTATTCATTTTCTACTACTATTCTAGGAAAAACTTAGCAAGTCTAAAGACTTATTTAATAGAAGGGTAGTATAGTCCGGATCATCCTTGAGTTCTTTAATGGAACTTTGAACCAACTCCAAATCATCTGTAATCATCCCATCCACTCCTAAGCGAAAAGATTTGACGATACTATCCTCATCGTTAATAGTCCAGTCATAGAGGCGTTTGTCAGACTGCCAGAGTTTATTGACAAAATTTTCATCCAAGGTTGAATACTCCATGGTGTAGCCAGAAGCCTTAGTTCGTGGAAAGATTGTATTATAAGGCAGGATAAAGAAACTGGGGATAGAGGAGTCATATTTGACAACCTGATCGATAACTTGGTAGTCTAAAGACTGAATCTGGTGTTGATAAACCTTGATTTTGGCACCATACTTGCTCAAGAATCGCTCCATCATATCCTTGGAGTCTTTCTTGCTGGTCTTGATTTCTATCAAGAGGCGCTGGCCAAGTTGATTGGCACGAGTAAAGTAATCGTCAAAACTAGAAATCTTAGCTCGATAGCCATTTTCTGAAATCACTAGCGAAGTTAGTTCGGCCAAGGTTAAGTCTTGAGGTTGGGCATCCAGACCTGCCAACTGCTTCAGGTTTGCATCATGCATCATGACAAATTGCCCATCCTTAGTTTCCTGCACATCCATTTCTACTAGATCAGGCTTGAGCAATGCTGTTTTTTCCAGCGCTTCTACGGTATTTTGGATTCCATTTTCCCTCGAAACCCCTCTATGGGAAATCGTAATCGGAACGTTCTCCAAAGGGAAATTTAGATAGACATAGCCTTCTAATGCGAAGCTTAAGCTGGCAATAGTCAGAACAAACCAACGCATTAGAGACAGGCCTTTTTTCGTTGGATAGTCATTTAAGGTACGATCTGTCAGGAAGGAGACAAATTTGAGAAGGAAATAGGACAACATAGCATAGTAGGCAAACTTAATCAGGACAAAAGCTGCAATACCGCTAAAGAGGACAACCTCATTTGGTTGAGTGTTCGCGTACTGCTGTCCTAGTATAGCTGGAGCTGAGAGAAAAGTATAAAGCAGAAAGCTTTTGATAATAATCCAAAAAAGATGCCTAGTGTAAAAGAAAAGGCGGTTCTTGGTCTTGGCCAGACTAAAGCGAATTGCCTGAGGAACTGTTGCGTGCTCAAAAAAGAGCTGTGGTAGGGCAAACATTAGTCGCACTGCCACCAGAAGCATGCCAACCACAAGAAGTCCCATGAAAACAGCGAACAAAATATTATTTGCCAAATAGGTGACAATAAAATCTGGAACCAAAATTTTATTGAGATAGTAGATTTTCAAAATTTGGCGCAAAAAAGGAAAAAGAAAACCCATATAAAGTACGATAAAGAGCATTTTCCCTGGACCAGCCTTCTTGACAATAGCAAAACTATCCCTGAATGTTTTTCCAAGAAAAGCGAATACTGGTCGGTTTTCTTTATCCAAAAGGTTGCGAATCCCCATGAAAATCATGCCGCTCTGGAAATAGGCGACAAAGAGATTGACCACAACGAGGACTAGAAAACCTAGACCGACCAGCCAATTAGAGCTTAGGACTGCCCAGACATTGTTGTAAGACAAAAAGAGATAGCCTGTCTGTTTGAGCAGATATTCTGCTGCGTAGGAATTAAAGGGAATCCAAGCATACTCCATCATCATAAAGGCCATGAAAAAGAGAACTAGGATCTTGTCTAAATTATGATAAAAGCGCTTAAAGCTAAGTTTTTCTGGTTTCATCTTATTCTTCTTTCAAAAATTTAGGCGAAACAGGGTAGTCAAGTTACAGTGGCTACAGTTAGTCCGCTCCTGTTATTGCCATCTTGACTCCCCCCTTCTTTGACAAATAAATCCCAGCTTTTCAACTGAGATTTTCTTTCTTATTTACCAAATAAACGGGCGAAAAATCCTTTGTTTTCCTGCTTTTGTACCTTCTCCTTGGCTTCATCCAGCTCCAAAAGAAGTGTTTCCCGCTCGCTCATAGCCTTGGCTGTCAACTGTTGTTGCTGGTCCAGCTGCTTATCTTTCTCAGCTATCTGCACGTCCTTGACACGGAGTTGTTCGTCTTTCTTAGCCAGCTGGTTATCTTTTGCCTTGAGTTGCTCATAAAGGCGCAAAATCTCAGCATTTTTTTCATCCACTAAGATTTCCATCAACTCGCGCTGTTTGACTTCTTCGCTGACTGGCTCATCTTCAAAAATGGTCTTTTTATAAATTTCTTCTAGTTTAATCAGGCCACTGCGGGTCACGACTGTGACCCCTTTTTCATTTTTTTCTGTATCTTCTGGCGGCAGAGCCTTGACACGATTATTGATTGCCTGACGGCTGACTCCTAAAATCTCGGCCAGCTCGCTGACTGTCTTTTCAATTGCCATAATTTCCTCTGAAACTTTTTCTAGATATAGTTACCTAAATCTTATCATATCAAGACTTAACTGTCAAATAAGGCAAAAAAGTGAAGCAAATATATTGCTCCACTTTCCTAATCTTCTATAGTTCAACTTGAAAAATTTTCAAGCTCTGCATTTCTTCTTCTGTCAAGCGTCGCCATTGCCCCAGTTCCAGACTTGGTTCTAGCTGCAGAGGTCCCATAGACAAACGCTGAAGATCGGTGACTTCCTTCCCGCGCGCTAAAACCATCCGCTTCACCTGATGAAACTTGCCTTCTGAGAGCGTGATACGAACCAAACTGGTCTGTGCTCCTTCATCTCTTTCGATAATTTCGAGCTGGGCAGGCTGACAAGTGAAATCTTTGAGTTCGATTCCTTGAGCAAAACGCTCAATATCTGTCTGATCCATCAGACCAGCAACCTGAGCCTGATAAACCTTAGCTACATGGCGCTTTGGGGACAGCATAGCATGCGATAGCTGACCATTATTGGTCAAAAGCAGAAGCCCATGTGTGTCTACATCTAACCGCCCCACAGGAAAGACTTCTTTTTGACGAGCAGTATCGTCCAATAAATCTAAGACGGTTTTATGTCGGTCATCTTCAGTGGCGGAAATGACACCCTTAGGTTTATTTAAGAGGTAGTAGACAAACTTTTCATATACCAGGGCCTGACCATCCACCACAATCTGCTCCGACCGCTCATCAATCTGTGTCTTGGCCGACGTGACCGCTGCCCCATTGACCCAGACTTGACCTTTTTTCAATAGTTGCTTGACTTGACTGCGCGAGCCAAGCCCATTTTCTACTAAAAATTTATCTAGACGCATATTCTTCTCCTAAGCAGACTTTTTCTTGAGAATTCCGAATGCCAGCACTGCCATTAAAACCATCAGACTTCCCAAGACACCAAAGATGAAGGAAGCTTGGCTTGAAAATTGACTAATCAAAGACAAAAAGAAAGTTGTAGCAGTAGCTCCGGCACTACAGCCTAAAATCACAATCGAAGTTGCTTGATTCAAGGATTTGCTAGGGATTCTCTCTGAAAGAATATGGAAAATCGCTGTCAGACTGACACTATAAACAAAGCCAGAAGCGATAATAACCACACTCAAGAGCAAGAGATTTGGTGCTAGGCCAATCATGATCGCAGTAAGGCCAAAGGCCACTCCCGCAACCGTCAATAAATTTTCCTTAAAATAATGAAGAAGCGGTGCAAAAGACAAGCCTGCGGCAATACCAATCAACTGCATGCTTGAAAGGATCAAACCTGCTGTCTGAACACTGCCCATACCAGACTTTTCAACCAGTCCAGGCACGCGCACGTTGATGACAACATTCGTCAAGACAATCACTGCTGCTACCAGGGCTAGGCCGATTGTCAAAAACCACTGTGTAGCTGTCAAGCCCTTGCCTTCTTGATGAGCCTCATGATGCTTCTCCTCCTTGCCATAAGGTACAAAGAGCAGGTAGAGGGCTAGAACGATCAATCCCGAAGCATAGACCAAGAAAGAAATTTCCCAGCCAAAGCGAAGCAACTGGCTTACTCCAAGTGTCAGGAGGGCTGTCCCGACAACTTCAGCCGATCCACGCAGACCTAAGGTCTGAATCCGTTCCTTGCCCTCATAACGCTCACTGATAATCGAAATGGCCTTAGCATTGAGCAAACCAACTCCCATACCAAAGATAAGCCGAGAGGCAAAAATCACCCAGTAGGCCTTATTCACGAGAGGAACAAAGCCGCAAAGAGCGAAAATCAAGAGCCCCGTCACAATCATCTTTCGTTCCGATAAATATTTCTCCACCAAACCATTTAAGATTAGCATGAGCATAATCCCAGCCGATGGCAAAGAAACCAGCAGTTCAATCCAGCTTTCCGGCAGGTCTTTATAAAAAGCAAACATAGCCGATTGGGCGCTGGAAATCGAAAAGGAGGTCGTCAACACCAAAGAAAGTGAGAGAATACTCACTTTTTCCATAAACTTTTTCATTCTATTTTCCTTTAAAAATCACACTCATTCTATCATACAGCTTTTTAGAAAATGACGCAATCATCTTTTCTTAAAAATTCAGCCATTAAAAAGAGTATTCTTTCGAAAAATTTCTCCTCTGACAAAAGGACAAGCCCTTTCTTTATTTCTGGCGGGATTTGTGTTATGATGAAAGAAAGAAAAAGGAGAGAATCATGCCTGTTAGTGAAAAAAAATCGGTTATGGATAAATTAACCAAAGCAGCTCATTTGATCGATATGAGCGATATTATTCGCGAGGGAAATCCTACCTTGCGTGCAGTGGCTGAGGAAGTCAGCTTTCCCCTATCTGATCAGGAAATTATTTTAGGTGAGAAAATGATGCAGTTTCTGAAACATTCTCAAGATCCTGTCATAGCAGAAAAAATGGGGCTCCGTGGCGGAGTCGGTCTAGCAGCGCCCCAACTGGATATTTCTAAGCGAATCATCGCTGTGCTGGTGCCAAATCTGGATGACGAAGAAGAAAATCCGCCTAAAGAAGCCTACTCCCTAGCTCTGGTCATGTACAACCCTAAAGTTGTTGCCCACTCTGTGCAAGATGCTGCCTTAGCCGATGGAGAAGGCTGCCTGTCGGTTGACCGAGAAGTGCCAGGCTATGTCGTGCGTCATGCACGAGTGACCGTGGAATACTTTGACAAGGATGGCCAAAAACACCGCATCAAACTCAAAGGCTACAATTCTATCGTGGTTCAACACGAGATTGACCACATCAACGGCATCATGTTCTACGATCGTATCAATGAAAAAGACCCATTTGCAGTGAAAGACGGCATGCTGGTACTGGAATAAACGACCATATATTGCAATCAAAAATACCTAGACATAGAGCGTCTAGGTATTTCTTTTACACTATTCTAAGTACCTCGATCCCAGAAAAGAGCCAAGAGGATCACAGCGCCCAAGACTGAGGGAAGAATAGCTGTGTCCGCTAACATCGGTCCCCAGTGGCCAAAAAGCAATTGCCCAAGCCATGAACCAAACCAGCCCAAGAGGATTTTTCCGATACAGCCCATACGCTCCCCGCGGCTGGTAATAGCCCCAGCTATGAGACCAATGATAAAACCGACAAACATACTACCAATCATATAGGATCCTTCTTTCTATGTTTCTAAGAATACTTTTCAAGAAGCAGGTGGGAGCTGTCAGATTAAAAGTGCCCGTCAAAACAACTTTAAATCTTAGATTGCCCAGTCTCCATTTCTGAAGATAGGAACTCGTGTTCCATCCTCACGGATACCATCGATATCCATTTGATTCGAACCAATCATAAAGTCCACGTGAACATCTGAGCGGTTAAGTCCCGCAGCTTCAAGCTCTTCTTCGCTCATATCTACCCCACCAACAACGCTAGTCGCATAGGCTGCACCGATAGCCAAGTGGTTTGAAGCATTTTCGTCGAAAAGGGTGTTAAAGAAGGTAATACCTGACTGAGAAATCGGGCTTGGTTCTGGTACCAAGGCACATTCACCCAAGGCACGCGCACCCGCATTTTCAAAGACAAGGTCTTTCATGACCTGATCACCCTTTTCAGCAGTGATATCTACGATTTGTCCGTCTTTAAAGGTTACCTTAATACCTTCGATGATATTCCCGTTATAGCCAAGCGGTTTTGTAGAAGTGACATAGCCATCTGCACGACGGAAGTCAGGGGCAGTGAAGACTTCTTCTGTTGGCATATTTGGCAAGAATCCTTCTCCCTGTGCATTGATAGCACCAGCTGATTCCCAAACGTGGTTCTTAGGCAAGCCAAGTGTCAAATCTGTTCCTGGTGCTGTGTAATGAAGGGCTGAGAATTGTTCTTTATTGAGCATTTCTGCCTTGCTCTTAAGGATAGCAGCATGCTCTTCCCAAGCCTTAACAGGATCTTCTTCGTAGACACGGCAAGTTTTGAAGATTTGGTCCCAAAGGAGATCGACTGCTTCTTCATCGCTTGCAGCATTTGGAAAGACTTTTTTAGCCCACTCAAGTCCAGCAGCGGCCGCTACTGTCCAGCTAACCTTGTTGGATTGGGTTGCGATGCGCATTGGCTTCATAGCAAGTCCCATCGCTTTAGCAGAAGCTGAAAGCTTGTCAGCGTCCACTCCGTTCAAGGCACCTGGGTCAGAAGAACGGACACCAAGACGGCTAGCCTTGTTCTCTAAGAGATAGTTCATCTCAGCAATCTTGTATTCTGGCACATTGTCCAGACGCTCCATCGGTGCATGGAGAAATTTCTCACGGTTTATCACATCATCTGTCCACTGAACGATGACCTCATGCGCACCCAAGGCATAAGCTTCTTTCACGATTAAATGCGCCAACTCACGCTGCTCCACATCTATATTGAGCGCCACCGTGTGACCAGGCTGCACGTTGATACCATTGGCAACCAATAGTTTAGCGTATTTTTCTAAGTTTTCTTTAAAATTTGGTAAAACCATTTGTTTCTTCCTTTTCTAGATTTCTTTCAATGCAGCAAAAAGCCACAAACATGGAGCCAACATCTGTCACTCTAGAGCGCTCCTGTTTCAGTATATCATAAAACAAGGAAAAATCGTACTTTCATCATTCCAAGTCCCCCTCTCCTCACTAACATCAATCCAAGCAATTTCTTGCGCATCGCCTCGTTTTTCTATATACTAGTGGTATTACTGAAAGAAAAGGAGACCTATGAAATATCTCATCATTATTGCTGCTGGTCTTGCTCTCATCGGACTGATTCTTTTTTTCTGGTCTTCACAGAAAAATCCGACAACCAGTCAGCAGGAAACCGCGCACAGCAGCGTGACACAAGTGGAAGAAAGGACAGCCTCGTCCCTTTCTCCAACAGAGGATATTGTAGAAGAAGCCTATTCTGTGGTTTATGGCGACAAAAATCTTGTCGGGACCATCACAGCTCCCCGCGATTATCAAACCAAACAGTTGCCAACCATTGTCATTTCACACGGCTTTAATAATACCCACGACATGTATCAGAGTTATATGCAGGCGCTAGCCAAACAGGGTTTCCTGGTTTATGGCTTTGACTTTTATGGTGGAAGCCGTCAGTCAAAGAGTGGGGGACAGGACATGCTCCATATGTCTATCCAGACCGAGTTGACTGATTTGGGCCAAGTCATGGACAAACTCCGCTCCGAAAGCTTTGTCAATCCTAAACAGATGAGCTTGATTGGAGTCAGTCAGGGGGGTGTGGT
>NZ_KQ969064.1:75915-86241 GCF_001578775.1 Streptococcus cristatus | reverse complement strand
GATTGGAGTCAGTCAGGGGGGTGTGGTGGCTAGTCTCTATGCCAGCACTTATCCAGACCATGTGCATAAGTTAGCCCTGATCTTTCCTGCCTTTGTCCTTTTTGATGATGTCAAGGAAACTTATCAAGAACTTGGGAGCCCATCCTTTGAAGACCTGCCAGACAGCCTGACCCACCACGGGGCCACCCTTGGGAAAATCTACTTGATCGATGCCCTGGATGGGGATGCCCGCACCATTCAAGAGAAGATCACAGCTCCTACCCTTATCGTTCATGGCACGAATGATACCATCGTCCCTTACCGCTATGCGCTAGAAGCCAGTCAAACCATTCCAAATAGCCAACTCGTGACTGTGGAAGGCGGCGGTCATTGGATCGACGAGACCTTTAGCCAGACGACCCTGCCCGCCCTTCAAGAATTTTTGAAAGATTAAGAAAACACCGTCTGATTTTCCATCAGATGGTGTTTTTGTTCATGGTGAGAAATCGCATGCTCTTACATGCCAATCAAGGGCTGGATCCAAGCCGTCCAAGCCCAGGAAATCGGCATGACAAGAACCATAACTGGTATCATATCTGCTACTGGAAAATCACGTAATTTCATGATTCGAAAACCGCTAGCTAACATAAGAAACCCTCCACAAGCCTTAAAGTCTCCTATCATGGACGGTGTGGTCAAGGGCAGAATTAGATTGGCACTCAAAAAGAGCAGGAAAAACAAGAGAAATTGAGGAATGGCAACCATAGAAACGATGTAACCCAAGCTACAAGCAAAAATCATTGCTGTGAAAAAGTCCAAAATAGACTTGGAAATGAGAATCGAAGCATCTCCAGTCATTCCAGACTCCAGACTTCCGTAAATTCCAGTTCCACTGGCACAAAAGAGGACGATAATGGTCAGTAACTGGGCATTAAATTCCTCACGAGATAGACCCAAGTCCTGATTTGGAAGCAAGCGAGACAAGCCTTTCTCCATCCAGCCTGCCACTCGGTCAATGCCTTTTTGAACCTTAAATATCAAGCCTAGAACGGTCCCCAACACAAGGGCAAAGATAACTGCTGGCATATTCACCATATTGGCAATCGCACTAATCCCCATCCCTAAGGCCGCCAATCCAAAAATCAAGTTGAGATTTTCTTTTAAGTCCTCCTTGAGATAGTCGCCAAACAAACCACCTGTAATCCCCCCAAGAAGAATGGCAAGTGAATTGATTATAATTCCAACAGGCATGCTGACTCCTTACTTATTTGCTGCTTGAATGGTTTCTACTGGCAAAACTTTGGCAAAACGATTGTCCCAGATGTGGTCTTGGTAGAAATCAATGATTTTCTGTGCTGGTAGGTGGTCATTGTCAAAGGTTGTCACGGCATCACGAACCAAAACTTGTTCAAATCCATATTCAAATCCAACTTTCAAAGAGGTATCGATACAGAACTCTGCCTGCATTCCCACAACTGAATAGCTAGTGATGCCCTTACTATCTAGATAAGCCTTAAGCTCTGTCCCACGATACATACTGTTAAAGTTTTTATTGAAAATGCGATCCTGTGGACGTGGACTCAACTCATGGTAAACCTGCCAGCTAGCGTCGCCCTCAGATAAAAATCCTTCTGCTTCCGTGTGGCGGATATAGATCACTTCCTTCCCCGCCTCTTCAAAACTCGCAATGGTTTGTTTAACTGTTGCAATAAATGGCTCCTTATTTGCAGGCCCGAGGTTGATCAATCCTTCTTGAATATCGACTACAATGAGTGCTTGTGTCATATCTTGTCTCCTTATGATCTTGATACGAAAGTAAATAACTACTTTTCGTCTGATACTATTATACAGAAATGAGGTTGGTTTACAAGCCTAAAGGCAAGACACCACCCTCCTAGTCATACTCTTCGAAAATCTCTTCAAACCACGTCAGCTCTCTCTGCAACCTCAAAACAGTGTTTCGAGCAACCTGCGGCTAGCTTCCTAGTTTGCTGATGATTTTCATTGAGTATCAAAACAAACTGCTCTCCAAATGCTAGAGTTTGAGCCCAAGATTTGGAGAGCAGTTTTTTATAGATATTTTATAGAAATTAGGCTTGGAGAAGAGATTGAGCTTGTTTTTCAAGTCCAGCAATAGCTTGTTCGTTCAATACAAGTTCCCCTGTTCCCCATGCTTCTGGATTCACAGTCGTTCCAGTAAAATCTCCGACAACTTGCATCCGAACAAATGGAAGGAGAGCTTGGTAAGCACCAAACAATTGTTCATGACCTCCATTAGCTACAGAAGAAACCGTTACAATCTTGTCTTGAAGAGCTGATGGACCACTAGTTTCTGACAAATCAAGCGCACGACTCAACCAGTCAATCAAGTTTTTCACTGTACCTGGGATAGCAAAGTTGTAAACTGGTGAGAAAATCCAGATAGCGTCTGCTTCAAGAACTGCATCACGCGCAGCTTGAACTGCTGGCAAGGTTGGTGTTTCCAAGTCTTGGTTCATCAACGGAATGTCCTTGTAGTCCAGGTATGTAACGTTTGCTTTTCCAGCAAGCAAACTTTCTGCTTTTTTAGCCATTTGGTGGTTAAATGAACCCTCACGAAGGGATCCGACAATAAATAAAATGTTTTTCATGTTTGTTTCCTCTTTCTTCTTAAACAATTGTTTCATTTGGTTAATGATATTCATAAGAACCTTTCTTGTTGTAATTTGTTTTATTACATTCTCCATTATACTCTATTTAAACGGAATGTCAATCGATTTGCTCAAAAAATTACTAATTATTATTATTTTCAAATACTGATCAATTCGATTTAAAATTTCCCGTTCGTGTTTGCTGCTTCCGAATCAGCAATGACATCTGCAAGAACATCCCAATGTTCTGCGATTTTCCCATTTTCTACACGGTAGAGATCATAGAAAGCTGTCTCTTTTCCAGCCAAGTTTCCTTCACTAATAACCAAGGCAAAGTCACCTTGGGCAAGGACTTGGTGCGTTGTTTTATAATCCATATTGATTCCCATTTGGGCCATCTGTTGAAGAGAAGCTTTAAAGCCTGAAACTGTGTCAACCATATCTGCATTATGCTGGATATAGTTATCTCCATTAAAGTATGAGTCCAATTTTTCAGGATGTTGACCATAGATAATATCATCGATATAAGTCGAAACCAGTTTCTTAGTTTCTTCTCCATTCACACTGGTATCAATTGTCGCTGCACCATCAAACTGTGTGTGACCACTGTAGTTGGCATCGCGAACAGGGCTAAGATTGTCCCAATGCTCCGTGATCATACCTGCATCATCAAATTTGAAAACATCAAATCCGACCATTTCTTGTCCACCAAAGTTGTAGACACTATGTAAGACGACGGTATTTCCATCTTCAAATTGACGCTTAATATCAACAGTCGCAGCACTTCCACCGTTTTTAGCTCCTTCCATGATTTGAAGGAAGCCATCCAAGCCTGTAGCTACGGTCTGATTGTGTTGAATATAGTCTTTTTTCAAAACTTGCTTAGCAATCCCCGTATCTCCCGTTTCAAAGGATTTCAACAAAGCGACTGCTTTTTCTGTATTGCTCATTTTTGAGATTTGATTGGTTTCTTGTGATGTTACTTGTGCTGATTGTTGTTGGTTCATATAATAAATTCCTCCTGCTCCTAAAACGACGACTGCTGTTACTCCTGCAATCCATGTTTTTGTAGATGTTTTCATTTTATTTCCTGTCTTTCTAAGATGTCATTGCAGCTTGTACAAGTGCGCTATCAACGACTTGAATAAAGTTGACAACTTTTTCTGCCTCGTTAAACCGATAAAAATGTGCAAAATCTGCTCTAAAAAATTTATTGGTTTTCTTGTAAGTCCCACTGTATTGCCCGTGAACGACGACTTGATTCTCACTCACAAAATACGCTTTTGGTGTCGCCTGATAGTCCACCCATTCTGAGCCTAGACGACTATGAACATGGTCAACAACCGCATCAATCCCATGGTAAACACCACCATAAGGGAAACCTTCTGCCTCTTTCCAGACCAATTGGTCTGCAAAATAAGCTTTAAAGTCCGCTATTCGCCCTTCGGCCATTGCTTGATAAGACTGGGCTACCAATTCTTTATAATCAACTGTCATTTCTATTACCCCCATACCATTTCACCTGTCATAACTTTGGCACTCATGTCGAGAACTGATTCGTTACGAAGATTTGGAAAACGCTCCTGAATTTTTTCTTTAAAAGTTTCTGAATCCTGAACGTAACCTTTTAGTTCAATCGCGTACTCAATATAGTCTAGCGAGAATTGTAAGGCTTGATTGTCAAAGGAACGACTCTCATCACCATGGCTCACAACTACCAAATCGGCATCCAAAGCTAATAATTCACGCAAACGCCCTTGCCAGTCACGTAATTCCTTTATAGTTGGTGTATCTGCAAGGAACAAGTGACTTTCGTTGAACACATTAACTCCACCGATAAGTGTTTTTGTCTCTTCATTCCAGAGATTGACTTGGGATGGCTCAGAACCATACAATTTCCAGCGTGTTCCTTGAAACTCAATGACTTGCTCAGTCATGACAGATGGAATCACGACATTTTTGGGTAAATCGTCTCCCAGAAAATCACGCCAAACTTCGAGTTTGTTTTCTACAGTCGCTAGGATATGTTCCACCACAAAAGGTGTCGCTACGACTACAACCTCTGGAAATGCTGCCTTGACTTCTTCTAAACCAAAATAATAATCTGGATCCCCATGGATAATGAAAATCTGTTCTAATTCTAGCTTGTTTTCTTTGAGATACTCCACGATTTCTCGGCCATCTGAGAGTCTAAAACGTGCCCCAATTAACAAAGCCTTTTGTTTGCGAACCACCAAGGTCGATGTGACCATGAAGCCCATCTCATCAGCTGTAAAAACATGTAATTTCGTGCCATCAGACAATGTAAAATCTTTAGCCATTTTTTTCCTCCAAATATGTTTGTTGTTAGGTGTTGTTTTTATTTACATGTTTTATTATACGCGAAAATAAAAAGCGTTCAATCAGCAATAAATGACAATCTGTTGCTTATCGAACACTTTTTAAGGATCTGTATGGTTTACGTATGATCAAATAAAATGAGTTGCTCAGTCTCCGTCATCCAAGAAGCTAAATCTTCCTTATTTTCACGACAACCACCCAAAACCCAACGATTAGCGGTAGCTACAATGCTGGCTTTTAAAACATCCTGTTTGTATAAGGCCCAAACATCGTCTCCAGCCTCTCTTGGAAAAATACTTTGAAAGTAAGTAGCGACAATGTCATCAAACCAAGCCGAGCTTAACTTTCTTTCTGCCATCAATTTGAACAATTCTTGATTTTCCTCAACATAAGTCAGAATGGGAAGGATATGGTCAAAACTATCTCCCTGCTCCCAGTTTTCTTGTAAGGTTCGAGAGGTCAAATCCTGAATAGCAGCAGAAAACTCTTCTCCTACCTCCATCTCAATCTTCTCTAACAGATCATACTTATCGAGATAGTGGGCGTAAAAGGTCCCTCGATTGATTTCTGCTGTATGTATAATCTCTGCTACTGTAATTTTCTTGAATGGTTTTTCAGCAAGCAAACCTAGCACCGCTTGACGAATGGCTAGCTTTGTTTTTTTGATACGCAAATCTTGGGGCATGATATTCTCCTTTTTCTCTATTATACCAAAAAGGGCCGGCAAAACCGGCTCTTCATGATTTATTCTAATCTAGATGCAATAAACTTTGATAAGTTGCTTCTAGTTCTTCCACTGTTTGGGCCTGTCCTCTTAGGTCGTAATAGCGACCATCCTTTTCAAGGATCAGGGTCGGATAGCTAGTCACGCCCAGCTCACGTGCTCTCCTAAAGTCAGGATGGGGTGCTCTGGACTGCCAAGCTGTCGCAACCTCTGGTAAAAGGATCATAGGATCCAGATCAAATTCGCCAATCACGTTTTCATAGGTCTCAAGGTCTGACAAGAGCTGTCCTTTCTCATAAAAGGCTTGCTGCATCCGGTAAGCAAGCACTACTTGCTCTTCTTGTGGGATATAGCGACGAAGGACTCCAAAAGCCTGAGCAGCCCTGAGTGAATCAACTGGTAAGTCTTGGGTAAAGGTCGCTTTAAAAGCCTCGCCAAACTCAACTCCATATCTCTGAGCAATTTCCTCGTTCATGGTATCATATGCTCCCAGTTGGCGCGTGGTTTTTTCATTTCCACCCGTAAAGAGCCCACCAGAGATCATGTCCAGTTCAAGCTCAGGATGAGCTTTCATAAAGGGTGCTAAGATCTTGTCAAAACCATAACACCAGCCACAATAGGCATCCCAAATATAGTAAACTTTCATGCACTACCCCTTTCGCACACGGGTTAGGATCCCATCTGGATCCTCAAAGATAAGTTCATTGGAGGTCAACCAAGTGATGGGAGCTCCCTCTTCCTTGGCGGCGGCTGCAATGACAAGCAGGCTTTCTTTCTCTTCCACCTCAACAACATAGGAGGCAAGACCTGGCATGTCTTTCTCACGGTGCGCTAGCTTTTTCCCACCCCATTCATTGACAGCTAGATGGTGGTGGTAATCGCCTGCTGCAATCCAACTGGCATTTGGAATACTAAACTTATCTTCTAAACCGAGCACTTGCTGATAAAAACGACTGGAAGCTTGACTATCCTTGACAGATAGGTGAATATGGCCCATGCGCGTTTCTGGATCGATAACAAAAGGATCCACTTCCCGTCCCAGCTCATAAATATCCTGGGCAGCCAATTCCTCCGTCACCCCGATAATACGACCGTCCTCACGAATATCCCAAACTGACACCGGCTTGTCTCGATAAAGTTCAATGCCATTACCTTCCAAATCTTCTAAGTAAAGAGCTTCGCTGTAACCATGATCCGCCCCACCGATGAGGGGAATCTGCAATTCAGCGATATGCTTAAAAACATCCCCCAAAGCTTCTCGGCTCGGCAAGAGAATAGCCAGATGATAAAGACCATAACTGTCCTTTACGAGTTCCCTTCGATCAGTCTCTATCAGGTGAACCAAGGGCTTACCCCCAGCTCCCAGAAGGACTTCCCGATCTGACTGTGATAAAATCTCCAAACCGATAATGTGATGGTAAAAGGCTGTCTGACGCTTCAAATCCTGAACGTTCAACACTGCTTCTGCTAGGTAAATGTGGCTATTGTAGGTGTAGGTCATATTAATTCCTCTTTTCTTTGTTGTAACTATTTAACTTACAACAATTATACACCGAAAATTGGAAATGTCAAGGGAAAGGATTGGGAGGATTGAAATACAGAAAAAACCTAACAAGATAGGAATTTTATCCTTCTCGTTAGGTTTACATTTTCCCTAAAACAAATCATCAAAGAGACTTAGCTGGTTGTCCTCGGGCATATTGCCCAGAATGCCCATGTCGTCCATTTTTTCGACCAGAGTGGTGGAGAGGCCGCCGCGTTTGCGGAGTTCGGTCTTAGAGAGGAATTCGCCTTCTTCCCGGGCTTTGACCACTTGGCGGGCAACGTTGTCCCCCAGACCGTCCATGGCAGAGAAAGGCGGGATCAGGGTGTCCCCTTCGATGAGAAACTCAGTCGCATGGCTCTTATAGAGGTCCAGCTTGCCGAACTTGAAACCCCGCTCCAGCATTTCATTGACGATTTCCAAAGTCGTATAAAGGTCAATTTCTACATTGGAGGCTTCGTTGTTCTTGCGCTTTTCAGCGATTTCGTTCATCCGGTGTTTGACGGCATCAAGACCACCACTCATGGTCTTGATGTCAAAGGCCTTGGCCCGGATAGAGAAGTAGGCACAGTAGTAATAAATCGGATGATGCACCTTGAAGTAGGCTACCCGCAGGGCCATCATAACGTAGGCTGCTGCATGGGCCTTGGGGAACATGTACTTGATCTTTCCACAGGACTCAATGTACCATTCTGGCACATTGTTTTCCTTCATGGCTGCGATGTAGCCATTGCGCTCTTCTTCAGAAATCTTCAGCCAGAGGCCCTTCCGCACGCGCTCCATGATGGTAAAGGCCATCTTAGGATCCAAGCCCTTGTGCATGAGGTAAACCATGATGTCGTCCCGACAGCCGATTACGGTGGACAGGTCAGCAATTCCTTGCTTGATCAAGTCCTGAGCATTGCCCAGCCAAACGTCCGTACCATGAGAGAGACCAGATAGCTGTAAGAGCTCGGCAAATGTTGTCGGATGGGTCTCGTCAACCATACCCCGTACAAAGTTAGTCCCAAACTCTGGAATCCCCAGCATACCAGTCGGCGTGCCGATTTGCTCCTGAGTCACCCCCAGAATGTCTGTCCCAGAAAAGAGAGCCATGACACCAGCGTCATCCATAGGAATGTCATTTGGATCAATGCCAGACAAGTCCTGAAGCTTCCGAATCATGGTCGGATCATCGTGTCCCAAAACGTCTAGCTTGAGGACATTTTCATCGATATCGTGGAAGTTAAAGTGAGTGGTCTGCCATTCGGCTGTCACATCATCAGCTGGATACTGGACCGGCGTAAAATCATAAACATCCATGTAGTTAGGGATAACAACGATACCGCCCGGGTGCTGACCGGTCGTACGCTTGACTCCAGCTGCTCCCAGAGCCAGGCGCTCCACCTCGGCGTCCCGGTAGAACTTGCCGTAGTCGCGCTCATAGCCCTTGACAAAGCCGAAGGCTGTCTTGGCTGCCACCGTACCAACGGTACCGGCCCGAAAGGCATAGTCAGCTCCAAAGATGTCCCGCACGTCCAAGTGGGCGCTGGGCTGATCCTCTCCAGAGAAGTTGAGGTCAATATCGGGTACCTTATCCCCGTCAAACCCAAGGAAAGTCTCGAAAGGAATATCCTGACCGTTCTTACTGAGCTTGTGGCCGCACTCTGGACAGTCCTTATCCGGCATATCAAAACCGGAACCATAGGAGCCGTCAGTGATAAATTCGCTGTATTGGCACTTGCCGCAGACATAGTGAGGCGACAGAGGATTGACCTCGGTAATCCCGATCATGGTCGCGACAAAGCTGGAGCCGACAGACCCCCGCGAGCCAACCAGATAGCCCCGCTCATTGGAGCGGTGCACCAGCATCTGCGAAGCCAGATAAATCACGGCAAAGCCATTCCCCAAGATAGAGGTCAGCTCTTTTTCAATCCGCAGGTCTACAATATCGGGCAGGGGATTGCCGTAAATCTCAAAGGCCTTCTCATAAGTCAGCTCAGCAACCGTCTCCTCTGCCTTGTCAATGAAAGGCGTGTAGAGATCGCCCTTGACCACCTCGACCGGCTCAAAGGTCTCGGCCAGCTGATTGGGATTGGTGATGACCAGTTTCTTGGCCAAGTCCTCTCCCAGAAAGGCAAACTCGTCCAGCATTTCATTGGTGGTCCGAAAATGAGCCTTGGGCAGCGGCGCGGGCTGAGCATTTTCCCCGTGGCCAATGGTCCGGTTGATGATAGCTCCCTGCCCCAGACTGCGGACGATAATCTCGCGGTAAATCTCGTCTTCGGGCTCCAGATAGTGGACATTGCCCGTCGCAAGGACCGGCTTGCCCAAGCGGTCTCCGACCTCAATCAAGTTTCGAATAATGGTCTGCAGCTCTTCCTGATCCTTGATCTGCTCCTTGGCAATAAGCGGAGCATAAATGGCCGGCGGCATGACCTCGATAAAGTCATAATACTTGGCTGTTTCGACCGCCGCATCCACTCCCTGAGAGACCACAGCATCAAAGACTTCGCCCTCTGAGCAGGCGGAGCCCAGTATCAAGCCCTCACGATGGGCATCCAGTACGGTCCGCGGTATCCGCGGGACTCCTTCAAAATACTTGGTATTGGACAGACTGACCAGCTTGAAGATGTTCTTCAGTCCCGTCTGGTTTTTCACATAAATAGTCGCATGCTTGACCCGAGCCTTCTTGTAGGAATTCTCATCGACCAGATCCGTATTCAAATCCTTAAGATTGGTCACGCCGTGCTTTTCAGCCACATCCTTGATAAAGATAAAGAGCAGGCGGCCGGTTGCTTCGGCATCGTAATTGGCCATGTGGTGGTGCTCCAGGGCAATCTGGAAGCGCTTGGTCAGAGGCCCCAGACCGTGACGCTTGTACTCTGGATAGAGATTGCGGGCAAATTCCAGCGTATCGATGACTGGCCGGCTGATGCGGGGCAGGCCGTGGCGCTCATAATTGACATTCATAAAACCGACGTCAAAGGTAGCATTGTGGGCCACAAGGATACTGTCCTGGCAGAAATCCTGAAACTCCTGCAGGACATGCTCCAGCGGCTTGGCATTGCGGACATGCTCGTCGGTAATGCCGGTCAAATCCGTCGTAAAGGCTGACAGGGGATGGCCGG
>NZ_KQ969064.1:67079-75895 GCF_001578775.1 Streptococcus cristatus | reverse complement strand
GACAGGGGATGGCCGGGGTTGATAAACTCATCAAACTCAGCGATGATATTGCCCTTGTGCATCTTGCTGGCAGCGACCTGAATCAAGTCATTGTAGACTGCTGAAAGCCCTGTCGTTTCCACGTCAAAGACTACATAGGTCGCATCGCTCAGTTCCATGTCCACTTCATTGTAGACGATGGGCACCCGGTCTTCTACAATATTAGCCTCCATGCCGTAAATCAGCTGGATACCAGCCTTCTTGGCTGCCTTGTAGCCGTGGGGGAAGCTCTGCACATTGCCGTGGTCGGTAATGGCGACAGCCTTGTGGCCCCACTTAGCCGCTGTCGCTACGATCTCCTCCACTTCAGGCAGGGCATCCATAGTAGACATATTGGTATGGGCGTGAAATTCGACCCGCTTCTGACCCTCCGGCATCAGGTCCTTACGCTCATAGTGGGTAACGGCCTGCACATCCTGGACATTCATGGTCAGGTCGCGGGTGAAGTTGTTCATCTCCACATTGCCCCGCACGCGCAGCCAGGCACCTTTCTTAATCATGTCAAACTTCTTGGCTTCTTCTTCGTTTTTCAGCCATTTCTGCAGAGCAAAGCTGGAAGTGTAGTCGGTCATCTTGAAGTTGAGCAAGACCCGGCCGGTCCGAGTGACCTTCTGCTCCAGATCAAAGACCATGCCCTCAAAGACCAGACGATTCTCCTCAGTCTGAACTTCGATCATAGGAGTAATCTCTGCCTTGTCCAGATTTGGTTTAGCCGCAGCCTTGCGAGCTTGGAAATCATAAATCGGTTTTTCTTCTGGCGGTGGCGCCATCTGTTGCAGGGATTCCATGGCTTTGAGCGCCTCTTCATTGGCCGCCTGAACAATCTTGTCATTCTCCGCCTGGAAATTCTCCGCTTGCTGCTGGGTCAGCTCATCGCTGTGCTGAACCTGACAGGTCAGCTGAGGAAAGCCGTATTTGACCAACTGGCGACTGAGATTTGGCAGGTGATTCTTACGAAAATGCTCCGTATCGATTGTCGAAGCGCCCTCAATCAGCAGCTTGTCCCCATCCAAATGAACCTGCAAATCCTGATACAGACTCTTGAAGCCATGACTGGCACAAGGCCCCTCCTCAAAGGCCAGCTGATAATAAGCCTGCAAGAGATCATCCGATACCTTAGGATCCTGACAATGAATTTCAAAAATGGCCTGATTGCCCGTCTTAGAAAACTCTTGAGCTAAGTGCTTCTGCAATTCCCGAAAAATCTCAATGGGCAGAATATTAACAAAAGAAAAATGAAACTCCCAGACCCGACTGATCTTGTGGACCAGAACCTTCTCAATTTCTGCATTCAAAAAGGCCTCTGAATTTCTCATTTCCAGTGGCATATCCAGCTGATGCATTAAAATTTCAAACTTGTTTGACATGATATTTCCTCGTACAGTAGTGACCCTATTTTACCATAAATCAGCACTTTTTTCGATAGAAAAAGAGTCAGACAAACTTGTCTGCTCTTCGTTCATACTACAAGAAAACCAAGTGTTTTATCTCAATACTGCTTCTGCCAGCGCTTTTTGGATGGCAATGACACTTTTATCACTTCGGAAAGTTAGGGTTTCGGCTGGTTCCTCAGCACTGGAAACCCAGATTTTCAGCTCAGCATCTAGGTCAAAGTGGCCAGCCGTTTCCACTGAAAAGCGAGAAATGGAGCGATAAGGATATGACTTATAAGCCGTTTTCTTGCCTGTCACTCCCTGCTTGTCCACCAAAATCAACCGCTTATCTGTAAAGACAATCAAGTCGCGAATGAGACTGAAAGCCAGCTCCACATTTTCTGCTGGCGTCAGAATATTCTCCAATTCTCTTTCTGTTTTTTCAATATCTTTCTGAGAGGCATTGCCCAATAAACCGCTGAATAATCCCATGTTTCGATCCTCCAATCCATTTTCCCTACTATAGCATTTTCGAGGCCAATAAGCAAAAGAAAACTGCCAGATAAAACTGGCAGTTGTTTTTATTTTGTCAAAATAGACAGAGTTTCTAGCAGATTATCAGCGTGGACTTCAATAGTATCGCCCGTAGCCTTAATCTTGACTTCGACGATGCCTTCTGCGGCTTTCTTACCAACTGTCACGCGGATTGGGAGACCAATCAAATCGCTGTCGCTGAACTTAACACCCGCGCGCTCATTGCGATCGTCCACCAAGACTTCATAACCAGCGTTTAGCAAGTTAGCCTCGATTTGGTCAGTCAGAGCCAGAGCTTCCTCGTCCTTGACATTGACCGGAATCAAGTGCACGTCAAATGGTGCCAGCTCTTTCGGGAAGTTGATTCCCCAAGCATGGCGGAATTCACCCTTAGGAGTTTTATTGACAAAGAGACGAGCGTGCTGCTCCATAACAGCAGAGAGGAGACGGCTGACACCGATACCGTAGCAACCCATAATCATCGGTACAGCACGGCCATTTTCGTCCAAGACATTGGCATTCATGCTGTCAGAGTAACGTGTTCCCAGCTTGAAGATATGCCCAATCTCAATCCCGCGAGCAAACTTAAGGATACCTTGACCGTCCGGAGACACTTCACCTTCACGGACTTCGCGGATGTCCACATATTCAGGACTAAAGTCACGGCCTGGATTAACACCAGTCAGGTGGTAGCCATCTTCATTGGCTCCTGCCACAGCGTTAGAAAGGTCTTGGACTCTACGGTCTGCGATAATAGTCACATCTTCTGGCAGATTGACTGGCCCTAGTGAGCCAAAGCCTGCGCCCAAGAGCTGACGAACATCCTCTTCACTAGCAACTTCAAAAAGATCTGCACCCAAGTGGTTTTTAAGCTTAACTTCGTTGAGTTGGTCATTGCCGACAAGGAGCGCTACGACAGGCTTTTCATCAGCCATATAAACCAAGGTCTTGATTGTTTCTTCTGTATCAACTTGTAGGAAAGCTGCCACCTCGTCAATAGTCTTGCAGTCAAGTGTTTCCACACGCACCAACTCTGCTTCAGTCACTACTTTTTTATTTGGTTTGTAAGCATTGGTTGCCATTTCTAGGTTGGCTGCATAGCTAGACTCACTTGAGTAGGCAATGGTATCTTCCCCAGAAACCATCCACTTGAGCAATTCTGCCTTGATTTCTTCTTGCACTTCTACAGGAATCTCATCAAATGAGGCAACCGTTTTGTCCAAAACGACCCAACGATCAAGATCTGTACGAGCAGGTGTGATTGCCATAAATTCCTGACTATCCTTACCACCCATGGCCCCACCGTCGCCGATAATGGCTTTGAAATCTAGCTCGCTGCGAGTGAAGATTTTCTCATAAGCAGATTTGTACTCATCATAAGTTACATCCAAACTATCATAGTTGGCATGGAAACTATAACCGTCTTTCATGATAAATTCACGGGTACGAAGAAGTCCATTACGTGGACGCTTTTCGTCACGGTACTTAGGCTGGATTTGATAGAGGTTAAGCGGTAATTGCTTGTAAGATTTAACAGAGTCACGGACAATGGAAGTGAAGGTCTCTTCGTGTGTCGGACCTAGGATAAAGTCTGATTTTTCACGATTTTTCAGCTTGTAGAGATCTTCACCATAAGTTTCATAACGGCCAGACTCGCGCCACAAATCCGCACTAAGCAGGGCAGGCGCCAACATTTCAACTGCACCAATCTTATCAAACTCTTCCCGCATGATTTTTTTAGCCTTTTCAATGACACGGTTAGCCAGTGGCAGATAAGAGTATACTCCCGCAGAAACTTGGCGAACATAGCCAGCCCGCAACATAAGGGCGTGGCTGATAACCTGAGCATCGCTTGGCATTTCGCGCAGCGTTGGGATTAGCATTTTACTTTGTTTCATAAAAACAAAACTCCTTCATAGAATATTTTTCAATCTTTTAAAATGTTAGAAGAACAATTTCATAATATCATTCCAAGTCACGGCAATCATGAGAACAACCATGACAGCTACCCCTACGAGGGTAACATAGCTTTCTGTTTCCCGTTTCAAGGGTTTGCGACGGATGGCCTCAAGGATATTGAGGACAATTTTTCCACCGTCCAAAGCCGGAATCGGAATTAGATTAAAGATCCCGATATTAAGAGACAGCATAGCTAAAAGACTCAGAATAGCCGGTAGACCTTGCTGAGCTGCCTGACTGCTGACATTATAAATAGCAACCGGACCGCCTAATTTATTTAAATTAAAGTTAAAAATCAAATCTTTCAAGGCTGTCAAAATCCGACCTGTAGTCGTCCACGTAGCAGTAAAGCCTCCAACTACCTTGTCCCAAAAACCAGTCTTGATAGCAGGTGAAACGCCCAATAGATAGCGATCCCCCTCTTTTTTTAGGCTCTATGTCCACTTTATGAGTCTGACCGCCGCTCTTATAAGTGATGGTCAATTTTGGTGCATCTGCCTTATCTTTCGTCGCTTCTGACACTGCTTTAGTCAGATCACCCCAGTTTGCAATCTCATAATTATTGACTTTCAGAATCTGGTCATTACTTTTTACCCCTGCCTTGGCAACGGCGCTACCTTCCAACACCTGAAAATGATTGCTATCTTCATCTTGGACACCGCCTTGCAGAAAGGCCAAGAGCATGAAAACTAGAATGCTCAAAATGAAATTATTCATGGGGCCTGCAAAATTGGTGATGAGGCGTCCCCAGATAGTCGCATTTTGATATTGAACATCCAGCGGAGCAATCCGAACTTCCGTTCCGTCTTCCTCAACAATGGTCGCATCGTGATCGACAGAATAAGTCTTGCTTTCATCTAAGACCAGCCCTGTAATCTCCAGCTTTTCTTCAAAATCAAAACTGGTCACATCATAGGCAGAGCCGTCTGATCAATTTTCTTGCCAGACAGATTGATACGGACAACTTTCCCATCTTCATTCAAGGTCAGACTAGCTGGCGTACCTGTTTTGATTTCTGTCGAATCCTCGCCCCAGCCAGCCATGCGGACATAACCACCTAGCGGTAAAATCCGAATCGTGTAGGCTGTTCCATCCTTGCCAATATGAGCAAAGATTTTCGGGCCCATCCCAATGGCAAACTCACGAACTAGAATGCCTGATTTTTTGGCAAAGTAGAAATGTCCAAACTCATGAACCACCACGATGATCCCAAAAATAATAATAAATGTAATAATCTGCATAAGTCTAATCTTTCTCTTAAGATTGTTCATTAAGCCAAGAAGGCTTTCGGCTGCTTGGCCACCAAACTCCTTAGAACAGGCCAAAGAGGTGCATCAGTGGAAAGACAAAAAGCAAGCTATCAAAGCGATCCAAAACGCCGCCATGCCCTGGAATAAACTTCCCTGAGTCTTTCACACCAAAGTGACGCTTAATAGCGCTCTCTACCAAGTCGCCGAATTGGCCAGCAAAACTAAAGACAACAGTCAAGAGCAGCATGGTCACAAAGCTATACGGAGTGGCAACTTGCGGACGGATAGACATAAAAATCGCAGAAACCAGCACCGCTGAGATAACTCCTCCTAAACTGCCCTCAATGGTTTTATTTGGCGATACCTTTGGCAATAATTTTCTCCGTCCGTAGCGAGTACCAACCAGATAGGCCCCACTGTCTGTCGCCCAGACGATAAAGAGAGCCAGCAAAACCTTGTCCACATTCACCAAACGGGCATCGATCAAAGCATTAAAGCCTAGACCAACATAAAAACTAGAAGCAATCGGATAAGCCGCATCTTCAAAACTATAAGAGGAACCTAAAACAGTCGCTCCTAGCAAGACGAAAACAACCAAGCCATAAGCCATCACATTGCCGTCCACGGGCAAAAACTTCAAGTAATTTTCAAGTGGCAGGGTCAAGACAAAAGCTGCCAGCATAGCCAATCCGCCCTCTAAGGTCGCTGTCGGAAGCCCCTTCATCTTAAGCAATTCATGCACTGCTAGCATAGCTAGAAGGCCAACACTGATCTGGAAGGGAATCCCTCCCATCTTCACTAGAGGAATAAAAATAGCTAGAGCAATTCCTCCAAAAAGAAGACGTCTTTGTAAATCTAAACTCATCTTTTTCTCCCTCCTTTATACACCGCCGAAGCGGCGATTGCGGCGATTATACTCTACAACCGCTTCCTTCAAAGCCTTCTCATCGAAATCTGGCCAAAGAATATCTGTAAAATACAACTCGCTATATGCTGTCTGCCAAGGCAAGAAATTGCTAAGGCGCAGCTCGCCACTCGTACGAATAACCAAGTCAGGATCCCGTAAACTTGCAGGCAAACTGCTGGTATAAAGATAATCTCCAAGCATTTCCTCTGTAATGTCAGCCGGTTGGACTTTCGCATCTAAAACAGCTTGGGCAAGCTTTTGAACCGCTTGATTGATTTCAGCTCGTCCACCGTAGTTCAGGGCGAAGTTCAAAATCAGCCCTGTATTCAAGCGAGTCAGATCTTCAGCTTTCTCCAAGGCCTTAAAAGTAGCTTTAGGAAGTCGCTTCGTGTCGCCAATCATTTGAATTTTCACATTGTTTCTGTGCAATTCTGGCACATAGCGATCATAAAACTCAACCGGCAAATTCATAATGAAGGACACTTCTTTTTCTGGTCGCGTCCAGTTTTCCGTTGAAAAGGCATAGACTGTCAAGACCTGCACACCCATCTCCTTAGCTGCAATCGTCACTTCTTGCAAGGCTTCCATACCTGCCTTATGTCCAAAGACGCGCGGCTGCATACGTTTTTTAGCCCAACGACCATTGCCATCCATGATAATGCCTATATGCTTGGGAACAAGCAAGGCCTCATCGAGCTTTTCTTTTTTCTTAAAACTAAACATATTTTTTATCCTATTTAAAGTTTTATCATTTCATTATATCATAAATCCTTTAAATGTGGGCAGGAGAGCTGATTTTTCGTCTATCAGAGCTGATGATGAATAGCTATTAGTGTATGCAGGTAGGTTTCGCTAGTGTTGTGCAACTATAATATTGTAAAAGATGAGCTTACAAAATGTCCTTAAAATAAAAAAGACAGCCTCTCGACTGTCCTGTATCCTATTCTTCAATGGCAGTATCTTCATCAGACACAGCGATATCGCCTTCCACTCCCGCAGCAGCTGGGATACCTTCTGTCAATGGCAAAACAGTCTTAATGGCTGCTAATTCAAATGTCAAGAAAACACCGTCTACGTCCAAGACAACAGTCTTACGCTCTGAATCAACTTCGTCAACAGTTCCGTAAAGACCACCAATAGTAATGACTTCATAGCCTTTTTGCAGTTTGTTGAGGCTTTCCATCCGTTTTTCAGCTTGCTTTTTCTGTGTCCGTACTTGGAAATACATCATTCCCACTAGTACAACGAAAAAAATAATCATCATTGTTGGATTCATTTCTCTTCTCCTTTGGAATTCATCTACTAATTACTATAGCAGATTTTGGCCCGTTTGACAAGGCAGGAAAATGATTTCCAAAAAAATCGGGATGAATGGCATCCCGATCTTATGTCTTTTTATTTCAGATTTTTTAACAACTTCTGATACATGTTCAACTGTAAAGCCATATTCTTCCAGAACCTTGGCTGCTGGTGCAGAAGCGCCGAACCGATCGATACCGATAACTGCGCCGTCCAGACCGACATACTTGTACCAAGGCTGGCTAGCTGCCATCTCGATTGCGACGCGGCGACGAACTGCATTTGGCAGAATTTCTTCTTTGTAGGCTGCATCTTGAGCGTCAAAAAGCTCTGTTGATGGCACGCTGACCACGCGAATTTTAGCGCCTTCTGCAGCAAGTGCTTTAGCAGCCGAAACAGCCAAATTAACCTCAGAACCAGAAGCCAACAAGATAGTATCGAAATCTGCTCCTGTTTCGTAAACCACATAAGCTCCTTTAGCTACCTTGTCAAAGTCTGTTCCTTCTTCGACTGTCAGATTCTGACGGGTCAAGACCAGAGCAGTCGGAGTGGATTGACTCTTAAGGGCCAAGTACCAAGCCGCCTGAGTTTCACGCGCATCTGCTGGGCGAAGAACAGTCAGGTTTGGAATAGCACGCAGACCAGCCAAATGCTCAATTGGCTCGTGAGTCGGTCCATCTTCACCAACTGCAATAGAATCGTGTGTGAAGACATAAGTCACTGGCAAGCCTTGAAGGGCAGACAAACGAACAGCTGCCTTAACATAGTCTGAGAAGACGAAGAAGGTACCACCGTAAACGCGAAGACCACCATGAAGCGCCATACCGTTGAGAATTGTTCCCATGGCAAACTCGCGCACACCAAATTGGATATTGCGGTTGAGACGGTGGGCATCATCCTGCAGACCGTCTTCCTTGATGTAGGTCATATTGGAGTGAGCCAAGTCAGCAGAACCACCGAGGAAAGTTGGAAGGACCTTAGCTGCCGCATTGAGAGCATTCTGACTAGAATTACGGGTCGCTTGAGAGAAGCCATTTTCAAGCACTGGGAAGTCTTCTGGTTTGATTTCTACTGGATCCTGACCAGCAATGATAGCTGCTACTTCTGCTGCCAATTCTGGATGGGCTTGCTTATAGTCCTCTACTAGCTGTTTCCAAGCATCGTATGCTGCGGCACCACGCTCTGCTACATTTGTACGGTAGTCAGCATAGACTTCCTCAGGAATCTCAAATGGCGCATAGTCCCAGCCCAAGGCTTTACGAGTAGCTTCTGCTTCTTCTGCTCCTAAAGGCGCACCGTGAACTGCATTGGTTCCTTGCTTGTTTGGTGAACCGTAACCGATAACTGTCTTAACTTCAATCAAAGATGGTTTGCCAGAAGCTTTCGCTTCATTGATAGCTGCATCAATCGCTGCAAGGTCTGTTCCGTCTTCCACCAAAGCAGTGTGCCATCCAT
>NZ_KQ969064.1:57932-67029 GCF_001578775.1 Streptococcus cristatus | reverse complement strand
CAAGGTCTGTTCCGTCTTCCACCAAAGCAGTGTGCCATCCATAAGCCTCATAGCGGGCACGAACATTTTCTGTAAAGGAATCCTTGGTTTCCCCATCTAAGTTGATATCATTTGAATCATAGAGGACAACCAGCTTGTCCAGCTTTTGCAGACCAGCGTAAGAAGCCGCCTCAGCTGAAACTCCCTCCATCAAATCGCCATCACCACAGATGACATAAGTGTAATGGTCGAAAATCGGATAGCCTTCACGGTTGTACTTAGCAGCCAAGAAACGCTCTGCTTGAGCAAATCCAGTCGCTGTAGAAATTCCTTGTCCCAATGGTCCAGTCGTCGCATCAACTCCAGCTGTATGACCAAACTCTGGGTGACCTGGTGTCTTAGAGCCCCATTGGCGGAAGTTTTTGATTTCCTCCATGCTGACATCTTTAAGGCCAGACAGGTGGAGCAAGGCATAAAGCAACATAGAGCCGTGTCCTGCAGATAGAACGAAGCGATCGCGGTTAATCCAATTTGGCTCTTCTGGATTGATACGCAGCTGTTTGGTAAATAGGTCGTAAGCCATCGGCGCAGCGCCCATAACGACGCCAGGGTGACCTGACTTAGACTTTTCAATCGCGTCAATTCCTAAAAAGCGAATGGCATTAACAGATAATTGTGACATTGAGTTCTCCTTATAAAAAATTTAGCGGGCTGCTACAACCAGCAGACATTCCTACGCTCATTTTTCTTATTTCCATTATATGAAATTTTTGCCTTTCCTGCAATAATGGAAAGGCCATTCTTTCCTTCAGTAAAAGAATCCCACAAGCAAGCACTCATAGAATTCTAGTTATATATATTTCCCTGTAAAATTGGCTACTTATTGAATAGTAATGCCGTATTTTTCATGATTTTCTTCGTACCAATTAATCAGAGCAATAGCCGTTTGATAAGTAATATTTTTAATTTTGCTGCTACCTTTGACCAGTGTCAAGATACTCATTTTGCTGATGTTGGCATCTGTCGCCACACGATAGCTGGTCAAAACTCCATCGATTAGTAATTGAATAACAGCTTCTACCTTTTTATAATCAGACATTGTAGTAATATCCAATTTCTCCATTTTGCATTCCTTCCATAACATTTATCTTTTCCTAACCATTATACACTTTTCTATGGTATTTACATATATAAATGCTTGGAGCGTTAGAAAAGAGGAAATTGGTTGATTTTTGCTATCCAGTTTAGCTAGATTTTGAAAAGGTTGACAAGCGACAAAAGTGAGTATTAGTCCATATAGGATAGCAGGTAGCCGTAGCCTTCCTCTTCCATTTGCTCTCTGGGAATAAATCGCAGAGCTGCTGAGTTGATGCAGTAGCGCAAACCACCTAACTCCTGCGGACCGTCGGTAAAGACGTGACCCAGATGGGCATTTCCCGAGCGACTCCGTACTTCTATTCGCTCCATGCCATGACTCAAATCTTGATAATATTTGATAACCTCGCGAGCGATAGGACGAGCAAAACTAGGCCAGCCACAACCCGATTCAAACTTGTCAGCCGCAAAAAAGAGTGGTTCGCCAGTTGTCACATCAACATAAATCCCTGCCTCAAAAGTGCTATTGTAAGCATTATGGAAAGGGCGCTCCGTTGCGCTCTGCTGGGTCACCTGATACTGCTCCTCACTTAGCACTGCTTTGAGTTGCTGCTGGCTAGGCTTAGGATAATGACCCGCATCTACCAAGGGCTGCTCAGCATCCTTGACATTGATATGGCAATAACCCGTCGGATTTTTCTTGAGATAATCCTGATGATAATCCTCGGCCAAGATATAATGGCGCAAGGGCTCTAGCTCTACAGCCAAATTTTGTCCTAATTGCTCCTCCTGCTCAGCAAAAACCTGCTCGATAATGTCACGATCTTTCTCACGGACATAGTAAACACCTGTCCGATACTGACGGCCAATATCATTCCCCTGTTTGTTGATAGATAAGGGGTCAATGACTCGGAAATAGTAGAGCAAAATTTCTCGCAAGCTGATTTCATCTTCATTATAAATCAACTGCACCGTCTCCGCATGGTCGGTCTGGTGAATGAGCTGGTAGTTGGTGGACTCTACTTGCCCATTGGCATAGCCTACTGTCGTCTCCTCAACGCCTTCAATCCGAGAAAAATATTCCTCCAAGCCCCAGAAACAACCGCCTGCTAGATAAATTCCTGCCATAAACATCCCTCCAATCGTTTCCTCTATTTTCTCATAAAAAGAAGAACTTTTATAGGATTTTGATTGGGACTTTCTTAGAAATCATATCAAATACTGCGCCTCTATGGATTAGCCAAATTCAATAGTTTCAGGAAAATATAAAAAGACAGGAAATTTCCCATCTTTGATTAAAGTTTTAATTCCTTGTATTCGGTCCGATAGCCAACTTGCACAATCCGATCATCTTGGACTAGCAGCGGTCGTTTAATCAGCATGCCGTCGGTCGCCAAGAGTGCGGCTGCCTCCTCAGCAGAAAACTGAGGTACCTTATCCTTGAGCCCCAATTCTCGGTACTTGATACCACTGGTATTAAAGAAAGACTTAATCTCCAAATCTGAATGAGTTATCCATTGCAAAAGTTGCTCTTGGCTAGGCGTTTCCTTGACAATATCCACCGCTTCAAAGTCCAGTCCTAATTGATTGAGCTCAGCCTTGGCCTTGCGACAGGTAGAGCATTTTGGGTATTCGATAAATTGTAACATGGTTTTTCCTCCATCCCTATGATAGCCCAGCTAGTTCCTTCTTGTCAAGCTGAGACTCATTAGAAAAAGCCGACAAGCGAAAGACTTATCGGCTGATACAGACTTATCCCCTAGGGAAGTATAGTCTGTTTTATATTATTTCTTAATCAAACGCACGCGCACAATATTGTCGCTATTCTCAAATTTATCAACCAAGTCCTGAATCTTGCTTTCGTCTGACTCATCCAGATCCAGCAAAGTATAAGCATAATCACCCTTGGAACGATTGATAATATTGTCGATATTGATATTCAAATCACTGACCGCTGTTGAAATCCGAGCCACAATATTCGGTACATTTTTGTTAATCAAGGTAATCCGATAAGGCGCTGAGAGAGCCTGACGGACATTAGGGAAATTCACTGAGTTAATAATCTCCCCCGTTTCCATGAAGCGTCGGATGGTTTTCCCAGCCATAATGGCACAGTTGAGCTCAGCTTCCTCTGTCGAGCCACCCAGATGCGGAAAGACTGTAATCTGCGGATGACGGAGCAGCTCTTCTACACCGAAGTCTGTGATATAGCGTTTGATAACACCTGTTTCCAAAGCTTCAAAGAGGGCGGCATTGTCCACCAGTTCTCCACGGGCAAAGTTGATAAGGGTTGTTCCCTTTTGCATAAGACCAAAAGCAGCCTGATCAAAAGTAGCACGTGTATCCTCAGTCAAGGGCACATGAATGGTGATGTAGTCGCTCTTCTCAAAGATTTCTTTGATGTCCGCTACCCGCTTGACATGGCTAGAGATATTCCAAGCCGTTTCAATGGATACATAAGGATCATAGCCTAGGACATTCATTCCCAGACGATAGGCATCGTTAGCAATGCGGCCACCGATAGCTCCTAACCCTATGACTCCCAAAGTCTTCTCTGCAATTTCAGTACCTGCAAACTGCTTCTTACCAGCTTCTACTTGCTTGGGAACATCATCACCAGAAAGGCCATTAGCCCAGCTGTTAGCTGCGATATAGTCACGGGCAGACAGGAGAATGGAAGCCAAGACTGCTTCTTTCACCGCATTGGCATTGGCTCCTGGCGTGTTGAAGACCACGATTCCCTGCGCTGTTGCCTGGTCAACAGGAATATTATTGGTTCCTGCACCTGCTCGCGCAATGGCTTTGAGCTTGCTTGGAAAATCTTGTCCATGCAGGTTTTGACTGCGCAGAATATACGCATCTGGATTGTCAGACTTATCTCCGTCAATCTGAAAAGCATTGCCCAGCTCCTTAAGTCCGAATTGATTGATATTATTAAAGGTTTTGACACTAAAGACCATAGCTCCCCTCCCTTAAGAATTTTCTTCTTCAAATTTCTGCATAAAGGCAATCAAGTCCTTGACACCTTGGAGCGGAAAGGCATTGTAGAGACTAGCTCTCATGCCACCTACACTGCGGTGCCCCTTGATATTCTTAAATCCTGCTGCAGCAGCCTCTTTGTTAAACTTAGCATCCAGCTCAGGGCTAGGAGACACAAAGGGGAATATTGGCGACTGAGCGCTGCTCCTTGTAACGGACTGGACTGCGGTAAAAGTCCGAATGCTCAATGAAGTCGTACAAAAGGCCAGATTTTTCACGATTGCGCTTTTCCATTTCTGCTACGCCACCTAGCTCCTTGACCCACTCAAAAACCAGCTTGGCCATATAGATGGCGAAAGTCGGTGGTGTATTGTAAAGAGAGCCATTGTCCGCCTGAATGCGGTAGTCCAGCATACTAGACAGAACTGGTTCATCATTGAGCAAATCCTCACGAATGATGACTACTGTCACGCCGGCTGGTCCGATATTCTTCTGAGCCCCAGCATAAATCAAGCCGAAATCCTCTACTCGGTACTGAGCAGCCAGGATATTAGAAGACATGTCCACCACAATCGGCACGCCATTGGTCGCAGGCAGGTCATAAATAGCCGTTCCTTCAATGGTATTATTTGTTGTCAGATGCACATAAGCCGCCTGCGGATCAATCTCCTTTTCATCAAAAGAAGGAATTTCCGTGTAATTTAAGCCCTCTGACGAAGCCAAGAGGATAGGCTCAAAAGGCACGATCTTAGCCAGCTTGACAGCTTCTGTGTAGGCTTTCTTGCCCCAAGAACCAGCCACTAGGTAATAGGCCTTGCCGCCTTGGGCTAGATTAAGGGGAATCATGGAAAACTGAGTAGATGCCCCACCCTGCAGAAATAGCACGCGGTAATTGTCCGGAATAGCCATGAGCTCACGCAGCAAGCTCTCCGCTTCTTTGATAATGTCGTCAAATTCTTTGGATCGGTGGGATACCTCCATCACGCTCATGCCGCTTTGGGCATAGTCTAAAAACTCAGCCTGAGCTTTTTTCAAGACTTCCTTGGGCAATACTGCCGGTCCAGCAGAAAAATTGTAAATGGTCATATCCTACCTCCAAAAATGTATTTTGTCTATCATATCACAATGTTCAGAAAATTTCTATAATTCTTTCAAAGATATTTTGCCTTTTGGGGAATTTCCGAACAAAAGGAGGATTTTGAACAAAAAAACTAGTCGAATAGGACTAGTTTCTGTCTTCTTCATGATAAAGGGCATAGAGTTGGCTTTTATTACGCCCGTATTTTTTGGCCACTTCTTTAATAGCCTGATTTTTCTTGCTACCGGATTGAACCAAGCTGTCAATTTCAGCCAATAGTTCTACATCCGCTTTGTCTTCCTTCTCCAGACTTGCACCAGCCACAATCAGGAGGCACTCGCCCTTGAGTGCATTCTCGGCCAGATAGTCTATCAACTCAGAAATCCTTCCTCGTTGGTATTCTTCATAGATTTTGGTTAATTCCCGAACCAAGACCACCGAGCGGTCGCCGTAAACTTCTAGCATATTTCCCAACGTAGCCTTGACCCTGTGAGGAGATTCGTAAAAGATCTGTGTCTCTGGATAAGACTTTTTACTCTCGAAAAATTCCTTCTGCTGTCCAGACTTACGAGGCAAGAAACCATAAAAAATATAAGGCTGAGGCGCTAAACCACTGGCAATCAAAGCGGAAATCCCTGCGCTGGGCCCCGGAACCGTCACCACAGCAATGTCCTCAGAAATAGCCGCCTTGACCAAATCATGACCCGGATCCGAAATGCTAGGCAAGCCAGCATCGGAGACCTGGGCTAGATTTTGCCCTGATTTGAGCAAGTCCAGCAAGATTGGTATCTTTTCCTGAGCATTGTGCTCATGAAAGCTGATTTGCCGCGTCTCAATTCCAAAGTGTTTGAGCAGAAGGCCCGTATTTCTAGTATCTTCAGCCACAATGATATCCACTTCCTTGAGGGTATTGACCATGCGAATGCTCATGTCATCCATATTTCCAATGGGAGTCGCTACCAAATACAGTTTGCCGTAGGGCGACTGTCCCTTAAAACTCTTTTGAATCTGCATTTCTACTCCCTGAATAACAACTCATCGCAGAACATGCACTCTGCATCGTTTTCTCGGCGTTGACCATAGAAATCTGTACACACATGAAAACCATCGTAGTACAGTTTGCGAAGGTTGTCCCGATTTTTATTGATTTTAACCGGTGCTGCTTGCTCTACCTCACCTAGCCGCTCTCTCAGCTTATCATTTTCTAGCTGGAGGACGATATTTTCCTCGACGACACTCTTGAGATTTTTCTTGATGGCCTCTACCTCGGCAAGGGTCACTAAAAGCGTCTGAGAAAAATCATCCAAGGCATCAAATAGTTCTTTTTTATTCATTATCTGCTCCTATCTTGCTTGGGCACTGGCTTTTAAAATCATATATTCCAGAGCATTTTGAAAAGATACATTGGCTCGCCACATCTTCTTTGCTTCTAAGAGATCTTCCAGTTTCTTGCGACCTATCTCGCTTCCAAGTTCCTTGGCCAGCAAGACTTCCAAGATTTTAAAGGCTTGCTCCTGTTTATCCTTGTCCTCAGCTAGTTTAGCCAGCTTGGCCACTTGGAGATAAGCCTGATTCTCATTTGTCAGGGCAGCCTTGACAAATCGCTGACTCTCACTGACCAGCTCAAAGAAAGACTTGTTGGACACCAACTGATCGGCCTCTTCCTGGGTCTGACTATAAGCAGCCAGCAACTCAGCCTGACTTTTGATCAAACCAGCCTCTTCCAGCTGGTGCTGGAGAGCTGCCTGATTCTTCCGAAAGTGGAAAATCTGCGTTCGACTCTTGATGGTAGGCAAAATCAGATGCTCATCGGCTGTCAAAAGAAAGATGTAAATCTCACTTTGGGGCTCTTCGATGACTTTGAGGAGGGAATTAGCGGCATTGATGTGCATCTTATCTGCATCACAGATAATAAAGACCTGTCTGTTGCCCTCCATACCGCTCTGGGAAAAACTTCTCACCAGCTCACGAATGCGCTCGGTTTTGATAATGCCATTCACCGGACGCACAACCGTCACATCTGAAAAGTCCTCGCTCTCAATCAAGCAACAAGCCCGACAAGTACCGCAGGGCCAAACTCCCTGACGATTCTCACAAAAGAGACTCTGGGACAAGGTCAAAGCCATGGCAAAACTAGAAAAATTTCCCGAAAATAAATAAGCATGATTGAGCCGCCCTACTTCTAAGATTTTCTGAAAAGTCTCTGTAAGCTGAGGCTGGGCCTGACGTAAATCTTCTACTGTCATTTTTCTTTGATAAAACGTATTTTGATAGCTGCCAAACTATCCGCCACTACTTGCTCCAGCGGCTGACTAGCATTTATCTTGACGACACGTTCTGGTTCCTTTTCTAAAATAGTCAGATAGCCTTGGCGCACGCGCTCATGTAGGTCGAGACCTTCCATATCCAAACGATTGACTTCGCGCTCCTTATTTCGAGCAATGCGAGCCAGACCTTCCTTGACATCAATATCGAAATAGAGGGTCAAATCTGGCTTGAGTCCATCAGTCGCAAACTGGTTGAGCCATTCCACATCGTCAACTGCCAAGCCCCGTCCATAGCCTTGATAAGCTACCGAGCTATCAATAAACCGATCTTGCAAGACCCATGTCCCTTGCTCTAGGGCAGGCAGAACCTTCTCCGCCAGATGCTGACGTCGGCTGGCAATATAAAGCAGCAACTCCGTCTTAGCATCCATGGCTGTGTGCCCCTTATCCAAAATCACCTCGCGGATTTTTTCAGAAATAGCCACACCGCCAGGCTCTCTCGTCGTTAGCAACTCACAGCCCATCTCTTTCAGCTGAGGAAGCAAAGCCTCTAAAACACTGGTTTTCCCAGCACCTTCTGGCCCTTCTAGCGATATAAAAACACCTTTTTTCATCGTTTTCCTTTTACATTCATTCTGCCAATGGATACAGAAATTCCTATTTTGGTCTATGCTTTATTGTACCAAAAATTATCCCAAAAGCCCATAGAAGAATTTCTCGAAAATTATTTCATATTATTTTCAAAAATGAAAACTTTTGATAAAATAGAGTCAGAAAATTCTTAGGAGAGTCTGATGTTTAAATTTAAAAATATACTGGCCATCATTCTGGGGGCTGGAATTTTTTCTTTTGGGATTCATTATTTGGTGATTCCTTTTCACTTGTATGAAGGCGGAGCAACGGGGATCACCTTGATTGTCTACTACCTGTTCAAGATTCCTGTATCAACTACCAATTTGGTCATCAATATCCCACTCTTTATTCTCGCTTGGAAATTACTGGGAAATCGCACCCTTTACCTTAGTATTTTAGGAACCTTCTCTGTATCAGCTTGGCTTAAACTATTCGAGTTGCTACCTGCTTCCAAACATTTACAAGACTATTTCTTCTCTTCCTTGGATGGCGATGTCTTACTAGCCTGCCTTGGAACGGGAATTATTCTTGGAGTTGGTCTAGGCATTATTTTCAATGCTGGAGGAACGACTGGTGGTACCGATATTGTAGCTCGTATCTTCAATAAATATACCAGTATCTCCATGGGCCGCCTCATGCTGACAGTGGACTTTATCGTTATTTCTCTGGTTCTTTTAGTCTTTAAAGATCTGCGCATGGTTTCTTATACACTCATGTTTGTCTTTATCACCTCTCGTGTTATTGACTTGATTGCTGAAGGTGGTTTCGCGGGCAAAGGCTTCCTGATTGTCACCAGCAAACCAATAGAACTAGCTGAAGCCATCAATGAAAAACTTGGAAGAGGCGTTACCTATCTGCAAGGACAGGGCTTCTATAGCAAGCAAGATTTGCAAATCGTTTATTGTGTTGTCTCTCGTAACGAAATGCAGCAAATGAAGAAACTCATCAATGACATCGATCCATTTGCCTTTACAACTATTACAGAAGCCCATGAAATCTTAGGAGAAGGCTTTACCTTAGACTCTAATAAACAGCCTATCGTCAAATAAATTAATCCTACAAAAAA
>NZ_KQ969064.1:38448-57912 GCF_001578775.1 Streptococcus cristatus | reverse complement strand
TTTTTTTTTACTCTAAGTTATTCAATAATTGAATGAGAGTTTCAGCTGAGCGCTTGCCTGCTTCTAGGATAAATTCATCAAAAGTGATATTGGCATCATGGCTAGCTGTATCGCTCATCGCACGAATGACCATAAAAGGCAAACCAAGAGAATGCGCGGCTTGAGCAATGGCTGCTCCCTCCATCTCTACTGCCAAAACATCGGGAAAATGTTGTTTAATTTGGTCAATCTTGTCCTGCCCAGCGATAAAGCTATCTCCCGTCGCAATCAAGCCGACTTGGCTTACCTGCTGGTTCTTTTCCAGCACTGCTTTCATCTCCTCAACCAAGTAACGGCTTGCTTCATAGTAGAGGGGTTGCCGTGCCATTTGACCGTAGTCATAGCCAAAAGCTGTCACGTCCACATCATGGTAGACCAAACGATCTGCCACTACTACATCTCCGATTTCCAAGCCTGAAGCTACTGCTCCAGCGGAACCCGTATTGATGACCGCTGTCACCTCAAAATCATTGGCTAAAACAGCCACACTCATGGCTGACATGACTTTGCCGATTCCACTTTCCACCAGGACAACCTCATGATGGCCAATCCGACCAGTATGGTAGACATGCCCTAGGCGCTGGTGTTTCTCAGCCATCTCCAGATGCTCTACCAGCAGCTTCAACTCCTCAGGCATAGCCGCGATAATTCCGATTTTCATGATTCATTCTTTCCTTTTTACATTAAAAAGAGGGAGAGGAAGCAGAGTTTCATTTTCTCGTTTCCGTCACTCCCCTTCTTTATCATAGCCAAATAATGGCCGCAATTAATCCAATCAAAAGAAGCACAATCCAGAACAGGATTTTGTTTAACTTAGCCTGAAAAATACTTCGTTTTTGATTTTCGATTCGACGACTTTTGATAACTGTCGGTTCAACTTCAATCTGCAGAGTATCCTGATTGACAGCTCGCCGTGGAGCAGCATAACCAAAAGTTCCTTTTCTAGCAATAGAAATGACCTTAGTTTCTTCATCGTCCATCAGCAAGGGACCATCAATATGCTCTCCACGATTGGCCCGCTCAATGATTTCATCTGTTAATAAAGCTTTTCCCATTGATCTACGTTCCTATTTATTCAGATTTTTTTGTTGCCAGTACTGAAGGGCCATGATGGTCTTGGCATCGCAGATGTCACCGTTTTGCAGCAACTGATGTGCCTCCTCCAGACTGACCTCAAAAAGTTCCAATGTTTCATCTTCGTCTTGGGGACGAGGATTTTCGACCTTTGTTAAATGGCTGGCGCTGTAGAGCTTGATTTTTTCATTGCAAAAACCGATGGCAGAGTAGAAATCATAGACCAACTCCAACTGCCCAGTGTAGCCCGTCTCTTCTTCTAATTCGCGGAGGGCAGCCGCTTGCGGATCTGCATTCTCTCCTACCTCCAGCTTGCCAGCTGGAATCTCGTATGAAGTCGCTTCAATCGCCTTACGGTACTGCTTGACTAAAATCATCTTGTTTTCCGGAGTGATCGCAATCACAGCCACCGCTCCGTTATGAAAAATCAAATCCCGTTGGGCTTGACCTTTACCCTCTGGCAACTCTACCTGGTCCTGAACCACTTTAAAAATCGGTCCCTGATAAATCTCCGTCCGTTTGACGGTTTTTTCTTCAAATTCCATAACTGAACCTACTTGTTTTGAGGGTGATGAGGGAGACGCTTAGCATAATCTTCCTTGTTAATCTGACGACCACGTCCCAGAGCAATAGCATCTGCTGGCACGTCCTTCGTGATAGTAGAACCCGCACCGACCAGTGAGTTGTCACCAAGCTCAACTGGGGCAATAATGGTCGAGTTGGAACCGACAAAGACATTGTCACCAATGATAGTCTTGTACTTCTTCTGACCATCATAATTAACCGTAATCGTTCCCGCACCAAAGTTGACATTAGCACCGACCTCAGCATTCCCGATGTAGGTCAGATGTCCAGCCTTGGTATTTTCGCCGATAGAAGAACCCTTAACTTCAACAAAGTTGCCGACATGGACATCCTTAGCCAGACTAGAACCTGGACGAATGTGAGCGTAAGGCCCGACCGTCACTCCATCTGCAACACTAGATTCTTCAATCATAGAGCTGGTGATAACAGCTCGCTGACCAATTTCTGAATCTACAATATAAGTCCCATTGGTCAGGATCGTCTCTGCCCCAATCTTGGTTTGACCTTTCAGAGTCACGTTGGCCTCGATTTGAACTTCAGGCGCGATTTCCACATCCACATCAATATAGGTCGCATCTGGATTGACAAAGCTGACACCGTTAATCATGTGCTGCTGGTTAATCCGGCGGCGCATAATGCTTTCAGCTGTCGCCAAAGCCACGCGGTCGTTGACACCGAGACTTTCGTCAAAGTCTTTCAGCGTATAAGCACCGACTTTTTCGCCATTCTCGCGGAAAATACCAATCACATCTGTGATATAGTATTCGCCTTGAGCATTATTAGTATTGATGTTTTTGAGAGCTTCAAAGAGACGGGCATTGTCAAAGACATAAGTCCCCGTATTGATTTCCTTGATTTGCTGCTCAAAATCTGAAGCATCTTTTTGTTCAACAATTTTGATCACTTCTCCGTGCTGGTTGCGCACGATACGGCCATAGCCAAAAGGATTGTCGGCTTCAGCAGTCAGGATTGTCGCAACATTCTTGTGATTGATATGAAAATCAATCAGGTTTTTCAAGCTTTCTCCCGTAATCAGGGGAGTATCGCCAGCAATGACCAAGGTTTGACCAGTTAGATTTTCCAAAACAGGCTCGGCCATCATAACCGCGTGACCAGTTCCCAGTTGCTCAGTCTGACGGACAAACTCTGTCTGACTTGCCAAGACTTGCTCGACCAGTTCCGCCTTGTGCCCGATAACAGTAACAGTCTTCTCAGGCTCAATCGCGCTAACACTACGGAAAACGTGCTCTAGCATGGAAATTCCTGCTACCTTGTGCAATACCTTTGGTAAATCTGATTTCATGCGAGTACCCTTACCCGCAGCCAAAATAACGGCATAATTTGTCATAAATGAACTCTTTTCTCTAAGATATTACCCTTATTATACCACTAAAAGAGAATTTTTTAAAATGCTAATTGCAGAAGCAGGGAATCGCACTTAGAGAAAAAGGTCTATAGACCAAATCACTCTGCTCAATTCTCAATCTGCTCCATCCAGACCAATTCTTTAAACTTCTTCTAGCGGGCTAAGAACTTTTTTTCTTCGTTTATACTAGCTTTTGATAGCAGCGAATGACCAGCAAACTGTTCTCCTTAAACACTATAGGTCTTTTGCTTCTATTATCAAAATTTTAATGGCGATTACACATTTAAAATTGATAAGTAAAGAAATATTTGCTATAATGACATAAAATCAAATATTCACCCCTGCCTTATGAAGTGCAGGAAACTCTCAAATCTGCTAGGACAATACTATTATTATGTGATCCACTGTGGAATGATACGATCCAAGGATTGTGAGCTCCACTGTCTAGTTTTCTTGTTTTTATCTGGCTAATTATATATTTAAACTTGTAAGGAGATCTTAGTTATGATCTTTACTAAAAATCGCAAGAAGAGAGATGAATACTACCAACAGATTGATAGGATCTATAATAACGATAGTATCATCATTAGCTCAAAGCTACGGGAAGAGCTCCTAACTAGTGCCAAAGGGCTACAGAAGGGGGACCAAATTAGTTATTTGGCATTTAAGTTGTATCCTTTTGTATGTGACGAGGTGCTCAAGAATAAGTCCGATGAATTGATCGCATTCAAAAAATACCTTGAAAAAACAAGATGGAAATATTATTGGGGAAGTGTGCTCGGAATGGCATTCGTTAGGACATAAGTTGCAACTGGCACTTTTGAAAGTATTCAAGATGAAGATGCAATCATCTTCCAATATGATAAGACGATAAAAACTCATAGAATCTCCAAGTAGGGCTGTTAGTCTAACGACTTACAGTATACACAAGTTGAGACTCTGTGAGTTTTTTTCTTGTACGATATTTGCAATCTAGCCATAAAAAGAGGCTGGAACTCTTTTGTCCCAACCTCCTGAATGTAGGTACTGTTAGCATACTAAAATGTGCTAAAGTCCCATATAAATTGCTTTGTGACCAGCTGCAATCTAAGCTCTCACAGAGATAAATGGTGAACCTTCTGTATTATCTTCAGGCGCTCCGCTCTTTGAACCAAAGATATAATCCACTGAGTACCAACCGTTATTATTAGCATTATAAGGATCATAGACCTGTGTTTGGCCATTTTGATAGCCTCTTAAGACTATCTCATGGGTAACAGGATAGCTAGCAAAGACGCTATTACCAACAGCCGCCATGACATGATGGCCTGCTGCCAAAGCTTCTTTAAGTGCTGCTGATGAATGCAAGACATCTGTGGTCAGTCCCCAGTTTTGTGCCCCTTGGACAATCCCCTTACTTGACGTTCCAAATAGACCATTTTTGTTAAAGGAGTCCGTATGATGATAAAGGAAGTCCGCTACGGTTGTTGGTAAAACAGTTTGACCTGTAATACCAGAAATAGTCATTGCTAATGTGGTAGGAACACAGCCAGTAGCTGCTAAATTATATTTTCCATAATATAAACCAGCCCATCTAGGATCACGTTGTGAATAATATGGCGTATCATAAACTCCTCTGCTGACTGTTGTAGTCGTTCCACCAACGCCTACCAAACTACCATCATTTTGAACATAATAGAGGTGAATATTGTATTCCCCAGTAGAATATTTATGACTAGAGGTGCGTACTAGGGCCTTATAACTACCATCCGCTTGCCTTTGAGCCCGATACCAAACAATGTCATCCTGACCATTGACACTTGACCAAGTTGGCAATTTGACTTCCTTGACTCCTTTTGGACTATAAACATTGGTCACTACAACTTCAAACGTGCCTAATCGAGGATTATTATTTTTAATGGTGATTTGACCCGTTGGCTTAATGTGTTCTGAAGCTACATTCGCTGTTGTCTTCGTGCCTCCAACCCCGACCATACGGCCATTATTCTGAACATAGTAGAGGTGGATATTGTATTCACCTGTAGAATACTTGTGGTCACGTAGATTGACCTGTGCCTTATAAGTACCATCAGCTTGCTTGACTGCTGTGTACCAAATAATGTCGTCCTGACCGTTAGCACTTGACCAAGTTGGCAATTTGACTTCCTTGACTCCATAAGCATTCTCGACTTCAGAAACCACCACTTCAAAGGTACCTGTCTGTTGATTATTGTTCTGGATGGTCAGCTTACCTTTCGGGGTTCCTAGAGATACTGTCGTCTTGGTTCCTCCAACTCCGACCAACTGGCCATTATTCCCTACATAATAGAGATGAACATTATACTCACCTGTAGAATATTTATGGTCGCTCGCCTTAATATTCATCTTGTAGGTACCATCAGCTTGCTTGACTGCTCGATACCAGATAATATCGTCCTGACCATTAGTGCTAGACCAAGTTGGCAGAAGCACTTCACGAACTCCCTCTGGACTGCTCACTCCGCTCACGACAACATCAAAACTACCTGTTGTTGGATTGTTATTGGCAATCGTGAGAGTTCCCTTTGGTTTAGCAACAGAAACAGTGGTTGTTGTGCCACTAACCCCAATCATCTGGCCATTATCTTGAAGATAGTAGAGGTGGATATGATACTCACCAGTGGACATCTTATGGTTGCGGGCTTGAATGCTAGCCCTGTAGGTGCCATCGGACTGCTTGGTGGCTGTATACCAAACAATATCATCTTGGCCTTTATCACTAGACCAAATCGGCAGATGCACGCTCTTGACACCAAAAGGACTGACAACATCAGACACAACAACATCGAAGCTGCCCGTATCCGGATTATTGTTTTCAATTTCCAAGCTTCCTTTAGGCTTGGCTGCTAAACTGAACTGGGTACCTGCTACACCGACTAGTTGGCCGTCATCTTGGATATAGTAAAGATGAACAGTATAGTCTCCCAAAGAATATTTGTGATCGCGAGCCTGAATGCGAGCTCGATAAGTACCATCAGACTGTTTGATTGCTGTATGCCAGACTAGATCATCTTGACCTTTATCGTTAGACCAAGTCGGCAGCTTGACTTCCTTGACACCAAAAGGATTGGAAGCGTTAGAGACAACGACATCAAAGCTACCAGTAGCTGGATCGTTGTTCTCAATTTTCAAGGTTCCTTTAGGGTGAGATAGGCTAACTATTGTTCGAGTACCCCCTACACCAACCAGCTGACCATCATCTTGAATATAGTAGAGATGGACATTGTATTCGCCTGTTGATTTCTTATGATTTACTGCTTTGACGGTTGCCCGATAGGTACCATCCGCCTGCTTGACTGCTGTGTACCAGATCAGGTCATCTTGACCTTTATCACTGGACCAGGTCGGTAACTTGACTTCCTTGACGCCATAAGGACTGGAAACACCAGAAACAACAACATCGAAACTACCTGTATCTGGATTATTGTTTTCAATTTTCAGCGTTCCTTTAGGCTGAGCCTTAGAAACTGTAGTCGTTGTACCACCTACACCGACCAACTGGCCATTATCCTGAACATAATAGAGATGGATATTGTACTCACCTAGAGAGTTCTTGTGGTGAGAAGCTTTTACTGTGACAGTGTAATTGCCATTGGTCTGGCGCTGCGCCTCATACCAGACTAAATCGTCTTGACCATTGACACTAGACCAAACAGGAACAACAACTTTTTTCACACCATAAGGATTAGAAACTCCTGAGACAACAACATCGAAACTGCCTGTATCTGGATTATTATTGACAATATCAATTTTTCCTTGTGGTTTGCCGATGGTAACAGTTGTTTTTGTACCGCCTACACCGACCAACTGATTATCTTCCAAGAGATAATAGAGGTGGATATTGTACTCACCTGTGGACATCTTATGATCACGAGCTGTAACGCTAATTTTATAGGTGCCATCCACTTGTCGTTTAGCATCGTACCAGATAATATCATCCTGACCATTCACGCTAGACCAAGTTGGTAGGGCGACTTTTTTGATGGGCTTAGGAGATGAAATGTTGGTTACATACACATCGAAGGTACCCGCATTTGGATCAACATTTGTAATATTGATAGTGCCTTGAGGCTTGTCATCAACTGCACGAGAAACTCTCGCTTTTGGCTCAGATTCTGCCCTTGTTTCTGCTTCTTGTGGCTTATCAGAAGAAGCTGTCACAGATCTAAATGAAGCTCTCCCTGAAGAAATGTCTTCAGAAGGGACTGTTGCCAAATCGTTCTTAGGCTGTTCAATCGGCGAGTTACCCTCCTTTTCAGAGGAACTTGAAGCGACTTTTTCGTCTTTGCCTAAAGAAGCTTCAGATACACCACTATCTTTCTTTGTCTCAGAATCTACTTCTGAAGGCTTGCTAGCTGGTTCAGACTGTTTAGAAGCATCTCGATTAGTCACAGCAACTGAAGGCTCCGTTTGCTGCCTATCATTTGCTGCTTGATTTGTTTCGTCAGCAAAAACGCTATTAGCACTGGCTGCTAATAAAATAGCTGTACTAGCTAGATAAACTAATCCTTTTGTTTTCATACGCTTTCTCCATCCTTTTTAGAGTTGCACACCTTTATTGTAGCATAATAGGATAATTATTACAAATTGGTAACAAATTTGTTTCGCTTAATCCAAAACTGAATCGAAACCTATTCTTTCTATTATGTAATTCGTAAACAAAAATAAAAAAGAGATGGGAAAGATCAAAAATAAATCATTTTTTGATCTTATTCCCATCCTCTTCCTCTTTAATGCTCAGTAATGTATTTATAAACTTCTTGGCCTGCTACTGCTCCGTCTCCAACGGCTGTGGTGATTTGGCGCAGGTCTTTCTGACGAACATCACCAATAGCATAAATGCCGTCAATAGCCGTTTTCATATGTTGATCCGTGACAACCCAACCAGCTTCATCGCAAATACCCAGATCTTTGACAAAATCGCTAACAGGATCTAGGCCGACATAAACAAAGACGCCACCAAAGTCTGACTCGCTGCTTTGCCCCGTTTTTACATTTTCAAAAACCACACTGGTTACCCTGCGGTCGTCTCCTTTGATTTCTTTTACGACGGAATCCCAGATAAAACTGATTTTTTCATTGGCAAAGGCCCGCTCCTGCAAGAGCTTTTGCGCCCGCAATTGGTCACGACGGTGAACAATGGTCACAGACTTTGCAAAGCGCGTGAGGAAAATCGCTTCTTCAACGGCAGAATCGCCGCCTCCGACCACTAAGAGATCCTCATCACGGAAAAAGGCACCGTCGCAGACCGCACAGTAGGAAACGCCACGACTATTGTATTCTTCCTCGCCAGGAACTCCTAGATGACGATGGTTGGCACCAGATGCTAAAATCACTGTCTTAGTCTCAAATACTTCGTCCTCAGTAATGATTTTCTTATAGTCGCCATGGTCTTCAATTTTTTCAACCTGACCAAATAGATGCTCTACGCCTAGATTTTCTAAGGGTTCAAACATTTTCTCAGCCAGCTCTGGTCCGCTGATACGGGCATACCCGGGATAATTTTCAATCTCCGCAGTATTATTCATCTGTCCGCCATAAATACCGCGTTCAAGTAGGGCCACTTTAAGATTACTTCTAGCTGCATAGAGGGCTGCTGTCATTCCCGCAGGACCAGCTCCAATAATCATTGTATCGTACATCATCTTTTCCTTTCTCTTTGTTGTAACTACTTTTATTCTAACAAACTAACTAATCTTTTACAAGTATTTAAGCTTTAAGAACAACCAGTAAACCAAAAATCGCAAAAGACAAAATTGGAATCGTCATAATTGTAATCAAAAGAAGATCGTAAATTTGGCTTTGGCCTACCGCAAGCGTTCGATCCTTACGACCAAGTCTCTGCAATAGAAGCCAAAAGCCATCGGCAAGTCCTACCAGAATCGTCGTATAGATGAGACTTTGGATATAGAGAGAAAAAATCTTAATTAACATGTCAGCTCCTAAATAATCAGTTGCCTTAAAAAGGTTCTAGTCGAAAACAAACCCAGCTGGTCTAGCCAACTGAGCTTTCACTTTTTCTATTATATCAAATATAAGTCCGTTTGTAACTAGCAAAGAATTCTTTGGTTCTAGCTTCCTTGGGATAGTTGATAATCTCCTCTGGACTACCTGACTCGATAATATGTCCCTTATCCAAGAAAAGCACCCGATCTGCTACCTGAGAAACAAAAGATATATCGTGGCTGACCAGAATCATGGTTTGTCCTGCTTTAGCAGCATCGGCAATGGATTTCTCTACCTCACCGACTAGCTCTGGGTCAAGGGCTGAGGTCGGCTCATCCAGCAAGAGAACATCTGGCTTCATGGCCAAGGCCCGCGCCAAAGCCACCCGCTGTTTTTGACCGCCTGATAAATGCTTAGGATAATGATTCTCACGATCAGACAGGCCCACCTTTGCCAACTCTTCCTTGGCGATTTTAGTCGCTTCTTGGTCAGACAAGTTCTTGACTACCAGCAAACCTTCCTTGACATTTTCCAGAGCCGTCCGACGGGAAAATAAATTAAACTGTTGGAAAACCATGGCCAATTTTCGACGCAGCGTCAAGATTTCATCTGGTGAAATAGTTGAAAAATCCACCTTGAAGTTATCAATTTCAATCCTTCCGCTGTCTGGCTGCTCCAGATAATTAAGGCTGCGCAGGAAGGTTGATTTACCAGCACCTGAGGAGCCTATTAGAGCAATGACTTCGCCTTTTTGAATTTCCAAATTTAGATTATCCAAGACCTTTTGGCCAGAAAATTCCTTACTTAACTGGGAAATTTTAATCATCAAATCCTACCTCCTTGCGCTTGCTCCATTTTATCCAGATTGGCTGGCGCCTTGATATCCATAGCTTTTTCAATCGCACGGCCAATTTGCTCAATCACGATATTGACAATCCAGTAAATAATGGAAACGGAAATAAAGCGCTCAAAATAACGATAATCAGAGCCACCGATAGCCTGAGCCTTGGCAAAGACTTCTACGACGCCCGCACTAAAGGCCAGAGATGTTCCCTTTGTCAAGCCAATAAGGGAGTTGATCAGAGTCGGTGTTGCCACAACTGCTGCATTAGGAATGATGACCCGCAGATAAACTTGGCGATTGGTCATTCCCAGACTGCGAGCCGCTTCAATCTCACCCGGATCTACCGAAAGAATGGCTGCCCGAATCGTCTCACTGGCATAGGCTGCTTCATTGAAAGCAAAGGCAATAATTGCAAAGACTGAGGCAGGAATAGCATTGATATTAAAAGCTGTCCCATATTTTTGATTGATAGCTTTCAGCAGGAGCGGAATCCCAAAATAAGTCAACATGAGCTGAACCAAAAGGGGCGTCCCACGGAGGAAGCTCACAAAGAAAGCCTGAATAGGATACAAAATTCTTGTGCGGTTAATCTTAACCACTGCGAAAATCATGGCCAAGATGATGCCAAAAAATGCCCCACCCAGCGTCAACAAAAGTGTGACAGGCAAGGTTTTCAGAATTACTGGAATGGCATCAAAAACAGCCCGTAAACTAAATAATTTGCCGTCTGGCAGGAGCTTCAAAAGCTCTTCATACCAGTTTGCAGCTAGGATATAAGTTGTAAACATTTCAATTACTTCTCTTTCTCGATAATGCATTATTCTATCATAATTTGACCCAGATGCAAACTATTTGGCATCAAGAATAGATAATCTTTAAACCTTTAATAGCTAAGTGGGAAATGATAATAAAATAGACCAGTAATCCTAGTCTATCATAGTTTCACTGGTCTTTAAAATATAATTTTTCTATATCTGCCATAAAAAGAATTTATGGCTAGAATGTCTGGCGCTTAGCCTTGCGTTCTGCTCGACCACGTGCACGATTTTCAACTCTCTTGGTCTTGCGGCGCTTTTCATTAACCGCCCATTGGATTTTCTTCTTATAGCCTGGCTTGATTTTTTTCTTTTTCTTCTTGACTAGACCAATCATTTCTGTGTCCAGCTTCTCCTTGGTCTTCTCCCGATTAGCACGGCGATCCCGGTCGTAGGTATCTTGAAATTCCCCATTTTTGATCATCTTAGGAGTAAACTTGATGCCCAGCTTTTCCAACTCTCGAATATCGGAATCATCACTCGGCTGATAGAGGGTAATGGCTGTGCCGGGAAGACCATTTCGTCCCGTCCGACCAACTCGGTGGACAAAGAAAGACAAATCCTGCGGAATGGCATCATTGATGACATGGCTGACGCCCTCGATGTCAATCCCTCGAGCTGCCAAGTCTGTCGCTACGATGTATTCAAAATCAAGATTCTTGACCTGATTCATGATGCGCTTGCGCTCCCGTGGTGGGATATCACCGTGAATCTTGGCCACTTTTAGACCTTGCGCAGTTAGATAGGCCTGCAATTCATCCGCTCGAGTCTTAGTATTGACGAAAATCATCGCCAGATAAGGCTGGAGAAGCTGACTAATTTCATAAATCTGAGCATTCTTATCCCGCCCCTTGGTTGACAGGAGCCAGTTATCAATGGTATCGGCAATCACCGTCTTAGTCTTAATCTGCTCCATGACCGGATTAGATAGGTATTTTTTCAAGAAAGGCTGGAGCTTCTGCGGAATGGTAGCCGAGAAAACTAAAAACTGCAAGTCTTTAGGCAAGCGAGCCGCAATCCGGTCGACCGTCTCCAAAAAGCCCATATCAAGCGTCATATCAGCCTCGTCCACGACAAAAGTATGAGCCTTGTGGATGGCCAAATCACCTGATTCAACCAAGTCATAAATCCGCCCCGGCGTTCCAATAACGATATGGGGCTGGCTGGACTCTAGCTTGCCAATCTGACGAGCCTTGTCAGTTCCGCCGACATAGTTGGTCACTCGAATCTCTTGCTCTGAAAAGCTAGCCAGCTGACGGGCTGCCTGATAGATCTGGGTTGCTAATTCTCGGCTGGGTGCTGTAATCACCGCTTGAACACTGTCCGCCTCTTCATCTAATTGCTGGAAGATAGGCAGCAAGAAGGTGTGAGTTTTACCTGATCCGGTTTTGGACTCCCCGACCAAGTCTCGGCCAGATAATACCACCGGAATCAGCTTTTCTTGAACCTCCGTCGCCTCCACAAAGTTCAGGTCCTTGAGGGCTGCCTGAATATAATCTTTAAAGTTAAATTCTGTAAATTTCATTTTTTCCTCTGTTTACTCTTAATCCTATCTATTATACCAAAAAAATATCTTTTCTGCTCGGCTCAGGACAAGAAAAGGCGGGCTTACACCCACCTTCATATTACAAATATAGAATGGCCAAAGTCAGCAAGCTAGCTAAGAGGCCTACGCCCCAGAAGAAGAAGTCGACCTTCCATTCACTCCAAGGCTGGCCATGACCAGAAAAGCCACCAAGCTCAAAGTGGTGATGGACTGGCGTCATACGGAAAATCCGCTTACCACCCGTCAGCTTGAAGTAAGTCACCTGCATCATAACAGAAGTCGTTTCAAATACATAGACGATTCCGATGAGAAGCAAGGTCCACTCTTGGTGCAAGGCAATGGAGAGGGCTGCAAGCATACCACCCAAGGCAAGACTACCCACGTCCCCCATAAAGATTTTAGCCGGCTTATGGTTAAAGACAAAAAAGCCTAGCAAACCACCAATCATGCTGATAATGACAATCAGAAGGTCAAAGCGCTTCTGCTCCAGAGCAATGACACCGTAGGCCACCAAGCTGATCGCAACAGAGATACTAGCCAAGCCATCAATTCCGTCAGTCAAATTGACAGCGTTGGAGAAACCAACCAGCCAAAAGAGGACAAAGAAGATATAGAGGAAGCCTAGCTGCACTGGAATCGTAAAGACGTTGAGAGAGTCACCTGCCCCGTGCTGATTGTAGAAGAAGTAAAAGATAACTCCCCCCACCAGCTGCAGAGCTAGTTTCTGTTTAGGATTCAGGCCTTCGTTGATCTTACGGAAGACCTTGAGGAAATCATCCAAAAAGCCAACGATTCCGTAGAGAACCAAGATAAAGAGAATCATAATCAAGCCATTGGATAGTTGTTGGGAAAGCAAAGCTGTCACAAAACTAGCCAAAACAGAAGCAACCAGAAAGACGGTTCCCCCCATCGTCGGCGTTCCAGCCTTAGCCTGATGCTGCTTAACATCCTCGTGCATTTGCTGGCCTGAAATATGAGCCTTGTGATAAAAACGGATAAAGGCAGGAATCCCAACAAGGGTTAGGATAAAGGTCAGAATTCCTGCAATAATTGCTGTTAACATGCTAGTCTCCCAATGTAACGGTTATTTTTTTCAATTTTTTCAGGTCTGTATTGACCTTTTCCTTCTGTTTGACAACTTTTGAGCCTTTGCCTTTAAAATTGACTTCCAGCCCTTGCCATTCAGCAAATTGCTCCACATTTTCCTTGGTCCAGCCATACATATCTGGCAAATCTTCAAAGTTATCACTTAAAATCAAAATCTGTTGATTGGCTTTTAGTTCTTGCCCTTCTTTTACAGAAATCTTCTTGATTTCACTACCTGTTCCTAAAATGACGGGCTGCACTAGATTGCGGCGAAGCTCGTCAGCCAAGCCTCCTGGGCTAATTTGATCTTTTAACTTCAGTTGTTTGGTCAAACCATTGATAGATGGCATTTTGTAGGTTGTTTCTTTTTCAACCAATTCCAAAGCAGGGCTATCGCCAGTTAGATTCAAGCTATCTTTAAGTGCCACAGCTTCTTCCAAGACTGGATTGACAACTTCCTGCCAGAAAAGTGGTGAAAATTTAACTTCAGGCTGCTGAACAGTAACATACATAATGAAATCAGGACTTTCAGCTGGCGTCATGGCTACCACGGAGTAAATGTAATTATTCTCCCCTTCCAAATAGCCCTTATTTGACGCAATCTCGGCTGTTCCGGATTTCACGGCCACATCTTGCCCAGAAACCTTGATAACCGGTTCTCCGCCGATATTCAGTGTTCCATAATAAGGGACCGTTCCAACCTGAATCATATAGTCCCGAGTCGTTTTCGCTGCTTTTCCTGAAACTGGATGACCAACGATTTCTGGCTGGGATTTACGGGCACTACCCGTTCGTGAATCATAAATAGCAGAGATAAATTTCGGCTCTAACATAACACCATCATTTGAAATAGCCGAAAAGGCACGTAACATCTGCACTTGGGTTACCCCAATCCCTTGTCCAAAGGAACTCATAGCAATGGTTACAGCATTGTCTGTAGGCAAGGCACCATATTCTTCATAGCCCATACCAAAACGAGTCGGTAAGCCAAATTTGAATTTTGATAGATAGTCTATCCACTTGGCATCTCCCATGTCTTGCTCAATGCGTGTCATCCCAACATTACTAGAGTAAGTAAAACCTTGAGCATAGGTCAGGACTTGTCCTGTTGATAACCCCATGTTTACATCCCAGTCGCGGATGGTAGCATCTGCAATCTTATATTCCGAGTTATCGTATGTTCCGGTTGGATTAAAGGATCCATTATCAATCGCTGAGGCTAGAGTCATAACTTTCATCGTTGATCCAGGCTCATACTGCGTCTGGTAAAGGAAATTATTCCAAGTTTTCAAATGATCTACATTCAGACCCTCTTTGGTATCCGCATTATAAGTCGGACGCTGAGTCGTTGCTAGAATCTCGCCTGTCTTAGCACTGACCAAAGTCGCACTGACAAATTTTCCTTTAGCTGTTTCTTGGAAGGCATCCATCCGCGTTTCCAAGTATGTCTGTAGCTGGGCAGAGAGGGTTGTATACACATCTTTTCCGTCTTCTGTCTTAACAGAAACTTCCTCTGAACCTGGGATGATGTTCCCTTTGCTATCTTTTTCATAGGTAACCAGACCATTCTGACCACCTAAGATACGGTCTAGCGACTGCTCCATACCGGATTTCCCTACAAGAGTTTTGTTACCATCTTTATCCTCTTGCATCTGAGCCTGACCGATAAATTGCGAAGCAAAGATACCGTTACTATAGCTGCGGTTAGGGCTAGTTGTGAAATCAATTCCCTCTATCTTTTCCTTCTCCATCGCTTGTCGGATAGAGGTCATAGTACTATAAGTGATCCCATTTCCTTGAGAACCAAAAGAAACCTGCTTTAAATCCTTTTGCGCAAGCTGCTGCTTAACATAGTCCTTATCCATTCCTAGATGTTGATTAAGAATCTCAGCAACCTTTTCATACTGGGATTCCTCTACATAGAGGACTTTGCCAGCGGCGGATTTGTAATTTTTATCAATAACGGCATAAATGTTATAGGTCGTTGCATCTTCAGCGATCGGGACACCGTTGCGGTCATAGATGGTTCCTCGCTTGGCAGCGACCACGACTGTCTTTTGGTGTACTTGCTTAGCACCTTTTGACAAATTAACACCAAATTTCTGATCTGTCCCGATAATCGTCGCAAAATTAATTAAGAAAATGAAAAAAAGAAAGACAGCTAAGGCACTCATGCTTTTTCCCACTCTTCTTCGATTGTATTCGGGTGTCTGTCTATTTTTTAAAGCATATCGCTGAATGTTTTTTAAAAATCTATTACTCATTGGTTGTACTCACTGTCTTACGATTTCCTTTTTGGAGTTTCATATCCTGAGAGCTGGCCAACTGGGACAGCCTTTCATAACGTGTCAATTCATTCACTTCTTGCTTAATATTATCCAATTCAGCCTGCTCTGACTCAATCTGAGCATTAACTTCAGTCAAATCATGATTGACCTGCAGCAGCTTGGTCTGCATAAACACAATACTGACTGCAAGGATAATCGCTGTTAAAATAATGGAGCCATAGAAGGCTTTTTCGACTCGAGAAAATTTCCGAATCCGTTTTTGAATAGGGTGTTGCTTTCTTTCTGCCATGAAACTTACTCATGCACCTTCCTAGCCACGCGCAATTTCGCAGAATGGGCGCGATTATTGGCTTCTAATTCTTCTTTGCTTGGTAAAATGGGTTTGCGTGAAACTAACTCCAGCTTGGGCTGCAAATCATCTGGAATGAAAGGCAGACCTTTGGGAACATCTACGGTTGAGGCCTCTTTAAACAGTTGCTTAGTCAGGCGATCCTCCAGCGAATGAAAAGTAATCACTGAAATACGACCACCTACAGCTAATAAGTCAATAGCCTGCTGAATGGATTCATCGGCCGCCCCCAACTCGTCATTGACTTCAATCCGAATAGCCTGAAAAATCTGCTTGGCTGGATGGCCTTTTTTCTTCAGTTCCTTAGCAGGTTTGGCTGATTTGATAATCTCGGCCAGCTCTGTCGTCGTTTCGATGGGCTTGATTGCTCTCGCCTGCTCGATCTTACGGGCAATCTGCTTGGAAAACTTATCTTCGCCATATTTGAAAAAAATACGGACTAGGTCCTTGTAAGGATAGTGATTCACAACTTGGTAAGCTGTCAAGGCAGCTTCTTGATTCATCCGCATATCCAACAGAGCGTCCTGTTTATAAGAAAAACCGCGCTCCCGCTCATCCAGCTGCGGACTAGATACGCCCAAGTCATAACAAATTCCATCAATCTTCTCGACCCCTACTTCATTCAAACGAGTCTTGAGATTGCGGAAATTATCCTTGATAAAGGTCACCATGCCCCGCTCAATATAGGGAGCCAGACGTTTTTTGGCATTGTCAATCGCAGTTTGATCCTGGTCAAAGGCATACAAATGCCCCTTGTCTCCCAGCTTGCTCAAAAGATACTCGCTGTGACCAGCTCCGCCCAAGGTCGCATCAACATAGATGCCATCTGGTCGAACATCAAGCTGGTCAATCGTTTCATGAAGAAGTACAGTAATGTGATGAAATTCTTTTGTCATATCTTATCTATTATATCACATTCATGTATAAAAAAAAATCTAAAAGAATATATCAGCTTTTGACAGGCTACCTTATAGCTTTTGCAAGTCACTTTTAGAAATCTACCACTTAGCTTACCAGCTTCTACCAGTCAGCGAAAGGGCCTTGCGGGCATGCCACATTTTGCTATAATCATAACTACCAATGCATTGCGAGTTGGAATTCTTTCACATTCCGAAATTGATTCGTCCCCAAAGGAGATTTATTATGAAACTTGCTTTAAAAAATAGACTATTTGCCTTCATCAGTCTGTCACGGATATTTAATATCCTAGGCTCTTCTATCTATAATATCGTCTTTATCGTATTTGCTTCTAGCATGCCCCAACCTAAGTTTGCCGTTGGTATTGCCAATTTTATCGTTCTTGTTCCTACCTTTTTCACAGTCTTTGTCGGGATGAAAGCTGATAAAACCCGTCAAAAGGCTCGCTGGCTTATTCATCTAGGTTATCTGCAGGCCTTCCTCTTCATCTTAGTCGCCCTCCTGACCAAGTCTACCTCCTACCTAGCCTTTGCTACCGTCTGCTTTCTCAATATCTTTTCTGACATTATCAGCGACTATCGCAGTGGCTTACAGATGCCTATCTTACAGAAAAATATAGAAGAGAAAGATTTGATGGAAGCTTACTCTTTCACTCAACTTCTCACTTTTTTGGGAAATTTTGCTGGGCAAGCTCTAGGAGTCTGGTTACTTAGTATCAGCCAGCAGAATTTCGCTATGGTCGCCCTCATCAATGCCCTCTGCTTCCTGCTCTCCTCAAACACTCTCTATCTGATTCGCCAAAAACTTACCCATGATGCTCCTGCTGTTGCAGAGGAAAAGCTTCCTTTCAAAAAACAAATGAAAGACCTTTACCAGAATGTCCAAATGATTTTTGAACAAGAAAAAATCGGAAACTTCTTGCTAGTGCTGCTTCAAGTCCTCCTCTTAAACGCACTGGCCGGCTCCATCATGGGACTCTATAATCTCTATTTATTGGATCACCCATTTTGGGGACTAAACCTGAGCCAGTCTCTGCTCATTATCGAGTCCTGCACAGTGGTTGGGATTATCTCTGCCAGTGCCTTCTCAAATGATTATTTTTCCAAGCTCTCCCTGATTCGACTCGTCGTTTGGTGCTCGCTAGCTCTCCTCCTCTTAGGCATCAGCAATTTACTCCAAGCTCCTGCTCTCTTAGGAATTTTCTTTCTTACCTTTCTCATGTACATCTCTGGAAAAATCAATCCTAAAATCAACAGCATGCTGCTGAGTAAACTTCCTCCAGAAGTATTAGCCCAAACCTCCAACTTTCTCACCATGCTCTTTACCTTTTCCATTCCGCTAGGAAGCATGCTTTTCACTAGTCTCGGCCTTTGGAATATGGGAAGCGCTTGGTTGGTCTTCTCTCTGCTTGGTAGTGTCTGCCTTCTGCTCAGCCTCAAAAACAACTAGAGTAAAAACCGTCGCAATTCCATACAAAAAAGAAGGAAGCCTCGGCTTCCTTCTTACATATTTTTCAATCTTTCTATCCGATCGGAAATTGGTGGGTGAGTGTAGAAGAGTTTTTGCAAGCCACCCTTTTTCTTCGGATCATTGATGTAGAGAGCTGCACTGGCGTCATCTACATGGTGCTCCATGGGCTGGCTATTGTCTAACTTCAGCAGGGCATTGATCATGCCCTTAGGATTGCGGGTCAACTCAACACTTGAAGCATCTGCTAGGTACTCACGTTGACGAGAAATGGCCAACTGCACCAATGTTGCAGCAAGCGGCGCCAAAAGAAGAGCTAGTAGAGAGACAATCATCAAAACAATTCCTAAGCCATTGTCATTGTCCCGATCGCTTCGTCGACGGCTGCCACCGCCAAACCACATCATGCGCCCAGCCATGCTAGACAGCATTGTGACAGCACTTGTAAGCGCCACTGCAATCGTCGAAATGCGAATATCATAATTACGAATGTGACTGACTTCATGCCCCATCACACTTTCAAGCTCCTCTCGATTCATAAGAGCAAGCAATCCAGTTGTCGCAGCCACGGCCGCATTCTCAGGCTTTGAGCCAGTCGCAAAGGCATTAGGCGAGGCATCTTCTACGATGTAGACCCGAGGCATAGGAATCTGTGCCACCATGGCCATATCCTGCACAACGTGATAGAGTTCAGGCGCCTCCTGCTCGGAAACTTCCCTCGCACCGTTCATTGACATGACAATCTCGGTGGACTGAAAAATCATACTGACAGCATAAATACCACCGATGATGAAAGCAATGGCCATCCCACCAAAGGGAGAATCGAGCCAAAGATAGCCGACAGCAGCCCCAATCAAAGCTAAAAGAGCAAAGAAGGCGACGAGGAGAACCCAAGTACGCCTTTTATTGCTGGCAATTTGGTCAAACAACATAGTCGCCACCTACCCCAAATCGCTAAAATCCACTTTAGGAACAGCCTTTTCTTCCTCTGGTGTCTTCAAGAAGTCTGCTGCTTTGAAGCCAAACATACCTGCAATGACATTGCTTGGGAAAGTCTCCATTTTGACATTGTAGTTGCTGGTTACTGAATTGTAAAGCTGACGAGAATAAGCAATCTTATTTT
>NZ_KQ969064.1:0-38428 GCF_001578775.1 Streptococcus cristatus | reverse complement strand
CTTCCTGAAGTTTCAAGTAGTTTGTATTTGCCTTAAGGTCTGGGTAATTTTCAGCAACCGCAAAGATACCAGAAATCGAACGAGTCAGGGCATCACTAGCCTCCATAGCTTGGGCAGGTGATGAGGCAGCAGCTACTTGGTTACGCAGTCGAGTAACATTTTCCAAGGTTGATTTCTCATATTTTCCATAACCTTTTACCGTCTCTAAAAGGTTGGGAATCAGGTCATTTCGGCGCTTGAGCTGGACATCAATCTGACTCCAAGCTTCTTGAGTTTGCATACGGCTTTTAACAAGACCATTGTAAACAGAAATCACGAAAATAGCTACAACTGCCACAACCGCAATAATAATAAAAAACATGGACATAATAAAGACACTCCTTATGATTTGATTGCACCTATTATAACAAAAAAAGCTCAACCTGTCTTTCTTGACATGTCATCTAGTAAAATAGGTTTATCTTAAATAATGTCCAAACGCTAAAATAGTCAGAAATCTAGAAAAAGCTTCTTCGTTTTTCTAGAAATCAGGGCAAGTCAGTATCTAATCCTTGGGTACCCAAGAAGCCAATCGTCAGAAGCACCCTGCCCCGTTTTATGATATAATAGGATGAATACTGAAAACAAGGATGAAACTATGACACCGCAAGAATTTTACCAGCTACTAAGTCAGCAGGGAATCGAGCTGACCGACCGCCAGAAAGACCAGTTTGAGCGTTATTTTGAACTCTTGGTAGAATGGAATGAAAAAATCAATCTGACAGCTATCACTGAGAAAAATGAAGTCTATCTCAAGCATTTCTATGATTCAATTGCCCCCGTTTTGCAAGGTCTGATTGACAATCAAGAGCTTAAGCTGCTGGACATCGGAGCAGGTGCAGGCTTTCCCAGCCTCCCTATGAAAATCATCTGTCCCCAGCTGGATGTGACTATCATTGACTCCCTTAACAAACGAATCAACTTCCTAAAACTACTTGCAGAGGAGCTCGGGTTGGACAAGGTTCATTTCTACCACGGTCGTGCAGAAGACTTTGCTCAGGACAAGGCTTTTCGGGCTCAATTTGACCTAGTCACTGCTCGTGCGGTTGCTCGGATGCAGGTCCTGTCTGAGCTGACCATTCCCTACCTGAAAGTTGGCGGGAAGCTCCTAGCGCTCAAGGCTTCCAATGCTCCAGAAGAACTGGAAGAAGCAAAAAATGCCTTGAACCTGCTCTTTAGTAAGGTTCAAGACAACCTCAGTTATGCCCTACCAAACGGCGATCCCCGCTTTATCACAGTGGTTGAAAAGAAGAAAGAAACACCCAACAAATACCCCCGCAAAGCCGGCATGCCAAACAAAAGACCATTATAAAAAGAAAACATTCGTCAGTCTTGTCAATAACTTACAAGACATCAATTTGGGCAATGCCATCTATGATGATCGAGTATTTAAAATTTTATACACCAACTATTGTCGAAAAGCTTTCATGCTTTTCAAGCCTCTTACAATCACTTTGCTATAAATCAACTCTATCTTTTGGTATAATAAACTCAGGAAATTTCTACTAGAAAAGGACATTTTATGAAACTCATCTCTTGGAACATTGACTCTCTCAACGCTGCTTTGACCAGTGATTCTGCCCGCGCTCAGCTCTCTCAGGCTGTCCTTCGGACCTTGCAAGCAGAAAATGCGGATATCATCGCTATTCAGGAAACAAAGCTTTCCGCTAAAGGCCCGACTAAAAAACATCTTGAGATTTTAGAAGAGCTCTTCCCAGGCTATGAAAATACTTGGCGCTCGTCTCAAGAGCCAGCCCGCAAAGGCTATGCTGGAACTATGTTTCTCTACAAAAAAGAGCTAACACCAATCGTGACCTTCCCAGAAATCGGCGCTCCGTCAACCATGGATGTTGAAGGTCGCATCATTACGCTGGAATTTGACGACTTCTTCGTCACTCAGGTCTATACGCCCAATGCTGGCGATGGTCTCAAACGCTTGGAAGAGCGTCAAGTCTGGGATGTCAAATACGCTGAATACTTGGCTTCACTAGATGAACAAAAACTAGTCCTCGCAACTGGCGACTACAATGTAGCCCACAAGGAAATCGACCTTGCTAATCCTGCCAGCAATCGCCGTTCACCAGGCTTTACTGATGAAGAGCGTGCTGGTTTCACCAATCTGCTGGCTAAAGGCTTTACCGATACCTTCCGCCACTTGCACGGCGATATCCCTAACCAATACACTTGGTGGGCGCAACGCAGCAAGACTTCTAAAATCAACAATACCGGCTGGAGAATCGACTACTGGTTGACCAGCAACCGCGTGGCTGACAAGGTAACCAAGTCTGATATGATTGACTCCGGTGCACGCCAAGACCACACACCAATTGTCATGGAAATTGAACTTTAAGGAGGAAACCGATGGACTATCAGGCTGTTATCCCCGAATTTATGGTATCTGACCTCGAAAAGTCGCGCCACTTCTACTGCGACTTGCTGGGATTCTCTGTCGAATACGAGCGTCCCGAGGAGAAATTTCTCTTCCTTTCGCTTGAAGACTGCCAGCTTATGCTAGAAGAAGGCAGCGCAGAAGAATTAGCCCAACTGACCTATCCTTTCGGGCGTGGTGTCAATATTTCTTTTGGTATTGAGGACGTCCCTCAGCTCCACCAAAAACTGCTGGAAGCTGACTATCCCATCCATCGTCCGCTGACGAAAAGAGTATTTCGCGTAGGAGATAGCTTTATTTATCCACATGAATTTGCGGTTTTGGATCCAGATGGTTATTTTCTACGATTTAGTGAATAAGAAAAAGGAGGCTGCTAGCCTCTTTTTTTCTATTTATAAGTAAACTTCTCAAATCTATCCATACTATCAGAGAGTATTTTGTAGTGGAAAGCGTCCAAAATTCTGCTCCCTAAGTGCAGGATTGCCTAGCTGATAGACCTTATCAGCCTGCTGGGTCAAACTGTCCCACGGCTCCTTGCCGATACGGCTGACCAATTCAACATTTCCCTTAAGCTGGGACAAATGCTGGCGCCCCTGCTCGGAAAAACCTAAAATATGGATTCCTGATGGAAGTTCTTCTTGTCTAGCTCCGACTAGGATATAGGTCAGCAGACGTCGAACCCGAGCCTTGGTATAGCGCTTAGTCGCCACCTGCTCGACCAGCTCTTCTATGGTCTCACCGCTTTTCAAGGCCTCTCTAATCCTAACGGCCAACTCCTGATTAACCTGATAAAAGTCTGTCAAATCCGAACAAGTCACTATCTGGTAACGGAGATAAGGAAAAAGATCCGGCCAGGTCACCTTGGGTGCTATGTCAAGCAAGTGATAGGCTGGAGTGAATTTTTTGAGAAAGGCTGGCTGACCCAAATTCTGACGAAGGGCCGTTGCGGAGGCAAATTCCTGATCAGCTGATAAGGAATGGTAGCCAGCCCCCTGACGTTGAATCGGGCACAGCTTTATAGCCTTTCCCGCCACAGCCTTGGCATAGGCCAAGCCCAAGATATGATTGGGAGTAGAACCTGAGAAATTAAGCCCTGCAAACTCCTGCCACATAGCCTGAGTCTTTTGGGGATAGGATAGGGAATCAGGCAAGCCAGCCAGATAAGCCTCCATCTGCTCTGCCTTTTCACCATAGACCCTAGAAATACTCTCATAATCCAACACTTCCTCGGTCCCAAAAGTTAGCTGTTCGACTCCTAGCCTCTCTAAGATATCTACTGCCCCCTTAGCGAAAAAGTCCGCCGCCTGAACGCTGACCAAGAAAGGCAGCTCAAGGATCAAATCCGCTCCAGCTTCCAAAGCCATCTGTGCCCGAGTCCACTTATCCACGATAGCTGGCTCCCCTCGCTGAACAAAATTGCCGCTCATAGCGATAATTTTCAGACCAGAAGCCTGCTCCAGCAGATATTTGTGCCCATTATGAAAAGGATTGAATTCTGCGATAATACCGGTGATAGGCATTAATTCCTCCTCGAATATAGAATTATTACTATTTAAATATTGTTAATCATATCTTTTGACTGAATGATTTCGTCAGTTGATTTATAATCATCCAAAGCAATCCTTATTTTTTCTTCCTCGCCGCTACCATTTGTTGCTAACCTTAGTAAAGGAAGTTGATAATTTTTGAAAATATTATTTTTCATCGAATCTCGCTTCATTTGGTCAGGATTATTATGATACTTAACTCCATCAACTTCAATCGCTAGAACTGGAACTTTTGTAACCTTATTAAATATCAGGAAATCTACACTGGTTCGACTCTGATTAACAAATGTTGCTTCATCAGATGACAGCAATGAAAAATCTTTTATCAAATGTTTTAATCGGTACTGTGTGATAAAGTCAAGCTCTGAATATGAAGTAAGAATTTCTTTTAGTAATTCAAACATCAAATTTTCTGAATCATATTTTGAATGTTTGCTCCGATTTTTAAAATAATTTAGTCTACGTTCTTCATATTGTTTATACAGATAATCAAATACTGATCTAACCATACTGTCTTTGATATCACAATTTTGATATACAATATAGTCTATTAAATCTGTTATATTCATATTTGATTTTTGTTTATTACCAGAAGTAACTAAAATAAGTCGATTTTTAGCTCTTGAAACAGCCACATTCAATAGGTGGGGATCATCAGTAAAATGTGTTATTTGATTATCTACTGTAGAAAGGATTATTGTTTCACATTCTCTACCTTGAAATTTATGTACAGTTTCACTAATATATTCCTCCAGTTGATTTTGAGACAACTCAATCTGATTACGATATGGAGCAATAATTCCTGTAGTATTATTGTCTAATAGATAATAATCAATCACCTCTTTTTTTATGATATCAATTTCTCTCTGATTTGAGTGCTGGCGTGCATGATTCCCCGCTACAGACTTACAAGCAATAAGCACATCTTTCTCGCCATGATCTTTAGTCATAATACATAATTTCCCATTATAGAATTTTTGATTACAAAACTGAATAATTTTAGGATGACAGCGATAATGCTCTTTCAATAAGGTAGCAGGCTCTTCAGGAAATAATTCTACCATTACTTCCAAAAGGCTCTTTTTAAAGCTATATATAGGTTTTATCTTCAAATCCTTTCGTAAACATTCTGACTTTTCTTTTGATTCCCTTGTAACAATATTTGGTAATTGCTTAAGATCTCCAACAATTACTACATTTTTAGCACATGATAAAGCTAATGCTCCTGTAGCAATATCGACTTGTGAGGCTTCATCAATAATTAAATAGTCGTACAACATAGAATCAGCTACACAGTTTCTGGCAGAAAATGTTGTACTTAAGATTATAGGATAATCTTTTAAAATTTTTTTAGAAAAATTTAGCCTATTCTTTGCAGAGTTATCTGTATTATTTACTTTCCGAGGCGCCCCAGGAATATATTTTTCTAACAAAGCACTTTTCAAAATAGATTTTGAATATTCTATCATATTGGCTATATATTCATCGCTCAAATTCGTTTTATAATCATTTTCGAGTTTTGATAACTTTTTATTAAGTTTTTCCAACTCAGTCTCATAGAATTTCTTCTGAATCGTTGCAGCTAAAAAATCTGGATTTTGCTTATAAAAACTAAAATTCCTTATTTTATATTTAAAAATACTTTTTATTTTAAATATAAAACCGATTTTTCTATTTTGTTCAAAAATTTTTTCACACTCTAACAATAAATCCAAAAGAACTTTTGGAGATAACTTTGATAAATCTACTTCAAAGAGATCCTTATCAGACATGTAATCTTGAAAATGTTGATATTCTATCTCAATAAAAGAGATCTGTGATTTTATATTTGCTATTTCTTCTTTTAGCGAAAAAGCTTTTTTAACCAGTTCAAAATTTAGATTTCTTTCTTTATTTTCAAGAATATCTGGTAAATAATTAGGATAATGAGAAGATTGATTTTTTAAAAATTTTTCTTTATTTTTTTTACTGCCCAGCGTAGCTGTCAAAAAATCTAAAGCTATCTCTGGTTGAGATAATTTCTCTTTAATATTAGCAATTGCAGAATTATTATTTGACACCACTAAAGCTGTCTGATTTCTGTAAATAATATTCGACAAAATATTTAAAATTGTTTGAGTTTTTCCTGTTCCGGGAGGTCCCTCAATGAAGCTAATTTGATTTTTCAAAGCTCTTTCCGTCGCAATGAGTTGACTATTATTACAACCGAAAGGAAATATTAGACTTTGATCATCAGATTTAGATTCCGATTCAACTTTTGTACTTGATGCTGATAGGAAACGATGTAAGACAGATTGTTGTGAAACAAAAGTAACTCTTTCATAATTCTTACCTAAGAGAGAACTACCATCATCAGATTTTATATTATTTAAATTGGCAAGTTTTTTAAGATACTCAAAGACGTCATTAGCCTTTTTTTCAAATAAGGCGGATTGTTCAATTTTAAAATTCTCTTGATTTAAAATAACGTTCTTGCCATGTTCAAAACAAACTTTTATTTTATTTTTTTCTAAATATGAGTATTTTTCAACAGAGATAACATTATTATAGGCGCCATATCCTGAGCGGCTAAATTGATAATTTTCTACAGGTAATTTTTCCAAAAATTGATATTCTTCAACATCTTCTTTGTTATAGGAATATTCTTTATTATTTGTATACCTCACCTTAATTTTGCCATCTATTCCCGGCTTAATTGATAAAACATTATCTGTCCGATTTTTCTGTTTTATAAAAATTAAAGTCTGTTTATTTTCCAAATTCAACTCCTCAAAACATATTGCTAGGTTTCATTTCTCCGCCACAAAGAACCAGCGAGCGCTCTTGTCGGTCGGCTCCTTGTCCTCAAAGTCCGCGTAAACCTTGACATTCTTAAAGCCAGCCTGCTCTAGCAAGATATCGTAGGTCAGAATCTCATAGGTCCGCTCCTCATGCACCTCATCGTGGCGCGTGAAGCGCCCATCTTCGTCTTGGACAAAGAAGGTCAGCTCATGCACGATGGAATGAGGCGGTTCGTCCGCATAGGAATCCCAGACCATAGCAAAGGTTTCAGCATTTTCGTGATAGGAATAGCCAGGAAAAACCTCGTCAATCTGGTAAATCGAGTGCACATCAAAGATAAAGCGACCACCCTCATTTAGATGCTGATAAACTTGAGTGAAGACCTGACCGACATCGACTTCGTCCTCCATATAGCAAATCGAGTCTGAATAACAAGTCACCAAATCAAACTGACCGACGCTACTCAAATCCAGCATATTGCCTTGGATAAAGGGAATGTCCAAACCAGCCTCTCTGCTACGCTTCTCTGCCAAATCCAGCATTTCCTGACTCAGATCCAACCCCGTCACATCAAACCCTGCCTGCTTAAAATAAATGGACTGGATGCCCGTACCACAGGCCAGCTCCAGCAGCTTTTTCTTATCCTTGGGAAAATGACGCAGGCTGAAATCTGTCCACTTCTCATACAAAGAATCATCCATAATCGCATCGTAAACCGACGCGAAGGTTTCATAAGTTGCCATACTTTTCCTTTCAAAAATAGCCCAGCCAGCAGGCTGACTGAGCCGAATTCTGCTTTCTGCCTAAGGGCAAAAAATCACTTGTTTTTTCTTCCAATAAGGCCGCAACATCTACACCAGTTGCTTCGTGCCAGAGCTTTTCTAGATTGTAATGCGCCCGCATTTCCTCAGAAAAGACATGAACAACGATGCCCCCTAAGTCTAAGAGCACCCAGCCGCCAGCTGCGTCGCCCTCAACATGGCCAGCAGAAACACCAGCCGCAGCAGCTTTCTCACGAATATTTTCAGCAACTGCATCCAGCTGACGGCTGTTCATAGAGCTAACGATGACAAAGTAATCTGTCACGGTTGTCAGACCTTGCAAATCCAAAGCCACAATATCTTCTGCACGCTTTTCATCGGCCGCCTTCACGACCAGTTCCAATAATTCTTGTTCTTTCATAGTTCCTCTTTAATTTTCTTCTATTTCCTTCAAATATCCTACAAAGGCATTGTAGGTCTCCAAGGTCTGCGGATAGATAGGCATCCCCTTATGGGCTAGATGCTCCACTGTCCTTGCTGTTTCGTAGGCCACAGCTTGATTGAGCGACCGCTTTGCCAATTCTCTGGCCTTGTCCACTCCCGGAAAGTCCCGGTTGTGTTCAATGTAGTCGGCGACATAGACGACCTTGTCCAGCTCAGACATGGTGCTACTCCCAACCGTATGAATCTCGATGGCTCGCAGAATCTCAGCATCTTCTATGCCTAAATCTTCCTGAATCTTGTAAACGCCCACCATGCCATGCCAGACATTATTGCCCCAATTTTTGAGGTCGGGGTCCAGTTGATAGCGGTCAATCAAGGATAGGAAATCCTCGTCCGAGACCTTTTTAGCATAGTCGTGCAGGAGTCCTGCTAGACCTGCTTTTTCGACGTCAAGACCGAAGCGCTCCGCTAATTCACGGGCAGCCCTTTCCACACCTAGACAATGCCGCAGGCGTTTCTCAGGCATGACTGTTTCCATCTTAGCCAGCAAGGCCTGACGGCCCATACTGATATAGCTTTCATAGGTCATAAGTAAAGCCCTTCTTTCTCGATATAGTCTAAGACTGGCTGAGGCAGCAGGAAATTAGGAGTCCGTCCATGAGCCAAAAAATCCCGTACCATACTGGAGGAAATATCCATAAGTGGGACATCCACCCAAATGACAGGGTAAGAAGTCCCTGCCTTGTAGCGCGGCCGCTGAACACCGACAAACTGAACCAGCTCAACCAGCTCATCAATCCGGTACCACTTGGGGAGATAGTCCACCATATCCGCACCGATGATAAAATAATAATCTGTATCTGGATGCTGCTCTGTCAGCAGCTTCATGGTGTCGTAGGTGTAGGAAATTCCCTTGCGCTCCAGCTCAATGACTTCAATCCCTAGGCCTACAATACCCTCGATAGCCAGCCCCAGCATTTTCAGCCGATGCTTTTCATCGATGGTCTCTTTCTTGTCCACATGGGGCGGCTCGTACTCTGGCATGAGCAGGACCTGATCCAAGCCCAACTGTTGGCGGACCTGATCCGCCACGACCAAATGAGCATGGTGGACAGGGTTGAAATTCCCACCTAGTATGCCAATCTGCTTACGTTTTTTATCTTTAACTTCTGGTTCTAAATCCACCTTGGTAAAAGGGGTCAGTAATTCAATAGCCATAGGCTGACATCTCCACAGAAATTTTTCCTTAAATTTGCTTGACTTTGACAGAGAGTTTGCGATTTTCCTTCTTGCTGGACTGCTTGTAGAGAATCAAGATCCGGCCGATCTCCTGCACCGTATCCACTCCGATTTCCTCTTCCAGAATTTCCGCGACCTCGTGAATATTTTCATCCGTATTCTGCAAGAGCGTGACCTTAATCAGCTCGCGCGCGTCCAGTGCCTGACGGACGCTAGTTTTGATTTGGTCGTTGAGTCCATTTTTCCCAATCTGAATGATGGGTTTGAGACTATGTGCCTGACTGTTGAGAAAGGCCCGTTGTTTTGATGTTAGTGTCATGTTCTTCTATAAGGCTTGATACAGCTAGGATTCGCTTTAGTCCCAAATGCTCATAGCCTTTTCCTTCCTTATTTTAAGGGGATTTATTCCCCTTGGTTTCTTGAGTATTATATAATAGCTTTCCGAGTGACAACCGCCACACCCTCTGGTGCCCAGCCGGCTACACGGGCAGGACCACTGACACGAATCCAGCCCAGACCAGAGAAGACGATGTCTGTCTTGTCCTTGATGCTAAATTCATGCTTGACCAAGGCTGGAAACTCTTCCTTTTCCTTGCCAACTGGTGGCACTAAGAGACCGCCGACATGCTTGTCATAAAAGTCACTGGCGCCTTCCAACTTAGTCCGGTGGAGCTTGAGCTCATTGTCAAAGTAAGCCGTGAAACCCTGCTTGTCGCCTGCCACAAAGTCAAAGCGACCTAAACCACCCAAAAAGAAAGTTTGCTCTGGATTGAGCTGGTAAGTTTTGGGCTTAATTTCCTTTTTGGGGCTGACATATTTGAGATTCTTAGCAGAAAGATAGTGAGCCATCTGGTGCCGATGGATGATACCCGGTGTATCATAGATATAACTACCATCCGCCAAAGGAATCTCGATTTTATCCAAAGTTGTGCCCGGGAAGCGTGAAGTCGTAATAATATCCTTGTCGCCTGTGATTTCCTGAATAATGGCGTTAATCAAAGTAGACTTGCCGACATTGGTCACACCGACCACATACACATCACGTCCCTTGCGGCAATGCTCAATTTTGTCAATCAAGTCCTTGATGGCCTGCTTGTTCTGAGCAGAAGTCAGGACCACATCAACTGGACGCAGACCTTCTTCGTGAGCTCGCTCCGTCAGCCATTGGGTCACCTTGCTATCCTTGACCGACTTAGGCAGAATGTCCTTTTTATTCCCGACTAAGAGAACATCATTTCCTGCGACAAAGCGAGGCAGGCCAGGGATGACCGAGCCATTAAAGTCAAAAATATCGACAACATTGACGACCAAGGCGTCGCTATCTCCAACTTCATGCAGAAGCCGTAGAAAGTCATCATCCGTCAGCTGGACATCGCTGATTTCATTATAATGGCGCAGGCGGAAACAACGCTGGCAATAGAGTTCGCCTGTCTCCAAGCCTTTTTCTAGAGCCGACTGAGGCGTGTAGCCTAGCTTGCCCTTATCTTCTGTCTGAATAGGGACTCCGCAGCCGATACAGAGAAGTTCTTCCATGCTTAAATTCCTTTTTTGTATTGAATTGGGCCGTATTTTTCAGTGATTTTCTTGAGCACACGGCGTTCACGCGCCCGATTGATCTGGGTCTTGATAGAGTCGTGCTCGACCAGTGGTTTAACCAAAATCGAGCGAATCCCGGCCCGATGAGCAGCCCGAATATCTGTCATGAGCTGGTCGCCCACCATGACCACTTCATTTTTTTCAAAGTGAAAAAGCTTGAGCGCTCGGTCAATTCCCCAAGTGAAGGGCTTCATGGCCCAGTAGACATAGTCAATTTCAAACTTTTCAACAGCTCGCTTGACCCGTTTTTGGTTATTATTGGACACCACGATAATCCGAATGCCTGCATCCCGCAAATCATGGAGCCACTTCTTCATCTCTGGGGTCCCATCAGGATTATTCCAAGCAATCAGGGTGTTATCCAAATCCACCAAAACCGCTTTGATCCCCTGTCTTTTCAAACTCTCTACTGTCAAATCGTAAACCGCCTCGACCGCAAAGTCGGGCATGTAATCTTCAATCGCCACATCTCTCTCCAAAAATCGTATTCGCACTATTATAGCATAAAATAGGCTTTTTGGCACCTATAACCCCATTTCTTCCAAGAGCCATTGGGAGATGCTCCCTCCCCTATTCTCCAAGTAAATGAAAACAGCTTCCCAAGCGGGAAGCTCAAATTTTAATATAGGAAAGAGGATCTTACTTACCAATGACCATCTTTTTCTTTCCGTAATTTTAATTCATAAATTTTTTGAAGATCGAGAATAATACCGGTAGCACCCTCTGCTTCATCTTTTTTTATGTGAAGAACCTTAGAAAATTTCTGAAAATCCTTCTCCTTAATACCTGGTGCAATGCGAATGTCAACAGATTCCCATTCACTATCTTTCTCTTCGTAACCTACTAAAGCAACTAAAAATGATTTCCCTAGTCTATACTTACCTGAAAAAAAATCCGCTGTAGTACTAAAAAGAGCATCATTATATCCAGGAGAAGATACCGCAAATAGTATAACATCTGCTTTCTTAAGCTCTCCATCAACACTAGATAAGGGCTGCTCATCTACATACTCAATCTGTAAACGAATTTCTACTGGAATTAACGAATAGTAAAGATTGTCTTTGTTATAAATTGAATCTGGATTCATAATTTTGTCATAGCTATTCACAAACTCTGCGACTCCACCCAAAAGGAACAAGAAAAAATAACTAGCTATAAATAGTAAAATCCGTTTTTTTCCGAAAAAGAAGTACCAAATACTTAAGAATAGTACAAAGAGAATAATTGTATTAATGTGGAAAAATGTTCTTATGAGATTCTCATATGCAATCTCCCACATTTTTTGATGATATAAGTTTAAATATTCTTCCACTATAACTCTCCTAACTCTTAGAATTTTTAGTTCGAGCACAAGCACTCTCTCTAATTTTTGAATGCTTATAGATTATTGCTCACCAGTCATGTCATTATATCATCTTTCATACTTTTTAGCACCTATAGCTTCAAAGCTTACAAAAATGGCAAAAGATGCTATAGTAGATATAATAATAATTCTCTTGGAGGTGCCTATGGCAAGTAAGGATCGAGAAATGAAAACCGTTTCTCCCTTTTTGCAAAAAATCATCAACTGGTCGTCCATCATCGGAGCTGTAGGGACAGTGGCCTTTTGTATCTGGGCCTACTATGCAGGGATCCTCCAGTCCAAGGAAACCTTGTCTGCCTTTATCAGACAAGCAGGCATCTGGGGACCACCTCTGTTTATCTTCCTACAAATCTTGCAGACTGTCGTACCCATTATCCCCTGTGTGCCTTGACCTCTGTAGCAGGCATCTTTATCTACGGGCATATCGTTGGCACCATCTACAACTATGTCGGCATCGTCATCGGCTGCGCCATCATCTTCTATCTGGCTCGCACCTACGGACCAGCCTTTGTCCAGTCCGTCGTCAGCAAGCGGACCTATGACAAGTATGTGGGCTGGCTGGATGAGGGCAATCGCTTTGAGCGTTTCTTTATCTTTATGATGATTTGGCCCATCAGTCCCGCTGATTTCCTCTGTATGCTAGCCGCCTTGACCAAGATGACCTTCAAAAAGTATATGCTGATTATCGTGCTCTGCAAACCCATCACCCTCATCATCTACACTTACGGCCTGACCTATATCATTGATTTCTTCTGGAAGTTGCTAACAAAATAAAACTCAAAAACATTAAAAATCGAGAGTGGGACAGAAATCGGTAATTCGTTAGAATTCGATTTCGTCGTCCCACCTCCGCACAGTTGAGTAGGGCTATAAAAGCTGCTGCAATCAGCGTAATAGAGTCCACTCAACCACTGCGTCTTTCTCGACAATCCAAATACAATTGAGAGGCTAGGACTTTTGTCCCAGCCTCGATTTGTTTATTCTGAAGATGCTGATGTTGTGGAATGATCGGCAGATGATGCTGACGGTGTCGGAGCTGGCGTAGATGCAGGCGCAGAACTTGCTGGCGGTTCACTGCTAGCACTAGGCTCAGGAGTATAGGAACTATAGTTGCTATAACTACTATAACTACTATAACTGCTATAGCTACTACCATAAGTGCTCTCACTAGGTTGGCTATAAATAGCTCGATCATTCTGGACTGAGCTTGAACTCTCTGAACTAGAAGCACGTAGGCTCCGGCCTCCCATCAAGTCTTCATACAGTACGGCATTGGTTTTCAGAGTCTTAACTGAAGACAAGCCCAACGTTTTCCGAATCAAATTTTGCATTTCTAGCAAATGCTCAGACGTAACCAACTGATAGCTACCGCCATCAGCCAAGGTAGCATCTTCCCCACGCAACTGTTCAGATTGAATGCTTCTAAAGGCGTCTTTGTAGCCCAATAACTGAGGGATACTTCCCGCATCCAGCGCTACATTGGTCTGCATATTCTTGCTGACTGCTCGCAAAATAGCTTGATAATGGCTAATACTGTTAAGACTGAGCACCTTCTCAACGACCTTTCGGATCACCTCACGCTGACGTTTCTGACGACCGTAATCCCCCTCTGGATCCTGGTAACGCATGCGGGCATAAACCAGAGCCTGGTCTCCATTGATCAAATGCTTGCCTGGCTCGACAGTTGCAGTATATTCCGGTTCATTTTCTTCGATAGAAATTGGGAAATCAAAAGTATTGTTGACTTCAATACCGCCAACTGCATCGACTAGCTGAACCAGTCCTTGCATATTGATCATCACATAACGGTCAATATGGATATTCATCAATTTCTCAATGGTCGCAATGGCCAATTCTGCACCACCATAAGCATAGGCAGCATTGAGTTTGGCTTCTGTCGTTTCGCCATTTTCATCGATTTGAGTCAGAATATCCCGCTCCAGACTCATCATGACCGTCTTTTTAGTCTGAGGATTGACAGATAGGAGGAGCATGGAGTCGCTATTTCCCTTCCAGGTATCAGACCGCGAGCCGCTTCCTGTATCTACTCCCATCAGTAAAATCGTCAAGGGCTTGGTTTCCGCAATAACGTTCGTCTCATTCCCAAAACCCTTGTAAGTATGGGACAAGGCGTCCGTTGACTGATTGTAAATAGTCCAAGCATAGCCCCCTACTCCAATAGCTGTGACAAGCAACAGGCTCAAAAACATTCGTACAATTTTTTTAAACATATTTCATCAATCTATCAGTTTTCCCATCAGGTAAACATCTAGAAATATCCCTTCTCTTAAATAGGCCCCTCTTTTTTGCAGGCCTTCGATTTCAAATCCTAATTCTTTATAGAGATGAACAGCTCGCTCATTTCTAACCTGAACAGTCAGTTCCAAACGGCGAAGACTGCTTCCATTTTCTGCCCAGTCCACAGCTTCTTCTAGCAAGATACGACCGAGGCCTTGATTCCAAAAGGCTTTTTTGACAACGATAAAGACTTGCCCAATGTGGCGAATCCGTTCATGAAAATCCGCTGTGATACTGACAATCCCAGCGATTTCATTATCAAGCAAGGCCAAGAGATAAAGCTGATTATCCGACTCAGCTTGGCGCTGAATGAACTGAGCCATCTGCTCTTCATCCATCAAAATCCCCGCCTCATCCAAGGTCATATAGTCTGACTCGGCTCCGACTTGATTTAAAAAGCGAATCAAGTCAGCGGCATCTGCCTTTTCTGCCTCCCGCAAGACCAATCAAATTCAGTCATGCAGCAATTCCTCCAGCAGTTCCTGAGAGCGGCATCCCTGACTTTCAAAGACTAACTCACGGCCGTCGTCTTTCTTTAGAAGAGTCAGCTTCAGATAATCATCTGGTAAACTATCAAATAGCAATTCTCCCCACTCAATGACCGTAACTCCCTCACCAAAGAGAAAATCATCCAAGTCAATCGAGTCTGGATCTTCACCAATCCGATAGACATCTAAATGATACAGTGGCAAACGTCCTTCATACTCGCGAACAATCGTATAGGTCGGACTTTTGATCATCTGCTTGATGCCCAGACCTTGGGCCAAGCCCTTGGTAAAAGTCGTCTTACCCGCACCCAAGTCTCCTGTCAAAACCAAAACATCTTGCTCCTGAAGGAGGCTTCCGAGACGCTGGCCCCATTTGATTAATTCTTCTTCATTATGACTAAACATTCTTTTATTATACCAGAAGATTTGCATTTGCGCTCAATTTTCTAATAGAGGAAGCAAAATGTTTGAAAAAAATTAGATGAGCTTTCGAAATCTTCTAATCAAAGCAGGTCACTCGCTTTTATTTAGAAGTAAACTAGGACATTTCCTAAATTTTTCCTGCAAAAAAGAAGCTGGAAGATTTCCAACTTCTTAATACTGATTCTTAAGAAAGAGCTAGGCTGATAAAGTTAAGGATGAAGAGGAGATTTAAAATCCAAATCATTGGATGCACATCCTTAGCTTGCCCTTTGATAACTTTCACAAGAGCATACATGATAAATCCTGCTGCAATCCCGTTCGTGATACTGTAAGTGAAGCCCATGAAGATAGAGGTAAAGAAAGCTGGGACAGCTTCTGCCATATCATCCCACTGGATATTTTTCAAACTGCCAAGCATCATGATCCCAACGACAATCAAGATTGGTGCAGTTGCTGCTGTTGGAACGATTGCCAAAAGTGGACTAAAGAAGCTAGATACTGCAAAGCAGACCGCTACAACTAAGGCTGTCAAACCTGTCCGTCCGCCAGCTCCGATACCAGCTGCAGACTCTACGTAAGTAGTAACGTTAGATGTTCCGGCGATTGCACCGATAGTCGTTCCGATCAAGTCTGAGTACAAAGCCTTATCCAAACCTTCTGACTCATGGTTTTCACCAGAGCTTGCGACGATACCAACTTTTTCACCAGTTCCGATCAAGGTACCAATAGTATCAAAGATATCCGTCAGAGAGAAGGCTAGGATGGCCATAAATGTCTGAGGCAGGCGCGCCGTATCAGCAAAGAGAGCTCCCAAGCCTTCTGGACCAACCGCAACCCCGAACACTTGTCCAAGTTCTTTCAGAGCTGTTGACAGATTGTGCTGACCGAAGTCAATCGCAGACAAGTTTACCAAGCCAACAGCAATCGCTACAACTGTCGTTGTAAAGATAGACAAGATAATGCCACCTTTGATGCCCTTGATAACAAAGAAAACTGTAATCGCTAGACCAAGTAAAGCCAGCAAAACTGCTGGATTATTAAAATCAACTAATCCTGGAGTTGCAGCTGAGTTTGCTGTAAGAGCAGCCTTCGCTTGGTCAGCTCCTTTACCAGCTACTACATAGTTGCCAGGATCAATCGAAAACTTCAACAGTCCGGCATTTTTAATCCCTACATAAGCTAGGAAGACGCCGATACCAGCGGAAATAGCTGAACGCAAAGCTGATGGAATAGACTCGATAATAGCCTTCCGAATCTTAGTCAGGGTAATGAAGAGAGAGATCAGACCACAGATGAAGACCATGCCCAAAGCTTCTTGCCAAGTATAGCCCAGACTAAAGACAACCGTGAAGGTAAAGAAAGCATTGAGGCCCATCCCCGGCGCCTGTGCGTAAGGGAGGTTGGCATAAAAGGCCATCATGAGTGTTCCAGCAACGGAACCGATGATCGTAGCCAGAAAGACACCTTGAGCTGGCATACCCGTTTGTGACAGCATGGCTGGATTGACAAAGAGGATATAGCTCATAGCAAAGAAAGTTGTTAACCCAGCGAGAACTTCCGTACGAATATCCGTACCGTGCTCTTTGAGTTTAAATAATTTATCCATTATAGATAATCTCCTAAATTGTTTTATGGCAACTGTATAAAAGAGAACTCCTGATTTTCTTTAAAACAGTGCTGCTTATTCGTTATTTACGAACAATACTATGATTATACTCAAAAACATTCACTTTTTCAAGTCCATTGCTCCAAAAAATACTTTAAAGTGTCTTATTTTTTATTTTCTCTGCTTAAAAAGAGCAAAGTCATGATTTGGATAAAGGTAAATCCAAGGATAAATACTAGACGATCCTTCTGAAAGGTTTCCAGTAGCTTTTGGACAACTAGCTGGGGCCTCGTCACCAAGTCCCAGGAATTGAGGCGGTCATAACGGCCGATATAAATGGCTAGACTCGACAGATAAGACAGAGCCGCAACCGCAAGCATATCCAACCACCAAGTCCACTTCCAGCGCTCACGCAAAATATTCCAGCTTTCAATACCGCAGTAAACGCCAAATAAAATGCTCGGCACAAAAGCCATAAATAGGCGCATGCTAACAGGGTTCCACAGGGCATCTCCCACCCAAGTCATGTGCACCAAGTCCGTCAGCATATAAAAAGTATTAGGATAAAAGGCCAGCCAAACCACCAACAAAAGTGGATAAAGCCATTTCTGCTTCTTAGATATCGTCGTTAAGACCGCAGCGTCATAGGCAATTAAGGCCAGAATCATATTCCATATCAGGTCTGGTCCCTGAACCGTAATCCCCTGAATATACACAACAAATGCAATTAGTAGGAAAAAAATGTGAATGAAAATTGGTTTACGCATACAAGATCCTCCCCTTACTTTAACTCTCTTCGCTTACAGACTGTCAGCAAACACTTTCGTCTTAGCTATTGAGGAAACATTATACCACAACTTGTGTCATTTATTCTTAATTCTGTTATAATAGATTTACTATACTGATTGATACTGTACGAGGAAAAAGAATGACGAATAAAGTAATTGCTGTAGATTTGGACGGAACCTTGCTCAATTCTGAGAGTAAGCTGTCTGATTTTACCAAAGAAACTATCAAAAAAATATCGGCTAAAGGACACAAGGTCATCATCACAACTGGTCGTCCTTACCGCATGGCTCTGGATTTCTATAAAGAGTTAGAGCTGAATACTCCCATGATAAACTTCAACGGCTCTTTGGTCCATATTCCTGAAAAAAAGTGGGAATTTGAACAATCCTTGACCGTAGACAAAGCCTTTTTGCTGGATATGGTCCAACGAAAAGAAGAAATCGAAGCCGACTTCATCGCTGGTGAATACCGTAAGAAATTCTACATCACCAATACAAACGAAGAAATCGCAGATCCCAAGCTCTTTGGCATTGATAATTTCAAGCCAGAAAATCAATTTCAGGCGCAGCTGGTCACTAAAAATCCAAATGCTATCTTGCTACAAACCCATGCCACAGACAAATATGCTCTGGCTGAAGAGATGAATGCCTTTTACCAGCATGAACTCTCCATCAATACCTGGGGCGGTCCTCTCAATATCCTTGAGTGCGGTCCTAAAGGTGTTAACAAGGCCTTCGCCCTCCAGTACCTGCTCAATATCCTCAATGTCGATCGCAAGGACCTGATTGCTTTTGGTGACGAGCACAATGATACCGAAATGCTAGAATTTGCGGGAACAGGCTATGCCATGAAAAACGCCAGCGAAACCCTGCTGCCTTATGCTGACCAACAGCTTGAACTCACCAACGACCAAGACGGTGTAGCCCACAAGCTAACTGAGCTCTACTTGTAGAAACTGAAATAAATCAAACAAACATAATTTGAACCGCACCTCAACTGCTAGACTCTTTCTGTCTAACTGTTGAGATGCGGTTCATTCTTTAGGGCAGATTGTTCTACTTGACCAACGCTTCTATTTTACTTTTCCACCTTCAACGACGAGATCATCTGCTTTTGCAGCATCACCGTAGGTTGGGTGAAGAGTCTTTTCATAAGCCTTGTGGAAGAAGTTTTCCTTGCCCAATTTTTCAATGTCTTTATTGATGAAATCAAGCAACTCTTGGTTTCCTTTTTGGACTGCTGGTGCAATGGTATCGGGTTCTCCAAGTGAAGTAATGCCGACTTCATATCCTTTGTTTTCAAGAGCCCAAGCTAGAACTTCAGTATTGTCAGTTGAAAAGGCGTCTCCACGTCCGTCCAGAAGGGCTTGGTAAGCGTCACTATATTGGTCGTATTTTTGAAGTTTGATTTCAGGATGATTTTTCTCAAAGTATGTTTCAGCGGTAGTTCCTTTTGTGACAATCAAAGTCTTGCCTTCAAGCTGTTTAACATCTGTGATGACACCTTTCTTAGGAGACACAACACCCAGTGAAACCTTCATGTATGGAAGGGCAAAGTCAACTTGTTTCTTACGTTCGTCTGTGACGGTAAAGTTGGCAAGGGTGATGTCCACCTTGTTAGAAATCAAGTATTCTGCACGGTTGGCAGCATCGACAGAAACGTATTTTACCTTGACGCCGAGGTCTTTAGCCAGCTGATTTCCCAGTTCGATGTCATAACCTTGATAAGAACCGTCGTTGTCTACATAACCAAAAGGTTTCTTGTCTCCAAATACAGCAATCCGAAGTTCACCACTTTTTTTGATTTCATCAATAGTGCGAGCTTTAGCAGTAGTTTTGCCAGATGAAGAAGTAGCATTTCCACCTGAACCACAAGCTGTAACAAAGATAAGGGCAAATGCAAGTGCAAAAACAGTTAAGAGTGATTTGAGTAGTTTCATAAGAATCTCCTTTATAAATATGAGCCAAATTGGCTGAAGTCAAAAACGTTTAAAAATTCTTGTGCTCGTTTGGTTTGTGGATTGGTAAAGAAGGACTGAGCAGTTCCTTCCTCAGCGATCTTTCCTTGATCAAGAAAAATAATCCGATCTGCAATAGCTTGGGCAAACTGCATTTCGTGGGTCACCAAGATCATGGTGCGACCTTCTTGAGCTAGGTCGTTGATGAGTTCAAGGACCTCACGTACCATTTCGGGGTCCAGTGAAGCGGTCACTTCATCAAAGAGGATAATTTCTGGATGCATGAGAAGAGCACGTACGATAGCAACCCGTTGCTTTTGTCCACCAGATAATTGACGAGCGAAGCTATGTTTTTTATCAAGCAAACCGACGCGTTTCAGTAATTGCAGGGCTTCTTCTGTCACCTCTTTCTTGTCCCGTCCTTGTGCTTTGATAGGACCTAAGATAAGATTCTGCAGAACGTCCAGATGGGGAAAGAGTTCATAACTTTGAAAGACCATGCCAATCTTTTGGCGAACCAAGTGAAAGTCTTTCTGGTTGCCAATAATGGACTGGCCATCCAGAATAATATCTCCACCTTGAATGGTTTCCAAGCCATTGAGGCAGCGAAGCAGGGTACTTTTCCCACAACCAGATGGTCCTAGAATAACCACTACATCCCCTTTTTTGATTTCTAGGGAAAGACCTTGGAGGATGGGATTGTCTCCGAAGGATTTTTTTAGATCCTTGATTTCTAATATGGTATCAGACATTTAGTTCCTCCAGTGTTTTTCTAAGTGAGTGGATAGCTTGGAAATAGGGAAGCAAACCGCGAAATAAAGGACCAGAATGGTGCCGTAAATCCAAAAGGATGCGGTTGGAATGGTCAAGCGATTGCTATCAATGATCTGCTGTCCCACTTTTGTGACTTCAACGACCCCAATCAAAACAACCAAAGAGGTGGTTTTGATCATCCGAGTAACGAGATTGATGGCCTGAGGAAGCAGTCTTCTCAAGACCTGCGGGATGATGATGTGGTAGTAAAGTTGGAAGGTCGTCAACCCCAGCGCCTGTCCGCTTTCAAACTGATGTTTAGGAAGGGAAGTGATAGCTCCGCGTACCAAGTCCCCCATTTCAGCAGTTCCCCAAAGGGTAAAAACGATAACGGCAGAAGTCTCTCCAGAAATGTTGATATTAAAATTTCGAGCCAAACCAAAGTAAACAATGAAGAGCAGAACCAGCTGGGGCATGATACGGATAAATTCTAGATAAAAGCGTGTCAAAAAACGAACGACTCTAGAATGAGAGGTCATGATGATTCCCATAACCGTACCGAAAATCATGGATAAGAGGACAGAAAGGATGGAAATACCAATCGTGACTCCCAATCCTTGTAAGATCCGCAAGAGATTATTTCCCTGAAAAAGTACCTGTATTCCCGAATCCTGCATGACGGAGCCTCCTTTCTATCCAACTAAAGAGCAATGATATAGGCAGGAGCATAATAAGATAGGCTACTACCAACATAGCCAGTGCGATGTCTGTCTCATAGTAAAGCCCAATCAAGTCCTTAGCAACATACATGAGGTCGGCTAGAGCAACCGCAGAGAAGACAGAGGTTTCCTTGATCAGGAAAATCACATTGGCACTGAAGGATGGCAGAGCCACTGCTGTGGCTTGTGGCAAGACTACGTAGCGAAAAACTTGAACGGGTGTCAGACCGATCGCTAAACCAATCTCATGCTGGGTTTGACTAACTGCTTCTAGCCCGCTTCGGAAGGATTCGGCCATATAGGAGCCTCCCAAAAAGATGAGCCCCAGAGTTGCACAGACCTCTGACGAAAAGACAATGCCTATTCGGGGAAGCCCGAAGTAGAGAAAGAAGAGTTGGATCAAAAGGGGCGTATTTCGCGACAATTCAATATAAGCAGTGGCTAGTTGTGTCAAAACAGGGATACGATAATGCCGGATAATACTAACAAGTAAGCCAACTAGAAAAGCTCCCAAAATGCCCCAAACTGCGATATGCAGGGTTAGAAAAAATGCCTCTTGATATAATGGTAGATATTGTTCAACAATGGACCAATCCAAAAGAGAACCTCCCATCTAGGAATAATACAGCTATTGTAGCACTAAAAGGCATGTTTGAATAATATGTATTTTCTATCACAATGATAAAAAATATTTATCGTCTCTATTACAATCTGAAACTTCCAGACAAAATTTTTGAAAATGACATGAGAAAGGGTTAAGATATTCCTGTAAATCATAAAAGTAAACGTTTACTTTTATCAAGGAGGATATTTTATGTCATACAAAACAAGCAATGCCGAAGGCCCTGTGGATTTCATCAACACCTATGATCTGGAGCCCATGGCGCAGCAAGTCATTCCTAAAGCTGCTTTTGGCTACTCGCGAGTGGAGCTGAAGCAGTAGATAAACGTGTACCGATTGTCTTTGACTCTGGTATTCGCCGTGGCCAACACGTCTTTAAAGCCTTGGCTTCAGGAGCAGACTTAGTAGCCATTGGCCGTCCTGTCATTTATGGTTTGGCTCTCGGTGGTAGCGTTGGTGTTCGCCAAGTCTTTGAACACTTGAATGCAGAATTGAAAACAGTCATGCAGTTATCTGGAACTCAAACCATTGAAGATGTCAAACACTTCAAACTACGCCACAATCCATACAACCCAACCTTCCCAGTGGACCCTCGTGATTTGAAATTGTATTGATAAATAAAATAGATTGCAATAAAAAAGCACACCCCAAAAGTTAGACATAAAATCTAACGATTGGGGTGTTTTTTATAGGAAATTAAATTATATGGTCATAATATAGAATTACCATCTCCAAATTTAGCAAAGAGCTTAAATCCTAATTCATTTTTTAGAACAATTATAGCTTTCTTTAGATATTAGAATTTCCAGCACATGACAGATGAATATTTCACTAGTTAGAACCTGTATTTCACAACATCATAACGCCCTTAAAATCCGACGAATATGAGATAGTTTTACAAAAGCAACTTCAGATGATACAGATTTTTCAACATCCTTGGCTAATCTTCGAGAGTGGTTCAACCATGAGAAAGTCCGCTCTACTACCCAACGCTTTGGGATGATGCGCCAACTTCCTTTGATTTTTTCAGAAATATCTACTGGACACTGGAACTCCTGTGCCATCATCTCTTCAAAACTTTTCCTATAACCAGCATCAGCTGAAAAAGCTTTGATTGTCGGGAATGGTGCCATCACTTGACGCGCTACTAAAATCCCTGATTTTGTGTCATGAAGATTAGCCGCATGAACCACAACATCAAGAAGATTCCCCATGGTATCAACCACAATGTGGCGCTTTCTCCCTTTTACTTTTTTACCGCCGTCAATACCTCGTTCCTCTGCAGCATCCGTTGTTTTCACACTCTGAGAATCTATGATTGCATAGGTTGGAGAGACTGACCTACCAGCTTTTAGTCGCTTTTTTTAACCAGCTCAGTCAAGATGGTATCCCACAAACCACTCGCCTTAGCACGACGAAAGAAACTCCATACCGTTGGATAAGGAGGGAAGTCATGAGGGAGCATGCGCCATTGACAACCTGTTTTAGTGATGTACAAAGTCGCATTAACAAGTTCTCGTTTCGACCATTTATAGGTGCGGTGTTTGGAGAAATAGGGTTCAATCTTAGCCCATTCTTGATCGTTTAAATCAGTATCATATGCTTTTCGTGTCATAACTTTAGTTTAACATTTTTTTGTGAATACAGGTTCTTAATTTATACTTATTATTGAAAATATTTTTTGTATAAAGCACACTGCATCAACTCACCTAAAAAATTTGTAATTTATTTTAAAAAAGCGCTTGCAAAAAAGATAAAATGTGATATACTTAATTCATGGATTGTTACTGGTCAGCCAGGCAAAACCTAAGCAAATACGAAATACGAAGCAAAATCTTGCTTTCTGTTTGGTATGTGTTTAGGTTTTTTTGTTGCCTATTTTCCGGGAATAGAAGACAAACTGATGACCTAAAAATTACAAGGAGGTCCATTATGGCTAAAGATTATACAGAATTAGCTCAGGATATTGTTGCTCATGTAGGTGGCAAGGACAATATCACCAAACTAGTACATTGCGTGACGCGCTTACGCTTCTCTTTGAAGGATGAATCCAAAGCTGATACAGATTATTTGATGAAACGCGACGGCGTCGTAACAGTTGTGAAAGCTGGTGGACAGTACCAAGTGGTTATCGGAAATCATGTCCCGGATGTTTATGAAACTGTGCTCAAAGTGACTGGTATTTCAGGCGAAGGCAGCATTGATGCTAATGAGGGCGATGTTATTGAGGGCAATCTTTTTGATCGCTTTATCGCTCTGGTGTCAGGTCTCTTCCAGCCTATGCTGGGGACCTTGTCAGCGGCTGGTATGATTAAGGGTGTAGTGGCTATTCTGGCAGCTGCAGGAGTAGCAAAAACAGATGGCGCTTATGTCGTTCTCAATGCAGCTGGGGATGGTCTTTTCCAATTTCTTCCTTTGATTTTGGCTATTACAGCTGCTAAGCGTTTCAAGATGAATCAGTTTACAGCTTTGGCTATCGGCTTTGCCCTGGTTTATCCCAATATCGCAGCCAGCTTTGCAGCAGATAAGCCTCTGTACACTCTCTTTGCTGGGACGCCGATTGAATCACCGATTAATGCGACCTTCTTTGGCATTCCGATTATTTTCCCTGCATCCAGCTATCTTTCAACGGTCCTTCCGGTGATTGCAGCTGTCTGGGCCGGGGCCAAGATTGAAAAAGGCTTTAAGCAAATTATTCCAGATGTTGTAAAAGTCTTTATCGTACCATTCTTTACTCTGTTGATTACAGTGCCATTGGCTTTCCTTATTATTGGTCCGGTCATGACCTGGGCTTCAGATTTGGTTGGGGCACTCTTTACAGGCATCTATGGTTTCAGTCCGATTCTTTACGGTCTTGTCTTGGGAGCTCTCTGGCAGGTCTTGGTCATGTTTGGTCTTCACTGGGGCTTGGTGCCGCTGGCTATTTTAGAACTGCAGAAGGGTCCAGGGGTCATCCTTGTTGCCTCTATCGCTATCTGTTTTGCTCAGGCAGGATCCTTGCTCAATATCATGATGCGCAGCAAGGAAGATAAGGTTCGTCAGCTTTCTATTCCAGCTTTCATCTCAGCTCTTTTTGGTGTGACAGAGCCGGCTATTTACGGTATCACTCTGCCGATGCGAATGCCTTTCATCATGACCTGTATTTCCGGTGCGCTGACCGGTGCTTATCTGGCCTTCTTTGATGTAAAAATGCAGGTGATGGGAGGGATGGGACTCTTTGCCATTCCATCCTTTATCGAAGCTGGCAACAGCATGACTTTGATTCACTTCCTCATTGCAATTGTGCTCAACTTCGTACTGGGCTTTGGCTTGACTCAATTAGTCAAAATTCCAAATCTTTTTGGAGAAACTACCTCAGAACCTCAGAATCTTGAAAAAAAGGGACTGAGCGACAAAGTGAGTGAACAAATCATTGATAGCCCTCTTACAGGAACTGTTGTAGCTCTCGAAGATACTCCAGATGCAGTCTTTGCTAGCGGAGCAATGGGTAAAGGTGTGGCCATTGAACCAAGTGTCGGTGAAGTTGTAGCGCCAGCTGATGGTGTCATCCGTCTACTCTTCCCAACCAACCATGCTATTGGATTAGCCACGGATGATGGTACTGAACTCCTTATCCACGTGGGAATGGACACTGTTGAGCTTGACGGAAAAGGATTTACAGCTCATGTAGTTCAAGGCTCTAAAGTGAAAAAAGGGCAATTATTGCTCAGCTTTGATATTGAAGCTATCAAAGAGGCTGGCTATCCAGTAACGACTCCGATTATTGTGACTAATTCAGCTGACTATGAAACCGTTGAGACTATAGCAAATGGTCAGATTGAGTTAGGACAGCATCTACTAGATATTCGATAGAAGGCAAGAGCGTAGGGAAACTGTTCTCTATGCTCCTTCTTTATGATATACTAGATTTATCAAACTACAAGGTAAAAAACATGATTATTCATAAAATTTTCAATAATAATGTAGTTCTGTCTAACGACAAGGATCAAGAGATTATTGTCATGGGAAAAGGGTTGGCTTTTGGAAAAAAAGTAGGTGAAGAACTAGATGACACTGTCATTGAAAAACGCTATATACTCTCCAAAGATAGCCGTGAACTGTTTCTAGATCTACCTGTTGAACTTTTGGAACTAGCTGATAAGGCTATTTCCTACGCTAAAGCTAAATTAGAAATCCCTCTCAAGGATAAGGCCTTTTTGAGCCTAGCCGACCACATGTATGGAGTCGAACAACGAATCCGTGATGGATTTTTTCTGAAAAATTTTTTGATGTGGGATATCAAGCGTTTCTTTCCTAAGGAATATAAGGTAGGACTTTATGCTCAGGAACTTCTCAGTAGCTACTTGGAGCAAGAATTACCTGATGATGAGGCAGGTTTTATGGCTCTAACATTGGTTAATAGCGAACTACAACAGGCCGGCTCGAATGCACGGGACTTGACGCAATTGATGGAAGAAATTATGACCATAGTCAAGTACAGCCTAGAAATTCCTCTTGACGAAGATGATATCTATGTCCAACGCTTTATTACCCATCTAAAATTTTTCTGTGAGCGAGTTTTAACAGAGACAGGCTATCAAGAAATAGAAGACAACGAGATGTTTGAATTACTGAAATGCAAGTATCCGCTTGCCTATGGTACAACAGAAAAAATATCTCACCACCTCAAACAAACAAGAAACTACCAAGTATCAGAGGATGAACAACTCTATCTGACTATCCATCTCTCTCGCATCCGAAAGAAGAAATGAAAAATCATAAACTTAAAGTTTATGATTTTTATCTTACCCAAATTTTCTAATTTACAGGACCTTTCCAATTACTAAAATCATGATGAATCACTTCTTCCAAATAGAAAATACCATCTGAATATGTAAATTTTAGAATACAACAATTGGTCATCCTAGTCTTGATTTCCGTTCTCTGATACTTTTCCCAAGCCCGAGCAAAATTACGAATAGCTCCACCATGAGATACCATGAGAATTGTATTTCCAGTTGTTGCTTCCATAAGCTCTCGAATAGTGTGGTCTATTCGGTCTTGCAATTCTTGCTGAGATTCTCCACCGTATTGGACAAAGAAATCACCATAGGGAAGAGCTGGATTTAGATCTTCGCTTTCTCCTTCAAAAACTCCAAAATTCCATTCTTTCAGTCCTTTAACTCGCTGATAGGAAACTTTCCCTTCTGTTGCAATTTCTAATGTGTCACAAGCTCGTTCGGAAGTTGAACTAAAAGCTTGGTCAAATTGAATCCCTTGTTCTTTAAAATAGTTTCCCGCCACCTGAGCTTGGTAGATACCTAGTTCCGTCAAGGGGGAATCACACCATCCTTGTATGAGATGACGTTGGTTAAACAGAGTTTGTCCATGCCGCATGAGATAGAGTGTTTTTATCATTTTAACCTCCTATAATAAATCAAGTTTTTCAAAGGCTTTATAGAGTCCGTCTTGGCGCACATCATCTGTCACCATATCTGCTATAGCTAGGATTTCTACTCCTCCATTCCCCATAGCGACACCTATCTGACAAGCCTGAAGCATAGGGATATCGACTTTAGCATCCCCCAAAGCAATCGTATCTGAACGACTTGCTCCTAAATATTGAAGAATAACATCAACAGCATGCGCTTTATTAATATCTTTTACACCCAAGTCCCCAAACAAGGCAGCTTCACCACGTCCACCCCATGTCCCAGCTTTCAGATCTGGAAAAGCTTTTTGGGAATCGAGATGGTCTCGGTAGGAATGCAGAATAAAACTAATTTTATTAAGATCGTCTCTGTATAATTCACCTCCATAAATCAAGCCATGTAAGGCATCTTCTGCTTCCATATTTGAAACTTGATCTTCACTAGCCCCCTTACCCAAAGCATAGGTGCGTAGTATAGGTCTCGCAGCATCACGAAAATTGCGGCTAGCAAAAAGACCGTTATTGCTTTCAAGATAAAACTCCAGTCCTCGTGCTTCTAGCCAATCAACAACTTGCTTTGCTATTTCAAAGGGAATCAGCTGATGCATGAGAACTTTGCCCTGATGTTCTACATAAGAACCATTGCCCCCAATCATGCCATCAAATCCGATATTCCAAATCTCCTCAGGCATTTCAGCTTTGCTACGCCCCGTGCAAACATAGACAAGATGCCCATTTTCACGCGCTTTGCGAATCGCTACTTTGGCCGAGTCAGGTATATGATTATCATAATCCACAATCGTTCCATCCACATCTAAAAAGATAATTTTTCCCATAGCTTTGACTCCTTTTATTTCTCATTTCATTCTACTCTCTACTGACCAATCAATCTACTGATATACTGGCAAATAATGATACTTTTCTAAGATGAACTCCCATTTTTATAGCATAGCTTTCTATCTGATCTACTAAATCTATCTTAATTTATTGCATCATAGAATAATATTAGTATTGGTTATTATTGTGCAAGATTTTAAGATTTTATATCGTTATACTATAAGTATTAAAACCAAAAGGAGAAAACACATGAGTAAATTTCCGAAAGATTTTTTATGGGGTGGGGCTACAGCAGCAAATCAATATGAAGGAGCCTATAATGTTGGAGGCAAAGGATTATCAATACAAGATGTGACACCTAAAGGCGGGATTCCAGCCAAAATAGGCGATCTTAATCCTATTATCACAGAACTACCTACGGCAGATAATCTTAAGTTAGAAGGAATTGACTTTTACCATCGCTATAAAGAAGACATTGCGTTATTTGCAGAGATGGGATTTAAGGTATTTCGAACTTCTATCGCTTGGTCACGTATTTTCCCAAATGGTGATGACTTAGAGCCAAATGAAGAAGGGTTGCAGTTCTATGACAATGTGTTTGATGAATTGGCTAAATACGGGATTGAACCTTTGGTTACTTTGTCCCATTACGAAACACCACTACACCTTGCTCGAAAATATAACGGATGGATCAACCGTGATTTGATTGGTTTCTATGAGCGCTATGTGAGAACAGTGTTCAACCGCTACAAAGATAAGGTTAAATATTGGTTGACTTTCAACGAAATTAATTCTGTATTGCATGCTCCTTTTATGAGCGGAGGAATCTCTACTCCAATGGAAGAATTATCCAAACAGGATCTGTACCAAGCGGTGCATCATGAATTGGTTGCATCTGCTCTTGCAACCAAGGTCGGTCACGAAATCAACCCTAACTTTAAAATTGGGTGTATGGTACTGGCCATGCCTGCTTATCCCATGACACCAAAACCTGAAGATGTACTAGCCGCTCGTGAGTTTGAAAATCAAAATTATCTTTTCTCAGATATTCATGCTCGAGGTAAATATCCAGCCTATATCCAAAGATTCTTTAAAGAAAATGGTATCAAAATCGACTTTGCTCCAGGCGATAAGGAATTGTTAGCTGAAAATACGGTTGATTTTATCTCCTTCTCATATTATATGAGTATTGTGCAAGCACACGATCCTGAAAATTATCACTCTGGACGTGGAAATTTATTGGGGGGAATTTCCAATCCTTACCTAGAAAGCTCTGAGTGGGGATGGCAAGTGGATCCTATCGGTTTACGCTTAGTCTTGAACGATCTTTATGATCGTTATCAGTTACCGCTCTTTATCGTTGAAAATGGTTTGGGTGCGAAGGATGTACTAGTTGATGGTATAGATGGTCCTACTGTAAACGATGATTATCGAATTGATTATCTCAAAAAACACTTACAACAAGTGGGCGAAGCACTGGAAGATGGAGTAGAATTGCTCGGTTATACAACTTGGGGCTGCATTGACTTAGTATCTGCTTCAACAGCTGAGATGAGCAAACGTTATGGATTCATTTACGTTGATCGCCATGATGATGGCTCAGGAACCTTAAAACGCTATAAGAAACAATCATTTTATTGGTATAAGGATGTAATTGAAAGTAATGGTGAAGGTTTGTACGATTAATTGACCGTGCTCATAAACAAGTTTAGAAGATCTTCTAGACTTGTTTTTAAAGTAGTTCTAATATTGGAGGAAAGCTAATGACATTAACAATTCATATTTATTATAAAGGTAAAGGGCAAGAAGCAATCCATTTTGCAAAAGACATGATGGATAGTGGAATTGTCTCTGAAATTAGAAATCAAGCAGGCAATTTGAAGTATGAATATTTTCGACCGATGGAGGATGAACAAACCATCTTACTGATTGACCAGTGGGAAAACCAAGAGGCCCTGGACAAACATCATCACTCAGAGACAATGCAGAAAATTTTAGATTTACGGAAAAAATATAGTTTACATATGGAGGTTTATCGCTTTGTCGAAGATGAGTCTGGAATTCCAGAAAGTGATCAAGTATTCATAGACAGAGAATAGCAACAATTCGCTAAAAAAGCAGTCCAACCTCAAATTATAAAAGCATTTATAATATTTAGACAGTGTCTTCCTTACACATTGAGAAAACGAGAGAATTGAGCCTTTTGATATGCCTATCCCCATGTTCTAAATCGACTGTTATTTAATTTCCAAAATTTTTACCACCAGCTCATTACCATAAAACACCCCCTTAGAATCTTCCTTCTAAGGGGGTCTTCTTTATGCTGACTTTTCTCCTGCTTCTTCCATTTTTGTTTTCTTATTTGTACCAACCAAACGTCGCTTGCTGTCTCGGATCGTATTGAGATCTTTGAGGAGTTTGTTCAAGTGGGCTTTCTTCTGGATAGGCTTCTGCGACGGCTGCTGTGTAGCGCACAAAGAGGTCGTAGGTACGGGAGATTTCGTTGCGTAGCTGTTTTGTTTTACCGACTTCCTTGGCTGACTTGGCTGCACGCGCTTCTGCTTCTCCTTTATCATAGTCCGCTTGGGCCGCTATAACAGCCGTCAGCATAGGGAAAAGGCCTAGACTCGTCACAGCTCCCTGATAGGGCTCTTCCTGCAATGTTTTAAGCAGACTCTTAATCTCAGCCGTTGCGACAGCATTGGTGTGCTTGGTGATATCTTTATACTTTTTAAAGACTGGCAGCAAGACTGCATAGGATTCTTTCAAGTCTCTGTCTTTGATTTTGGCAAAGCCCTTATGCAAGGTAAACAGACCAACCAGAGCGTTATCTCGCTCCTTGTCTAGTTCTACGAGACTCACAGAGCCCTTCTTTTCCACATTGGCCAATTGAGCCTGAAACTGCTCTAGTTTACTATGAAAGCCCTCTAGGTGCTTACTGTACATATCCTCATCTCTATAGGAACTCGTAAAAATCGTGAGTACCTGATAGGAGTCAACCATTAGACTCTCAAACTCAAGGTGGGTCAGATTGCTATAAGACAAGGGGCGAATGGTGTAAGTAGCGTTTATCATAAAACCTCTCCAATATTTTTGATAAAGCAAGTATAGCATGTCGAGATGAAACTTGGGGTCTCCTGCCCTAAAATGTCGTTTTTTATCCCTGAAAGGGGGATTTTTATCAAAAAACGATGTCTCTTGCCAGCTCCTCTCCTTCCCTTTTAAAAGAAAAAGACACAAAATCGCCCCTCATCTGGTACTTGTTTTTGACGACAAATGACCGAGGGGCGACGGATCTTATAAATAGAAATGAAAAGAGCGTTCGAGGCCTAGATCCCCATGAATTTATAGGAAAAGTGACTAGCCTAGACCTAGGTTGCCACGAAACTATAGGAAAAGTAGCTGACCGAGGCCTAGGTTGCCATGATTCTATAGGAAAAGTGACTAGCCGAGGTCTAGATTGCCATGTATTTATAGGAAAAGTGACCGGCCGAGGGCTAGATTGCCACGATCCTATAGGAAAAGTGACCGGCCGAGGCCTAGGTCACCACAAACGTCATTAAATACTAATAACTAATACAGAGAGTAGTTTGATTTCAACTCAACTGATACACATCAGATGTTTAAAAATCCACTCCATCTGGATTAGGTGCTCCACCTTCCAAACCGCTGATATTTTTGAGAATCTCTAGGTCAGCTGGACTCAGTTCGATGTCAAAGCAGTCCAGATTTCTAGCAATCCGACTCGGAGTGACTGACTTAGGCAGGGGGAGGAAGCCTTCTTGTAGGCTCCAAGCTAGAGCGATTTGGGCAATGGTCTTGCCATACTTGTCCGCCATAGCCTGCACGGCTGGATTTTGGAAGAGTTCGCCCTGGCCAAATGGTCCCCAAGCTTCAAGTAGGATATCATGGGCACGGCAGAAGTCCACCGCCTCTGTCTGATAGACACCTGGCGCTAGGCGGATTTGATTGACAGCCGGAGTGACGCGCGCCGTTTCTAACAGAGCTTCTAGGTGATGAGGCAGGAAATTGCTGACGCCGATCGCTCGGATCTTACCAGCTTGATAAAGGTCTTCCATGGCCCGCCAAACCTCTGCATTGCGCTTTTGCCAAGCTCCATCTTCTCGTAAAGGCTTAGGATTTGGCCAGTGGATAAGGTAGAGATCCAAATAATCCAACCCCAACCGCTCCATTGAGCTGTCAAAGGCTTCCATGGCCTCTTCATAAGTATGCTTGCTATTCCAGAGCTTGGTGGTGATGAAGAGCTCTTCACGCGGAATGCCGCTATCTTTAATTGCCCGACCAACACTCTCCTCATTCTTATAGATAGCTGCTGTATCAATGTGACGATAGCCAGCCTTAAGAGCGGCTAAGACTGCCTGATAAGCCTCTTCTCCGTCCTGAGCCTTCCAAGTACCAAAGCCCAAGACTGGAATCTTGACGCCATTGTTAAGGGTATAATTTTGCATATCTGTTCTCCTTATTTCTTCTTTCTTTTGGTCAATTTTGGTTTAAAGATATTTTCCTTGGTTGGAGCCATGCCTCGGCTGAAAAAGCTGTAAATGATAAAGGCCAGCCCAGCAATAAATATCAAGAAACGATGCAGTAGCAATCCAAAGAAGAGGAACACCAAGCCCATTCCCATAAATTTATAATCAATCTTTTTCATCCTGTCCTCCTCGTTTGTGATAACCCTATTATAACATCTTCTCTTTCATTGAGAAAGCCTTACCATCTGTTAAGAAAAATATCTCAGAGACTTTCTAGTTGCGCTTACCATTCTAGCTTTGCCCAAGTCCCTCTAGCAAATCCTAGAGAAAAGTCAGCAGCTCCACATTAAAAAGGACAGGTTACCCCATCCTTTCTAAAAATATAAGGAGACTCAATTAAAGAACACTGGATACAGCTTCAAAGCGTTTTTCACCATCCAGATAAGTAGCAACTAGCTCTAAATCCTTGTCCAGCACGATAAAGTCGGCATCATAGCCTTCCTTGATCTGGCCACAGACATCGTCAATGTGGACGGATTTTGCTGGGATGAGACTGGCCATCATGACTGCTTGGTGAGGATTTGCGATGCCCCACTCAACCACATTTTTCAGGCCGTCTTTGAGCTGCAGGATTGATCCTGCCAAGTTGCCAGTCGATTTGAGACGAGCTGTGCCATTGGCTACCACCACTGGAAATTCTCCCAGCATATAGTCGCCGTCTTCCAGCCCACCTGCAGTCATACAGTCTGTGATGAGAGCTACATGTTCATGCCCCTTTTGCTTAAGCAAAATATCACAGGCCTTAGGATCTACGTGGTGGCCATCACAAATCAACTCTGCGTAAGTATGAGGCAGCTCGTACATAGCCCCAACCATACCTAGCTCCCGGTGGGTCAAGCCCCGCATACCATTGTAGGCATGCACCCAGACACTAGCACCTGCTTCGACCGCAGTCTTGGCTTCATCATAGGTTGCGTTAGAATGCCCCAGAGCAACTGTCACACCTTCATCAGTGATGGTGCGGACAAATTCTTCCACGCCCTCACGTTCAGGTGCCAAAGCAATCTTATTTAGCAGACCATTAGCTGCCTTTTGCCAAGCACGAAATTCATCCATACGAGGATCCTTCATGTAGGCTGGGTTTTGGGCACCCTTGTACTTTTCAGTGAAGTAAGGCCCCTCAAAGTAGAGACCACGAATCTTGGCACCACTTGCTTCTTGATAGCGCGCACCGATATTTTCTGTCACAGCCAAGAGTTGCTCGTAAGATGATGTCAGCGTAGTCGGCAAGAAACTGGTCACCCCAGTCGTCAAAAGTCCTTCACTCATGGTATGAAGAGTACCTTCGATGTTATTGTCCATGACATCGACCCCACCAAAACCATGGATATGGGTGTCCACTAGACCCGGTGCGACAGAGTAGCCTGTGTAATCCACCACTTCCGCATCCGCAGGGACTTCCTGTACTAATTTTCCAAATTTTCCATCAGTCACTTCCAAAAATCCACCCTTGCGAATTCCTTGAGGATAGAAGAACTGATCGGCTTTTATATATTTAGGCATTTGACTGCCTCCTATTGTTCTATTTCTATTAACTCTATTATAACGCTTTCTATTTTATTTGTAAATGGTCTATACCTCTTTTTTAGAAAAATTTATTATATTATGTAAAGCAAGAAAAGAGAGGGGGACAGAAATCGGTAATTGGTTAGAATTCGATTTCGTCGTCCCACCTCCGCACAGTTGAGTAGGGCTGTAAAAGCTGATGAAATCAGCGTAGTAGAGCCCACTCAACCACTGCGTCTTACTCGACAATCCAAAGACAATTGAGAGGCTAGGACTTCTGTCCCAGCCTCTTTCTGTCTTAAATTTGTTCCATTTGTACTTTCTCAGCCAAATTCATGGCGTGGTCAGCAACTCTGGTATAGTGGGAAATAATATCGATGAAGTTGACCCCAGCCTGAGGCGTACATTCCCCCTTGTTGAGACGGGCAATGTGAGTCTTGCGCAAGCTGCGTTCTAGCTTGTCAATAGCTGCATGCTTGGCTTCTAAAGTGTTAGCCAATTCCACATCATTTGTTTCCACAGAAGTCAAAGCTTCTTTGATAAAGTCCAAGGTCAGTTGATAAATGTTTTCCAACTCTGCTAAGGCAGCTGGTGAAAATTCCACCTTTTTGCGGTGCAAGTAGTCTGTCAAATTCAGCAAAGCTTCTGAGTGGTCGCCGATTCTCTCCAAATCACGGCTAGAGTCCAGAATACTAGTCAAGACTTCACTCTCTTTTGGATTGAGTTGCTGACCAGATAGGACAATCAGATAGCGAGTCAATTCATCATCAATAGCGTTGATAGCTTCCTCAGTCTTATGGCCCTTCTCAGCTGATTTTTCTTCGTAGTTAATAATATAATCATAGGCCAATTCGAAAGATTTAGCCGCATAGCCACCCAAGTGAAGGAGTTCCTTTTTAGCATTTCCCAGAGCCAATGATGGCGCTTGGTCGATCAAAATCGTATCTAGGTAGAGAGATTCGTATTTAACGGTTTCATCCTCACCCGGAATCAACTTGGTAACCAAATATGCTAAAAAGCCAATAAAAGGAAACTGGATAATGGTATTGGTAATATTAAAAGTTCCGTGGGCAAAGGCAATGGTCATTTCTGGTGACAAGTGCAAGGCTGTCTCAAACCACTGAATCAGCGATGTAAAAGGCAACAAGAAAATCATACAGATGATTGTCCCCAAAACGTTAAAGGCCACATGGGCTCCAGCAACACGCTTGGCTGCGATATTAGCACCCAAGGAAGCGATGATTGCTGTAATCGTCGTTCCGATATTGTCACCGAAGAGGACAGGCAAGGCCCCATGCAAATCAATGAGATTGCTGGCATAGAGATTTTGTAGAATACCAATAGTCGCTGATGATGCCTGGATGAGCAAGGTCAAACCCGTTCCGACAAAGACACCTAAAACTGGATTTTTACTTAGCTGAACCATATAGTCTCGAAAGACCTGCAGATCTTTAAGCGGCTCCATGGCTCCACTCATGAGACTGAGGGCAAAAAAGATCCCGCCAACACCAAAGAAGATGCGCCCGATATTGTTAACAGAGCGATTTTTGGTGAAAAAGAGGCAAACCGCACCGATAAAGAGCAAGGGAAGTGCATAATCACCTAACTTAAAACCAATGATGAAGGAAGTCACGGTCGTACCAATATTGGCCCCCATAACAATCCCGATAGCCTGACGCAGGGTCAACAGCCCCGCACTAACCAGACCAACTGTAATCACCGTCACACCTGAACTAGACTGGATCAGGGCTGTCATCCCAATCCCAACTAGCACACCTAAAAAAGGATTGCTCGTGTACTTATCAATGAAATAGCGCAGTCGGTCTCCTGCCGCCTGCTGCAAGCCGTCACCCATCATACGAATACTGTATAGGAACAGCCCCAAGCCTCCTAAAAAGCTAAATATAATTTCTTGCCAATTAATGGACATTTCTTTTCCTCCGAAAAATAAATAGCGGATAATCTCCTATACTATTTTAAAACATCCAGCCTAATCTCACAAGCCTTTTCTAAAAAAGAATTGAATTATTTTTGCTCATTTTGAAACTTTTATTTTCTTCATACTCAAGAGCAAACTAGAGTAGGCGGCAAGGCCCTCTCACTACAAGAAAAGACAAGCAGGTAAAGCAAAATTTCAAAATATTTAGCTTAATTCACCGCTTTCTAGGATCAGGCTTAAAAGATAGAAATTATCTCAGTTTATCTAAGCACAACTCATATTCTATACATGCAAAAAGCAAAAACCCCAGATAGCCTATGGCTATCTGGGATTTGCTTTCCATCACTAAAATGCTGGTATCATTTTAGCTAGGTTTTAAGATTAGTCTTCCAAATTCACATCAGATGTTGATTCTTTCTTCTTTTTGTTCTTAAGAAAGGCTGATGCCAACGTTGCTATTCCTAATCCAAGCGCTGCTAATGGATTATTGGCAGTTCCTGTATTTGGTAAAGCTTTAGCATTTGGAGTAACCTTAACTTTTTCTGGTTGTGCAGGCTGTGGCTTAGGTGCTTGAGAGTGATTTGTAGTACTAGATACAGATGCACTTTCAGACAGACTAGTAGAGATGCTCGCGCTATCACTCAGTGACACACTTACTGATGTGCTCAATGAAGCAGAGACACTCATGCTCAAGTAGGCACTTGCTGAAAGTGAATCGTCGGCAATAGCATGACTGGCACTGATTGATCCTGAAATGCTTGCACTTGTACTCAATGAAGTAGAGATAGACTGACTATCACTTACAGAAGCTGAAGTACTTGCACTTACAGATGCGAGGTAGCTTGGCAGGTTAAACTCTGGCTTAGACTCGCTGGTTGGATCACCCTTACTATAGCTGAATGAGTTTGATTGTTGTGACACACTTGTACTCAAGCTGCTTGAAAGGCTATCGCTAAATGATGTAGAGGTACTTACACTCACGCTTGCTGAGTCTGAAGCGCTGAATGAAGCCGATACGCTAGTGCTTAAGCTTGCGCTTGCTGATAGAGATTCGCTTACGCTCAGTGATGCCAAATCATTTTCACTTGCAAGAGCTGACGCACTAGCGCTCAATGACGCTGAGGTACTTGCGCTTGTTGAGACTGATTGGCTACTGCTTACAGAAGACGATGCACTCTCGCTTGCTGAGATTGAAGCACTGAGGCTGGTGCTCAAACTTGTACTTGCTGAGTCGCTTGCACTGATTGATGCACTGAGACTGGTACTCAAGCTGGTGCTGGCTGAATCTGAAGCGCTAATTGAGGCACTGAGGCTGGTGCTCAAGCTGGTGCTGGCTGAATCTGAGGTACTAATTGAGGCACTGAGACTTGTGCTCAGGCTCGTGCTTGCTGAATCTGAGGCACTGATTGAGGCACTGAGGCTGGTGCTCAAGCTGGTGCTTGCTGAATCTGAGGCACTGATTGAGGCACTGAGGCTTGTGCTCAAACTTGTACTTGCTGAATCTGAGGCACTGAGTGAGGCACTGAGACTTGTGCTCAGGCTTGTGCTTGCTGAATCTGAAGCACTAATTGAGGCACTGAGGCTTGTACTCAAGCTGGTGCTTGCTGAGTCGCTTGCACTGATTGAGGCACTGAGGCTCGTGCTCAAGCTGGTGCTTGCTGAATCTGAAGCACTGATTGAAGCACTTAGACTTGTGCTCAAACTTGTACTTGCTGAATCTGAAGCACTAATTGATGCACTGAGGCTCGTGCTCAAACTTGTACTTGCTGAATCTGAGGCACTAATTGAGGCACTGAGGCTCGTGCTCAAACTTGTACTTACTGAATCTGAGGCACTGAGTGAAGCACTTAGACTTGTGCTCAAACTTGTACTTGCTGAATCTGAAGCACTAATTGAGGCACTTAGACTTGTGCTCAGGCTGGTGCTTACTGAATCTGAGGCACTAATTGATGCACTGAGGCTCGTGCTCAAACTTGTACTTGCTGAATCTGAGGCGCTAATTGAGGCACTGAGGCTGGTGCTCAAACTTGTACTTGCTGAGTCGCTTGCACTGATTGATGCACTGAGACTGGTACTCAAGCTGGTGCTGGCTGAATCTGAAGCACTAATTGAGGCACTGAGGCTTGTACTCAAGCTTGTGCTTGCTGAATCTGAAGCACTAATTGAGGCACTGAGACTTGTGCTCAGGCTCGTGCTTGCTGAATCTGAGGCACTGATTGAGGCACTGAGGCTGGTGCTCAAGCTGGTGCTTGCTGAATCTGAGGCACTGATTGAGGCACTGAGGCTGGTGCTCAAGCTGGTGCTTGCTGAATCTGAAGCACTAATTGAGGCACTGAGACTTGTACTCAAACTTGTGCTTGCTGAATCTGAAG
>NZ_KQ969063.1:189108-197170 GCF_001578775.1 Streptococcus cristatus | reverse complement strand
TATTATCCGCCATAGCTCAGTTGGTAGTAGCGCATGACTGTTAATCATGATGTCGTAGGTTCGAGTCCTACTGGCGGAGTAAATGAGCATATGAGAAAAGAGCAGTTAGCTCTTTTTTCTTTGTCTATATCGATGCTTTTGCATTGTTTTAGAATCAGAGTGTTACTATAGTTGGAGCTTGACTCTTTTCTTTTTTGTGGTATAATTAACCGGTAAAGTTTCAACTGGTTAAGAAAGGAAGCGAAGAATGGTGGATTTAGCAGAAAAAATTAATCATTTTTTGAATGAGGTTATATTGACAGCTGAGAATCAACATGAAATCTTGGTCGGCACTTGTACGAGCGATGTGCGGCTAACGAACACGCAGGAACATATTTTAATGCTCTTGTCTCAGGAGTCTTTGACGAATTCTGATCTAGCTAAAAGGCTGAATGTTAGCCAGGCTGCTGTAACTAAAGCTGTTAAGGCTTTGGTGGAGCAAAAGATGTTGGAAACGTTCAAGGATAAGAAGGATGCTCGTGTGACTTTTTATCGATTGACTGACTTGGCACGACCGATTGCGGAAGAGCATCAACATCATCATGTCCATACTTTGGATACTTACCAGAGATTGGCAGAGCAATTTTCTTCTGATGAGCAAGAAGTGATTGTGAGATTTTTGGATGGTTTGATTGGAGAAATTGGGAAATGAGATATATCACAGTGGAAAATCTGTCTTTTTACTATGACAAGGAACCTGTGTTGGAGCATATTCATTACTTTTTGGATAGTGGCGAGTTTGTAACCTTGACAGGGGAGAATGGAGCTGCTAAGACGACACTTGTCAAGGCTAGTCTGGGGATTCTGCAGCCTAAGCATGGCGAGGTCAAGATTTCTAAGACCAATGAGAGAGGCAAGAAATTGAGAATTGCTTATCTTCCTCAGCAGATTGCTAGTTTTAATGCAGGTTTTCCTAGTACGGTTTACGAGTTTGTTAAGTCGGGACGTTATCCACGCAAGGGCTGGTTTCGTCGTTTGAATGAACACGATGAGGAGCATATCAAGGCTAGTTTGGTGTCAGTTGGAATGTGGGAACATCGGGACAAGAGGATTGGCTCTCTCTCTGGTGGTCAAAAGCAGCGAGCTGTGATTGCTCGTATGTTTGCTTCGGATCCGGATATTTTTGTCCTAGATGAGCCGACAACAGGGATGGATGCAGGCAGCAAGGATGAATTTTACAAGCTCATGCACCATAGTGCTCATCAGCATGGGAAAGCGGTCTTGATGATTACGCACGATCCAGAGGAAGTTCGCAAATATGCTGACCGCAATATTCATCTGGTTCGGAATCAGGACTCACCTTGGCGCTGCTTCAATGTGCATGAAAGTGACAGCGGACAGGAGGTGAGTCATGCTTAATCTATTTTCCTATGATTTTATGCAGCGAGCCTTTTTAGCAGTTATTGCCATGAGCCTCTTCTCACCTATTTTAGGTACTTTCCTTATTTTACGTCGGCAGAGCCTCATGAGTGACACGCTCAGTCACGTTTCTCTGGCAGGCGTGGCCTTTGGTTTGGTTCTAGGTTTGTCACCGACCTTCACAACGGTAGTGGTGGTTATTATTGCAGCAGTATTTTTGGAGTACCTGCGGACTATTTATAAGAATTTCATGGAAATCGGTACAGCTATTCTCATGTCAACGGGATTAGCGGTTTCCTTGATTGTTATGAGTAAGGGTAAGAGTTCTAGCTCGATGAGTTTGGATCAGTATCTATTTGGCTCCATTGTGACTATCAGTAGGGAGCAGGTGATTTCTCTCTTTGTCATTGCTGCTGTGGTGCTTGTCTTGACTTTCCTCTTCATTCGGCCTATGTATATCTTGACCTTTGATGAGGATACGGCCTTTGTGGATGGGCTGCCTGTGCGGACCATGTCCATTCTCTTTAATATCGTGACGGGTGTTGCGATTGCCCTCATGATTCCAGCTGCGGGAGCCTTGCTGGTTTCGACCATTATGGTCTTGCCGGCCAGTATAGCTCTGCGGATTGGGAAAAATTTCAAGTCGGTTATTTTGCTGGCAAATGTCATCGGCTTCTTTGGTATGATTGCCGGACTTTATATTTCTTACTATGCAGAAACGCCAGCAAGCGCCAGCATTACGATTATCTTCGTCAGCTTGTTCTTGCTGGTCAATCTGGTCAAAAAATTTATGAAATAGGAGCAGAAAATGAAAAAAATTAGTTTACTATTAGCAGGTTTACTGAGTATTTTCTTAGTAGCTTGTTCCAATCAAAAAAATGCAGATGGCAAGCTCAATATTGTCACGACTTTTTATCCGGTTTATGAGTTTACCAAGCAGGTGGCTGGAGATGAGGCAAATGTTGAACTTCTAATCGGAGCTGGTACAGAGCCGCATGATTATGAGCCTTCAGCCAAAGCGGTTGCGAAGATTCAGGATGCAGATGCCTTTGTCTATGAAAATGAAAATATGGAGACTTGGGTTCCTGATTTGCTAAAAAACTTGAAAAATAAGGAAGAAAAAGTTATCAAAGCGACTGGAAATATGCTTTTGCTGCCTGGTGGTGAAGAGGAAGAAGACCACGACCATGGGGAAGAGGGGCATCATCATGAATACGACCCCCATGTTTGGCTGTCTCCGAAGCGAGCTATTAAAATGGTGGAGCATATTCGAGATAGTCTGATCAAGGCCTACCCTGACAAGAAGGCTGCTTTTGAGAAAAATGCAGCGGCTTATATCAAGAAGCTGGAAGCCTTGGACAAAGAATTTGAAGATGGTTTGACTAATGCCAAGCAAAAGAGTTTCGTCACTCAGCACGCTGCCTTTAACTATTTAGCATTGGACTATGGTTTGAAGCAGGTTCCAATTTCTGGACTTTCACCAGATAGTGAGCCATCTGCTTCACGCTTGGCTGAATTGACCGAGTATATCAAGAAAAATAAAATCAAGTATATCTACTTTGAAGAGAATGCTTCTCAAGCTCTGGCTTCTACATTGGCTAAGGAAACAGGAGTAGAATTGGATGTTTTGAATCCGCTGGAAAGCTTGACAGAAAAGCAGACCAAGGATGGAGCAGACTATATTTCAATCATGCAGGCCAATCTCAAGGCTCTCAAGAAAACGACTGACCAAGAGGGAGCAGAGATTGCTGCTGAGAAAGAGGAGGATACTAAGACTGTTCAAAATGGCTACTTTGAAGACAGTGCCGTCAAGGATCGGACCTTGTCTGACTATGCTGGCGAGTGGCAGTCTGTTTACCCTTATCTGCAGGACGGTACCTTGGATCAAGTCTTTGACTACAAGGCTAAGCTGACTGGTAAAATGACGGCAGCTGAATACAAGGACTACTATGACAAGGGCTACAAGACAGATGTTTCCAATATCAATATCACAGACAAGACCATGGAATTTGTGGTAGATGGAAAATCCAAGAAATATACGTATAAATACGTTGGTAAGCACACACTGACTTACTCTAAGGGAAATCGTGGAGTTCGCTTTATGTTTGAAGCGACAGATGCGGATGCTGGGGAGTACAAGTATGTTCAGTTTAGCGACCACAACATTGCACCGACCAAGGCAGCTCACTTCCATATCTTCTATGGTGGTGAGAGCCAGGAAGCGCTCTTTAATGAGCTGGAAAACTGGCCAACCTATTATCCAAGTAAGTTGACCGGTCAAGAAATTGCCCAAGAGATGTTGGCGCACTAATAGAATAAAGTAAGAAGACGGGACTATCCCGCCTTCTTTTTTATAGATGAGGAAGTGACGATAAAAAGGCTTGACAATTTTCGATTACAGATGTAAACTAATATAGAACTGGATTACAAATGTAAATATTAAGGAAGTGTTAAACAATGGAACAGCAAAATATGAGCCAAGCAGAATGGCAAGTGATGCGTGTGCTATGGGCGTATCCACACAGTCGCAGTACAGAGATTATAGCGCGGTTGGAAGCCGATTTTTCCTGGAAACCGGCAACAATCAAGACTCTTTTGAATCGTCTGAAGACCAAAGAATTTATCGCTATGGAAAAAATTGAGGGCAAGTTTTACTACGATGCTCGGATTTTAGAAGCGGACTATCTGGAAAGTACTTGGCAGGCGCTTTTTGACAATATCTGTAATACTAAACATGGAGATCTTTTGATTTCGATGATTGAGAGAAGTCAGTTCAGTCAAAGGGACTTGGAGCGGCTCAGCCAAGTCATTGATAAGAAAAGAGCTTCGGCTCCTTTGGAAATCAAATGCCACTGCCCACAAGGCCAATGTCGTTGCGGGCACGAGAAGGAGACACATTGATGAGCGAGAAGAAAGAGTACAAACTGTCAGGCATGACCTGTGCTGCCTGTGCTATGACGGTGGAGATGGCGGTCAAGGACTTGGAAACGGTAGAGGATGTCAGTGTCAATCTAGCGACAGAACGTCTCAGTTTGCTTCCTAAGGCGGGATTTGATAGCCAGCAAGTGCTGGATGCTGTAGCCGAGGCTGGTTATCAGGCAGAAGAAAAAGGAAAAGACCGACCGTCCGATGTGAGTGCAGAGGCTGTAATTAAAGCGCAGGAATTGCAAAAAAAGAAACAAGAGCTACTAATTCTTTTGCTTACGGTTCTGCCCTTGCTTTATATCTCTATGGGAAGTATGATTGGTCTTCCCTTGCCTAGCTTCTTGGATCATATAGCGCATCCCTTGGTCTTCGTTCTGTCACAACTGCTTTTGACTCTGCCTGCTGTGTGGATCGGTCGTGGCTTTTATCAGAGGGGATTTCGCAATCTTATCAAGCGCCATCCCAATATGGATAGTTTGATTGCAGTGGGGACCAGCGCAGCATTTTTCTACAGCCTCTACTCGGTCAGTCAGGTTTTTCTTGGTCATCATGACTTTGTTCATCAGCTCTATTTTGAGTCTGTTGCAGTGATTATTGCCTTGGTTCTTCTGGGTAAATATCTGGAAAGTTCTGCCAAGGGGAAAACGTCTCAAGCGATTCAATCTCTGCTTGAGCTAGTGCCTAGTCAGGCGACAGTGATTCGCTATGGTGAGGCTGTGACCATTGATACGGAGGATATCCGAGTTGGAGACATTATCCGTATCAAGCCAGGAGAGCGTATGCCTGTAGATGGCCTTGTGACGGAGGGGCAGACCTTTGTGGATGAGTCCATGATGACTGGAGAAAGTGTCCCGATTGAAAAGAAGGTCGGCGACACCATTACCAGTGCAACAATCAATCAAAATGGTAGTATTGACTATCAAGCAACTAGGGTGGGTTCGGATACGACCTTAGCTCAGATTGTCAGATTGGTGGAGGAAGCGCAGGGGTCTAAGGCTCCGATAGCGGCTTTGGCCGATAAGATTTCACTCTATTTTGTCCCAATCGTGCTGGGCTTGGCTACTTTGTCCGCGCTAGCTTGGTATTTTCTAGCTGGTGAGAGCCTTAGCTTTTCTCTGTCAATCTTTATCGCGGTTCTGGTCATTGCTTGCCCTTGTGCGCTGGGATTAGCCACTCCGACAGCTATTATGGTTGGGACTGGCAAAGGGGCTGAAAATGGTATTCTGATTAAGTCTGGTCAAGCTTTGGAAGCGGCTTATCAGCTGGATACTATTGTTCTGGATAAGACTGGGACGATTACGGTTGGTAAGCCCAGTCTGACGGATTTGTTACCTTTAGGTGCTTTTAATCGCTCTGACTTGTTGCGGCTAATAGCCAGTGCTGAGCAGCATTCTGAACATCCTTTGGCTCAGGCTATCTTGGAAGCAGCTGAAGAGGAGGTGCTTGACTTACTGCCTGTCAGTCATTTTGAGGCCGTAATTGGACGAGGTTTGTCAGCTCAGATTGAGGGCAGACAGCTTCTGGTGGGAAATGAGTCATTGATGAAAGACAAGAACATTGACAGCAGTGTCTTTCAAGAACAGTTGTTGGAGCTTTCCCAAGAAGGGAAGACAGCCATGTTTGTCGCAGTAGATGGACAGCTAGCTGGTATTTTAGCGGTAGCAGATGAGATGAAGTCTAGCAGCCTGAAGGCAGTGCAGGAGCTTCAGTCTATGGGGCTAGAAGTCATCATGCTGACAGGAGATCGTGAAGAAACAGCGACAGCTATTGCCCAGAAAGCTGGAATACAAAAAGTTATCGCAGGTGTATTGCCAGATGGTAAGGCTACTGCTATCAAGGACTTGCAGGAAGCTGGGGAAAAACTGGCTATGGTAGGAGACGGTATCAATGATGCTCCAGCTCTGGTCCAGGCAGATGTTGGAATTGCCATCGGATCAGGCGCTGATGTAGCTATTGAGTCAGCAGATGTAGTGCTCATGCATAGTGATTTGCAGGATGTAGTCAAGGCTATCAAGCTCAGCCAGGCGACCATCCGCAATATCAAGGAAAATCTTTTCTGGGCCTTTGCCTACAATACATTAGGTATCCCGATTGCTATGGGGCTATTGCATCTTTTCGGCGGTCCCTTGCTCAATCCGATGTTGGCTGGTCTGGCCATGAGCTTAAGCTCAGTGTCAGTTGTGGCCAATGCTCTGCGCCTAGGACGCTTTAAACTTTAAAATGAAGGAATATACGGAGGAATAAATCTATGAAACAAACTGTCCAATTAGAAAACTTATCTTGTCAAAATTGTGTCAAACACGTCACTCAGCACTTCCTGTCTATGGAGGGAGTGTCAGATGTGGCGGTAGACTTAGAAAAGCAGACAGCAGAAGTTATTGCGGATAGATCCTTGAGTGTAGAGGATTATCAGGCGGCTTTGAGCAAAACCATCTATAAGGTCTTAGCGGTGCAGGATAGCTGAGCCAACTTGTAAAATAGGCTGAAAAAGTCTATAATATTAGTAATCATTTAATGGATAAGGAGAAAGCCATGAAGCAGAAAATAGTCTATCCTTTGTTATGTTGCTTAGCTCTATCGACTTTGGCAGCCTGCTCTAGTAAGTCAGTTAATTCTACTCAGACAAGTTCGAGTACTACTCAGGAATCTTCTCAAGTAGCTTCTAGTCAGAGTGTTGCAGAATCTTCTTCTTCTGCCACAAGCAGTCAAAGCTCAGCAGAAGTTAGTCCAGAAAAGACGCAAGAGGAGAAAAAAGCAATGGATATTTCGGCCTTGGCCAATGGAGACTACTCCAGTGTAAAAGGAACCTGGCAGAACGCTGCTGGTCATCAGCTGGTGTTCAATGATAAAGGGTTAGTTTCTGATAGCTATGAGCTGTACGGAGCATCGTTAACGGATTATGGAACAGCTTCTGGCGGTGTATACGGCGGTGAAACTGGTGGTTTCTTGCTAGAGTTCATTCCAAAAGGTGTCAAGCTTGCGAATAAAGAAAATTTCCAAGATAGCTCAGATGCCAGCCAAGATCGTCTGTGGACGGGAGTTGGGATGAATAGCTTTGATGAACAAGGCCAATTTTATTATCGTGTTACTAACTAATCGTGTAGGATAGAAATTTTCTATCCTATTTTTTGTTTTAAAAGAGTAGTTAGTTGAAATATGATAAAAAATTGTGCAAACGTTTGAATAAATGCTTGAAATAATAATTAAAAAAGGATATAATATTTTTATGAAAGCGCTTTGAAATTTTTAAGGGTTTCAAAGGCAACTATTTTCACATAAAGTAAAGGGGAACTTATGGTTGAATTAAATCTGAAAAATATTTATAAGAAGTATCCAAATAGTGAGCACTATTCTGTTGAAGACTTTAATTTGGACATTAAGGACAAGGAATTTATCGTTTTCGTTGGTCCGTCAGGATGTGGGAAATCCACAACGCTGCGTATGATTGCGGGTCTTGAGGATATCACAGAAGGGACAGCGTCGATTGATGGTAAAGTAGTCAATGACGTGGCACCGAAAGACCGTGATATCGCTATGGTCTTCCAGAACTATGCCCTCTATCCACACATGACAGTTTATGACAACATGGCGTTCGGATTGAAATTGCGCAAGTACAGCAAGGAAGATATCGACAAGCGGGTGCAAGAAGCAGCTGAAATCCTTGGTTTGAAAGAATTCTTGGATCGTAAGCCAGCGGACTTGTCAGGCGGTCAACGTCAGCGTGTTGCCATGGGGCGTG
>NZ_KQ969063.1:63153-189088 GCF_001578775.1 Streptococcus cristatus | reverse complement strand
CGACCAGACAGAAGCGATGACGCTTGCAGACCGGATTGTTATCATGTCAGCAACCAAGAACCCTGCTGGAACTGGAACGATTGGTCGAGTAGAGCAGATCGGTAGTCCACAGGAAGTTTACAGAAATCCAGTCAACAAGTTTGTGGCGGGCTTCATTGGCAGCCCGGCGATGAACTTTATCACTGTGACGCTTGAGGGGAATGAAATCGTTGCCGATGGCTTGCGTTTAACCGTGCCAGAAGGAGCACTGAAGGTGTTGCGTGAGAAGGGTTATGACGGTAAGAAGTTGATCTTTGGTATTCGTCCAGAAGACATCAATACAGAACCTGCCTTCTTAGAGACCTTCCCAGACTCTGTGGTTCATGCGACCATCTCTGTCTCTGAGCTTTTGGGTTCTGAGTCTCACCTTTACTGTCAAGTTGGTGACAGCGAGTTTATCGCGCGTGTAGATGCTCGTGACTATTCAGAAACGGGTGAAGGAATTGACCTTGGCTTTGACCTGAACAAGGCGCATTTCTTTGATTTCGAAACAGAGAAAACAGTTTATTAAAATATGAGTTATAAAAAAGATAGTCCGCAAGCCAAACGGAATGCATTTGGTCTGCAGACTATCTTTTCTTTATTTTGCTTTTCCGACAAGAATGGTAGCTGCAATGGTCACTTGGGTGAGGTCAGTCCAGTCAATCTGGTCTTGCTCAACGTGAAAGAGCAGTGGTGTCATCGCTAAAAGAGCTGCTCTGCTTTCGGCAGTCAAGGAGTGGCTAGATTCGACATTGATTTCAGAAATTATATCGAAGTATTCTTGGAAATGCTGAATGACTTCTTGGTTAGAGTAATCCTTGTTACTGAGTTGAGCCGCGGCTTTTTGGCGAATTTCTTGAAGATGGTGCTCGGTGGGGATGACCTTGATGAGGAGTGCATTGTCAGACATGACTCGCCGAAATTCCTGATAATTGGCTGGAGAAAAGATATCTAAAATGATGTCCATGCTGGCATCTTGCAGCGGTAGCTTGGCCAAATCACCAACGAACCAATTGACTGCGAAAGAGCCGTCGCTCTTGGCCGCCAACTGAATGGAATCTTTTGAAATATCGAAAGCATAGAAGGTTTTTTGGGGATGGGTTTCTTGGAGTTTACGAGAGTAGAAGCCCTCACCGCATCCAATATCTAAGACTGTTTTAGCAGATTCTGAGCTAGCAAGTAAGTTCGAGACAGCTTCTAAGATAGCTTGGTAAAATCCAGCTTCTAAAATCAACTGCCGATTTTGAAAACTGGCCTTATCGTAGTCTTTGGGCTGCTTGATTTGAGGTGCTAGATTGACATAGCCAAACTTGGCCAAGTCATAAGAATGACGATGTTGACATTTGAGGCTGTTTTCCATCAGCTGCAGCTCTTCCTTGCAGATGGGACAGGCAAAAGCGGTCGCTGTGGCAAAACGCTGGAGTTTGGGTTTGAGGTTTGTATTCATAGTTTTAAGTCTAGCAAAAAAAGGACTGGATGGCAAATGCCTCCAGTCTGCTTTTTTAGTATGTAAGGACGAAGTATTTCTTCTTACCGCGGCGGATAACAGTAAGTTCATTCTCTAACTTATCTGCGTCGCTCAAGACATAGTCAAGGTCTTGGATGCGGTCGCCGTTGACGTAAATTGCTCCGTTTTGAACATCTTCGCGGGCTTGGCGTTTTGAGTTGACCACGCCAGATGACACGAGGATTTCCACGATGTTAAGATTTTCGTCGGCTTGAACTTGGTAGTTTGGTACTCCACGAAGTCCTTGTTTGAGTTCTTTGACAGAAAGGTTTTTGATGTTTCCTGCAAAGAGTTGCTCAGTGATGTTAAGGGCTTCTTTGTAGGCTTCTTCACCATGGACAAGAGTCACGACTTCACGAGCGAGGACTTTTTGAGCCAAGCGTTCGTGTGGAGCTGCTTCAAACTGTTTGCGGATGTCTTCAATCTCATCGAGTGACAAGAAAGTAAAGATCTTCAAGAAGCGAACAGCGTCAGCATCCATCACATTCATCCAGAATTGGTACATTTCGTATGGAGAAGTCTTGTCAGCATTGAGCCAAACAGCATTTCCTTCTGATTTACCAAATTTTTTACCAGTCGCATCAGTGATAAGGGGGACAGTGATAACGTGACCTGTCTTGTCAGCCTTACGACGAAGCAATTCGGTACCAGCTGTCATATTTCCCCACTGGTCAGAACCACCGATTTGCAGAGTTACGTTATGTTCTTTGTTAAGAACAAAGAAGTCGTAACCTTGCATGATTTGGTAAGCAAACTCTGTGTAAGAAATCCCTGTTTCAATCCGTTTTTTTACGGATTCCTTGCTCATCATGTAGTTGACAGTGAAGTATTTACCAACATCACGGAGGAAGTCAATGAAGCTGATGCTGCCAAACCAATCGTAGTTGTTGACCATGACAGCTTTGTTTTCGCCATTTTCAAAGTCAAGAAAGCGTGACAGTTGCCCTTGGATAGACTGAACCCAGCCATCAACGGTTTCCTTGGTTTGCAGGCTACGCTCTGCATCTTTAAAGGATGGGTCGCCAATCAAACCTGTTGCACCACCGACGAGGGCGTAAGGTTTGTGACCAGCTAACTGTAGGCGGCGACTGGTCAAAATAGCTACCAAGTGACCTAAGTGCAGACTGTCCGCTGTTGGATCGTATCCAGTATAATAAGAGACCTGCCCTTCTTCTAAGGCTTTACGCAAAGCTTCTTCATCAGTAGTTTGAAAAATCAAACCACGCTCTTTTAGCTCATCAAAAATGTGCATAGTTGTCTCTCCTTTTCTAAGATAGCAAAGGATTTTGCCTTTGCTCAAGTATTTTTTGTTTTATCCCTCTATTGTATCACAAACGCGACAAATATCAATGAGTAGCAAGAAAATAATTCCTGTAAAAGCGCTAGAATTAGCTCTTTCTTGATATAATTTGCTGATGTTTGCTATAATAGTCGATAAGGAGAATCTATGTTGAAACCATTTATAAAAAAGTTAAAACAGTTTGGTAAGGGGGAACCCTCACCTGCTAAGACGTCTAAGCCAAAAGGAGAGACATGGTCGGTACTTGATATTGTTTCCGTTATTTTCCGGACAGTAAAACTACTCTTAAATGTCGCTTTTGTATTTATCTTTTTTGGAATAGTATTGGGGGCCGGACTCGGATTGGGCTATGCCGCCAGCCTTTTTAGTGATGTCTCCGTGCCGAAGCAGGAGGAGCTGGTAAGTCAGGTCAATAAGATTTCTGGGATTTCGAAGCTGACCTATGCTAACGGAGAGTTGATTTCTGAAATCGATAATGATTTGTTGCGGATGCCAGTTGCCAGCGATGCGATTTCGGATAATGTCAAAAATGCTATCATTGCTACAGAAGATGAGAACTTTGAAACTCACAATGGTGTTGTGCCCAAGGCTGTTCTGCGGGCAACCTTGGGTTCTGTAGTTGGAGTTGGTTCATCCAGCGGGGGCTCAACCTTAACTCAGCAGTTGATCAAGCAGCAGGTCGTGGGAGATGCTCCGACTTTCAAGCGGAAGGCAGTAGAGATTGTTGATGCCTTGGCTTTGGAACGCTATATGTCTAAGGATGACATTCTGACTGCTTATTTGAATGTGGCACCTTTTGGTCGGAATAACAAAGGACAAAATATTGCTGGAGTGGAAGAAGCAGCTCAAGGGATTTTTGGTGTATCAGCCAAGGATTTGAGCATTCCGCAGTCTGCGTTTATTGCAGGATTGCCTCAGAGCCCGATTGTCTATTCACCCTATGCCTCTGATGGCAGTATGAAGAGTCCAGATGATATGGCTTTAGGTCTAGAGCGGGCTCGAAATGTTTTGTATAATATGTACCGCACAGGTCGACTGAGTGAGGCAGACTATCAGCAGTACAAAGACTATGATCTGACGCAAGATTTTAAACAGACTGAGAGCCTTCAAAAGAGCTCGCATAGCTACCTCTACCATACAGCCTTTTCAGAAGCGCAGACGGCCATGTATCAGTATTTGATTCAGCGGGACAATGTATCTCAGCAAGAATTAAAAAATAATGCAACGGTTGAAGCTTATCAAGAGTTGGCTCGAAAAGAGCTGAGCGAGGGTGGCTATATGGTCACAACAACCATCAATCATTCGATTCATCAGGCGATGCAGAACGCAGTTGCCAACTACGGTGGTCTCTTGGATGATGGGACAGGAATGGTCGAGGTTGGAAATGTCCTTCAGGACAATAAAACAGGAGCCATTATTGGTTTTGTCGGTGGTAGAGACTATAGTTCTAATCAAAACAACCATGCTTTTGATACGGAAAGATCTCCTGGTTCGACTATCAAGCCGATTTTAGCTTATGGGATTGCCATTGACCAAGGGCTGATGGGAAGCGCAAGTGTCCTTTCCAATTATCCAACGAACTTCTCTAGCGGTGAGCCAATTATGCACGTGGACAGTCGTGGGACAGGCATGATGGATCTGCAGGAAGCCCTCAATACTTCTTGGAATATTCCAGCTTATTGGACCTATCGTGCACTTCGTGAGAAGGGTGTAAACGTCCGAGGCTATATGGAAAAAATGGGCTACCATATTGACAACTACGATATTGAAAGTCTACCAATGGGTGGGGGGATCGAGGTTTCGGTTGCCCAGCACACCAACGGTTTCCAGACCTTGGCTAATAACGGTTCTTATCAAGAAAAGTATATGATTGAAAAGATCACGGCTCCTGACGGCAAGGTAGTTTATGAGCATAAGGCAAAACCAGTTCAGGTGTATTCGCCTGCTACTGCAACGATTATGCAAAGCTTGATGCGAGGTGTGCTCAACTCTGGTGCAACTACGACCTTTAAATCAAGGATTAGTCAAGTCAATGGTACCTTGGCAGGTGCAGACTGGATTGGTAAGACAGGTACAACTAACAGTAATGGTGATATGTGGCTCATGCTTTCAACTCCTCGGATGACCCTTGGAGGCTGGATTGGTCATGATGACAATACTTCTATGGCTGCCCTAACAGGCTACAATAATAATGCGGCCTATATGGCCTATCTAGCCAATGCCATTTATGAGGCGGATCCAAGTGCCTGGGGAATCGGAGAGAAGTTCAATCTTGATTCGAGCGTTATCAAGTCTGATGTTCTCAAGTCTACTGGAGAAAGACCAGGAACCGTCACAATCAACGGCCGTTCCATCAATCTAAACGGTCCGACCGTTCCTAGCTACTGGGCTAAGAATGGCGCTCCAACGACGAGCTATCGCTTTGGTATCGGCGCATCAGATGCGGATTATCAGAAAGCTTGGGGAGCAATTTTGGGTGGTACCACTGGCAACACCAATCGTAATAGCCAATGAGAAATTGCCTAACAATTAGAACGAAAGGTAGGGAATACTAGATGTCAGGGAAGATTTCTTCAGATACTATCGCAGCAAGTTCCGCAATTAGTGAATTAGTAGGAGTGGATACTTCAGCCTTCAGGAACAATCAAGTTGAATTTGGCTATACAAGTGATATTGCTGGAATGGAAGCTGGTCGTCAAGCCTGCAATCAAATGTTGCAGGCTGTCAGTGACTTCAGTTCGGCCGTCTTAACTCAGGCTAATAAATTTCCAGAAATTGCTGAAAAAATTGAGAAACGCGATATAGAGCAGGCACAACGTTGGAGCAACTGATGATAAAAGATAAAAATCAAGAAAAACGTGAACAATTATATAAGCAAATCATCCAGCTTGAGAATCAAGAAGAAGATCTTTTAGTTATCAAAAGACGCTACGAAGAGAAGGTAATGGATTTTCGTGCAGATATCTGGACGATAAATGCCCAAATAGAAAACTTGATAGATCCCGTATCAGAGACAAGCCATACCAATCGTAAAATATGGGAAGAAAACCAAGCCTTGCAACAAACAATTGACAGCTACGTAGAGCAAGAGTTGGACAATGTTTCCAAACAAACAAGGAAAGTTCGGCAAAAATTAGATGAAAATCGAGAAAGATTGACGAAAGAAAGGAACTCTTTACCATGGGAGTAAAATACAGTGCATCGGAGTCCTCACAGCTGATGGAGGCTATGGCTAATAATATTCAAGTGGCCAATGAGGTGACAGACCGATTGTCTCAGGGGTGTGACCACCTAATAGCTGCCCTAGACTCTGGAGAACTCATGGGAGCAGCCTATACAGCAGGTAAGGGCCTTTTTTCAGAGATTATCATTCCTGCCATTAAGAAGCTACAGGCTGCAGTGGACGACATTCAAACGGAGTTGAATTCATATAGGATTGCCGATGCTCAGGTATCAGAGTATGGCAACCTTGATCTGGATCAGCTGAAGAAGACAAAAGAATTGAGAGAGAAACAGCTAGCCTCTATCAAAAAGGCTATTGAAGCTAAGGAATCATTCTTAGAGCGGGTGAAGTCTATTGCTACATTTAATATCGTTTCTCACATGGAATCTCTGGTGATTCTTTCTAGTGCAGAGTCGCAAATTGAATCACAAATTAAAGAATTGGAAGAGAAGATTGAAAAGCTGGAGTTCTTTGTCGCTCAAGTCTCCCAATATTTCAGTGATAGTCTAGAAGTTCTTCGTCTAGCTATCCAAGGAGCCACACAACTAAGTGAAATCATTGTCGATAGTGATGGAAACTACTATGCGGACGGTGTGGACATGAGTTGGGCCAAGAAGATGAAAGAGCAGAAGATTGAGTCACATAAGTTGGATAAGAATATCCCAGTGACTAAAGCTGAGAAGGAAAAGAAAGTTATTGTGGATGATTTTGTAAATATATATGGTTTTGATATTGAAACAGCAAATCTCTTATACCAGTTGCAGCAATCAATTCTTGAAAAAGCTGAAACAAAAGGATGGTCTAAAGAGAGAGTGATTTATGAATTTAACAGATTGGTTGCCTCGCCAGTCTATGCTGGGGATACAGGACGTGCAACTTGGTCTGGTTTAGGAGGTGTATTAAAAAACGATAAGTTACGAAAAACATTAAAAGAAGAATATGGTTTCTCAGATGCAGAAGTAAACTTATTTATTAGAAAAATTGAAAAACAACAAGGATCTTCTCCTAGTAAGAAAGATCTTGCTCATGAAGCTATTCAATTATCAACGTTTACAGAACAAGCTTGGGGAGATAGAGACTTATCTACGAAAGAAGGCATGAAAGAACTGTTGGCTCACGTACTAAGTACCCTCGGAAATTCTATGACAATAGGTGAACTTCCTATTAATACAGAACGATATGAAAGTTCCTTCAAAGGAGATGTAGATTCAACAAGATATGATGATAATGACTTCACTTCGGATCTAGATGCTATAAATCTTTATGATAGAATATCTAAAAATGGTCAGCCTAACAATGTTTTTAAAATACAAGCAAATTATAACAATGAGATTGCTGTAAATGAAACAAATCGAATTGCTGAGTTTTATCAGACCTTGGGAAATGGTGATAAAGAAAACGGTAGGAACTTCCTAAATTACCTTATTGAAAATAATACAGCAGGTGGACAATTTATCAAGCACGGGAAAAGATGGGATTTTTTATGGCAAGCAGATACGGATGAGCATAAAAAATCAAAAGAAGATTTTTATGACTATTTGAAGCGAGGAGAAGATAGAAATGTCGGTACGTAAAAAAATAATAAGCATCCTACTATTGATAATAACTGCTTTTGCCATTTGCTTGCTCTTTTGGCCAGATGATAAACCTGAACCAGATTTTTCCTCTGCCAATAAAATTGAATTACTGGCAAGTATCCTCGCAGGTAACAACGAGGATATTATCCGAGATGCTGGCTATGGAATTCCGGATGACCCAGTGATTCGCCGATGGGGGATAAATAAACTTAAAATATCTGGGAAATTAAACTTGGATGTACGCCCACCGACTAGTTTGGAAGACAGTGAGCTTCTAGTTCTTTTTTCTACTATGATTAACGGTAAAGAAACAGATGTAGCGTTTTTCTTAGATAAAAAATTGAATTTAATTGATTCGAGTTATGAGTCTATAGAGGAAAATGATACTGGGAAAAAAATTGAAATAGATAAGACTCAAGAAAAAGAGTTACTACATCAGGTTCAAACAGAATTGAATCAGTTCTTTGAAAAAATGAAACAGCAGCTAGCTTCTAAATAGGAAATATAATAAAAGAATCATAAATAAAGATTCGGAAGGCTGTATGTGTTATTACGATGAGCAAAGTGTGAGATATTATGAACTGGGAAGAGTAGAAGCCTTTCTTGTAAAGCATGGTAAAGACTGTTGAAGAGGAACAAAAGAAGAATCAGGAAGCCTTTTTTGACTATCTGGAAAGAGGTTTAGAGAGCAATGTCAGATAAATTGAAACAGTTTAAATGGTTGATAATATTATTTTTGGTTGTATTAGTACTTTCGTATTTCACTTACAATCATTTTCAACAATCTAATACATTGAAAGTAGCTTTTGAGAAAAATGATAGAATTGAAGTTCTTCATCGTTTGCTAGAATCAGAGAAGTACGCACCTGATATTCGCAAAGCAGGCTTTACCATTCCGCCAGATGGAGCCATTCGGTTAGAAGGGGTTATTTATCCACTGGAAATAGAAGGAGATATACATTTGAAAATTAGTCCTCCTCAAAAGCAAGCCAAGGATTTCCAGTTATTTTTCATTACACAAGTTAATGAAAAACAAACACATGTAGCTTTCGTTTTAGATGAAAATCTGAATTTACTTTATTCTAGCTATTCTCAGGAAAATGCTAAGGGAACAAGAGAAATAGTTTCTATCTCACAATCTGAAGAAGCCCGCTTGTTGAAAATTGTTCAAAGTGAGATTAATAGCTTCATTAAAAAGATGTATCAAATCTTGTATGGTTAGTTTTGTAGAAGAGTTAAATACCAATAACCCCCTATACTTAAAAAACCGAGCATACAGAGAAGACTATCCTTTCTCAATTTGGGGCCGCTAGTGGAAAGAAGGGAAGAAGCCTGATTATTTGGGAAATTATCTCTTTGGCTATGTTGGTAAAGGTTATTTAGAATCTAGTGATACATATTTGAAAGTTGGTGCAGGAATGGCTCAGGGATGGTCAGATAAGAACCCTTTGAAATATTTAGAGAACGTTATTAATGGAAATTATGGAGATAATCCAGGAGTGCTAAGACAATTCAAGATGGTATTAATGATTATAGGGAGAATTACAAATGACCTATAGGAAGAAAAAAATCTGGAAATTAGGTTGTGGCTTGCTAATATTAATCCTAGCAACTAGCATTTTTGGACTATATTTATGGGCAAAAAACATTGGTAAGTACACTCTGCAACCAGGTCAAAGTGTTAAATTGAAAGTTTTTTCTAAAACAGAGCAGCTGGAGTATAATTCGGAATTGATTTTAGAAAAAAAGATGACGCTAAATTAAAATTATCGGGCCGAAAAGGCTGGGGGATGAAAGGAAGTAATACGGTTTATAATGTTGAGAAGCAGTCAATAACTGAGATTATTATTTCTAAAGATGGAACAGAGCGCAAAGACTTACCGAATGATAAGAGTAAAAGTATCTATTTAGAGAGTGATGGAATAGTGGTTCAAGGGGAAATAAAGGAAGTATTTGGGGTGACGGAAGAAACCCCCTACACGATTACCATTACCAATGTGGACGACAAACCAGCGCGCTTTGAAGCTCAAGTGGTGGATAGGTAAAGTAGAACATTGACAACAACTTAGAATTAGCAATCAAGTAACAGACCGACCGCCCAGAGACTGTGACTATTAAATGGCTACTCTAGCCTCTGTCAAAAAGGCTATTGAAGCTAAAGAATCATTCTTAGAGCGCATGAAGTCTATTGCTACATTTAATATCGTTTCTCACATGCAGTTAAAGATTATGCCCATGAAGCAATTCAGTTTGCAGCATTTGCTGAACAAAGCTGGGACTTGAATCTTTACTCAATTGCTCATGCTATAAGTGAGGTGGGAAATACTGCCAGAATCAATATCCCAGGTAGCACAGCCTCACTACCTTATCCCATGGAAAAGTATGAAATTTCTTCAAGGGTGATGTGGACTCTGGCCGTTATGGTGATACTGACTTTAACTCAGATTTGGATCCAATTAATAGCTATGAGCTAATGAAAAATGCGAATCAAAAAGATATTTTTAAAATACAAGCAGACTATAATCAGGGAATTGGATCTAATAAGATTAACCGTGTTGAAGAGTTTTATAAAAATATGGGGCAAGGAGATACCAAAGTTGGTAAAGATATTGTTCATTACATTGTAACAGATGGTAGTACAGGAGGCCATATGTTTATAACTCGTGGTCAGTCAGAGGAGGAACAAAAGAAGAATCAGGAAGCCTTTTTTGACTATTTGGAAAGAGGGGCTGATACAAATGTTCGTTAAATTCAAACGCTATAAATACCTGACTATTGTTTTGTCCTTACTTCTGATCCTTATTCCTTCCTATTTTGCTTATGAGCGTTATCAATATGACGCTTTTAAGCGTGCTTATGAACAAAAAACAATTTATGAACAACTAGATATCTTGATGAATTCCACTCGCTATGTGAATGCAGTCAGAAAAGCCGGTTATTCCATAGATGACTACAATGTAAAAATGATGGAACGTATTTCCAGCATAGAGACCAAAGGAGGTCAACCAGTAACCATTATATCTCCAGACGATGGAGTAACCATGATTACAGTTAAAAAGATAGGTACCACTCCTAATGTAACATCAACTTTTCAATTTAATAATGAACTAGAATTGGAATACGTGGGCTATATGAAAATAGATAGCACGTCACAAGAAAGAATTGAAGTTGATGATGAGACTACAAATAAGATAGCAGATGAGGTGAGAGCAGAGGCAAAAGCTATGCTCAAAGATATTTACCAATCCATGTACCCAAATGAAAAATAAAAATCTATCGTATATTGATGCGTTAATGAGTATTATTCAGATACGGAACGAGGCGAGTGCACTCGCGCAAGAAAAATTGTAGGCTATAAATCGATAGAAGAGACTAAACAAAAATTTTTACAAAATTACTACTAGATAAAATAAGTTGAGGAGGTGGGAATGCAATCTCATTTTGAATAACCTACTGAAAATCGGAGTGTGGAATATCTACAAAAGATTTGCCAAGTAGCTATAATTTCATTCTAAATATTGAAGCAGTCAATCAAGAATTGGAAGAAATGAGGTGATTGGATGAAGAAAAAACGATTATTCGTTTCGCTTTAGTGTACAGAATTGGGGAGAAGTAAAATTTAAAGATGTTTGGAAAACAGAATAGGGAAACTGATACCAAGGTTAGGTTACTTCAGAAATATTTCAAAACAAAACCTGCCCAATCGTATTTAATGCTCATTGTGCTTGTTTGGTCAGTATATGAGATTGGTGCGACCAGTCTGGCTAGTAACTCGGTCTTGACCAAGGAATTTATGCATAGTCGGTACGTTATGGTTTGGCCAATGGTAGATAGAAAGGCAAATCTATACCACTATGCGGAAGAATGGACTAGTGACGTATTAAATGGAATTATGCATCTAGATTATGAAAATATTAGAATAACTAGTTTTCCTAGAAAATGGGATAGTGAAGTTGAAATATACTATGCTCTGTCTGAAGATAAGTATGCTGATAGAGTATATTTTTTCTTAGATGAACCAATATCCAGAGCCTATACTACTAGTTTAGAGCAAAATTATTATTTGATTTCAAAGAATGCAGCTGTTATTAAAGAGGAAACAGGCAAAACGATTGAACAGTTAGGTCAAGAAGTGGGACATGCAAGGAAAAACTTCTTATCTGCTCTTGGTAAGATGAGAATCCTTCGTTTGGTCTATTTGCTTCTTTGTCTGATAGTATTGTTGCTATGTATCAGGTGGTCGGGTCAGCGGAGAAAACGGAAAGAAGATGAAATATTGCAGAATGGATAGACTCCTAATACGATATGGGGTCTATAAGGAGATTCACAAATGACCTTGAAAAAACAATGGGATTGGAATTTAGGTTGTAGTTTATTACTTGTTGGAGTTCTGGCATCTGCTTTTCTCTTTTATTTATGGGCACAAAATCTTGGTAAATATACCTTACAACCTGGTCAGTCTATTAGTCTGAAAGTCAAACCTCGGACACAAGATGTGGAATACTATTCTGTATTAATTTTGAAGAAAAATAATAATAATAAGCTTAAATTATCAGGTTCAGGAGTTTGGTTTGAGATGCATGGCGATATTTTTTATGATGTTGAAGGGCAAAAACTTGTTCGAAGCCATCATTCAGAAGATGCTGATGAAGAGTTACCCAATAATCAAAAAGATATTAAATTAGTGCAGGATGGAATTGTTGTCAGCTACCAGGGGGAAAAAGCTTTTAATGTAACTAATAACAAGTCCTACACGATCACCATCACCAATGTAGACGACAAGACAGCTCACTTTGAAGCTCAAGTGGTGGACAAGTAAGGTAAAGCGTTGGCAACAACTTAGAATTAGCAATCAAGTTACAGACCGACTGCCTAAAGAGCGTGACTACCTGATAGCTACTCTAGCCTCTGGAGAACTCATGTAAGAAGCTTGTACAGCAGGTGGACAATTTATCAAGCATGGCAAAAGATGGGATTTCTTATGGAAACCAGATACGGATGAGCATAAAAAATCAAAAGAAGATTTTTATGATTATTTGAAGCGAGGAGAAGATAAAAATGTCGGTACGTAAAAAAATAATAAGCATCCTACTTTTGATAATAACTGCTTTTGCCATTTGGTTGCTCTTTTGGCCAGATAATAAACCTGAACCAGATTTTTCCTCTGCCAATAAAATTGAATTACTGGCAAGTATCCTCGCAGGTGACAACGAGGATATTATCCGAGATGCTGGCTATGGAATTCCGGATGACCCAGTGATTCGCCGATGGGGGATAAATAAACTTAAAATATCTGGGAAATTAAACTTGGATGTACGCCCACCGACTAGTTTGGAAGACAGTGAGCTTCTGATTCATTTTTCTACTACAATTGATGGTAAAGAAATAGATGCAGGTTTTTTCGTGGATAAAGAATTAAAATTGACTTATTCAAGATATACTTATATAGATAAGGATGGTGTTAGGAAAAAAATTGAGATAGATGAGACTCAAGAAAAAGAGCTACTACGTCAGGTTCAAACAGAATTGAATCAGTTTTTTGAAAAAATGAAACAGCAACTAGCTTCTAAATAGGAAATATAATAAAAGAATTATAAATAAAGATTCGGAAGGCTGTTGATGAGCCACTCTGGGAAGAATTGGATAGGAAACATGAAGGATACATCAAAATCCAGGGTTAACATGTTCATGACGACGAGGAAGTGGATGAGAGCGACTTAAAATAAACATGCTTCTATTTCAAGATTAGAAAGTGTCCTGGAAATTAGATAAAACTACTTGAATTTTTACATAAATATGGTATAATAGTATCAATAATTTGTCGTGTGCTTTGATTGAAATATTGTCCGATTAAAGCTTGCAGCAGTTAAATCAAACTTTTTATAAGTCAGATTTAGCTGCTCTTTTTGTGTCTATTTTTCAGAATTCTAGGATTTGTAACGCAAATTTAAAGATTCTAAAAACTTAGCAAAAGGGACTGATTGTAGCTGTTTTGACGAGAGTCAATGGCGTAGAAGGGGTCTCCCCTTAGTAAGAGTGAAGAAGAGTGTGATATGAGAGGCAGATGGTTATGATTCCAATAATCGGTAAATCTCAATTCTCTCCGATTCCCTCCCTCTGTACTTTATAAAAAAGGAGTTAGAAACTTGGCAGGACATGACGTTCAATACGGGAAACATCGGACCCGTCGTAGTTTTTCAAGAATTAAAGAAGTTCTTGATTTACCAAACTTGATTGAAATTCAAACAGACTCGTTTAAAGATTTCTTGGACCATGGTTTGAAAGAAGTCTTTGAGGATGTACTTCCTATTTCAAACTTTACCGACACCATGGAATTGGAATTTGTCGGCTATGAAATCCGTGAGCCTAAATATACGCTGGAAGAAGCTCGTATCCACGATGCTAGCTACTCAGCGCCAATCTTTGTGACTTTCCGTTTGATTAACAAGGAAACTGGTGAAATCAAGACGCAGGAAGTCTTCTTTGGTGATTTCCCAATCATGACTGAAATGGGAACCTTCATCATCAACGGTGGTGAGCGGATTATCGTGTCTCAGTTGGTGCGTTCGCCAGGGGTTTACTTCAACGATAAAGTTGATAAAAACGGTAAAGTTGGCTACGGTTCAACGATTATCCCTAACCGCGGAGCTTGGTTGGAGCTAGAAACAGACTCAAAAGATATCGCCTATACTCGTATTGACCGGACGCGTAAAATTCCATTTACTACTTTGGTGCGTGCGCTTGGTTTCTCAGGTGATGATGAGATCTTGGACATCTTTGGTGACAGCGACTTGGTGCGCAACACCATCGAAAAAGATATTCACAAGAACCCAATGGACTCTCGTACGGATGAAGCTCTGAAAGAAATCTACGAGCGCCTTCGTCCAGGTGAGCCTAAGACGGCTGAAAGCTCACGTAGCTTGCTTGTGGCTCGTTTCTTTGATCCACATCGCTATGACTTGGCTGCTGTTGGTCGTTACAAGATTAACAAGAAACTCAACATCAAGAACCGCCTGCTCAATCAAACATTGGCAGAGCATCTGGTAGATGCTGAAACTGGAGAAATCTTGGTTGAAGCTGGTACAGTTATGACCCGCAGTGTCATCGACAGCATTGCAGAGCAGTTGGACAATGGTTTGAACAAAATCACTTATATTCCAAACGACTCAGCTGTCTTGACAGAGCCTGTAGAATTGCAGAAGTTCAAGGTCGTCGCACCAAGCGATCCAGATCGTGTTGTGACCATCATTGGCAATGCGAACCCATCTGACAAGGTTCGGACTGTAACACCAGCTGATATTTTGGCTGAAATGAGCTATTTCCTCAACTTGGCAGAAGGTATCGGCCGTGTGGATGATATTGACCACTTGGGGAACCGTCGTATTCGTGCGGTTGGTGAGCTTTTGGCTAACCAAGTTCGTCTGGGACTTTCTCGGATGGAGCGTAATGTTCGTGAACGGATGTCTGTTCAGGACAATGAAGTGCTGACTCCACAACAAATCATCAACATCCGTCCAGTGACTGCAGCCATTAAAGAATTCTTTGGTTCTTCACAGTTGTCTCAGTTCATGGACCAACACAATCCGCTGTCTGAACTTTCTCACAAGCGTCGTCTGTCTGCCTTAGGACCTGGTGGTTTGACACGTGACCGCGCTGGCTATGAAGTGCGGGACGTGCACTATACTCACTACGGTCGTATGTGTCCGATTGAAACGCCTGAAGGACCAAACATCGGTTTGATTAATAACTTGTCTTCTTATGGACACCTTAACAAATACGGATTTATTCAAACGCCTTACCGTAAGGTAGACCGTGAAGCTGGTGTGGTAACCAACGAAATCGTTTGGTTGACCGCTGACGAGGAAGATGAATTTATCGTAGCGCAGGCCAACTCTAAGCTGAATGAAGAGGGCGGCTTTGCAGAAGCGATTGTTATGGGACGTCACCAAGGTAATAACCAAGAATTCCCTTCAGACCAAGTAGACTACATGGACGTATCACCTAAGCAGGTAGTTGCCGTGGCGACAGCATGTATTCCTTTCTTGGAAAATGACGACTCCAACCGTGCCCTCATGGGTGCCAACATGCAACGTCAGGCTGTGCCTTTGATTGATCCAAAAGCGCCTTACGTTGGTACTGGTATGGAATACCAAGCTGCCCACGATTCTGGTGCAGCGGTTATTGCTCAGCATGATGGTAAGGTTACCTATGTGGATGCGGATAAGGTAGAAGTTCGTCGCGAAGATGGTTCACTAGATGTGTACCACATTCAAAAATTCCGCCGTTCAAACTCAGGAACTGCTTACAACCAACGTACACTTGTTAAAGTTGGCGATGTTGTTGAAAAAGGTGACTTTATCGCTGACGGACCTTCTATGGAAAATGGAGAAATGGCGCTGGGACAAAACCCAATCGTTGCCTACATGACATGGGAAGGTTACAACTTCGAGGATGCCGTTATCATGAGCGAACGTTTGGTTAAAGACGATGTCTACACATCTGTTCACTTGGAAGAATATGAATCAGAAACCCGCGATACAAAGCTTGGACCTGAAGAAATTACTCGTGAAATTCCAAACGTTGGTGAAGATGCTCTTAAAGACCTTGACGAAATGGGGATTATCCGTATCGGTGCCGAGGTTAAAGAAGGCGATATCCTTGTCGGTAAAGTAACACCTAAGGGTGAAAAAGACCTTTCAGCTGAAGAACGTCTCTTGCATGCTATCTTTGGTGATAAGTCTCGTGAAGTGCGTGATACTTCCCTTCGTGTACCTCACGGTGCCGATGGTGTCGTTCGCGATGTGAAGATCTTTACTCGTGCAAACGGTGATGAGTTGCAATCTGGTGTCAATATGCTGGTACGTGTCTACATCGCTCAAAAACGTAAGATCAAGGTCGGAGATAAGATGGCCGGACGTCACGGAAACAAAGGGGTTGTATCCCGTATCGTTCCTGTGGAAGACATGCCATACTTGCCAGACGGAACACCAGTTGATATCATGTTGAACCCACTTGGGGTGCCATCCCGTATGAATATCGGTCAGGTTATGGAACTCCACCTTGGTATGGCAGCTCGTAACTTGGGCATCCACATTGCGACACCAGTCTTTGACGGAGCAAGCTCAGAAGATCTCTGGTCTACAGTTCGTGAAGCTGGTATGGATAGCGATGCTAAGACGATTCTTTATGATGGACGTACTGGTGAGCCATTTGATAACCGCGTTTCTGTCGGTGTCATGTACATGATCAAGCTCCACCACATGGTTGACGATAAGCTCCATGCCCGTTCAGTTGGTCCATACTCAACTGTTACCCAACAGCCACTCGGAGGTAAAGCTCAGTTTGGTGGACAACGTTTCGGGGAAATGGAAGTTTGGGCCCTAGAGGCTTACGGCGCGTCAAACGTACTTCAAGAAATCTTGACTTACAAGTCTGACGATATCAACGGACGTCTGAAAGCTTATGAAGCGATTACCAAAGGGAAACCAATTCCAAAACCAGGTGTGCCAGAATCCTTCCGAGTTCTTGTGAAAGAATTGCAATCTCTTGGTCTTGACATGCGTGTCCTTGACGAAGATGACCAAGAAGTGGAACTTCGTGACTTGGATGAAGACATGGATGAAGATGTGATCCATGTGGACGATCTGGAAAAAGCACGTCAAAAACAGGCTCAAGAAGCTAAAGCAGCTTTTGATGCTGAAGGAAATGAAGAAAAATAATTCGTCGCTGATTAGATAAATAAGAAAGGTAAGAAATAGTGGTTGATGTAAATCGATTTAAAAGTATGCAAATCACCCTAGCTTCTCCAAGTAAGGTCCGTTCATGGTCTTACGGGGAAGTGAAGAAGCCTGAGACAATCAATTACCGGACCTTGAAGCCAGAACGTGAAGGCCTCTTTGACGAGGTGATCTTCGGGCCAACCAAGGATTGGGAGTGTGCCTGCGGTAAGTACAAACGGATTCGTTATAAAGGGATTATTTGTGACCGCTGTGGTGTCGAAGTAACACGGACCAAGGTTCGTCGTGAACGTATGGGGCACATCGAGCTCAAAGCGCCGGTTTCTCATATTTGGTATTTCAAGGGAATCCCAAGCCGTATGGGCTTGACTCTGGATATGAGTCCGCGCGCTCTGGAAGAAGTCATTTATTTTGCTGCTTATGTGGTGATTGATCCTAAGGAAACACCACTGGAGCACAAGTCTATCATGACGGAGCGCGAGTATCGTGAGCGCCTCCGTGAATATGGTGCAGGTTCATTCGTTGCCAAGATGGGAGCAGAAGCTATCCAAGACTTGCTGAAACAAGTGGATTTGGAAACAGAAATTGCAGCTCTCAAGGAAGAATTGAAAACAGCTTCTGGTCAAAAACGAGTCAAGGCCATTCGTCGTTTGGACGTTTTGGATGCCTTCTACCGTTCTGGCAATAAGCCAGAATGGATGATTCTCAACATCCTGCCAGTCATTCCACCAGATCTACGTCCAATGCTTCAATTGGATGGTGGCCGCTTTGCCTCATCTGACTTGAACGACCTCTACCGCCGCGTTATCAACCGGAACAACCGTTTGGCTCGTTTGCTCGAGTTGAATGCACCAGGTATCATCGTTCAAAATGAGAAGCGGATGCTGCAAGAAGCGGTGGACGCTTTGATTGACAATGGTCGTCGTGGTCGTCCAATCACTGGACCAGGTAGCCGTCCGCTTAAATCTTTGAGCCATATGCTCAAAGGTAAACAAGGCCGTTTCCGTCAAAACTTGCTGGGTAAACGGGTTGACTTCTCAGGTCGTTCCGTTATCGCCGTTGGTCCGACATTGAAGATGTATCAATGTGGTGTGCCACGTGAAATGGCGATCGAGCTCTTCAAGCCGTTTGTTATGCGGGAAATTGTTGCCCGTGACTATGCACAGAATGTGAAAGCTGCTAAACGCATGGTAGAACGTGGCGATGAGCGTATTTGGGATGTCTTGGAAGATGTTATCAAAGAACACCCAGTGCTCCTTAACCGCGCACCAACCCTTCACCGTTTGGGTATCCAAGCCTTTGAGCCGGTTCTAATCGACGGTAAGGCTCTTCGCTTGCACCCACTGGTCTGTGAAGCCTACAATGCCGACTTTGACGGTGACCAAATGGCCATCCACGTCCCATTGTCTGAAGAAGCTCAAGCTGAAGCTCGTATTCTCATGCTGGCTGCTGAGCACATCTTGAATCCAAAAGACGGAAAACCAGTTGTAACACCATCTCAGGATATGGTCTTGGGTAACTACTACCTGACCATGGAAGAAGCAGGTCGTGAAGGCGAGGGAATGGTCTTTAAAGACCGTGATGAAGCTGTGATGGCCTTGCGTAATGGCTATGTCCACTTGCACACTCGTGTAGGTATCGCGACAGATAGCCTCAACAAACCTTGGACAGAAGATCAAAAACACAAGATCCTTATGACTACAGTAGGTAAGATTCTCTTCAATGATATCATGCCAGAAGAGCTGCCTTATCTGCAAGAGCCAACGAATGCTAACTTGACAGAAGGTGTTCCAACTAAATACTTCTTGGAGCCAGGTAAAGACATCAAGTCTGCTATTGAAGCCCTAGAGTTGAATATTCCGTTTAAGAAGAAAAATCTAGGAAATATCATCGCTGAAATCTTCAAACGCTTCCGTACGACAGAAACATCTGCCCTGCTGGACCGCTTGAAAGACCTAGGTTACCACCATTCTACACTGGCTGGTTTGACAGTGGGTATTGCTGACATTCCAGTCGTAGAAGACAAGGCAGAGATTATTGAAGAGTCTCACAAGCGTGTAGAACAAATCACCAAGCAATTCCGTCGCGGTATGATTACTGATGACGAGCGCTACAATGCTGTCACTGCTGAGTGGCGGGCAGCTCGTGAGAAATTGGAAAAACGTCTGGTTGCCAACCAGGATCCGAAGAACCCTATCGTTATGATGATGGACTCTGGAGCCCGTGGTAACATCTCTAACTTCTCACAGCTTGCCGGTATGCGTGGTCTGATGGCTGCTCCGAACGGACGTATCATGGAATTGCCAATCCTTTCAAACTTCCGCGAAGGTTTGTCTGTATTGGAAATGTTCTTCTCTACTCACGGTGCTCGTAAGGGCATGACCGATACGGCCCTTAAGACAGCCGATTCAGGTTACTTGACTCGCCGTCTGGTTGACGTTGCTCAAGACGTGATTATCCGTGAGGACGACTGTGGTACAGATCGCGGCTTGCTCATCACTTCTATTACAGAAGGCAAGGAAATGATCGAGTCTCTGGAAGAGCGTCTCAATGGTCGTTATACTAAGAAGACGGTTAAACACCCAGAAACTGGCGCAGTTATTATCGGTCCAAATGAATTGATTACCGAAGATAAGGCGCGAGAGATTGTCAATGCTGGTGTTGAAGAAGTGACGATTCGTTCCGTCTTTACATGTAACACTCGCCACGGTGTCTGCCGTCACTGCTACGGTATCAACTTGGCGACTGGTGATGCGGTTGAAGTCGGTGAAGCAGTCGGAACCATCGCTGCCCAATCTATCGGGGAACCTGGTACACAGCTTACAATGCGTACCTTCCACACGGGTGGTGTTGCCTCTAATACCGATATCACTCAGGGTCTTCCTCGTGTCCAAGAAATCTTTGAAGCCCGTAATCCGAAAGGGGAAGCGGTCATCACAGAAGTCAAGGGTGAAGTTACTGCCATCGAAGAAGATGCATCTACTCGTACTAAGAAAGTCTTTGTTAAAGGTGCAACTGGTGAAGGTGAATATGTAGTGCCGTTTACAGCCCGTATGAAGGTGGAAGTGGGCGACCAAGTTTCCCGCGGTGCTGCCTTGACCGAAGGTTCTATCCAGCCTAAGCACTTGCTGGCTGTCCGTGATGTCTTGTCTGTTGAAACTTACCTGCTTGCTGAGGTACAAAAAGTTTACCGTAGCCAAGGGGTAGAAATCGGCGACAAACACATTGAAGTAATGGTTCGTCAAATGATTCGTAAGGTGCGCGTCATGGATCCAGGTGATACAGATCTCCTCATGGGAACTCTCATGGATATCACTGACTTTACAGATGCTAACCGTGATGTGGTTATCTCAGGCGGAGTGCCTGCGACAGCTCGTCCAGTCCTCATGGGAATCACCAAAGCTTCCCTTGAAACTAACAGCTTCCTTTCTGCAGCTTCCTTCCAGGAAACAACTCGTGTCCTGACAGATGCTGCTATCCGTGGTAAGAAAGACCATCTCCTTGGACTCAAGGAAAATGTTATTATCGGTAAGATCATCCCGGCTGGTACTGGTATGGCTCGTTACCGTAACTTGGAACCACAAGCAATCAATGAAGTTGAAATCATTGACGAAGTTGTGGAAACAGCAGAGACTGAAGAAGTTGAAACAAGCGTAGAATCATAAAAACTTGCTTGAGTTTACAATATAAAAGTCTATCAGGAAGAGAATCTTGTATTCTCTTCCTTTTTTGCTAGGTGCACTGAATTGGTGAAGATATAATAAAAATTGAAATTTTAGCGCTCTATTTTGCTGCCAGATTGAATCAAAAGCTTAGGGAAGGAGCTTCCTAGTAAGCATGATGGCACATTTTTTGATTTTATATGGCTCTTAGCTGTACAGGAAGGGAAAAATTCGATATACTAAGTAAAAGGAGGAAGAAATGAAAATTTTTTTGCAAAAAGTGGAATATAGTTTACTGGCTTTGTTTTTAGCCGTACAGACTCAAGTTCCTTTTGTACTGATCCAGTTTTACAAAGGTCGAGATCAAAGTTTTTCAATGGGATACACCTTGCTTATCCTGATGATTTATTTGCTGATCATTTTTTATGCCCTGCGAATGGCTAAAAAAGAAGGCTTACTGACCCTTGATTTTAGTTTTTTTAATTTAAAATCAGTGATCTGGCTAGTATTATCCTATCTGATAACTTTCGGAGTTAGTATTTTTGCTGCGATTATTATGGTTCTAGAGGGCCAACTTTCAGGAACGACAGCCAATCAAACTGCTTTGCAAAACTTGTTTCAGAGTACGCCCGTTGTTTTGCTTATTGTGGGAGCTGTTTTTTCAGCGCCAATTTTGGAAGAGATTATTTTCCGTGGTTTGATTCCCCAAAAGCTGTTTCCAAAGCATGAGTTGATTGGTCTGATAGTTGGTTCTATCCTTTTTGGTTTTTTCCACGGTCCGACCAACATCGGTAGTTTTGTCCTTTATGCTGGTATGGGGGGCGTTCTAGCTTTGGTAGTTCACCAGACTAAGCGTTTGGAAATGGGAATTTTAGCCCATATGTTACGGAATGCCATTGCTATTTTGGTGATGATCATCTCACAAAGTTAACGATATATCATTCATGGATGAAGAGGTCAGATTGACCTCTTTTTTGACATTTCAGGGATAAAAAGTGACTTTTGAGGACATGGAGCTAGCAAAGCGAATCTTTTGCCTTATAATGAGAGTTGTATCTTAGCTTTAGGGAGTGAAAAATATGCGTCTCAAATTTCAAAAATCTATCCAAATCTTATTAGTAGCTATGTTAATGCAATCGGTCTTGCTGCTTTTGGTTCATCCGATGACCAATCGTTTCGCTTTATCGAGGCCTAACTTGCTTTTTATCTCTCTGTTTTTGTTCATTCTTTTAGGGTATGCCTCTTATTTTTCTCGTGTGTGGCGGGATTTTAAGATAGAGCTACGGGCTTCCAAACGGTTTCCACACTTGCGCTACCTTTATTTTTTGATGATTGCAAGCAACGCAGCGAGTCTTGTTCTCCTTTGTGGGCAGTCGAGTTCGGAGCTAACATCTTTGCAGCAGCTTATCTCAAACAGTTTTTCCGCCTCCTCCTTGCTATTGCTTGGCATGGATTTATTTGGTATGTCATCACAGGCTAAGCAAAACAGGCAGATGAAATACAGAAAGAGTTGGTGTATTGCCTTGGGAATTGCTCTCTTTGCTTTCCTGAGAAATCCCGGAGAATCATCTTGCTTTCTAATTTACCTAAGCTTAGGCATAGCTTTTGTCCGGCTCTTAAAAGCTTGGGTTGGATCTCTGGAATTGTCCTTACTGGCTCATCTTCTTCGGAATTTACTTCTGATTCTCCTTTTGCCTTTCTGTTTGTAAAAAGTGTTTTCTTAAATAGGGGAATTGTGGTAAAATGGTAAATGAAACAAGGGGCAGATGAGGTCTTCTTGTGAAGTCGAGTGCAGTTCATAGGACTGGATGCTGCATCTGCTGTTGGCTTTGCGGTACACTAGATGGGTGTGCCTTTTTTGTTGAAAGGCAGTAGCAGCAAGGGGAAAGGAAATACGATGAATCTAAGACAACTTGCTCCAGAGGGCAAGACGGCCCTTTGTGGGATCCTCAATGTTACCCCAGATTCCTTTTCGGATGGGGGCAAATATGATACGGTGGAAAAGGCTTTGGAGCAGGCACATAAGATGATAGCTCAAGGAGCTCATTTGCTAGACATCGGTGGCGAGTCGACTCGTCCAGGCAGCCATTTTGTGGACATTGAAGCGGAGATAGGTCGTGTGGTACCGGTCATTGAGGCTCTTCGCCGAGAGACTGATATCCTCATTTCTGTAGATACTTGGAAGGCACCAGTTGCAGAAGCAGCATTGGCCGCTGGAGCCAATATCATCAATGACATCATGGGACTCTTGGGTGATGAGAGAATGGCAGCTGTGGCTGCCAAGGCTGGAGCGCCAGTTATCGCCATGTTCAATCCAGTCATGGCTCGACCCCAACATGCTAGCTCGAAAATCTTTCCGACTTTCGGCTTTGAGCCTGCTTTTACGGAGTCGGAATTAGCAAATTTTGAACAGCTGGATATTCAGGCACTCATGTGGGCATTTTTTGAAAAGACGCTGGAGAAAGCTAAGCAAGCTGGGCTGGAGCGGGAGCAAATCATGCTGGATCCAGGGATTGGCTTTGGTTTGACAAAGCGGGAAAATCTCTTGCTCTTACAGGAGTTGGATAGCATTCATCAGGTAGGCTTTCCTATTTTTCTGGGTGTCTCTCGCAAGCGCTTTTTGGTCAATATATTAGAAGAAAATGGTTTTGAAACTGACCCAGAGACGGAAACAGGTTTTCAAAACAGAGACCTGGCTTCAGCTCATTTGACCAGCATTGCAGCTAGTCAAGGTGTTGAGGCTGTCCGAGTGCATGATGTGGGAGTCCACCGGATGGCAGCCGAGATTGGTGATGCCATTCGACTGGCTCAGAAAATGGAAGATCTAAATTTACGGCAGTATAAGTGACTATGACAAAAGAAGAATTGCCAGATTTAAGCTGGCTGGAAGCCTATCGGACGGATAGTCCTAATTTTGACTTGGAGCGGATGGAGCGGATGCTGGCGCTGCGGGGAAATCCTCATTTGCAGCTGTCAGTGATTCATATAGGGGGGACCAACGGGAAGGGCTCGACCATTTCCCACCTGCGTCAACTCTTGGAAATGCGAGGCTTGCGTGTAGGGACCTTTACTTCCCCCTATCTGATCAGCTACAATGAACAAATCGCCATCAATGGCCGGCCTATTCCCAATCAAGATTTGTCGCGCCTTCTAGAGACTTATCGAGCTCTCTTTGAAGAGCAAGCGAACGATGAGGTTTTGCAGGGAGTGACTGAGTTTGAAATCATGACGGCTTTGGCCTATGATTATTTGGCTCAGGAGCGGGTTGATGTGGCCATTATGGAGGTCGGCATGGGCGGCCTCTTAGACAGTACCAATGTCTGCCGACCTGATCTGACAGCTATTACGACTATTGGCTTAGATCATGTGGCTCTGCTGGGGCATTCGCTGGCAGCGATTGCCGAGCAGAAGGCTGGGATTGTCAAGCCAAATGTACCCTTGGTGACTGGACGGATTGAGCCAGAAGCTTTGGCGGTCATCGAGGACAAGGCTCATCAAAAGCAAGCTCCCCACTATGTTTATGGGCAGTCTTATCAAGTTCAGAGCTTGGGCGGGACTGAATCAGGAGAACAATTTAATTTCTCTAATGCGCATCGGGAGGCGGAGCCTTACCTGACGCCTCTGCTGGGGCAGCATCAGGTAGACAACGCTGGTTTGGCGATTCAGCTCTGTGACCTCTATTGTAAGCTCAAGCAGTTGCCGCTGTTAACAAAAGAACAAGTTGGCGCCGCTTTAGTTACGACAAGTTGGCCGGGTCGGATGGAGCAGATTTCGCACCAGCCTCGTATTTTGCTTGATGGCGCCCACAATCCACATGCTATGGAGAGGTTGACGAGGACCTTGAGCCAACATTATCCAGACTTGGATAAGAAAATCCTTTTCAGCTGTATCCAGACCAAGTCTCTGGAGGAAATGGTGGGTCAACTCAAGCAGGTGCCTAAGAGTCAGCTAATTTTGACCAATTTTGCAGATCCACGGAGCTTTTCCAAAGAAAAAATGGAGGAGCTGGCTTGCGAGCAGGGATTGAACTATGCTGATTGGCAGGGATTTTTAGAGGCTTATTTGAAAGCTGAGCATAGGGACGATGAGCTTTTGCTGATTACGGGCTCCCTTTATTTCCTAGCTCAGCTCAGGGCCTATATCATTGACAAAGAAAAAGAATCTAGGAGTGAATATGGACACGAAGAAAATTGAAGCAGCTGTTGCCCAGATTATTGAGGCGGTTGGAGAAGACGGAAGCCGCGAAGGTTTGCAGGAGACGCCACAGCGCATTGCTAAAATGTACCAGGAAATTTTTGCTGGGCTGGGTGAGACTGCTGAGGAGCATCTGGCCAAGTCTTTTGAAATCATTGACAATAATATGGTAGTGGAGAAGGATATTTTCTTTCATTCCATGTGTGAGCACCACTTCCTGCCATTTTACGGGAAGGTTCACATCGCCTATGTGCCTAATGGTCGGGTAGCAGGCCTGTCCAAGCTGGCTCGAACGGTAGAAGTCTATGCTAAGAAACCGCAGATTCAAGAGCGATTGACCGTAGAGATTGCTGAGGCTTTGATGGACTATCTGGGCGCTCAAGGGGCCTTGGTCTGGGTGGAAGCTGAGCATATGTGTATGAATATGCGCGGAGTCAGAAAGCCTGGCACTGCAACGGTTACTACAGCGGCGCGCGGCGTTTTAGCGACGGACAAGGATCTGAAAAATGAAGCTTACAAGCTGATGGGACATTGATCTTATCAGTGGTGGAGCATGTCGGGAAGGGCTAGATAGTTTTATCAAGGATGAATGCAGAAACTTGAATCAGAAAGGATAAGAGAATGGATCAGCTACGCATTAAGGATTTGGAAGTGTATGCCTATCACGGTCTGTTTGGAGCAGAGAAGGAGTTAGGCCAGCGTTTTGTGCTGGATTTGATTTTGGACTATGATATGACTCGGGCTGCTAAAACAGGCGACCTGACAGCTTCTATCCACTATGGAGAATTGGCTCAGGATTTGACCCGCTGGTGTCAGGAGAGCAAGGAAGACTTGATTGAAACGCTGGCTTACAAGCTGATTGATCGGATTTTTCTGACTCATCCTTTGGTACAGAAGGTCAATTTGGAGGTCAAGAAGCCTTGGGCACCGGTGCCTCTGCCTTTAGAGACCTGCTCAGTCAAGCTAGTTCGTCAAAAGCGGAAAGCCTTTATCGCTCTGGGGAGCAATCAAGGCAACCCAACTGCCAATCTGGATGCGGCTTTGGAAAAAATGGCAGAGCAAAATATAAGAGTTTTGCAGGCATCAAGCCGTATCAAGACAGAGCCTTGGGGTGGCGTTGAGCAGGATCCGTTTCTTAATCAAGTTGTTGAAGTTGAAACCTGGCTCAATCCTGAGGAGTTGATGCAGACGCTCTTGGCTATCGAAGCAGATTTAGGGCGCGTGCGGGAAATCAAATGGGGACCGCGTGTGATTGATTTGGATATTCTTTACATAGGACAGGAAGAGCTATACAGTCCAGATTTAATTGTTCCTCATCCTTATGTGGCTGAGCGGGCTTTTGTCTTGCAATCTCTAGTGGAAATCGCTCCACACTTTGTCGACCCCGTACAGAAAAAAAGCATCCGCCAGCTCTGGGATGCGGTTGAAAAATGAGAAAAGAAACTTGTCGCGAGGCAAGTTTTTTATTATCTGAACTTTCTCTGAACTTGCCCCTGTATACTAAAGAAAAAACAAAAGGAGTTCAGTATGGAACATATGGTGAAAATAGAAGGAGTCTGCAAAAAACATGGCAGTAAGCAGATTTTAAAAGATATTTCTTTTACAGCTAGAAGTGGTCGGATTACAGCTTTTCTAGGACCAAATGGTGCAGGGAAAAGTTCGACCTTGAGGATTCTCTTGGGGCTTGATCGGGCGACAGCAGGGACTGCGACTTTTGATGGGCAAACCTATCAGTCAATGACCTATCCGCTCAGAACGGTAGGTGCAGCCTTTGATGGCATTGGCGGTCTGCCAAATCGAAAGGTCTATGACCACCTGAGGATTATTGCGGCGAGTAATGCTATTCCCAAGTCTCGGATTGATGAGGTTTTGGAGATGACTGGAATCGCTCATAAGAGAAAGGACCTCTTGTCAAGCCTGTCTCTGGGGGAAGGTCAACGCTTGGGTTTGGCTGCAGCTTTGCTGGGTGATCCTCAGTTTCTCATATTAGATGAGCCGACCAATGGACTGGATCCAAGCGGGATTAAGTGGTTTAGAAAGTTCATCCGTCAGCAGGCTGATTTAGGGAAAACAGTACTTCTATCCTCCCACATCCTGTCAGAGGTGCAAATGGTGACAGATGATGTCGTCTTGATTCATCATGGACGAATTATTGAGCAGGGACGATTGGAAGAGGTGCTGCAAGATTCAGACAGTCTAGAAGATCTCTTCTTTGACTTGACAGAGGAGGTTTAAGATGAAAGAATCGATGTCCTTATTGCATTCAGAATGGTTGAAAATCTGCTCAACCAAGGCTTTCAAAGTGAGTATGGCCTTTATGCTGCTATTGGTACCTGCCGTATCTTGGCTGGAGGGCCGACAGTATCTGTCTATTGGCTTGGATGCCACACCTGAGACGGTTCCCGGCCTGGCAGAAGCCATTGACCCGTTGGAATATCTAGGCCTCAATGGGGCTTCTATGGCGGGTATGGTTTTGGTCATTTTAGCTGGAATTTTGGGAGCTATGGAATTTCAGTCTCATAGCTTGAGAACCAGTCTTTTGACCTGTAATAACCGCCTGAAGCTACTTGTCGGAAAACTTATGACCTTCACTTGCTTTTCTCTTGCCAGTAGCTTTTTATCGATTTACTTTAGTTATATGGTCATGCACCTGGCTTTAGGAAAGGAAGGGCTTGATCCGATTCTGCTCAATCAGACAGCTTGGAGTTTGATTTTGTGGAAAACCTTATCTCTAACCTTATTAGGGATCCTTTCATTTTTGTTAGGTTTATTGGCTCGGACCATGCTAGTTCCTCTGCTTTTTCTCGTACCACAGATCTATAATCTGGGAAACTACCTGGCAGCTCACACGAGTTGGGGAGCTTATTTGCCACAGCCAGCAGGAGAATTGTTTACTGCAACGCCGACTTCTCAATATGCCAACAATCCCTTGCAAGGACTGTTGATACTTGGTGCATGGTTACTAGTCATCGGCGGTATGACCTCTCTGCGCTTTTTGAAGACGGACTTAGGAGGACGCTACTGATGATCAAAGCTCTGCTTAGAAGTGAATGGATTAAGTTCCGTTCTTACTATCTCGCTCTTGGTGCAGCCTTGGTGGCTCTGGGAGTCGTTCCATTTTTTCTGATGAATCTTGACTACAGTCAAACAGCAGTTGGCCAGACAAAGGCTCTGAGCGAGGCTTTGCATGCCCTCTATCTGGCACAGCCTGTCATCGTCATCTTTACTTCCCTCTATTTTGCCCAGGAGTTTGTCAAGTCTGGGATGCGAACGAATTTTCTAACCGTATCAAATAGAAAGGCTTGGTTGGCTGGGAAAATTCTTTTTCTTTTCTTGCTGCTCTTGGCTCTCTACAGTGTCGTGATAGGCAGTTGTTTCTTTGTTATGCTGGCTCGGTTTGACCTAGATTTTAGCTGGCCCTTGCTGGGGAAATTCCTCTATTACAGCTCATTTGGTCTTCTCAGCAATCTTTTTCTGGCTTTTTTAGCTGCTGGACTCGCTTTGTTATTTCAATCTTGGGTCGTGCCGGTGTCGGTGCTCTTTCCTCTCTTGATTGGTCTTAGCCGTTTATTGGCAACGTTCATCAAGGAAGCAAAATACCTGCCCGATCTGGCTACCCTCAATCTTTTTGACTATGAAGGGCTTCAGCATTCAATAGATCTATCAGGGCTGGGAATACAGCTGTTCTGGCTAGCTTTGGTTTGGAGCTCTGCTATATTCTTAAGCTTGAAACGAGATGTTCGCTAGAGGTATGCTATAATGGAAATTATGAGACAGTATCGTATTTTGGTGGTTGATGACGACCGGAGCATTTTGAAGCTGGTGAAAAACGTCCTAGAGCTTGATGCTTATGATGTGACGACGCTTGATCGGATGGAAGAGCTAGAACTGACGCATTTTGTCGGATATGACTTGATTCTGCTGGATGTGATGATGGAGCCTGTTAATGGTTTTGAGCTGTGTTCCTACATTCGTCCTCATCTTTCGTGTCCAATCATCTTTCTGACGGCCAAGGAGTTGGAGGCGGACAAAGTGGAAGGACTCTTTCGCGGAGCAGATGACTATATTGTCAAGCCTTTTGGGACCAAAGAATTGCTGGCGCGTGTCAGAGCTCATCTTCGGCGGGAGGAAAGACGGGAGGAGCGATATTCTGAAATTGCTTCTTGTCAATTTTATCCAGAGCGCTATGAAGTTGCCTGTTTTGGTAAAGTCTTGAAATTTTCAGAGCGAGAGTTTAAGTTGCTGCATTTACTAGCTAGCAATCCCAAGCAGACCTTCTCAGCTGAACGCCTGCATACCTTGCTTTATCCAGAAAGCTCAGAAACACAGCTTCGCTCCATCTCAGAATACGTATATCAGATTCGCCAAAAATGCAAACAAGAAGGGCTGCAAGCAATCACAACAGTGAGAGGAGTAGGCTATAGATGGCAATTAGAACCCGAAATTTCAAAAGCCTAGTCTGGACAACTAGTTTAAAAATCGTCTTTTTCCATGTTTTGATTTTTGTGCTTATAGGCTATGAATTTACGCAAGGAAGTGATTACGTCTTTTTCACCTTGTTCTTTTGGGCAGGGAGCTTGCTGCTGATTACTTTTTATCATATTTTGAAATTGCTCCGAAAAATCGACAGGGAAATAAAAATGCTAACGAGCGAGAAGCTTTTAGAAGAAAATCAAAGCCAGCTTTTTCGGATTGAGGAAATGCTCGAAGTCTATAGGGATTTACGGAGCAGCCACCAAGAAAATGCTCGTCTTCTAGAAAGAGAGCAGCAGCATAATCAGGAGTTGATTTTACAGCTATCAGCGACATCGCACGATTTGAAGACGCCCCTAACTGTGATTAAGGGGAATGCTGAGCTCTTGGAATTGGCGCAGTTGGACCAGCCACAGGCAGATTATGCTGCTGAGATTTTGCAGGCCAGTCACAAGATGGAAGAGTATTGTGGCTCTTTGATTGATTACGCTAAGACTTTTCAGATTGATGCTAATCAGTTCAGTCAGCTTTCCTTAGGGGACTTTTTGGCTGATCTACAGGACGATTGGGCACTGTTCAGCAAACAGGAAAGCTATCGTTTTTCTCTCCAAGAAGATTGCGATCTTAGTCTGATTTTGTCGATTCATTTGGACTATCTCAAGCGAGCTTTGCTCAATATTTTACTGAATGCGCTTGAACATGCTGACCAGAACCAAAAGGAAGTGAAGCTGGCGGTATCAGTGCAGCAGGACCAGTTGGTTTTTTCTATCTGGAACAACGGCCCTGCATTTTCAGAGGAGATGCTGCTGGGAGCGGAACAGCTCTTTTATCAGAGTGACCAAAGCCGCAATTCTGAAAATCCTCATCATGGAATCGGCTTAGCCTTTTCTAAGCAGGTAGCTCTCTTGCACGGTGGTCGTCTGACCCTGCTCAATCCAGACCAAGGAGAAGCCTGTGTCGAGTTGACTGTAGCTTTAAAAGGCAAATAACAAAGGAAGTCAATAAAGATGATAAAAGAGAGTGGGACAGAAATCGGTAATTCGTTAGAATTCGATTTCGTCGTCCCACCTCCGCACAGTTGAGTAGGGCTGTAAAAGCTGATGAAATCAGCGTAATAGAGCCCACTCAACCACTGCGTCTTGCTCGACGATCCAAAGACAATTGAGAGGCTAGGACTTTTGTCCCAGCCCTTTTTTCGCTTTCTTCTTGACAAAATATGTAAAGGAGACCATACTATGTTTAAAAAGTAAAGCTTATTTTACATCATAAAAAGGAGGCAGCCTTGGAAAATCGAATTCAAGAATTACGAAAAAGAAAAAAGCTCAGCCAGGAGGAGCTGGCTGAGAAGCTAGAGGTCACGAGACAAACGATTATTTCTTTGGAAAAAGGCCGCTACAATGCCTCACTGCTTTTGGCTCATAAAATTGCATCCTTTTTCAATTTAAGGATTGAAGAAGTGTTTCTCTTTGAGGAGGATGAATCATGAAATGGACTTATTTATGTAAATGGATATTGGCTATTTTGGTGGTGGTTGGCTTGTCTTACCTCCATTTGCAAGCCAATTTTATCCCTAAGGAAATCTTGCCTTTTGTGGGGATTATATTGATTGTGCTGATCTTGAAAACTTTTCAAGCGTATGAAAAATAGGAGGCTGATATGGAAGCATTAACTAAACAAGAATTTCGGAAAAAACTTCAAAGGAAAGTTATCATAGGCCGCATCCTAATCCTAGTCCTCTGGCTGGGGCTGGGATGGAGCTACATTCATTCTCTGGATGATTTACAGGAAGGCATTATGGTTGGTCTGCTTCTGGGGATTTCTTTGATGGTTCTGCGTTATAACCTTGCCTTGAAACGGGAGGAAGCTTTTAATAGGCTCTACATTCAGGTAACGGATGAACGCAATCGGATGATTGACGAAAAGACTCGCACTCTGCTGTTTGATATCCTTTTGCTGCTGGCAGCAGGACTGAGCCTTCTGTCTATGATTTTTCCTATCATTTTAAATCTCAATCAGTTTCTGACCTTGACCATTATCCTGGTTTTGGGCCTTTACTATCTCTTGCGTTTTCTCCTGTCTAAGCGTTATTAAGAAAAAAAGCTGGCAGGACCAGCTTTCTAAACAAGCTTTTAACAGAGCTTGTTTTTATTTTCTATAAAGTCGATCATACTGATGAACAGGATCCATGGTTACATGGATGCCGAGTTTGCGCAGGACATTTTTGTCTTCATCTGTCAGCATTACGGTTGAATGAGCTTCGCTGCCCTTGAGATTTCCAAGCTCTTGCATGGCTTGTGCAGCGTCTTGATTTTCCATGGCTGTGATTGCCAGAGCCATCAAGATTTCATTTGAATGAAGGCGCGGATTACGGCTGCCCAAATGATTGATTTTCAGACCTTGGATTGGTTTGACATACTCAGGCTCGATCAGCTTGGTCTCTTTGGCAATGTTGGCTAATTTCTTAATGGCATTAATCAATACAGCAGCCGTAGGGCCAAAGAGTTCAGAGGTTTTACCGGTTACGATTTCGCCATTTGGCAATTCCAGAGCTAGAGCTGGCTCACCAGTGCTTTCAGCCTTGGCACGCGCAGCAACGGTTACTTTACGATCCAGCGGTGTGATGCCCAAGTCGTTCATCAAGAGTTCGATTTTCTTGATAGCAGATTCTGAAACGCGCTCTGCCTTGAAGTCTAGAATCGTCTGGTAGTAGCGACGGATGATTTCCTGTTGAGAAGCCTCGATAGCCGCATCATTATCTACAATGGCAAATCCGACCATGTTGACGCCCATGTCTGTTGGAGAAGCATAAGGTGATTTACCTAGGATGCGCTCCAGCATACGCTTGAGGACTGGGAAAATTTCGATATCACGGTTGTAGTTGACAGTGGTTTCGCCGTAGGTTTGCAGGTGGAAAGGGTCAATCATGTTGACATCGTCCAAGTCCGCTGTTGCTGCCTCATAAGCTAGATTGACCGGATGGTGCAGGGGCAGATTCCAAACTGGGAAGGTCTCAAACTTGGCGTAGCCTGACTTGATGCCATTGATTTGGTCGTGGTACATATTGGACAAGCAAGTAGCTAATTTACCAGAACCAGGACCAGGCGCAGTCACTACGACTAGATTACGACTGGTCTTGATGTAGTCGTTTTTCCCCATTCCCTCAGGTGAGATAATATGATCCATGTCGGTCGGGTAGCCCTTGATTGGATAGTGGATGTAGGAGTCAATTCCGTTCTTTTCTAGCTGAGCGCGGAAGAGATCAGCTGCTGGCTGGCCGGAATACTGAGTAATGACCACTGAGCCTACATAAATATCCAGCTCATTAAAGGTATCGATTAGGCGCAGCACTTCTTGGTCATAGGAAATGCCCAAGTCCCCACGTGCTTTAGAGTGTTCGATGTTATTGGCATTGATAGCAATGACAATCTCTACTTGGTCCTTGAGCTCTTTGAGCAGTCTAATTTTATTGTCCGGTTCATAACCTGGTAGGACGCGGGCAGCATGGAAGTCTTCCAGCATTTTTCCGCCGAATTCCATGTACAATTTGCCCTCAAATTGATTAATGCGCTCCAAGATATGGTCGCGCTGCAGGTTTAAGTATTTTTCTGAATCAAAAGCAATTTTTTTCATGTATAGTTTCACCTCTGCTAAGCATTATAACAAAATTTTCTTCAAATTGGAAAATTAAAAGAGAGTATATTATATAAAATAGATAGCAGCCCGAATGAAGGACGGGCTGCTTCTCGAAATCAGTAGTTGGTAATCGTGTCCACGGTTGAGCGATCCAGCTTTTTGACCAGCGCTTGCAGGAAGGCTTGGGCCTGCAGGAAATCGTCCATGGCATAGAGAGTTTGGTGGGAATGAATGTAGCGGGCGCAGACACCAATGGTGGTAGATGGTACGCCACCGCTTTGGAGATGGGCAGCACCAGCATCCGTTCCGCCCTTGCCGCAGTAGTATTGATACTTGATGCCAGCTTCTTCAGCAGTTGTCAAGAGGAAGTCTTTCATAGCTGGCAGCATGAGATGACCAGGGTCGAAGAAGCGAATCAAGGTTCCGTCGCCGATGGCACCTTGGCCGCCGTAGATGTCACCAGCTGGGGAGCAGTCCACAGCCAGAAAGACCTCAGGAGCAAATTTTGTCGTTGAAGCATGGGCACCACGCAGGCCAACTTCTTCTTGAACATTGGCGCCGACATAGAGTTGGTTGCCTAGATTTTGACCAGATAAGGCTTGAGCCAATTCGCTGACCATAAGGACGCCGTAGCGGTTGTCCCAGGCTTTAGAGATGACATTTTTACCGTTAGCTGTGAGAATGGCAGAACTGTCTGGAACGATCGTGTCTCCTGGACGGATGCCGTAGCTTTCAGCTTCTGCCTTGTCCGCAAAGCCGCCGTCAAAGACAATGTCCGCAATCTGTGGCATAACTGGTCCGCCAGAGCCACGTGTCAGATGAGGAGGGACAGAGCCTGAGATGACAGGGATTTCTCGTCCTTCGCGGGTGAAGAGTTTGAAGCGTTGACTGCTCACGACTAGCGGATTCCAGCCACCGATTTCTACTACACGGAAAGTCCCGTCGGGCTTGATCTCGCTGACCATGAAGCCAACCTCGTCCATGTGAGCCGCAACCAGAACGCGGGGAGCATTTTCAGCTTGGGAATGCCGAACCCCGAAGATGCCGCCTAGGCCGTCGGTAACGACTTCATCGACGTGAGGAGTGATTTTTTCTCGTAGATAGCTGCGGACAGGTGCCTCGTGACCGGAGATTGCTGAGAGCTCAGTCACTTCCTTGATTTTTGAAAATAAATCAGACATAAGTTTACCTTCTTTCTGATTCTATTTTATCACTTTTTTAGGGGGAATAACAGGATGAACTAAAAGAAGCTGAGAAATCTGTAATATTGTTTGTCGCCTCTGCGCTTTTGTGTTAAAATATTCTACATGAAAGCTAAAAAAATCATTTTAACGACAACCGCTCTTTTGGGAGCAGGAGCCGTGGCCTTTGGAGCTGCCAAGCTTGTGCAGGAGCAGAAAAGACTGCGTAATAGAGAAGAAATTGTTCAGGTCGTGCGGGAATTTTTTGCCAGCCGAGGACCGATTGCAACGGTCTATGTAGAACTTTATGAATCAACCGACAGCCGTACAGTTGGAGGGGTTGTCCTAGAAGACGACCGCCATTTCACCTTCGTCTATGAGAATGGTCAGTTAACCTACGAGGAAGAGTGATGATTCAGCCACAAAGCATGGAGGAACTGGCTTCTTATGTAGAGCATAAGGGGAAGACTGTCTTCTTTTTCACAGCAGATTGGTGCGGAGACTGTCGCTTCATCAAGCCTTTTCTGCCAGAGATAGAAGCGGAGAATCCTGACTTTACCTTTGTCGAGGTGGATCGGGATCAGTATATGGCTGTGGCCCAAAAATGGGACGTTTACGGAATTCCTAGTCTGGTTGTCGTGGAAGATGGTCGAGAGATTGGTCGCTATGTCAATCGCGACCGCAAGACCAAGAGTCAAATCAATGATTTTTTAGCAAATTTGTAAGAAGTTTTAAAAGTATTTTTGGAGGAAGAAATGATTTTTACATACAACAAAGAGCATGTCGGAGATGTTCTCATGGTCATCGCTGCCGATGATCAGGGAGCTAAGTTGGCTGCTGAGCGCAAAGGAAATGTTGCGCGTGTTTACCGCGAAGATAATGGACAGACAGTGGCTTGGAACATTTTTGAACTGTCAGACCTTTTTGAAATTGCAGAGCGCGGACAAGTTCAGCTGACGGATGAGCAGGTTGCGACTCTCAATCAAGAATTGACCAAAGAAGGCTTCCAAGCGGAGCTGGTTAACGACCGTGATCCTAAGTTTGTTGTGGGGGAAATCCTTGAGATGGTAGCCCACCCTGACAGTGACCACCTCAATATTTGTCAAGTGCAGGTGGCAGCTGATCGGACGGTTCAAATCGTGGCTGGCGCTCCGAATGCTCGTGTCGGTCTCAAGACGATTGTAGCTTTGCCTGGTGCTATGATGCCGAAGGGCAATCTCATCTTCCCAGGAGAACTCCGTGGCGAAAAGAGTTTTGGTATGATGTGCAGCCCACGGGAGCTTCAGTTGCCAAATGCACCACAAAAACGTGGTATCATTGAATTGGCCGATAGTGAAACGGTCGGAACGGCCTTTGACCCAGCTAAACACTGGCAGTCTTAAGACTTACTATAGAAAAGGAAATCGTGATTTTCACGATTTTTTTGTCTTTTCTCGCGAATAAATAGATAGGAGGAAAGAATATGTATAATAAAGTCATCATCATTGGCCGGTTGACGGCTACACCAGAGTTACACAAGACAGCGAATGACAAGTCAGTCGCGCGTGCGACAGTGGCGGTGAATCGCCGGTATAAGAGCCAAAATGGAGAGCGTGAAGCGGATTTTATCAACCTTGTTGTCTGGGGGCGTTTGGCTGAGACCTTGGCAAGTTACTCTAGCAAGGGGAGTTTGATTTCTCTGGATGGAGAATTGCGGAGTCGCCGCTATGAAAAGGATGGAACCACTCATTATGTGACAGAAGTTCTTTGCAGTGGTTTTCAGCTTTTAGAAAGCCGAGCTCAGAGAGCACTCCGTGAAAATAATACTGGAGCAGACCTAGCAGATTTGGTGCTGGAAGAGGAGGAACTCCCTTTTTAAAAGTGATTTTTCTGGTCTCGAGTGTTCATGATAAAAGAGAAGAAAGTTAGGAAAGTGTTCCTAACTTTTTTGGTTAAAGGGTAGGTGGAGAAATGAGCAACGGAAGTAGCATCAAGCTTTACAAAATTGTCAGGAAAAAGTGCTTTTATAAAGGGATTTTTATTGTTTTCCTATCTTAAATTTGGTATAATAAAGGTGAATCCAGAGGCAGGCTAGAAAGGAAAAAATCGGAAACGAAACAGCCGCTGATGGTCGCTTTGCACATTGTAGTTTGAAATAAGGAGAGGAGGTTTATCATGTCTTTGTCTACCTTATTTGAAGTATCAATAGCTATTTTGGGTGTAGCCTCTGCTGGTTACCTCATCTATGCCTATTATGAGTTTCTAAAAGATATAGCTCATATGGAGAAAGTACATCATTTTCATCACGGAGGTTGAGACAAAAGTGTCTCGGCCTCGCTTTTTATTAGAAAGAGATCCTTGAGGTTGCAGCTGCTTGCTCAATAGCCATGGATTATCGAGCAACCTCGTGGGGCTGGAACTGTTTATAACTCTAGGAAAGTTTTTAAACCTTAGCTCGGAAACAAGGTTGACAAGCTAAAACTTTGAAAACGTAGTTCTATTCTGCCACCTTACTTTTATTCTAGTCCTCTTGGTTTTCATATTGATTTAAAAATGTTAAAATAGTAGGCAAGAAAGCGGAGAGAATGCATGCCAAAAGAAGAAAATTTAACGGGGAATCAGGTTGTAGCCCTAACAAAAAAATATTTAGCTGCAGAGGATGTAGCTTTTGTTCAAAAAGCACTGATTTATGCGATGGAATGCCATAGCGGGCAAACTCGTCAGTCGGGAGAGCCCTATATCGTCCACCCGATTCAGGTGGCGGGAATTTTAGCCAAGCTCAAGTTGGATGCTGTTTCAGTAGCCTGTGGTTTTTTGCATGATGTCGTAGAGGATACGGCGGCGACCTTGGACGATCTGGAGCGGGAATTCGGTCATGATGTGCGCGTGATTGTGGATGGTGTAACCAAGCTTGGGAAAGTCAAATACAAGTCTCACGAAGAACAGTTGGCGGAAAATCATCGCAAGATGCTCATGGCCATGTCTGAAGACCTTCGAGTGATCTTGGTCAAGCTGGCTGACCGTCTGCATAATATGCGTACTCTGAATCATTTACGGCCAGACAAACAAGAGCGAATCTCGCAGGAAACGATGGAAATCTATGCTCCTCTGGCCCATCGTTTGGGGATTTCCAGTGTCAAATGGGAATTGGAAGACTTGTCTTTCCGTTATCTCAATCCGACGGAGTTTTATAAAATCTCCCACATGATGAAGGAGAAGCGTCGAGAGCGGGAAGCTCTGGTAGAGGAAGTTGTCCACAAGATTGAAACCTACGCGGGTGAGCGCAATCTGCATGGGAAGATTTATGGTCGTCCCAAGCATATTTACTCCATCTACCGCAAAATGCAGGACAAGAAGAAGCGGTTTGATGAGATCTATGATCTGATTGCCATTCGCTGCATTTTGAGCACTCACAGTGATGTCTATGCCATGCTGGGCTACATCCATGAGCTTTGGAAACCCATGCCGGGGCGTTTCAAGGATTATATTGCCAATCGCAAGGCCAACGGCTACCAGTCTATCCATACGACTGTTTATGGTCCTAAAGGTCCGATTGAGTTTCAGATTCGAACCAAGGAAATGCACGAAGTCGCAGAATACGGGGTCGCTGCTCACTGGGCCTATAAAAAAGGAATTAAGGGTCAAGTTGACGGCAAGGAATCTGCCATCGGGATGAATTGGATCAAGGAATTGATGGAATTGCAGAATCAGTCTGGTGATGCAAAGGAATTTGTTGATTCGGTTAAGGAAAGCTATCTTGCTGAGGAAATCTATGTCTTCACACCGGATGGAGCAGTGCGTTCTTTGCCTAAGGACTCAGGACCCATTGATTTTGCCTATGAGATCCATACTAAGGTTGGGGAGAAGGCGACAGGAGCTAAGGTCAATGGCCGCATGGTGCCGCTCAATACCAAGCTGAAGACTGGGGATCAGGTGGAAATCATCACCAATGCCAATTCCTTTGGACCGAGTCGTGACTGGCTTAATCTTGTCAAGACCAGCAAGGCTAGAAATAAAATCCGTCAGTTCTTTAAAAATCAAGACAAGGAGCTGTCTATTTCTAAGGGGCGAGAGCTCTTGCAGGCTCAATTTCAGGAGAATGGTTATGTAGCCAATAAGTACATGGACAAGAAGCACATGGAAGATGTGCTCCAAAAGACCAGCTATAAGACCGAAGAAGCGCTTTTTGCGGCAATTGGTTTCGGTGAGATCGGTGCCATTAGTATTTTCAACCGCTTGACGGAAAAAGAACGCCGTGAGGAAGAGCGGGCCAAGGCCAAAGCAGAGGCGGAGGAATTGGTCAAGGGTGGTGAAGTTAAGGTCGAAAATAAAAAAGACACCCTTAAGGTCAAGCACGAAGGCGGTGTGGTCATTCAGGGGGCGTCTGGTCTCCTCATTCGGATTGCTAAGTGCTGTAATCCTGTGCCTGGTGACGATATTGTTGGTTACATTACCAAAGGACGCGGCGTAGCTATTCACCGGCAAGACTGCATGAATCTCAAGGCTCAGGAAAATTACGAACAGCGCTTGCTTGATGTGGAATGGGAAGAAAATAATTCGACTAAAGAGTACACGGCTCACATTGACATTTATGGTCTCAATCGGTCTGGCCTCCTTAACGATGTGTTGCAGGTGCTGTCTAATACCACCAAAAACATCTCAACGGTTAATGCCCAGCCAACTAAGGATATGAAATTTGCTAATATCCATGTTTCTTTTGGCATTGCTAATCTGTCCATGCTGACGACGGTGGTGGATAAGATCAAGAGCGTGCCAGAGGTGTATTCGGTCAAACGAACCAATGGCTAAGTGCGAGCCTGTCAGAGTAGATAGTAGTCAGAAATAAAGGGAAAGATATGAAAATTGTCATTCAGCGTGTCAAACGTGCTCAAGTCAGTATTGACCAACAGCTGCATAGCAGCATTGAACAAGGTCTCCTGCTCTTGGTAGGTGTCGGGCCTGATGATAGTCAGGAAGATATGGACTACGCGGTCAGGAAGATTGTCAATATGCGGATTTTTTCCGATGTGGAAGATAAGATGAATCTTTCTGTTCAAGATATTGGAGGGGAGATTCTTTCCATTTCCCAATTTACGCTTCATGCAGATACCAAAAAGGGAAATCGGCCAGCCTTTACAGGTGCAGCCAAGCCGGATATGGCTAGTCCCTTTTATGACAAGTTTAACCAGCTGTTAGCTGAGCAAGTGCCAGTCAAGACAGGTGTGTTCGGAGCAGATATGCAGGTGGAATTGGTAAATGATGGACCGGTGACTATTTTACTTGACACCAAAAATCGGTGAAAGAATTGCGCGCCTTTTGAAGGTTAGTGGTTTAAGACCAAGCAAAAATAGTTTGTTTCTTTTCTAGAGAAAACTCATATTTATAGGCTTCATAAGTAACTTTTAATGGCCCATGCTGGTTTCCTTAGAAGTTCTTATGAGGCTTTTTGTGTGGTTTAAAGGCGATATTATTCTAGCAGGCAGCTTTGGAGTTGATAAAGCGGAAGGGGAGTCAAGCGTTGCTCCTTGTCAGATGCGACAGATGTGTAGGGCTTATTGGAAAAGGGGCTTTACGACTTATGGTATAATGATATATATAAGTTTGAGGAGTCCTTTGATTTTTTTCAGACTGATTTTCATAAAAAGAATAGGAAATAAGTATGCGTTCGATTCTTGCCTTATATATCACCCTGATGCCGGTTATTCTGGCTGGAGTTCTGAATATGATCTTTTGCAAGTCTTCACTGCTAGAGGCGGCTTATCGACCCATGGATGCTGGGCTGATGTTAAAGGATGGGAAGAGGCTTTTTGGAGACAACAAGACCTGGAAAGGTTTCTTTGGCATGATTGTCTGGGGAGCTTTGGCGCAGATTCTCTGGGGCTTGCTTTTGAAGAGTATTCCTACCCTAGAGAAGCTGCACTTGGTCTATGCCTTCTACGAAAATACCGTGCTCTTTAATCTAGTGTTTGGGGCTCTTTTGGGGCTGGCCTATGTTTTGTTTGAGTTGCCCAATAGCTTCATCAAGCGCCGGTTGGAAATCAGAGAGGGCAAGACGGCGGAGAATGGCTGGAAATGGACTTTTATCTGGATCGACCAGATTGATTCCTTGATTGGCTGTATTATTTGCTTGCTTTTCTATATCCCTCTGTCTTGGCAGCAGATGCTGGGCATACTGATTCTGGGGGCGGGCACGCATCTGGGAGTCAATCGCCTGCTCTATTGGGCCAAGCTCAGGAAAAACCGTATGTGAGATGGGAGTTTTTGATGAAAGAACTATGGCTGGAAAAAGAGCCTTCGGCCGTCTATGGCGGTAAAATCAATCAGTTAATCAACCTCTGTCAGCTGGGGCTTTCGGTTCCCAAGGCTCTGATTTTGCCGGCAGACCAAGTAATGGCTTGGCTAAGAGCAGCTCTGCCAGAATACTCAAAAGAGGGACTTAAAGAGTTAATTCATTTGGGTAAGGAGGAAATTGCGGAGCGTTTGCAGCAGTATCCCTTGGAGCTAGCTTGGCTACAGCAGTTAGCATACTTTTGTCAGGAAAATCAAGCTTATATCGTTCGCAGCAGTGCCCTTTTAGAAGACGGGCAGAACATGTCATTTGCTGGGCAGTATGACTCGATTGGCAATTGCCGGACACTGTCAGAAATTGAGCAGGGCATTCGTTCCTGTCTGCTTTCTCTTTTTAATCCAGAGGCCTTGGCTTACTGGCAGCGTCAGGGTCTGGCAGAGCAGGATTTTGCCATGGCAGTGCTGATTCAGGAGCAGATAGAGCCTGACTTCAGCGGCGTCTGCTTTTCCCTAGATGTGGCGACTAATCAGGACCAGTCCATGCTGCTTGAGTATGTAAAAGGCTCGGCTGAGAGTTTGGTTAGCGGTCAAGTCAATCCTGAGCAGCTAGCTCTTGCTTGGTACAAGCCAGACTGGCTTCAGTTTGAAAAGACTGAAATCCCTCTGGCAGTCTTGCAGAAGCTGCACTCGCAGGTTTTGGAGATTGTGGCGTATTTTGGTCGGCCGATGGATATTGAGTGGTGTACCGTACAAGAGCAAGTTTATCTACTGCAGGCTCGGCCCATCACGACAGTACCAACTAAAATCGACAGTGGCCGCTGGACGACGGCGAATTTTCGGGATGGTGGCGTGGCGGCCCAGCCCTGTCCAAACCTGATGTGGAGCCTTTACCGTCATTCTTGGCAAGAGGCACTCTCCAGCTTTTTGCTGGCAATTGGCCTAGAGCCAGATGGTGTGATGCCACCGCTGATGCGCCTGCACTATGCACGGCCTTTCTGGAACTTAGGAGTGGTCAAGCAAGGTATGGAGCAGATTCCGGGCTATATTGAGCGAGACTTTGATGATGAGCTGGGAGTCACTAAAGACTACCAAGGTCAAGGTTTTACCAGCAAATTAAGTCCAGTCTTGCTCTTGAATTTCCTGCGGGTAGCTTTGAAAACACAAAAAGTAACTAAAACCTTTCTGCATCAGGCGCCAGACAAGCTGCAAGAGCTGCGCCAGCAATTTACCCGCCTAAATCAAGAAATACGAGAACTGAACGACCAAAGCCCGCTCCAGCAAGTCGAGAGTCTTTGGCAGTTAGTGCTAAATCAGGCTTATTTAGACAGTGAGGGAACTTATTTCTGGCAGGCCTACATCAATACGGTCCAGCTGTCTATGAAAAAGACCAGTCTACTCAAATGGCTGACGGTTGATGAATTTTTCCAACTGATAGCTAAGTTGGGAAATGTTTCTCATACCAAGCCTTTGGCTCGAATGCTGGAAGCTGCGGATCTTATTTTGGCAGAGGAGAAACTGACAGACGATTGGCTGAAGTTATCGGTGGAAGAGTTGCAGGAACTGGCTGCACAATATCCTGAGCGAGCAGATTTTATCAAGATTCAGGATTTTCAAAAGGTTTTTGGCTATCACTCGACACGGGAGCTGGACTTGCGAGTAGCTAGTTATGAAGAAGATGCTCATCAGGTTCTGACAGCGGTCCAACAGTTGGTTGCTGATACAGCTTATTACCAAGCGGCCAAAGCTTCGCTCAGTCCTGTCTCAGAGTCTAAACTGAATCTTGCCCATCTATCTCAAGTCAAGCAGAAAAAGATAGAAAAAATCAGTCAAGACCTGCGGAACTTGCTCTGGTGGCGAGAGGAGTTCAAGGATATTTCCACGCGCTATTACCATCTCATTCGTCAGATTAGCCTCAAACTCGGCCGAGCCTATGAAAAGCAAGGCTTTCTGAAAGATTCTCAAGATGTTTTTTACATTAAGAAAGAAAGTCTGACTGCCTTTATGGAAGGGCAAAAGACTGCCGACCAGCTTCAAGAAGAAGCAGCAGGTAATCAGCATTATTGCCAGGCCTATCGAAATTTTGAACCAGTGGGTGATTTGACTGACAAAGAGATGAGCCTGGAAGAGGGGGCCCATGATAGTCAGGCCCTGCTGACGGGAATGCCAGCCAGCAGCGGTCAGGTAACCGGTCGGGTTCGAGTGCTCTTGGATTTGGCTGATATTGAGACGATTGAGCCGGGAGAAATTCTTGTCACTCGCTATACAGATACGGGTTGGAGTTATGTTTTCGGTATTCTGGGCGGTCTTGTGACAGAGTACGGCGGAGTTCTCTGTCATGCCTCTATTGTCGCTCGGGAATGTGGGGTTCCAGCTCTGGTCTGCGCCAAGAATGCAACTCAGCTGCTAGAAACTGGCATGCTGGTTACTCTAGATGGAAGAAGAGGAGAAATAAGAATTCATGAAGAAGAATGAAGCTTTGTTTATCGGCGAATACGACAAATCTGTTATCCTGACCTATATAGGCGCTGCCTTTGCACTGTTGGCAGTTTATGCCATTATTCAGTCCCAGCTGCGGCTAGCTATGATGGCCTTTATCGTTAGCGGTATCTGTGACCTCTTTGATGGCGTGGTGGCGCGACGGATGAAGCGTACTGAAAGTCAGAAGCGTTTTGGCATTGAGATTGATTCGCTCTGCGACATGATTAGCTTTGCGGCTCTCCCGGCGGTGCTCCTCATGATTCAGCTGCCCTTGGGAGCGGCCAATATCATCTTGGCTGTCCTCTATGTCTTGGCTGCAGTTACGCGCTTGGCGCATTTTAACCGCTTGGCTAAGCATGATGAAGGATCGAGCTCATATTTTATCGGCTTGCCCGTGACTTACAGTGCCCTCTTTTTCCCTCTGACCTATCTGGTCTGTCAATGGCTGGCACCTGGTCTCTATGCCTGGGTGTGGCTGGGCTTGTCTCTTTTGCTGCCCTTCCTATTTGTCTACAACTGCCGGATTCCCAAGCCAAACAAGCTGGCCTATCTGGCTTTTGCGATTCTAGCAGTTGCAAGTCTGATTGGTCTGGGGGTTCTCCCGCATGGTTAAGGTCTATCAGAGAAAGACTGGCCAAGTAGTGGAACCGACAGAATACAAGGCGGGGCTGTTAGATAAGCTTTATGGTACTGCTTGGGGTCGCTTCCTATTGCCTATCTTGACTCGACCTAGCCTGTCTTATCTTCTGACTTTGAAAGACTATACTGCATTTTCTCGAAAGAAAATAGCAGCTTTTGTTGAAAGTTATCAGCTGGATCTAGCTGACTATGAAGATGGCCCCTATTCTAGCTTCTCGGCTTTCTTCCAGAGAAAAATCAAGCCCAATCTGCGTCCGGTCTGTTCTGACAGTCAAGTACTGGCTGTGGCGGATGCTAAGTTAGAGGTTTTTACCATCAGTCAGGACTTGCAGCTGATGATTAAAGGGCAGACATACAGGCTAGCTGAGTTACTGTTGGATGATGACTTAGATCAGCTGTTCACTGGCGGAACAGCGCTTATCTATCGTTTGGGAGTGGAAGACCTGCACCGCTATCTGGCTGCTGAATCCGGCAGAATTACCCTAAGTCGAAAAATCAAGGGCCGCTTGCATACGGTTAGGCAGGTAGCCCAGAAGTGGCGCTTGATTTACAAGGAAAATAAAAGAGAATACTGTCTTTTAGATACCGACCTAGGACCTGTCCTGCAGATGGAAGTAGGCGCTCTCTTGGTCGGAAGAATATACAATCACAGTCAGGACCATTTGGTCAGGGGACAGGAGAAGGGCTGCTTTGGTCTGGGCGGTTCAACCATTCTTGTCCTCTATCCGGAAGGCACGATTCGCATGGATCAGGATATTTTGACTTACTCAGACCTCGGAATAGAAACCCAGATTCAAATGGGTGAAAAGATTGGAGAAAAGCTATGTTTAAACGATTAGCTGTTTATTATAAGGAAATGTTTCCTTTGCTGCCGCGCTTTTTTGTGGCTGCCATTATGTTTTTTGAGATTTATTTTGTCCTTCTGCTCAATGACGGAGTGACCACCTTTCACTTTGACCATCAGGAGTTGATTGGGATTTTTACGATTTTTGTCTTTCTGATGATTCTGCGGATTGCAGATGATTTCAAGGACTATGAGACCGACAGGCGGCTCTTTCCTCATCGGGCTCTGCCATCTGGCCGGGTTAAAAAGAAGGACTTGGCTATTGCCCTCAGCTTTATCGTAGCGGTGTCTGTACTTCTCAATATCCTCTTTATGAACAATATCGGCTGGTTCCTCTTTCTCTATATCTACGGAACTCTCATGTCCTTCTGGTTCTTCAAGCGTGACAAGATTCAAAATTCTCTGCCTCTGGCTCTAGTGACCCATAATCCAGTCATGATGATTTTGAATCTCTATACTATCTCTTTTGTTTGCTACAAGTACAATCTGCCTCTCTTGTCCCTACCGACCGTCTTGCTGGCCTTTACCATGTATTTCCCAAGTCTGATCTGGGAAGTCTGCCGCAAGATTCGGGCGCCAAAAGACGAGACCGAGTATGTGACTTATTCTAAGCTTTTTGGTTACAAAAAAGCCACTCGCTTTATCGAGGTGGTGACTCTGCTGGATATCTTGACCAATTTCGCCCTTCTCTGGAATATTTCCCATGTCGGAGTAGTGGTCTTAGTGCTGAATGTCATCTGGATGACTGTCCAGTTTGAGCAGTTTATCAAGGATCCAACTCGCTTTAATATCCGGGAGCGGGTGGAGCGTTATACATATATCACGGAGACGACCATGGTTCTGTCCGTTGCTGTTTATCTCTTGATGGGGGTACTTTGATGAAAAAAATCAAGCAGACAGGGCTTGACCAGGTCGGAGGCAAGGCCTATCATTTGCTGAAAATGCAGGCTGCTGGTTTGCCGATTCCTGACTTTGCAGTGTTTGCTTTTGACTTTTTTCAAGAATCTGCCAGCTCTGCCGACTTGGAGCGGATGGAAGAAGCTTATCGGTCTGGAGAGTTGGACTTGTCCCAACTCAGTCAGCAATTGCAGGATTGGGCTAAAGAGCAGTTTGCGCAGGAAGATCTGACAGCAGCAGAAAACTGGATTCGGCAGGAGTTTTCTCAGACAGACTGTCGCTTTGCGGTTCGCTCATCAGCAACCATTGAGGATGGGAAGGCCTCCTCCTTTGCCGGTCAGTTTGAGAGCCAGCTCAATGTGAAGCCAGATGGACTTAAAGAAGCTATCCAAGCGACCTTGCTCTCTCTTTATCAGGAGTCGGCTCTTAGTTATATGTTTGAGCAAGGCCTATCTTTGAAGCCGGCACAGATGATTTGCATTGTTCAGGTCATGCAGGAGGGAGACTTGTCTGGGATTTACTTCACAGCTAATCCCAAGGGCATTCTGAACGAGCATATTATTGTTATCGGTCGAGGCTTGGGAAACAAGGTTGTCGAGGATAAGATTCCTACAACCATGGTGACGCTCCATCCCAAGGACCAGCTCTTTTATACAGAGCAGACGGAGGACTCACCAGACGTGTCACAGGAACAACTCGAGGAGCTACAAGCTTTGGCTAGTCAGGTAAGTCAGCTTTTTGGACCTTACATGGATATGGAGTTTACCTTCGCAAATGGTCAGCTCTATCTCTTGCAGGCACGACCTATTACCACCTTGCCAGAAGGACAGCAGATTATTCTGGATAATAGCAATATTGTAGAAAGCTATCCGGGCGTTTCCAGTCCTCTGACTATTAGCTTTATTCAAGAGGCTTATGCCAGCATTTTCCGCAGTCTTGCCCAGCGCTTGGTTGGCAGGGATGTTCCTGAGTTGGCTGCCTATGAAGCCACCTTTCAAAATATGCTGCAGCCGGTCAACAGCCGAGTTTATTACCAGATTCAGAGCTGGTATCAGCTCTTGCAGCTTTTGCCTTTTTCGAAGAAAATCATTCCTATCTGGCAGGATATGCTGGGAGTGCGAGAGACAGAGGTACCTCAGATGCCGGTGCCCCTATCTGCTTTCAAACGCCTGCAAATCATGCTTCGCATTATTCGAGAGTTTTGGACGGCACCCAAGCAAATGCGGCAATTGGAAGAGCAGTTTGCCCAGATTCAGCGCGAATACGAAGCGAGCTTTTCTCCCGACGCAGATGCGGAGACCTTGATTACCTTGGTCAGCAAGCTAAAAGAGGATATTCTGGCTCACTGGGACATTACGCTGGTCAATGACCTCTATGCTTTTGTCTATACCGGACTCCTGAAAAAGTCGCGTCGCGGCGGGGCTGTTCAGGCTGAGATTGCGGGAATTGAGCAGATTGAAAGTATGCGGCCGGCTTTGGCTCTGCAGGCTTTAACAGCTCAGCTGAAATCAGAAGAAAATGCAGAGATTAGACAGGCTATGGCAAGTGAAAGTCCAGCAGTCTTTCTGACTCGCCAGCACCCTTTGGTCCAAGAAATAGTCCATTTTATCCATGAATTTGGTGATCGGGCTCCAGAAGAGTTGAAGTTAGAAACTCCAACTTTTCGAACGCACCCAGAGCGTCTGCTCAAGCTCCTGCTGCAAATGTGCCAGCAAGAGGAGAAGAAGTTGGCACCTCAGAAACTTGAAGAAGAGGAGCAAAAATCAGGCTGGTGGACGAATTTTCTTCGCAAGCGAGCCATGACTGGTGTTAAATATCGGGAAAGCTCCCGCTTAAACCGCACACGGATCTATGGCATGATGCGGCAGATTTTCCGAACGCTTGGCCAGCAATTAGCCGATCAAGGGCTGCTGGCTATGCCTGACGATGTTTTTTACCTGACAAAGGAAGAGCTGTTTGAGTTGACCAGAAAGCCCAGAGATGTTAGTAGCTTGATAGCCGAGCGTCGAGAGAAGTTGGAGGCTGATAAGGAGCTGCCAACTTTTAGTCGCTATGTTTTTGCTGGACAGGTCTTTGAGAAATATCTGAAACCGCAAAACCGCACCAGCAGTCATAATACGGGCAATCAAGACTTACAAGGGATTGGCTGCTCGCCTGGCTGCGTTAAGGCTCAGGTTTTGGTCGTGGAAGATGTGCAGGAGATTGAGTCTGCTCAGGATCGGATTATCGTGACCAAGATGACCGATCCGGGCTGGGTCTATCTTCTGACCCAAGCCAAGGGTGTCATTGCTGAGCAGGGGTCTTTGCTCTCGCACACGGCCATTATTTCCCGCGAGTTAGGTATTCCCTCTATTGTCAATGTCAAAGGCGCCTGCAGTCACTTGCAAAACGGCGACTGGATTGAGATAGATGGCCTTACTGGCAAGATTCGACTGATCAAGGAGGAAGACCATGCTGGAAATTAAACCAGTCAAAACCAATACGACAGAGCTGGATGATTTTCTAGCTCTTCCCAAGCGGATTTACCAGCCAGACCACCTCATGCAGTCGGAAGAGGAAGAGCTGGCTTTGATTGAAGGCAGTCACCCGCTGAGTTCTGACCTAGAAACCTATGCCTTTGTTGGCTATATGAACAGTCAGCCTTCTATTCGCGGACTTCTCACCTTTTATTCAGATGATGAGGCTGCTTACTTAGGATTTTTCGAATCAATCAATGACCAACAGCTTGCATCTGCTTTTATCGAGCATTTAGCAGGTTTTGCTCGCAGTCTCGGAGCGATTAAGATAATCGGTCCCGTACAGGCAAGTTTTTGGCTGGGCTATCGAATGCAGCTGACTGGAACAGAGGAGCTTCCTTTTACTGGAGAACCTCATAATCCAGCCTATTATCCTCAGCTGTGGCGGGCTGCAGGTTTTGAGCTTAAGGAGCGCTATCTGTCCAATTTTTATCCCAAGGTCAGCAATCAAACTCATCAGGACAAGCTGGCTCATCGCTTTGAGTCTTTTGAAGAAGCGGGTTTCACCATTTGCTCTCCAAAGAAGCAGGAGTGGGAAGAAGCTTCGCTGCAGGTTTTTGAGCTCCTCAATCGCCTCTATCAAGATTTTCCGATTTATCGGTCAATTTCTAGTCAGCAGTTCAGTCAGATTTTTCAGAAATACCAGTATATTCTTGATTTTTCTATGGTTAAGCTAGCCTATAAGGAGGGCAAGCTAGCAGGTTTTCTGATTGCTATGCCGGACTATGGTTCTCTGGTTTATCAAAAACTGACTCCTCTAAACCTAGCCAAGTTTTTCTGGACCAAGCGCTTTGCCAAGCGTTATACGATTATGTATCTGGGAGTGGATGAGGAATTTTTGGGCTTGGGCTCTGCCTTGGCCTATCCGATTTTTAAAGAAGCGCAGAAACGGCAAGCCTCGGCTATCGGCGCCTTGATTCACCAAAATACCGTCACGCGCCACTATGCAGCAGAATTGCAAGGGGACAAGCATGAGTACGGCCTCTTTGAGTTGGATTTGGGGCTTGGATGATCTGTAAACAGTAGGTTCTCTCCCAGAGAATCTGCTTTTTACTTGTCGCTAAAATGGAGACCTTTTCGATAGCTGAAAGAAAAGTATTTTATCAGGCTAAGGGATTGCAATTTTGAGTAAAATTCAGTAAAATTTTTATTAGCTTATTATATGAAGAAAAGGGAATTTTATGAAAAAAAGAGTCACTGGTGACATATACCAGCGCTATTCTTTTAGAAAGCTGTCTGTAGGTCTAGTTTCCGCTACTATCGGAAGCTTCTTTTTGTGTACCACAATGGGAGGAGCTGTCAGCTCTGTTGAGGCAGCGGAAGCGTCTGCCAATCAGTCTACCCTCGTTCAGTATCACTATGTGGTGGAGAGCGATCTGACTGAGGCTGAAAAAGCTGCTATTGTGAAGGAACTACCCAAATTTGCGGAGGAAAATTCGGACGCTTATTATTTGGTTTACCGTCCGACAAAGCAAGAAAGCTTGTTAGGAAAGCTCCCTAAGACAGGGGAGTCAGGTCTTTTGGGAGCGGCTTTTGCGACTACAGGACTGGCCTTGGTTGTTTTAGTGCTAGCGCGAGGGAAGAATGGCAAGAGATACCTGTCTTCTATTTTGCTGGTGACAGGCTTGGGTTCTGTGCCTCTGCCAGCTTCTGTTTTGGCAATCAGCAGTATGGATTTGGCTGCCTATAATCAAAGTCTGACGTTGACCGTTGGCGATCAGTTGCCAGAACCATTGAAAATTGCTGGCTACCAGTATATTGGTTATCTAAAAAAAGAAGCGCAGCATCAACTAGCTCAAAGAGGAAACTCTCAGCTTCCAGCTCTGCAAAAGGAAGCCTCAGCTAGTCAGCCTGATCAGCAGTTGAAAGACCTAGCAAGTCGCCCTAAGAAAACTGAAGCTCCGAAAGAGGCGCAGCCTGCTGGCGGAGACTATCTCTCCGAGAAGGAAAGGGAGGAAATTGCTGCTAAAGAAGGGGAATTTGCTCGTCAAACACCTGTTCATGAGCGATCAGAGCTGCAATTTACAAGTCAAGCAAGGACCGAGACCAAAGAAATTCCCTATAAAACGGAGTATCAGTATTCAGATGACTTAGCCGAAGGACAATCTCGAGTGATCCGCGCGGGCATTCCAGGGATTCGCAAGATCGTAACACGTCACTATAGTGTTGAGGGAAAAGTCATAGAGAGCAAGCAGGTTTCCGATCAAGTAACCACTGAGCCTGTTTCAGAAGTTGTTTTAGTCGGGACTGCAGCAAATAAGGCTGTACCTAAAGAAGCTCCAATACATAAAGTTCCAGAGCTCACTAGTTATGGCACGGTCCCTGATAATGCCCCGGTACAAGAGGTTCCAGAGTTGTCTGACTATGGTACAGTTCCGGATAGCGCTCCCGTGCATGAAGTCCCCGAGTTAACTGATTATGGTACAGTTCCAGATACCGCTCCCGTTCATGAAGTTCCTGAGCTCACTAATTATGGCACCGTTCCCGATACTGCTCCCGTGCATGAAATCCCTGAGTTAACTGGCTATGGCACCGTTCTCGATACTGCTCCCGTGCATGAAGTCTCCGAGTTAACGGAGTATGGTACTGTTCCCGATACCGCTCCTGTGCAAGAGGTTTCCGAGCTTACTAGTTATGGCACAGTCCCTGCTAGCGCTCCCGTGCATGAAGTCCCCGAGTTAACGGAGTATGGTACTGTTCCCGATACCGCTCCCGTGCATGAGCTTCCCGAATTGCCTGGTTATGGCACGGTTCCCGCTAGTGCTCCCGTGCATGAAGTCCCTGAATTAACTGGCTATGGCACCGTTCCCGATACTGCTCCCGTGCATGAAGTCCCTGAGTTAACTGGCTATGGCACGGTTCCCGATACTGCTCCCGCGCACGAGAAACCAGAGCTCACTGATTATGGCACCGTTCCAGACAGCGCTCCTGTACATGAGGTTCCTGAGCTCACTAGTTATGGTACGGTTCCAGATGCCGCTCCCGTGCGCGAGAAGCCTGAGTTAACTGATTATGGTACCGTTCCGGATAGCGCCCCCGTGCATGAAGTCCCCGAGTTGTCTGGTTATGGTACGGCACCTGCTAATGCTCCCGTACATGAAGTCCCCGAGCTCACTAATTATGGCACCGTTCCTGCTAGTGCTCCCGTGCACGAGTTACCCGAGCTCACTGATTATGGCACAGTTCCTGAAACTGCTCCAGTCCATGCACTTCCTGAGTTAGAGTTGGTTGCAAAGGATGAAACACGAGTAGAGAAAATTGACTTTACCACACGTGAAGAAGAAACAGATGAGCTAGTTCGTGGTGCCCGCCACATCGTCACTTCAGGTGTTCAGGGTGAACGTACGATCAAGACTCGTATCTATAGCTCCAACGGCCAAGAACTTGCCCGCCAAGAGTTGTCCAACGAGGACACTTTAGCTCCGGTCACACAAGTTGTCAAAATTGGCACGGCCAAGCCACATATGGTACCGAGCACCGCTCCGCAAGAGCCCGCTTTACCAGCATATCCACTGACTTATACGGATGAAACGCGAGTAGAGAAAATCGACTTCACCACGCGAGAGGAAGAAACGGATGAACTTGTCCAAGGTGCTCGTCAAATCGTCATTCCAGGTGTTCAGGGTGAACGTACGATCAAGACTCGTATCTATACTTCCAACGGCCAAGAACTTGCCCGTCAAGAGCTGTCCAATGAGGAAACTTTAGCCCCAGTCACACAAGTTGTCAAAATTGGCACAGGCAAGCCACATATGGTACCGAGCACTGCTCCGCAAGAGCCCGCTTTACCAGCATATCCGCTGACTTATAGGGATGAAACGCGAGTAGAGAAAATCGCCTTCACCACACGTGAAGAAGAGACGGATGAGCTTGTGCAAGGTGCTCGCCAAATCGTGACTCCAGGTGTACCCGGCGAACGGACCATCAAGACTCGTATCTATACTTCCAACGGTCAGGAACTTGCCCGTCAAGAGTTGTCCAACGAGGAGACGCTAGCCCCAGTCACGCAAGTTGTCAAAGTTGGCACCGCCAAGCCACATATGGTACCGAGCACTGCTCCGCAAGCATCTGCCCTCCCAGAGTATCCGCTGACCTACAGGGATGAAACTCGAGTAGAGAAAATCGCCTTCACCACGCGAGAGGAAGAAACGGACGAGCTGGTTCAAGGCGCTCGCCGTATCGTTACTCCAGGTGTTCAAGGCGAACGGACCATCAAGACTCGAGTTTATACTTCCAATGGTCAAGAACTTGCCCGCCAAGAGTTGTCCAACGAGGAAACGCTAGCTCCAGTCGCACAAGTTGTTAAAATTGGCACCGCCAAGCCACATATGGTACCGAGCACTGCGCCGCAAGAATCTGCCCTCCCAGAATATCCGCTTACTTATAGGGATGAAACGCGAGTAGAGAAAATCGACTTCACCACTCGAGAGGAAGAAACGGATGAGCTTGTACGAGGTGCCCGCCACATCGTCACTCCAGGAGTGCAGGGCGAACGGACCATCAAGACTCGTATCTATACTTCCAACGGCCAAGAACTTGCCCGTCAGGAGTTGTCCAATGAGGAAACTCTAGCCTCAGTTACGCAAGTTGTCAAAATTGGTACCGCCAAGCCACATATGGTACCGAGCACCGCCCCGCAAGCATCTGCCCTTCCAGAGTATCCGCTTACTTATAGGGATGAAACGCGAGTAGAGAAAATCGATTTCACTACGCGAGAGGAAGAGACGGATGAGCTAGTTCAAGGCGCTCGCCGCATCGTCACTCCAGGAGTGCTAGGCGAGCGAACCATCAAGACTAGAGTTTATACTTCTAACGGTCAAGAACTTGCCCGCCAAGAGCTGTCCAACGAGGAAACGCGGGCAGCAGTTGCTCAGCTTGTCAAAGTCGGCACAATAAAACCGCACATGGTACCAAGCGATGCCCCGCAAGTGGAAGCCTTGAAAGAGTTCGATTTGATTTCGCTTCACAATCTACTGACAGAAGCGGAGCAAATCAAGGCTCAGGCTCGTTATTTCAACGATAGTCAAAGTCGCCAAGCAGCCTATGATACCGCTTTGACTGCAGGCCATGCACTTCTCAATCAGTCACAAGCCAGCCAGGCGGAAGTCAATCAGCTGGTGGAGCAAATTAATCAAGCTAAAGTTCAGTTACAGGGGCTTGAAGTGGACAAAACGCGTTTGCAAAATGAACATGCTTTGGGCAGCACTGTGCAGACAACCGTCCAATATAAGAATGCTGATGCAGATAAGAAAGCCGCTTATACGAACGAATTGACCAAGGCAGAAGGAGTTCTGAATAATCAAACCGCCACACAAGTGCAGGTCAATCAAGCTTTTGCCAGCCTGACAGCAAGCAAGGCCGCTCTAAATGGTGTGCCTAAGGTCAAGCCGACAGTTTCAATCTTAAGTCTGACAGAAAATCCAGAGGACAAGTCGGTCACGGTTCAATACAGCTTGAAAGACAAGACAAAATCCCTGCGCTCAGCGACAGCTGAATTGTACAAGGGAGACCAGCTTGTTCGCTCGCTTCCGATTGACAATGTGGCAGGAAGTCTGAAGATTGATAACTTGGACTACTATACAGGCTATACCCTGAAAACCAAGTTGACTTATGAGCTGGATGCTGGCAGCCTGACTGATCTTGAAAAAGATAGCCGCAACTTTGAGTTGCAATACAAGAAGATTTCCTTCCGTGATATTGATTCGGCAGAGTTTTACAGAAAAGAAAAGGATCAGTTCAAGCGTGTCGTTTCCATGAGCACTATACCGACGGACCTGTCTACCTACTTTGTCAAAGTCAAATCGAGTGAATCCAAGGACATGCTCCTGCCAGTTCACAGCATGGCAGAAGGCCAGAAGGATGGCAAGGCTGTCTACAAGGTAAGGGTCTCTCTACCTGAGCTGGTACAAGAGGGCGACACAGGCTACAAGTCTGGCTATGACTTCTATATCAGCAGGGCAGTACCTAGTCAGCAAAATGTCTACACAAGCTTTGCTGGTTTGGTAGACGCCATGAAGAAAAATATGGCTGGCAACTTTGTTCTTGGAGCCGATTTGGATGCGAGCGAGGTCAGTCTGGCACCTGCGGATTATGTCTATCTCCGAGGAAACTTCACAGGCAGTCTGACTGGTAATCACAATGGCAAGCAGTATGCGATTTATAATCTAGCCAAGCCTTTATTTGAAAACCTCAAGAGCGGTTCCTCTATTTCTAATTTGGACCTGAAAGAGGTCAATATTGTCGGAACCTATGACTCTGCTGCCTTGGCCCGTAGTGCAGATAATGCGCAAATCACGGATGTTTCTGCCCAAGGTAGAGTGTCGGTAGTGGGCAATGCTTCGCAAGTGGCTGGTTTGGTCGTTGTTGCAAGCAATAGCCAGATTACCAACAGCTCCTTTACGGGAACTATCCAGACCAATGACAAGCAGTACAAGGCTTATAATGTCGGCGGTTTGGTTGCCAACCTCAAGGGAGGAAATTCCTTGCTGAGTCAGAGCAGGGCGGATGTGACCATTCTGGCAGGTGCTAGAACAAACGAGCAGCGCTTCGGCGGTCTGGTCGGTCGCTTGGAAGACAATGCCCGCATCAGCCGTTCTTATGTGACTGGAAAGATCCAAAATTCTACGAAGAATGGTCAAATCGGCGGAGTGGTTGGTTCTAATTATTTCAATGGCTTGATTGACAATGTTATCAGCAATGTCAGCGGTACAAATGTCTACAGCATTTCTGGCGACCAAGATTACAAGAATGATCGCATAAAAGAAGCCTATGCCGTTGAAGGAAACGAAACTTTAGGTAATGATCAGTTTGTCACTTCTACTCTGACTTTGGACGAGGCTGAAGAGAAGCTGGCTAGCCTAGACATTACGACCACGCTAGAGGACAGCAATCTCAATCTCCACACTGTTGACTACAGTAAGGAAAAGAATGCTCGTGCAGACCGTCTGATAGCCTATGCCAATATGGAAAAACTCCTGCCATTCTATAATAAGGAAACCATCGTTGCCTACGGCAATAAACTTCCAGATAATCACAAGCTTACTAGAGAGTATTTGCTGGATGTGGTTCCGATGAAGGGCGACCAGATGATCACCGATATCCATAGCAACAAGACTGCGATTAATCGCCTGATGTTGCACTTTGAGGATAAGACGGTTGATTATCTAAATCTGACCTATAAAGGAGACTTCAAACATCAATCTATCGCAGAGTATGCTGTGAATGGTTTAGACCTCCTTTATACACCAGAAACCTTCCTATCAGACTATAGCAGAATTCTCAATCAAGTGCTGCCAGAGTTGAACAAGGTTGTCCTTGACTCACCAAATATGCGAACTGTTTTAGGTGTGAATGCAGATGCTTCTCTGGATGAGCTCTATATGGACACAGCCTTTGAGCAAGTCAAGACCAAGTTGGCAGAAGAGTTGCGTAAGGTTCTGGCTATGGACAAGTCCATCAATACTGAAGGCGATGTTGTAGCTGACTATGTAGCTCAGAAGATTAGAGCCAATAAGGAAGCCTTCCTGCTGGGTCTGACCTATCTCAACCGTTGGTATAATATCAACTATGACAAGACCAATGTCAAGGATTTGTCGGCCTATAAATTTGACTTCTTTGGAAATCATAATGCTTCAACACTGGATACCATTATTTCACTTGGTCAGTCTGGTTTTGAAAATCTCAAGGCCAAGAACAACCATCTGGCCTACGATAACTCGCTCTCTGAAGCGACTGGCAAGCGCGGCCTCTTCAACTATCTGGAAAGCTATCGCCAGCTCTTCCTTCCAGACAAGACCAATAACGAATGGCTCAAGACCAATACAAAAGCCTATATCGTTGAGTCCAAGTCGGATGTGGCAGAAGCCAGACAGCTTCAGGATGCAGCCGAGGGCAAGAGTAAGTATTCTGTCGGTGTTTACGACAAGATTACTGCGGATAATTGGGAACATAAGGGCATGCTCCTGCCACTCCTGACCATGACTGAGAAGGGTGTCTATGTCATCTCCAATATGTCCACCGTCTCCATGGGAGCTTATGATCGCTACCGCCTTGATGCCAATAACAGGGTGCGAACAGATGCAGAATTGGTTGAGTATGTCGAAGACCGAGTTAGAAAGTCAGCTGAATGGCAGCGTGACCACTATGATTTCTGGTATAAGATCCTAAGCCCTGAAAGCAAGGACAAGCTCTTCCGTTCTGTTCTGGTTTACGATGGATTCTCATTGGTTGACAAGGATGGTAAAAGATATTGGGCTCCAGCTAATGACAAGAAATCACTAGCTATGCAAGAATTCTTTGGACCAGCCGGTAAGTGGTATCCAAGCAAGGGATACAATGCCTATGCTACGGGAAGTGTCACCCACTTTGATGCTGCTCGCTTGTTAGAAGACTATGGGAACTCCGTCTACACCCATGAGATGACGCATAACTCTGATGGTTCGATCTACTTTGAAGGTTATGGTCGCCGCGAAGGACTGGGGGCTGAGCTCTATGCTCGTGGTCTCTTGCAGTCTACACCAAGTCCAAATGAGCCTACCATCACCCTCAATACCCTCTTCAAGACGGACAAGGACTCTAAGACAAGGATGCATACCTATAACTTTAAGGAACGTGTCCAAAATGCAGCAGATTTGCAGCACTATGTCCATGGTATGTTTGACATGATTTACACGCTGGATTACTTAGAAGGTACTTCAATGGTCAAGCAGAGTGATGCAGCCAAGCTCCAGTGGTTCAGAAAGATGGAGAATTACTATATCACTGATAAATATGGTAATCAGACCCATGCTGGTAACCAGACGCGCAGCTTCACCGCAGAAGAAATCAAGAAGTTGACCAGCTTTGAATCCCTGATTGACAATGATGTCATCACCCGTCGGGAGAATAAGGATAGCGGACAGTATCCGCGTAATGGCTACCTCAGTCTCAGCCTCTTCTCGCCAATCTACTCAGCCTTGAGCAATCCAAATGGGGCGCCGGGAGACGTCATGTTCCGTCGCACAGCCTATGAATTGCTGGCAGCCAAGGGCTACCATGAAGGATTTGTCCCTTATGTTTCAGGGAAATTCTCCGAAGAGGCTGCTGCAGAAGGCAAGACGACCTGGGATGGCTGGCTCAGGAGAGACGTTGGTCTGGTGACAGATCAGAAGGTCTTGGAAAATGTATTCAAGGGTGAATATGCTTCATGGGCGGCCTTCAAGAAGGCCATGTACCAAGAGCGGATTGACCAGCTAACCAAGCTCAAACCAATCACCATTGAGTACGAACTCAGAAATCCTAACAGTACCAAGCAAGTAACCATTCGCTCGTATGCAGAGATGCAGAAGCTGATGGACGAAGCGGTCGCAGAGGATGTGCGCAACATTACCAATGCGACAAATCGTGTGGAAGCTAGCTGGGTCAACCTGCTCAAGAAGAAGATTTACAACGCCTATCTTCGTGAAACAGACGACTTCAGGCAGTCAATCTTTAACAAATAAGCCTTAGGTTGCTTGTCGAAAATAGCAAAAAGCTCATGAACCAGCTGAAAAACTGGTTTCATGAGCTTTTTATCTGTTGAAATTCTAGATGGATGCTTCAATCAATTGCTTAAGATTGTCTAGGAGGCTATCCAAGGCTAGGGCCGCTTTCTGTTGCTGGTCTGGCTGGTAGAGATGTTGGAAGTAGTCTTGGATATTGGCTTCAAAATCCTGAGGCAGGCGGGAGCAATTTTCTTTGGCATACTGGAGCATGCGCTTTTCGCCTGGATGGAGCTGCTCATCGAGGGCAAAGAGGGCATCAAAGTAAGAGGCGAAAAACTCACTGCTGCGGTGATTAATGCTGAGCAGATCTTGGCGCTTGAGGGCCTTTTTGATCTGTCTTGAAAAAGCTGGCATAGCTTGGTCGAGAAGTAGGAGCTGCTTACTGATGATATTCCTTTTCAGCTCAGCCGGATAGGGCAGACTGTACTTGCTCTGGAGAGCAGCATAGCGGCCGTCTCGATCGTAGAGAATCTTGCTGTGGATCAGATTGTACCACATACAGGTAGTGTAAGAATTCTGGGCTTGGTGCTCTAAAACGACAGTTCGCAGGTCTTGGTCAAAGTCGTCCAGCGAGCGGTAAATCAGCTCAATCTCGATACCATTATTGAGGACGCAGTCGTCTTCCAGTTCCCAAAATTGATTGCCGATTTCCATATAGGAGCAGTACTTGCTGAGGATTTCTTGGCGAATAGCTGGCTCAATAGGAGCGCTCAGGTAGACATAGACATCATAGTCTGAGTCTTGGTCAAAATGCTGGCCGGCCCGTGAACCTCCGAGAGCTAGAGCTTCCACTTGCTCCAGCTGGGCCAATTCTTTAAAGAGATTTTGTGGCATAATTTTGTCCTTCTTAATTTTTTGACATCATTCTAGCAAAAAGTGAAAAGGTTTGCAAGGGGGGTAAATAGGATCTTTTCTTTCTTTTAAAAAACTTGATGAAGTGGAAGTGTCTAGAGTATTATTTTGATCAGAAAAGCCTTGGTCTTTCTAGGAGGTTTGTGATATGATTTGATTTATTCTTTTCAGTAAGGTAGATAGGATTTTTCCTAAAAAACTCCATAATTCCTGCTAAAACAATTATAGAGCATATGATATCGGATACGAAAAAATAGGAGGTCAGGATGTCCCAGCCTCCTATTCTTCCTTCATCTGTTCAAAGATATAGAGAAAAAATTCTTTTGAAACTTCGAAATGTCCGTATCTTATCTGAGAAGCATATTGGCGCCATTCGGGATGTGGCCGTACCTGTTCAATGGGGCAGTCTTTGACAGGTTGGTAGTAGCTGACGTCACGTCGAAAAGGGAAGAAATCTTCAAACATTTCTACTTGATAGGCTGTGTCATTTAGAATCTTGCCAACTGCTGTAAAGGCCTGCAGCTTTTCCTGACCATTCAGCTGATACTTAGGGCTGTAGTACAAAAGGTAATCTCCTTTTTTCATTCGGTTCAGCGGTGCTTTCTTTCCATGGCAGACTTGGCAAAAGCCCCCCTCTACACCTCTTAGGACGTGTTCTTTTGATACGACACCAATCCAAAATCTAGTCATTTTCTGCCTCCAGTTTCATTAAGAGTTGATTGAATACTTCTGTTTTATTTTCTAATTTTCCAAAGAATGTCTGATCAATGCCTTCTACCAGAGGAAGGGCTTGGTTGACTTTTTGCAGTCCCGTATCCGTTAGAAGTATGATGTTGGCACGGCTGTCCTTGGGATGGACTTCCCGCATGATCAATTCTTTTTTGACCAAGAGGCGGATGATTTGGGATACGGTCATGACATCCATGTCAGAGAATCGAGCAATATCGGTCTGACTTACCCATTCTTGCTGACGCAGGAGTGCAGCAAGAGTGGTCAGAATGACAAATTGGGGATGGGTTAAATCAATGGTTTTCAGCTCATTTTTAATCAGCCCATGCCACTTGTGGTAGGCGCGGATAAAGAGCAGACCGGTTGATTTTTTATATTCATCCTTGTAGATGGAGTTAAACTGCGATGTTTCCATTAGCTTTTCCTCTAAATATTTTATAAGTATACTTATTATATTTCGACATCTTATTTTTGTCAATAAAAAAACCAGTTTAAGACTAAAAAGTCTGAACTGGTTTTTGTTTATAGTTTTTCCACATAAATCTGCTGGGCAATCATAGGGCTAACTTGGATTACTTGGCCATCCACTTCCAGTTGATAGAGCTGGCTGTAGTCGTCATACTGGAGGAAATTGATTTCTTGGTCTATGTTTAGATTGTGCTTTTCCAGATAAGCCAAAAGCTCAAAGTCGTCGTGGACACGGCGGATGAGGTAGTTACCGGGCTCTTGAGCGGAGGCCAGAGTTTGATGGTATTTTTCTTTCAGCAGCTGGTATTTGGCTGGGATTGTGCCACCATGAGGGCAAGTCTCTGGGAAATCTAGCATTTTTTCCAAGCCTGCGACAAAGCGCTCAGAAACGGTATGTTCCAGAATTTCGGCTTCCTGATGGATTTCGTCCGTGGTGTAGCCCAGCTTTTGGACCAAGAACACCTCAATCAATCGGTGCTTGCGGTAGAGGTCAGAGACCAGTTGCAGGCCTAGGTCGGTCAGCAGGTAGCCGGCCTTTTTGTCCTTGATTAGGAGTTCTTCAGCCAGCATTTTCTTCATCATCTCCGTCACGGCCGGCGGAGAAACCTGCATGTGCTGGGCGATTTCTTTATTGGTGATTTTTCCCTGGCGCGTGCCAATCTCGTAAATACATTTTAAATAGTCTTCTTTATTTGGCGTCATCTTTTGTCCTCGTTGTTTTCCTAAGACTAGTATAGCAAAAAATGCTGAAAGAATACAATTTGAGGCCGAAAGTTCCATTGTACGTTGACTTTTACATGAAATTTTGGCATATTTAGAGATAAATAGGAGAGGTATCGAAGGCTGCATGAACCTGCTAGCGGAGCCCTAAACGGTGCTAAAGAAATTTCATATGATGGATGTGGATGGTGATGGAAGTAGAAATCGAGCAATACTGCCTAGAATTACAAGCGCGCGGCTGGTCTCAAGCTGTTCTTGATAAAGTTTTTCTAGCAGAAATAGCGTCATTGCCGCATGAATCAGCTCGCCAAGTTTTTTTTGAGGAGGCCCTTATATTTGGCAGTCCGCTCTTTCAGAAACTGTGGTCTTTTGAATGCCAAGCAGTCCAGCCCCAGCAAGCTGAGAAGTTGTTGAAGCTAGCTATGTTCTATATGGATATGCCTGACGAATTGAGTGGGGAAGCAGCAGAAATCACCCGCTTGCTCTCACGTATACATCCGGACTTATCGCCACACTCTCCCTTTTGGCATCAGTTTTCTCAAACGATTCGGCATGCTTTTTCTCCGGCAGACTTTATTGCAGACAGTGGCAATCAAAGATTAAAAGGTCAGTTGCACCAGTTTCGCTACGTTATTTCTTGTCAGCAAGTTCAGTGGGTCAGACAGCATTTTCGTAAACTGGGGATGACAGACGGCCAGGCTCTTGTAGCCTATTTTCAGGCGCACCCTAATCTAGACTGCCAGCTATGGGAATCTTCACGGCTGCACAATAAAGCCTTTGTCAATAAGGGCCAGGTGACCTACCCAGACCAGCAGCCCTATCAGGCCAATATCAAGATTCTCCATCGTTTCCATACCGAGTTTATTCTAGATAGGGAAGGGCGATTCCTTAATGTTTTGGATCCGGAAAGTAGCAGTCAAAATGGGCTAGTTAATGGAGCCAGTTTTAATTACGGGAAGAAACCCTCGCTTTTCAATCATAGTTCCCATTATTATTACGATGTCAAAAGTCCAGCCCAGTGGGATCCCCAGTTTCGTAAGCTGGAGATTCGAAATGGCGGGCAAGCTTTCAAAGCCCCTCAGAATAATCGAGGCTCGGCTGGTTACCATACGTCTAGAAGTCACTATGCGATTTCAGGGAAAAGCGCTAAAAGTCAAGTAGATGCTCAAGTAAAAAACTTTGAAAAATCATTAGTCGAAAAGTTAAAAGGGAAAGGTTATCTCAAATATTTATGGAATAAAGTGAAAAATAAGTATCTGAGACTATAGAAATGAGGTGGGAAGATGCCAATTAAAATGATCGCTACGGATATGGACGGCACCCTTTTGGATCCGCGAGGAGAGCTGGATTTGCCACGCCTGACAGCAGTCCTAGACCAGCTGGAGGAGCGGGATATCAAGTTTGTCGTTGCGACGGGCAATGAAATTCAACGAATGCGCTTATTGTTGGGCGATTTGACAGAGCGTATGACCCTGATCGTCGCCAACGGCGCTAGAATCTTTGAAAAGAATGAAATGTTGCTGGGCACCTTCTGGCAGCCTGATTTGATTGCGGATACGCTGGCTTATTTTCAGGGTCAAGAACGAGAGGTGCATCTGGTGGTCACTTCCACTAAAGGTGGCTTTGTTCAGGATGGCACTGATTTTCCGATGATTAGCAAGATTATGACAGAAGAAATGGCGGTCCATTTCTACAAACGAATGAATTTTGTGCCCAATCTGCAAGATCATCCGTTTGAAGAAGTGCTAAAGATGAGCGTTGTGGTAGATGAAGCGCAAGCAGCAGAGATTACGCAGCAGATCAATACAGCATTTGCTGGAAGATTGAGTGCTGTGACCAGCGGCTATGGTGCGATTGACATTATCCAAGAAGGTCTTCACAAGGCTTGGGGACTTCGTCAGCTCATGGATCGGTGGCAAATCAAAAGCAAGGAAATCATGGCTTTTGGCGACAGCGAAAATGATTTGGAAATGCTGGAACTAGCGGATTTTTCCTATGCGATGGAAAATGGGGATGAGAAGATTAAGCGCATTGCCAGTCGCTTGGCACCAGCCAATGCAGAGGCCGGCGTTTTGCAGGTAATTGAGCAATACTTAGAAAAAAGGAGTCTAAATGGCAGTTCAACTATTAGAACAGTGGCTTTTAAATGAGCAGGCAAAGATCCAGAAAAATTATCGGGATCTGAATCAGCTTGCAGTAAAAGAGCCAGCGATTATTTTTATCGGTGATTCGATTGTGGAATATTTTCCGCTGCATGAGCTATTGCAAAGCCCTAAAACTTTGGTCAATCGTGGCATTCGTGGCTACAAGACTGATTTGCTTTTAGAGAACTTGGATGCCCATCTTTTTGGGCAGGCTCTGGACAAGGTTTTTCTCCTGATTGGAACCAACGACATTGGCAAGGAGATGGCTCAGACTGAAACCTTGGCCAATCTGGAAGCGGTTGTTCAGGAGATTTCCCGCGACTATCCTCTGGCTCAGATCCAGTTGCTGTCCGTCCTGCCTGTGAATGAGCAGGAGCAGTACAAAGGGACGGTTTATATCCGAACGAACGAGAAAATCCAAGCCCTCAATCGTGCCTACCAAGACCTAGCAAGCATCTATACCAATGTCCATTTTCTCGACCTTTATGATAACTTCTTGGATGAGAGCGGTCAGCTGCGGGAGGATTTTACGACGGATGGCTTACATTTGACCATTGCTGGCTATGCGACGTTGTCAAAAGCTCTTCAGCCTTATCTTTGAGAAAATACTTCTATCTTAGCTTGCCTATTCAAGCAGTTAAAATTGAAATTTCAAAACGAGAGTGGGACAGAAATCGGTAATTCGTTAGAATTCGATTTCGTCGTCCCACCTCCGCACAGTTGAGTAGGGCTGTAAAAGCTGATGAAATCAGCTTAGTAGAGCCCACTCAACCACTGCGTCTTGCTCGACGATCCAAAGACAATTGAGAGGCTAGGACTTTTGTCCCAGCCTCGTTTTCTATATTCACTAGAGATTTTTGCTTGCTTTAGTCTAGCCACTGGATAAAGGCTGTTTTGTCTTGGTGGTTGTAGCCAGCCCGTTTATAAAATTCCCAGGTGCTTTCTTTCTTGGAGCCCGTCAGCAGCATCATTTTGTAGCAATTGGCTTCGGTCGCTAATTTTTTAGCAAAATCAAGGCATTCACTAGCATAGCCCTTGCCTCTAAAGTTATGATGAGTAACGACATTTTCAATCAAGGCGTAGGGGCGTAGTCCTCTCGTGAGATTGGGAATGACGACACAAATACAAGAAGAAACAATCTTTCCGTCAAGCACTTTGACAATGATATGGTGGTCTGGGTCTTCTACCATGCGCTGCCAGATTTTTTGTAAGGTTGGACTTTTTTCTGGAATGGCCGTCTCGTGCAAGGAGAGATATAAATGGAGTAATTCATCTAGGTCGTTTGGACTGGCTTCTCTGATCATCTTTTCACCTACTATTTGGAATGTTTTCGTTTACCTATCAATATTATAGCATGTTTAGCCCTTAAATTTCTAATTTGCTCTGAATTAAAATCTTCCCCAGTTTCAAAGGTCAGCGAGAGTCACGTTCACCTTTTTCTGAAATCTATTATAATATACATTTCAAAAGTCAGAAAAATCTCATAATTGTTATGTAATAGTTCTAAAGCGTTCCTGAGCATATTCTTATACAAGCGGTGGAAAAAGTGATAAATTTGTAGAGTAAGTTTATTGAAACGTTTTCATTATATTATCTGAAAGTTTTCGATAAATAATTTAATTTTGAAGGAGAGTTATTATGACTCAAGGGAAAATTACTGCATCTGCAGCAATGCTCAACGTATTGAAGACATGGGGCGTAGACACCATCTACGGTATCCCATCAGGAACACTCAGCTCACTCATGGATGCTTTGGCTGAAGACAAAGATATCCGCTTCTTGCAAGTTCGCCACGAAGAAACCGGTGCTCTCGCTGCCGTTATGCAGGCTAAATTCGGCGGCTCAATCGGGGTTGCAGTTGGTTCAGGTGGTCCAGGTGCGACTCACTTGATTAACGGTGTTTACGATGCAGCTATGGATAACACTCCATTCCTTGCTATCCTTGGATCACGTCCAGTCAACGAACTCAACATGGATGCCTTCCAAGAGCTCAACCAAAACCCAATGTACAACGGTATCGCTGTTTACAACAAACGTGTCGCTTACGCTGAGCAATTGCCAAAAGTAATTGACGAAGCTTGCCGTGCTGCAGTTTCTAAAAAAGGTCCAGCCGTTGTTGAAATCCCAGTAAACTTCGGTTTCCAAGAAATCGACGAAAATTCATACTACGGTTCAGGTTCTTACGAGCGTTCATTCATCGCTCCTGCCTTGAACGAAGTTGAAATCGACAAAGCGGTTGAAATCTTGAACAATGCTGAGCGTCCAGTGATCTACGCTGGTTACGGTGGTGTCAAAGCTGGTGAAGTGATTACTGAATTGTCACGTAAAATCAAAGCACCAATCATCACAACTGGTAAAAACTTTGAAGCGTTTGAATGGAACTACGAAGGTTTGACTGGTTCTGCTTACCGTGTTGGTTGGAAACCAGCCAACGAAGTTGTCTTTGAAGCAGACACAGTTCTTTTCCTTGGTTCAAACTTCCCATTTGCTGAAGTTTACGAAGCCTTCAAGAACACTGAAAAATTCATCCAAGTCGATATCGATCCATACAAACTTGGTAAACGTCATGCCCTTGACGCTTCAATCCTTGGTGACGCAGGTCAAGCAGCGAAAGCAATCCTTGACAAAGTAAACCCAGTAGAATCTACTCCATGGTGGCGTGCAAACGTGAAGAACAACCAAAACTGGCGTGATTACATGAACAAACTCGAAGGTAAAACTGAGGGTGAATTGCAATTGTACCAAGTTTACAATGCAGTTAACAAATACGCTGATCAAGATGCTATCTACTCAATCGACGTAGGTAACACAACTCAAACATCAACTCGTCACCTTCACATGACACCTAAGAACATGTGGCGTACATCTCCACTCTTTGCGACAATGGGTATTGCCCTTCCTGGTGGTATCGCTGCTAAGAAAGACAATCCAGATCGCCAAGTATGGAACATCATGGGTGACGGTGCATTCAACATGTGCTACCCAGACGTGATTACAAACGTTCAATACGACCTTCCAGTTATCAACCTTGTCTTCTCAAATGCTGAGTACGGCTTCATCAAGAACAAATACGAAGACACAAACAAACACTTGTTTGGTGTAGATTTCACAAATGCTGACTACGCGAAAATTGCTGAAGCACAAGGAGCTGTTGGATTTACCGTTGACCGTATCGAAGACATCGACGCAGTCGTTGCAGAAGCTGTTAAACTCAACAAAGAAGGTAAAACTGTTGTCATCGATGCTCGCATCACGCAACACCGTCCACTTCCTGTAGAAGTGCTTGAGCTCGATCCAAAACTTCACTCAGAAGAAGCCATCAAAGCCTTCAAGGAAAAATATGAAGCAGAAGAACTCGTACCATTCCGTTTCTTCCTAGAAGAAGAAGGATTGCAATCACGCGCAATTAAATAATTCCTCTCATCGAAAATCAAATGTAAACTTTGTAAATTTTATTCTTTGATTTTCTTAGAGCAGAACTTGAAAAGATCGGAGCAATCCGGTCTTTTTCTTTATCTTTTTACTTATCATAGGATTGTGATAGTTTACATCTTCATAACAAAGGGGAAAAAGGGCTTGATTGTTTTGGACTATCGTTATAAAATATAACCGAAAATGAAAGAGGTATTAAAAATGTCTGAAAAACAAATGAAAATTTTAGGTTGGGGTGCAACCTTTATGTCCGTAATGATGTATGTGTCTTATTTTCCACAAATCATGAACAACCTAGCGGGTCAAAAAGGGAATTTTATCCAACCGCTCGTCGCAGCAATCAACTGTAGCCTTTGGGTCTACTATGGCTTGTTCAAAAAAGAAAGAGATATTCCGCTTGCAGCAGCTAATGCACCAGGAATTATTTTTGGGCTGGTGACGGCCATCACGGCTTTGATTTAAGAGGAATAAGAGAAGACTGATTTTCAGTCTTCTTTTTTGTTTCAGGAGAGGCTAATTGCCTTTTTCTTAAAAGATGATTTTTTTAAAGAACCAGACTCTGAAAATTTGTCGAATAAAACAAAATAGTAGAATAGTATCAGTATTTCGCAGTTTTTTATAAGAAAAGGTTTACAGAAGGAGCTATAATATAAGTAAATAAACAAGCAAATAAGAAAGCGAGTAGAATTATGACTGAAAAACTGACTTTTCCTGATGGTTTCTTGTGGGGCGGAGCGACAGCTGCCAACCAGTGCGAAGGCGCTTATGATGCGGATGGTCGCGGGCTGGCCAATGTAGATGTGGTGCCGATTGGTGAGGACCGTCTGGCCATCATCACGGGTAAGAAAAAGATGTTTGACTTCGAGGAAGGCTATTTCTATCCAGCTAAGGAAGCCATTGACATGTACCATCGCTTCAAGGAGGACATTGCCCTCTTTGGCGAGATGGGCTTTAAGACCTATCGTCTGTCCATTGCTTGGAGTCGGATTTTTCCTAAGGGGGATGAGCTGGAGCCCAATGAAGCTGGCCTGAAATTTTACGAAGACCTCTTTAAGGAATGCCATAAGTACGGCATAGAGCCCTTGGTGACCATTACTCATTTTGACTGTCCCATGCACTTGATTGAGCAATATGGTGGTTGGCGAAATCGTCTTATGCTGGAATTTTACGAGCGTCTCTGCCGCACTCTCTTTACCCGCTACAAGGGCTTGGTCAAGTACTGGCTGACCTTCAATGAGATTAATATGATTCTGCATGCGCCTTTCATGGGAGCAGGTCTCTGCTTTGAAGAAGGCGAAAATGAAGAACAGGTCAAGTACCAAGCGGCCCATCATGAGCTGGTCGCGTCAGCCATTGCCACCAAGCTGGCTCATGAGATTGATCCGGAAAACAAGGTCGGCTGTATGCTGGCGGCGGGGCAAAATTATCCTAACACCTGCCATCCACGCGATGTATGGGCTGGCATGGAGGAAGACAGGAAAAACTATTTCTTCATTGATGTGCAGGCGCGTGGTGAATATCCTAACTACGCCAAGAAAGCTTGGGAGCGCGAGGGCATCACTGTCGAAATGACAGAAGAAGACCTGCAGCTGCTCAAGGAGCATACGGTGGACTTCATTTCCTTCTCATACTACTCTAGCCGGGTAGCTTCGGGCGACCCTAAGGTCAATGAGTTGACCGCAGGCAATATCTTTGCTTCTCTCAAGAACCCTTATTTGGACGCTTCTGAGTGGGGCTGGCAGATCGATCCACTGGGCTTGAGAATAACGCTTAACACTATCTGGGATCGTTATCAAAAGCCCATGTTTATCGTGGAAAATGGTCTGGGCGCAGTGGATACTCCGGATGAAAATGGCTATGTGGCTGATGATTACCGGATTGACTATCTGGCAGCCCATGTAAAGGCTATGCGGGAAGCCATCAATGAGGACGGTGTGGTGCTGTGGGGCTACACGACCTGGGGCTGTATTGATCTAGTATCAGCCGGCACTGGCGAGATGAAGAAGCGCTATGGCTTTATCTACGTGGACCGGGACAATGAAGGTAAAGGAACACTCAAGCGCTCCAAGAAGAAATCCTTTGACTGGTACAAGGAAGTCATCGCGACTAACGGAGCATCTGTCAAATAACATAAAGGAGGCTGGGACAAAAGTCCTAGCCTCTCAATTGTCTTTGGATTGTCGAGCAAGACGCAGTGGTTGAGTGGGCTCTATTACGCTAATTTCATCAGCTTTTACAGCCCTACTCAACTGTGCGGAGGTGGGACGACGAAATCGAATTCTAACGAATTACCGATTTCTGTCCCACTCTCTTTCTTTTGCATCGTTTATATTTGATTGACTTGCTGGCTCATCCTTGCTACACTAGTTTTATCAAGCTATTGGAGAATGAGAATGGCCAATCTTTTACTAATTGAAGACAACAATGATATTCATGAGATTTTGAAAAATCTCTTTACGAAGGAGCACGTCGTGTTTTCAGCTTATTCTGGAACCGAGGGACTGCGGATTTTTGCGGAAGAAGAGATTCATCTAGTCCTGCTGGATATTATGCTGCCTGGAAAAAATGGCGATGAGGTGCTGAGGGAAATTCGCAAGACCAGTCAGGTGCCGGTAGTCATGCTGACAGCTTTGGGCGAAAAGAGTCTCGTGAGCCAGTATCTGCTGGACGGTGCCAATGACTACATTGTCAAGCCTTTTAATCTAGACGAAGTGGCGGCGCGTGTCACTGTCCAACTGCGAGGTAGTCAGCAGCCCCAGTCTAAGCCTGCTGGGGGGACCTTGATCAAAAACATCCGGCTTCTGCCAGATACCTTTGAAATTGCTTCTGGTGACCAGTCTATGCGGCTGGGGAAAAAGGAATTTCAGATCTTCCAGACCTTGCTGGCTCATCCTAAAAAGATTTTTACCAAGGAGGAGCTGTATGAGTCGGTCTGGGAGGAGACCTATCTGCCAGGCGACAATACGCTCAATGCCCATCTCAGTAATCTTCGTAAGAAATTAGCCCAGTTGGATCGTTCGACAGACTATATCGAGACTATTTGGGGTCTGGGTGTGCGGCTCAAGGAGGATTAGATATGTGGTTGATTTTAGCCTTCGGGCTCATACTTTTCTTGTCAATTTCGCTGGTTCGCTATCATCTGACGATTCGTAGTCTGATCAGCCAGATCCGTGACAAACGTCGTACAGGAAGTCAGGTTCGCTTGACCTTGAGAGATCAAGCTCCTAGTCTAGTGGCTCTGACTGACGAGGTGGAGCAGCTTTTTCAGGAAATTGATAAGATGTACTTTGTGACCCAGCAGGAAAAGAAAACCTTGGACATGGCCATCAGCAATATTGCCCACGATATCCGAACGCCACTGACCATTGCTAGTGGCTACACGCAACAGCTACTCAAGGACGCTGATAAGGAGCAAATGGACCAGCAGCTGCAAAAGATTGCAGAGAATCTGGGTATGGTATCCAGACGCTTGGAGGCTCTGATGGAATACCGTCGCTTGATGGAAGGAGCTATTCGACCGAGCCTTCAGCGGGCAGACCTATCCCAGCTGGTCACCCAGCAACTCTTTGCCTACTATGATGCCTTTCAGCGAGCAGGGATTAATTTAGATGTGGATTTATCTGAAAATCTGCTTCTGGAAACGGACAGTGATATCTTTGATCGAATCGTCCAGAACATGCTCAGCAATGTCCTCAAACATGGCCGAGAAGCAGCCAGTATCAGTCTGAAAAAAGAAGGGCAAAAGGTTATTTTTCAGGTCAAAAATAAGGTTCAGAAGCCCATTTTACATCTGGATAAACTGACCAATCGCTTCTATTCTGAAAATCTCTCCAGCAGTGAGGAATCCTCTGGACTGGGGCTCTATATCACTCAGCAGCTGGTCGAAATCCTGGGTGGTGACTTGACCATTCAAGCAGAGGGAGATTGGTTTGAATTGATTGTGGCTTTATAAAAAAGAATCAGCTAGTCAGAAGATTAGCTGATTTTTTGGTTTTAGAGATCTTTTTTCTTGAAAATGAGAAGGCTGTTGCCTAGGAAGAAGACTGCTATGGCAATCGCTACCAAGCTAGCCTGCAAAACAACAGCAGGATCCGCAGCCATCTCTATTCCAAATCGTAAGGTTAAATAGCGGAACAATTCTATATGAGGATAGAGTAAGACTGGAAAGGCAAGCAGGGCGCTTCCGATAAAATAGGTAACAAAGACAGCAGCAATGGAATGGCTGAGATAGAGGACGAAGGACACGATGCCAATCCAAGCGATGGTCACAATGAGTTGGACGAGAATGGTTACTAAAAATTGGCCAAAGAAGCCTGCTGGAGCTGTTCCAATTCCGTTGATAGAGCTAGCGATGATGAAGGATAGCCCTAGCAAGAGGATGAATTGGAAGATGGCAACAACAAAGGAGACCAAAGTTTTAGAGAAGAAGAACTCTGTCCGTGAAATGCCGTGAGCGAGACTGTTTTTATAAAGCTTTCTAGACAAGTCCACACCTAATAAGAGGCAGACGACAATAAGAGTGAAAAATATAATACTGTCAGAATTTCCAGAGAAATGGGCAAGGGCATTGATACCCGTCATTTTGTCTGGTACTTGCTGAGCGACATCCTGACTATCCGTTGAGATGGATGTTCCAAATCTGCTCGTAACCTTATAGATGACTCCGAGCAGAATATTGACTAGCAAAACGAACTCAGTAATCCAAAAGCCCTTGGAGTGGAAGAGGCGGTAAAAGTCAGCGCGAATTGTTTGAATCATGATAGACCTCCCTGGTTTTGATCAACTAAATCTGTAAAGAAATTTTCGAGATTTTGTCGTGCATAGTAGATTTCTTGAATGACTAAGTCAGCTGTGACCAACTCTTTTACGATATTGTTGATATTGTGCGAGTGAGTAAAGACATGGATCTCATTGAGAGCATTGACCACCTTGATGCGGTAGCCCAATTGATCTTGGAGCAGCTGGCTGGCCTCCTCCAAATGATCCGTTTTCAAGACGATATAATCTTCGCTTTGTTCTTCAAATTCAGCCTTGGAAATTTCCTTGATCATATGACCATGGTCGATGATGCCAAAGCGCGTAGCTACTAGGTAGAGCTCGGATAGAATATGACTGGAAATAACAAAGGTCATGCCTAGCTCTTCATTGAGCTTTTGGACAAGCTGGCGGAATTCCTTAATGCCGACGGGATCTAGTCCGTTGATAGGTTCGTCTAGAATCATCAAATCTGGCTTAGACAATAAGGCAATGGCAATTCCCAAACGCTGCTTCATACCGAGAGAAAAATCTCTGAATTCCTTCTTGCCAGTATCTGTTAAGTTCACGTATTCCAAGGTTTCTTGGATGGCCTTCTCGGCATTAGGTATCTGGCGGAGTTTGCAGTAGTAGCTGAGATTTTCGTAGGCGGTCAAGTGGTTGTGGGCAACGGGCGTTTCAATGACCGAGCCGACCCTCTTGAGGGCTTGTGTCCATTCTGCCTGATTGCTGGAACCAAAGAGTGACACAGTTCCGTTGCTGGCATGCATCAGCTGGGTCATGATTTTAATCAGAGTGGTTTTACCAGCTCCGTTTTTACCGATAAGACCGTAGATATCTCCTTTTTTGATGGTCAGATTGACATCGCTCAGAGCCTGCTGCTGGCCGAACTTTTTGCTGACCCCTTGTAAAACTAAAATATTTTCCATGGTTTTACTTCTCCTTTTTGAATTATTCTTGGAAATCCTTTCCTCACTATCCAGTATATCGGACACTTATTAAGTATTCATCAAGCAATTCTAAAATGTTTCTAAAATCTTGAAATAGAAATGATAATTCGTGTTTAAGCGGACTGAGGTCTATAGAAAAAGAGGCTGGGACAAAAGTCCTAGCCTCTCAATTGTCTTTGGATTGTCGAGCAAGACGCAGTGGTTGAGTGGGCTCTACTACGCTGATTTCATCAGCTTTTACAGCCCTACTCAACTGTGCGGAGGTGGGACGACGAAATCGAATTCTAACCAATTACCGATTTCTGTCCCACTCTCTAATTATCTATTTCCAATTCATAAAGGCCTCGCAGTGCGTTGCAGGCGTAGATTTTTTCTGCTGATTTTAAGTCATCTAAGCTGAGAATTTTTTCTGTGGCCTGACCTGTTTCTAAGAGATGCTGGCGGTAGATGCCATTTAAAAGGCCTAGCTCGACTGGTGGCGTGTAGAGGTGACCATCCAGCTGGAGGACTAGGTTGCCGATGGAGCTTTCTAGTAGCTGCCCTTGGGCATTGTAGTAAATCTGCTCCTGCTGGCCTAGGTCTAAATGTGGCCGATAGCTGGTTTTAAAGTAGGTGAAAGGCTGTTGTAAGTTGGCATTTTGTGGGACGAGAATGGTCTTGCAGAAAGCTTCTGGGAGTGCTTGTAGCTTTTCTAGCTGGCAGGTCACTTTTCCAGATTTTGCGATGGAGATCCGCAGGCGGTAGTCCGTACTTGGATCCAGTTCTGCTAAGGTTTGGTTCAACTCTGCCTTCAGTTTTTCTTCATCAAATGGATAAGCAAAGTAACGAGCGGATTCCCGCAGTCGCTTCAGATGTTGGTCTTGGAAGGTCAGTCGGCCTAGCTCAATCTTCCCTGTCGTAATCAGGTCAAATTGCGGATTTTTCCGATAAAGAACAGCCGATTTTTGCTGGGTTTCGATGTACTCGGATTCCCATGTGCTATCCCAAGTGATGCCGCCGCCGACACCGTAAATCGCCTTGCCAGCCTCAAGCTGAATGGTGCGGATAGCCACATTGAAAATCCGTCTCTGGTCTGGCAGGCAGATACCAACCGTACCGCAGTAGACACCGCGGGCGGCTTTTTCGGTCGCTTTGATGATAGCCATGGTCGAAATCTTTGGAGCACCAGTGATAGAGCCGCATGGAAAGAGGGCATCAAAAATTTCTCCTAGGCCAATCTCAGTCCGCAGTTGGCTTTTGATGGTGGAGGTCATTTGCCAGACGGTGGAATACTGCTCGACCTGACACAGCTGCTCGGCCCGTTCACTGCCAATCTCTGAAATGCGGTTCATGTCGTTGCGCAGCAAGTCAACGATCATCATATTTTCCGCTCGGTTTTTAGGATCCTGGCGTAGCCAGTTAGCCTGTTCCAAGTCAGCAGCGACTGTCAGACCGCGATTGGTAGTACCCTTCATTGGCCGTGTTGTCAGCTCACCTCGGTGCTCCTCGAAAAAGAGCTCAGGACTGATGGATAAGACTGCCTGATGATTGTGCTCTACATAGGCATTGTAGGCGGCGTTTTGCTCAACGACTAGACGGTTGTAAATAGCCCAGCTGTCCTGTGGATTGAGCTCTGCGCCTAGCTGCACCGTGTAGTTGACCTGATAGGTATCGCCCTGACGGATATGGTGGTGAATGGTTCCGATGGCCTTTTCATACTTTTGCTCAGTCGTTAGGCTCTGCCATTGCGCTGGCATTTCTACCTCGTCGTAAGTCAAAGGGAATGGGGATTCATCAGCTCTGTCATGAATGGTAAAGTAAATCAGGTACTCGCCCAGCAGAGGGGCTTTGTGGACCTGTAGCTTTTTCTCAAAAGCAGGAGCCGCTTCGTAGCTGACATAGCCGACTGCATAAAATCCCTTTTTCTGCCAGTCCTCAACTTCTTGCAGAATCGCTCTGACTTCGGCCAACTCGCGTGTTTTGAGTTCTTTGATGGGCTGGCTAAAAATCAAGCGCCGACCCAGTTCTTTAAAATCAATAACTGTTTTCTTGTGCATGAGTTTATTGTATCATAAGATAATTTGAATGAAAACGGATTTATCGGATGAGACACTCATTCTTTTACAATAGTTGACAGATTAGAAAGTGGCTCGGTATACTATTTTAAAAAAGAAAGAACGAGATACATATGAAATCAAACAAATTGCTGTGGATAAATGGAATTGTTGGCATTTTAGGAGGCCTTCAGATCATTTACGCTTCTTTAAATAGATGGCACTGGGAAATTATTTATTCGGTTCCCAAACTAGTTGAAAACGCTGGCTGGGGCGATATAGTTATATTGACCAGCTGGCTGCTTTTGGGACTTTCTATAGTTGGAATGTATCATTATAGCAACGACCCAAGAGTCAATAAGACGAGTCATGAGCTTCTATTCTGCGGATCCGTCATGGGCTTCATTTCTTTTCTGTTTACTTTCTCAGGCCTTCTGTCTATCATCTCAGGAATTCTATATCTTCTAGATTTGTCAAAATTTAAGAGTGACGAAAAAGTTGATTGACAAGTGTGGCGACTGACTTTCTCCTGCTCGAAAGGTCTTGAAAATTATGATAAAATAGGGAAATGACAAAACTGTAAAGGAAGCCTTATGAAAAAAATCAATGAATCCTATAAACTTATCGTCTTTGCGGCGCTTGCTCTGGCTCTGGTTCTCTATATCGGAAACATCTGGTCTGGCCTGCAGAGTCTGACTTCGGTTTTTTCACCTATTATATTGGGTGGTGTCCTTGCCTTTATCTTTAATGTTCCTATGAAAAAACTGGAAGACTTCTTGGATAAATGCCGAGTTCCTCAAAAGTTGCAGCGCGCTTTGGCCTTGGTTTTGGAGGTGCTGATTTTAGCTCTCATTATGACAGGGATTGTCTCTATCGTCGTGCCGACTCTGACTACAGCGGTCAATCAGCTGAGCGCGACCATCGGCAAGGTGGCGCCGCAGCTAGCCAAGTGGCTGCAGCAGTCTGGCTTGCTTTCCTCTAGCCAGTTGAAAGATTTGACCAAGCAACTGCAAAACAGTGGCATTGTCAATAGAGCCATCTCTCTTCTGGGCAGTCTGACAGGCAATATCTCTGCTATTTTTGGTAATTTCTTTTCTGTCATCATGTCTATCTTTCTTATGTTTGCCTTCTTGAGCAGCAAGGAGCATTTGCAGACGATCACTAGTCGTCTCTTGCAGGTTCTGCTTCCTGAGAAGGCTGTGAAACGCCTATCCTATGTCGGCTCTGTCATTGTTGAGACCTATGATAAGTTCCTGATGGGGCAGATGATAGAGGCTGTCATTGTTGGTGTTTTGGTCTTTATCGCCTATTCTCTGACAGGTCTGCCTTATGCTGCCCTGACTGGGGTTTTGGCTGGAGTGCTCTCTTTCATCCCCTACATTGGGCCTTTCTCTGCTTGTGCTCTGGGTGCTATCTTTATCTTTACCGACAGCCCTTGGAAAGCCCTTCTCTCGATTGCAGTCTTTCAGCTGGTGCAGCTGATTGAGGGCAATATCATCTATCCGCGCGTGGTCGGCCAGTCCGTTGGTCTCCCAACTCTCTTTACCCTAGCCGCCGCCCTGATTGGAGGTAATCTCTTTGGCTTGGTCGGCATGATCTTCTTCACTCCTATCTTCGCAGTTATCTACCGTTTAGTCAGAGAGTTTGTTGCGGAGAAGGAGGAGAGGAAGTCGAAGGGGGAACAAGTAGGTGAAAAATGAAGTTTAGTGGCTTCATTTTGATGACTGCTCTGTTCTTGCCTTATACTAGCTACTTTTTAACAAGCTTCTCAAAGGAAGTGTCATAGAAACCGTTTGTTCCAAAGTTCATCAACTATTAAATGATTGTAAGTAAAAAGAAATTATCTTTAATAGTATTTCTGCAGATTGCTTTTCTTTATCTGGAGACTTCTATTTAGGTATATTTAAAAAGTTTATAAATGAGTTGCCCCCAAAAGTTAGAGTTTTTGTGTCTAACTTTTGGGGGCTTTTTTAATGAATTTAACTTATTAGGACAAAGACTAAATCTATAATCTCAGAAAACAAGAAAATAGTTACAAGCAAGTATCAAATAAATATGGGGAAACTATTATAATTTTAGATACTTGATGAAGTTGAACAATCGTTTTGGATTATAAAGTGTTGAGAGTGGGGAAATAAATGGTAAACATGTTATAATAAGGGCAGTAGAACATCGTTAAAGGAGAGAATGATGCAGGTGAAACCAGAACTGGAGATAGAGAAACAACTGATCAACCAACTGGTAACTGGTGAAAGCCAATGGACTTATAGAGAAGACCTAAAAACAGAAGAACAACTATGGGACAATTTCTTTGAGAAACTAGCCCAAAACAACGTTGCTCTGTTAGCAGACAATCCCTTGACAGCACAGGAAAAACGTCAGATTCAGAACCAACTAAACTTTGTCAGCTACTATGATGCTGCTAAGTGGTTGGTCGGGGAAAATGGCATTGCCAAAGTCGAGGTTCAAAGAGAAGATGCTAGTCTAGGTACAGTTCGTTTATCAGTCATCTGGCGAGACAATATCGCGGCTGGTAAGTCCAGTTATGAGGTTGTTAATCAAGTTGAGAGAGAAAAAGCGAATCCTCAGGATCAAGACCGTAGGCTAGATGTGACGCTTTTGATCAATGGCCTTCCGATGATTCAAATCGAGCTTAAAAGTCCCCGAGTCGCCTTTTTAGATGCCTTTCATCAGATTAAAAAGTATGATCGGGAAGGCAAGTTCCGTGGTATCTACTCTAGCTTACAGATGTTTGTTGTGAGCAATAAGGTGGATACACGCTATATCGCTGCAGCTAGGGAAAATAAACTCAATAAGCAATTTCTAACCAAATGGGTCGATAAGGATAATCAACCCATAACGAGCTTAACCAGCTTTGCCCACGAAGTCCTCTCCATCCCTCGTGCTCACCAGATGGTCATGCAGTATTCTGTCATTGATGATAGCAAGAAATCTCTTATCCTCTTGCGTCCTTACCAGATCCATGCTATTGAGGCTGTTCAGGAAGCTTCTCGCCAGCAAGCATCAGGCTATATCTGGCATACAACAGGTTCAGGAAAGACCTTGACTTCTTACAAGGTGGCGAGAAATCTTCTCCAGATTCCTTCTATCCAAAAGACAATTTTTGTCGTTGACCGCAGAGACCTTGATCAACAGACCAGTTCATCTTTTCTCTCTTATGCGACCAATGATGTCATTGATATCGATGAGACGGACAATACTCATGATTTAGTTAAGCGACTAGGAAGTAATGATAAGCGTGTCGTGGTGACCACCATCCAGAAAATCACCACCATGATGCGCAAATTTGACCAAGGTCTTTACCAAAGAGATGCGGATAAAATCAAGGGCTTCCGAGTGGCCTTTGTGGTGGATGAATGCCACCGTTCCGTGACACCGCAAACACAAAAAGATATTAAAGCCTTTTTCCCGCAGTCTCTCTGGTATGGTTTTACAGGAACCCCCATCTTTAAGGAAAATAAACGCCAGCAGGTCGGTGACCTAGCTCAAACCACTCAGCAACAGTATGGGGAACGTCTCCATGAATATACGGTCAAGGAAGCTATCCATGACGGAGCTGTCTTAGGATTTAAGGTAGACTATCGCAATACCCTCATCACGGATAAATCTGAAAATGAAATACCAGATACCGTCTACGAGGATGAGGAGCATATGCTGGAAGTCTTGGATGCCATTATCAATAAATCGCGTCAACAACTAGGATTCCAAAAAGGAGTGGGCAATACCTACAATGCCATCCTGACCGTCAAGTCTATCCCTCAAGCCCAAGCCTACTATGACCTACTCAAAAAAGTCAAGGCTGGTCAGACACGAGTCAGGGTATCCGAGAGAGTCAAGATGGTCCTTCCTGACTTTCCAAAGGCAACCATCACCTACTCCGTTACGGAGAATGAAGAAGACTCAAGAGCCAACCAAGACCACATGAAGCAGGTCTTAGAGGACTATAACCAAGAGTTTGATACTCACTTTACTATGACGGATCTTCGTGGCTTCAATACCGATGTCAATAACCGTCTAGCACGAAAACAGGACAAGTATCTCTATCGCAATGAACAGCTGGACTTGGTTATCGTGGTCAATCGTCTCCTAACGGGATTTGATGCGCCATGTCTATCGACTCTCTTTATCGACAGAAAGCCCATGCAACCGCAGGACTTGATACAGGCCTTTAGCCGAACCAATCGGATCTTTGATACTAGTAAGACCTATGGCCATATTATCACCTTCCAAAAGCCCCTAGCCTTTAAGGAAGCAGTAGACAATGCCCTCAAACTCTATTCAAATGGTGGAGAAAATGAGGTCCTAGCGCCGAGTTGGGAAGAGGAAAAGAGAAACTTTTTGCGGAGTTGCAGTGATTTCCAAAATCTCATCACCGATGATCCGGAGGAAGGCCTTCAAATCGAGCAGATCTCTACACCTGAGTTGAGAAAGCTCGCTAAGGCCTATCAAGTCTTTGATAAATATCTAGCCTCTATTCGAGTGTATAAAGAGTATGATGAGGAAGAAATCTACGCCCAGACAGGACTAAGCGCGGAAGAATTGGAAACCTACCTAGGCTTTTATCAAAATATCCTTGCAGAATTAAAAAGCCGAAGAGATGATGGTGATGAGGATGGGGAGCCCCTTGATATTCACTATGAATTGGAGTCTATCCAAGTGGATGAAATCAACTATGCCTATATCCTAACCTTAATCCAAAGCCTGATTGAGCAAGGTCAGAGTCAAGAAAAGAACCTAAGCGCTCATGATAGAGAGGCAGTGGATAACTATATTCAGAGCCTTGAGAAGACCAATCCAAATCTTGCCCAGATCATCACTGAACTTTGGAGAGAAGTCCAAGCAAATCCAGAAAGCTATCGTGGCCAGTCTATCGCAAATATCTTGGATCAGATGATCGAGGCTGTTATCCAGCAACACATCCAAGTCTTTAGCAAACGTTGGTATGTCGGAGAGGATGAACTCCGTTACTATGTCGAACACTACCGCAAGGGTGCTAAAAAACAACTAGGAGAGAGCCAGCTGACCAAGAGCCAGCGCTATCAGGACTATAAAGTTGAGGTGGCAGATGCCCTCAATCCCCTCCTCTATAAAAAACAAATCAAGGAAGCTTGTAAGCAATTTGTCGAAGAAGTCATTGAGCCGTTGAGGGTTGGGAGATAGTCCTTCGAAGTCTCGAAAATATGAATTTCCTAAAATTTAGATGTGTTCTAAACTTAGAATGATAAAAAATACATAAATTTATTTGTATTCTAAGCTTCGAATGGTCTATCTGAGAAAGTTTTGAGGTCTTCGAGCTTTCGAACAGTCGTCTTTCCTAAAGTTTATATGTATTCTAAAGCTAGAAAAGTTAAAATCTAAAAATAGTAAGAGTTTCTATCTGACAGACAGGATGTGTGTCTAGTCAGATAGAGATTTTTTGTTTTTGAAATGACTAAATTCTCCTGTAAAAGTAAGAAATAGATTGAAAAAGTGCTGTTGGGATGATAAAGCAGACAGTTGAGCGGATGAGTGTCATAAGTTCTTTGCTATTTGTTAGAATTGTCTTATCAACTTAAAGGAGAAAATCTGATGAAGAAAGATAAAGAAAATGAGGAGAGTATGCTATCGACACTTCCTTTATGGGGGCTCCTATTGTTGTTCTGTGTTTTGTTTCAAGTCTTTGTATTTAAGGATAGACCTTTGATTCAACCTGATAGACAAGGAAGCATTGTAAAAACAGATCAAAGACAGGTCTATCTTCCAGAACTAATCCAGTCTTGGTTTGATAAAGAAAAAACTAAATGATTCGTTAAATAGAAAGGCTATCATCATGACAAAAACATTCACTATCCGTCCTCTAAGCTACACCAACTTTACCAACCGTGAGTTTGAAAGTCTCATGGTAGACACGGGTCAACTACTAGAAGTTTTTGCTAAGGCACATAAGGACGAGCCTATGTATAGCAAGCACCTTGATTCTTTCAGGAGCAAACTAGCAGACTTCCAAGCCCAACTAGCTATCGTAGAAAAGAAAGAGGCGACGAATCTGACCGAAGTCGATCGCAATCGTGACAGTGCCCTAGTTGGCCTCTTTACCCTTCATCGAGGATTTGCTAAGATCAAGGAGACCAAACTCAAAGAAGCCCATGAAACCTTGAAACCAGTCTTTGCCAAGTACAAGGATATCACTAAGCACAGCAATGATGTGGAAACAGCAGAAATCAAGAGTTTGCTCAAAACCCTCAGCGAAGAACCCTACCACACGGCAGTTACCAGTCTAGGACTGACACCTATGCTGACGGCGGTGATCAGTGCGCAAGAGGAGTATGATAAGGTGGAAAGTCAGGCGCGTGCGCATAAGTCTACCAAGGAAGTCGGCAAGACCAGACAAGTCCGCACGGAACTAACTAGTATCTATGACCTCTTTATGCGCTATACCGCAGCCAGTGCAGAAGCCTATCCTGAAAAGGAACACCTAACCAAACTCCTTAAAGACTTGAACACAATCCGAGATAGCAAGCGACGATTGACTGGTTCGAGTAAGAAGGATAAGAAAGTGAAAGTAGAAGAAATAGAACAAGTAGCAGGATAAAGATAAACGTCTTTAGATATATTATTATCTAAAGGCGTTTTTTGGTGGATTCGTGGTATAATTTTATTATGAGATAATGGAGGTTAAAGAATGAATATTCAATATTTCAATGTTTTTTTGTGTCGGAATGGTGAGAAGACAAATTATGATTTATCTAAGTTAATTGATAAAATTCGAGTATCTTCTCCTGTAGAAAGAACTGTAAAGTTAGGGAGTCAGCATACTATGTTTATGAATAATAGTAGAAACCCTTCAAGTAGTAAGACGAGTGGTTCTTCTTTGAATGGTTTAGAGTATCTCCCTAGAAATAGGACAGTCTGGATTGGAAAGTATCGAAGTGAAAAACCATATGAGGGGAAGATAGGTGAAGAAGAAATTAAACAAATTGATGGAGACCTTTTCGAACCTAGTGTTTGTTTGATTATTCCTACATCGTATCTTTTTTTAATGGAGAGAAAGTTTTTAGGACCTTCAATTAACCAAATAGGAGAGTATTTATCAAGCTTTATAAAGAGTAACAATCCTAATGTAAAGTATTCGGTGAAATTTGAGCCTATGAAAACAGATAGTTTAAAACCTTTGATAGAAGCTTCTGAGAGTATTAAATCAATCGTGATTCAGATTAAAAATGAAGGTTTTCAATTGTCAAGTTTATTTCCAGATATTAATGATAGCAATAAAACACTATTAGAAAAGTTATTTGGTAATATGATTGAAGTGTCTGAAGAATTAGATATAAATACTACTACTGTAGCATTTAAGAAAAGTCGGTATAAAAGAGAAATGGATATAAAACGCGTTGATGGCATATTAAAGTTATTAAACTCTTCAGATAAAAATTTAATTTCTGCAAAAGTTGAATTTTTAAATCCAGAGACACATAGATTTGATGAAGTGGATTTAAAGAAAGATGGTTTTTATATTTTGGAAAAAACTTCTTTAAAAACCGAGGATTTTGATAAATTAGCTAATCTAATGACAGCGCATTATTATGATGACCAGAATCGTAATAAAGATCTTTACTATACTTCATTTGGTTCTTTGTTATCTGTTGATGAGAGTGAATTTGAAATTGTAACTGAGAATAGCATATAAAAATCCAAATCTAGAAAGGAGATGATGTCATGCTTAAATTTATTGATAAATATTTTTGGTGGAGTTTGTCAATCATAATTGTATTAATTGCTGCAGTGTCTCTTTTTTTAGGAAATTATTTAGAGTTATATGATTGGTTTTACAAAAATGCCTATACAAATAATGCGAATTTAGTGACCATCTCAACAGTTTTTATTGGTATTTATTTTTCTTTATACGGTTTTTTATTAAGTTCAAATACAAATTCCCTTATATCAAAACTTAAGTTAAAAGAGTATAAGAGACTAGTCTCAATAGTTAATAGAGGATTTATATCTAGTTTTATTATCGTTATATTTTCTTTTTTTAATGAAAATATCTATAATTGGGTGGGTGAAATTTATATATTATTCCTGTTTTTTATTTTTCTCTTACTTATTGGATCTGCAATTCAAATAGCTATTTATTTTACATTACTTTTTAGATATGACTTAAATAAAAAATATAATAGTTTTGAGGAAGATATACAAAATGAAATTCTAGATGACGAATTGCGTAAAAAGCTAAAACAATTTTTAGATAGAGAGTTATAAGAGTTGAGGAAAAGAATGATACCTAAAATTATTTTTAATAGAGAAAAGAAAGATTGGGTTAAAAGACCTTTATTATCTAATATAGAAAAAATCATAGATTACAGGGGTAGAACACCTAAAAAATTAGGTTTAAGTTGGAGTGATACAGGTTATCTAGCTTTATCGGCATTAAATGTAAAGAATGGCTATATTGATTTCAAGGCCACTGCCAATTATGGAGATCAAGAATTGTATGAACGATGGATGGGAGATAATCATCTTCATAAAGGACAAGTTGTTTTTACTACTGAGGCACCGATGGGTAATGTTGCACAGATTCCTAATGATGATTTGTATATTCTAAGTCAACGTACGATTGCCTTTGAAGTTAAACGTGATTTAATTCGGGAAGATTTTTTAGCCACTTTATTGCGTAGCCAAAAAATATTTAATAAATTAACTTCTTTATCTAGCGGAGGAACTGCAAAAGGAGTTAGTCAAAAATCTTTATCAAATCTCAAAGTTTGTTTGCCCACATCATTAGAAGAACAGTCCGCCATCGGCTCTCTCTTCCGCACCTTGGATGACCTTCTTTTTAGCTACAAGGACAATCTTGCTAACTACCAATCCCTCAAGGCAACCATGCTCTCTAAGATGTTTCCAAAAGCTGGGCAGACAGTTCCTGAGATTCGTATAGATGGATTTGAAGGTGAGTGGGTTGAAAAAAGATTAAAAGATATATCTAAACGTGTGACACGAAAGAATAATGATTTAGTATCAGAAAGAGCCTTAACGATATCTGCTCAATTCGGTTTGATAGATCAAGAGGAATTCTTTCAGAAGAAGATAGCTTCAAAAGATGTAAGTGGATATTATCTTATAAAAAAAGGGGAGTTCGCATACAATAAAAGTTATTCGACAGGTTATCCCTTAGGAGCAATAAAGCGTCTTGATAAGTATGAGAATGGAGTATTATCTACTTTGTATATCCTTTTTAAAGCAGTAGATGTTGATTCGGACTATCTTACTCATTATTATGAAAGTGATAATTGGCATAGAGAGGTTTCAATGTGTGCTGCTGAGGGAGCGCGAAATCATGGATTATTAAACATTGCACCAGCTGATTTTTTCAATACTAGATTAGTAATACCTAAAGAACTGGCTGAACAACAAGCTATCGGTGGTTATTTTTCAAATCTTGATAACCTCATCAACTCTCACCAAGAAAAAATTACTCAGCTTGAGACTCTGAAAAAGAAACTCTTGCAGGATATGTTTATCTAAAAAGGAGAACTTATGGTATCAGTGACACAACGTATCAAAGAAATTAACCAACCTCGAGGTGGTTATCTGCCCATCAAGTTATTTTCAGTAGAGCAGTTCGAAGATCACAGAGTTCTGCATCCAGTAGAATCTGTATCTCCTAGTTTAGTGGGGATTTGTGTGGACTACCTGACTCGGTTTATGAACGGCACGGACGCTAGGAGTGCTTTCGAGATTTCTCTCATGGGTGCCCGTATGATTGGTATGGAAGATCTAGCAGAAGCGTTATTAGATTTGGTGACAGGATTGGATGATTTATCGATTGATAGTGCCTGTCGATTGGCTTGTTTTGATGTTGTCCTTCGTGCAGGGATTAAGTATTATAAGTCCTTTGAGGAAATATCGCTGGACTCGGAAACGATCGAGAATATTCGTATCATGGTAGAACGAAGTCTTTGCTTTTTCGACCTCTATGGTCCTTTGGTAAAGGATGGCTTTCATTTTCTTGGAGGTTATACCGATACGATTGACAAGGGTGATGGAGATTTTCTTACCAAGGATACATTATGGGATTTTAAGGTGACTAAAACAGCTCCCAATAAAGACCATACACTACAAGTTCTTGTATACTATATCATGGGACTACATTCCTTTGACTCTGACTTCCTTTCTATCCAAAATCTTGGATTTTATAACCCTCGAAAAAATATCGTTTATCAACTTCCAGTCTCCTCTATTCCTTTAGATTTGATTCAAACCATCGAAAATGAAGTGATTTGTTATAAATGATTGCTTGTTTAAAAAAATTGCACAACTTAGAAAGAAACATTATGGAAACAACACAAACGTCCCAGTCGCTCTACCAAGCCCTGTGGAACTCAGCGGATGTTCTCCGCTCTAAGATGGATGCCAATGACTATAAGTCCTATCTCTTGGGTATGGTCTTTTATAAGTATCTGTCAGACAAGATGCTCTTTTTCGTGGCGGAGACCATGGAGGAGAGGACGGATAGTCTTGAGGCTGCCCTTGAGGTCTATCGCAACTACTACGAGGATGCGGATACCCATGAGGATCTGGTCTCTGTCATGAATGATGAGCTTAACTATATCATCAAACCAGACTTAACCTTTACGGCTCTGGTAGCACGTGTCAATGAGGGGACTTTCCAGCTGGAAGACTTGGCTCAAGGTTTTCGTGACATCGAGCAGAGTGACGATCTCTATGAAAATCTCTTTGAAGATATCGACCTCTACTCTAAAAAGCTAGGAGCAACTCCGCAAAAGCAAAACCAAACGGTGGCAGCAGTTATGAAAGAGTTGGCTGTGCTGGATGTAGCTGGTCATGCTGGTGATATGCTGGGGGATGCCTATGAGTACCTGATCGGTCAGTTTGCAACAGACTCTGGGAAAAAGGCTGGTGAGTTTTATACCCCTCAGCCTGTTGCCAAACTCATGACTCAGATTGCCTTTTTGGGTCGTGAAGACCAGCAAGGTTTTACCATCTATGATGCGACCATGGGTTCTGGCTCTCTCTTGCTCAATGCCAAGAAATACTCTCACAAACCCCAAACTGTTGTCTACTTTGGTCAGGAGCTCAATACCTCGACCTATAACTTGGCTCGGATGAACATGATCCTACACGGTGTTCCAGTAGAGAATCAATTTCTACACAATGCCGATACACTGGATGAAGACTGGCCGACTCAAGAGCCAACCAACTTTGACGGTGTTCTCATGAACCCTCCATACTCAGCCAAGTGGTCAGCAAGCTCTGGCTTCTTGAATGACCCTCGTTTCTCTCCTTTTGGGAAACTTGCGCCCCAGTCTAAGGCTGACTTTGCCTTTCTCCTGCATGGATATTACCACCTCAAGCAGGATAATGGGGTCATGGCTATCGTCCTTCCTCACGGTGTCCTTTTCCGTGGCAATGCTGAGGGGACCATTCGTAAGTCCTTGTTGGAAGAAGGGGCTATTGATACGGTTATCGGTTTGCCTGCTAATATCTTCTTTAATACCAGCATTCCGACTACAGTTATCATTCTCAAAAAGAACCGTACCAATCGTGATGTTTACTTTATCGATGCCTCTAAGGAGTTTGATAAGGGGAAAAACCAGAATATTATGACGGATGCTCATATCGAGAAGATTTTAGAAGCCTACAAGTCTCGTGAGGAGGTTGATAAATTTGCCCATCTAGCAAGCTATGAAGAAATCGTCGAAAATGACTACAACCTCAATATCCCTCGTTACGTAGATACCTTTGAAGAAGAAGTAGTAGAGCCACTGACAGACATCGTCAGCAAGATTAACGAGACAAATAAAGCAATCGAAAGCCAAACAGCTTTTCTACTTGAAATGCTGAACCAACTCCACGGAACCACACCAGAAGCTGATGCCGATCTCAAACAGTTTCTGAAGGAGTTCAAAGGGTGATGGGAAAGTAGTTAGATACGTCAACCCGACTTAAAATCCCAGCCAAACTACTTTTGGCTGGTTTTTATTGTCTAAAGATGGTATAATTAAATTACCTAAAAGGTAATTTAATTTAACGGAAAGGGACATATGAAGCTTATCTATACAAATAAAACTGTTAAAAAGCAGTGCACAGAGCTGAGGCGGGCGAAAAAAGATTTTTCGGATAAGATTGCTGTAAAGTTGCATCAGTTGATCAACTTTTTGGAAGCGGCGGATTCTTTGGCTAGTGTGACAGCATTTCCTAAGTATCACTTTCACCAACTCAAGGGAAAGAGACAAGGACAGTTTGCTTTGGATATAGACGGTCGAAAGAGTTCCTATCGTTTGATTGTAGAATTTCGTGAGGAGGATCTAGAAAAGGTATTTCCTAGTCCCATTGAAATCGAAATCCTAAAAATAGAGGAGGTCAGCAATCACTATGAGTAATAAAATTGTTGAATACAAAGACCTGATTGCTTTTCATCCAGGTCAGTATGTTGAAGAGTTGATTGAAGATTATAATGTAACGCAGAAAGAGTTTGCGGAGCGTTTGGGAGTTTCGGCAAAGACTGTCAGCAAGCTTGTCAATGCTGAGGAGTCCATTAGTAAGGAAACGGCTCATAAATTAGCCAAGCTAAGTGGAGTTTCTATGCAAACCTGGCTCAATCTTCAGAATGCTTATGATGTAAAAGTTGCAGAGATTGTAGAACAAAAAGAGCTAGAAGAAGGTAGCGAGAAAGAAATCTGTGAGATGATAGATTTCAAGTATTTTAAGGAAGAAGGCTACGTGCCAGACAAACGCTATAGCTTGAATGAAAAGATTATCGAGCTTCGCAAGATTTTAGGTGTGGCAAGTTTAGAAAACCTTACATCTTTTAACCATTTAGTCAGCTATCGGAATACGCGTGAGTTTACAACTAAAAGTATAGTAAACTCTAATATCATGCTGGAGTTGGCATCTAAAAAGGCGCGTGATAAAACGACAATTAAACTCAATCGCAGAAAGCTAGAGAGAAGCCTGCCTGCGTTGAGAAAGTTGACGAGACAAAATCCAGAAGTTTTTCCTCAATGCTTGTATGATATCTTGCTAGACTGTGGTGTGGTCCTAGTAGGTCTACCTGCTTTGCCAAATGCCAATCTAAATGGAGCGACTAAAAAATTCAGTAATGGCAGTGCCTTGCTTTTACTCACAGATCGAAACAAAGCGTCAGACATTTTCTGGTTCTCACTATTTCATGAGATTGGGCACATTCTGGAGAATGATTTTTCATCTGATGATGGAAATAGTGAATCCTACCGACGTTCTGAGGAAGAGGCAGACCAGTTTGCAAAAGATCTTTTGATAAACCCTGAAGACTATCAAACTTTTGTAGAAAAAGGAAACTTTGATAAGTCGGACATCCTTCAATTTGCTGAAGAAATAAATATTCACCCGAGTATTGTTCTAGGAAGATTACAAAATGAGGGCATTCTCAGTTTTGATCGTTTCCGAGAACTAAAAGAAAATTATTACTTTGTATCTTAAGTGTCAGGAAATTTTTAGAAGATGAAAAGATGCTTAAAGTTTAGTATAGTTAGCAGTGGACTCCAATTGATTCGCTCATTTTATTAAAAAGCGATAAGAGAAATCAAAAAGATCAAAATTTAGATAACCTATAGTCTTTTCTAATAACAAGCCATAGTTGTTTATAAGAATTAGCGATAGCCTGTTTTAATCTATAAAGTAGTATGTAACTTAAAAACAAGCAAAAAAAGGATTTGAGACACGTGTCTCAAATCTTTTTCTTTTGTATATAATAGTGATATAGTTTTAAACTATATCAAACTCTGGGAAATTCCAATTATACAGAGGGCGGATTTTCTGTTAAGATAGTTTCAACAACAATTTTTGGAGGACGTTTATGTCAACGACTATCATTGGTTTCCCTCGTTTTGGTGAATTCCGCGAATTAAAATTTACAACTGAAAAATACTTTAGAAATGAAATCTCAGCAGACGAACTCTTGGCAGCAGCGAAAGACTTGCGTGCGAAGCACTGGAACATTGTCAAAGAAAAGGGCATCACTGAAATCCCATCAAATGACTTTTCTCACTATGACAACTTCCTAGATGCAGCTTTCCTTTTCAACGTGGTGCCTGCTTCTGTTCAAAACTTGGACTTGACTGACCTTGAGCGCTACTTTGCCTTGGCGCGTGGTTACCAAGGAGAAAAAGGGGATGTGCGTGCCCTTCCGATGAAGAAATGGTTCAACACCAACTACCACTATATTGTTCCTAAATTTGAAAAAGACACTCAAGTTAAATTGGCAGGTCACAAGATCTTTGACGAATTCCAAGAAGCAAAAGAACTTGGATTGAACACTCGTCCTGTCCTTGTGGGTCCATTCACCTTCCTTCAATTGTCAGACTTTGAAGAAGGCGTGAAAGCAGAAGACTTCGTAGACAGCTTAGTAGCTGCTTACCAAGAAGTTTTTGCAAAATTGGCTGAACTTGGTGTGACTCGCATCCAACTCGACGAAGCGGCTCTTGTCAAAGATTTGACTGCTGAAGAAAAAGCTCTCTTCTTGAACCTCTACAACAAACTTTTGGCTGATAAAAAAGGTCTTGAAGTCTTGCTTCAAACTTACTTTGGTGACGTTCGTGACGTCTACGCTGACCTTGTGAACTTGCCAGTAGATGCCATTGGTCTTGACTTTGTTGAAGGTAAGAAAACTCTTGAACTTGTTAAAGGTGGCTTCCCAGCTGACAAGACTCTCTATGCAGGTATTGTCAATGGTAAAAACATCTGGCGTAACAACTACGAAAAGAGCTTGGCTGTTCTTGAGCAAATCCCAGCTGAAAACATCGTCTTGACTAGCTCATGCTCACTTCTTCATGTGCCATTTACAACAGCTAACGAAGAATTTGAGCCAGCTATCTTGAACCACTTTGCTTTTGCGGTTGAAAAATTGGAAGAACTTCGTGACTTGGATGCCATCCGTAATGGTCAAGGTGAAGCAGCTCTTGCAGCAAACAAAGAACTCTTTGCGACTGAACGTGTGGGTGAAAATGCAGAACTTCGTGCGCGTATCGCTGGCTTGACAGACGCTGACTATACTCGTTTGCCAGCCTTTGCGGAACGTGAAGCTATCCAAGAAGAAGCCTTCAAACTTCCAGCTCTTCCAACAACAACCATCGGTTCATTCCCTCAAACTAAGGAAGTTCGTGCCAAACGCTTGGCCTTCCGCAAGGGTGAATTGTCACAAGAAGAATACGATGCCTTTCTTGCTGAAACCATCGACGAATGGATCAAATGGCAAGAAGAAGTTGGATTTGACGTGCTGGTGCACGGTGAGTTCGAGCGTAACGACATGGTTGAGTACTTCGGTCAAAACTTGTCAGGTTACCTCTTTTCTAAGAATGGTTGGGTGCAATCATACGGTATGCGTGGGGTGAAACCACCAATCATCTGGGGTGATGTCACTCGTCTCAACCCAATCACTGTCAAATGGTCTAGCTACGCACAAAGCCGTACTGACAAACCTGTTAAAGGTATGTTGACCGGACCAGTTACCATCCTTAATTGGTCATTCCCACGTGAAGACATCTCTATCAAGGACTCAACTCTTCAAATCGCCCTTGCTATCAAGGACGAAGTGCTTGACCTTGAAGCTGCTGGCGTGAAGATTATCCAGATTGACGAGGCTGCTCTTCGTGAAAAATTGCCACTTCGTCGTAGTGACTGGTACGAAGACTACCTTGACTGGGCAATTCCAGCCTTCCGCTTGGTACACTCTACAGTAGCGCCTGATACGCAAATCCACACTCACATGTGTTACTCAGAATTTACAGATATCATCCCAGCTATCGACAACATGGATGCGGACGTTATTTCCTTTGAAGCCAGCCGTTCAAACCTTGAAATCTTGGACGAACTCAAAGCGAAGAACTTCCAAACAGAAGTGGGACCTGGGGTTTACGATATCCACTCACCTCGTGTGCCAAATGAAGGCGAAATCGACCACACCATCGAAGCTATCCTTGCCAAAGTACCAAGCAAGAAGGTTTGGATCAACCCTGACTGTGGTTTGAAAACACGTGGTATCCCAGAAACAAAAGAAAGCTTGATCCGCCTTGTAGAAGCGGCCAAAGCAGCTAGACAAAAACTGAATTAATATTATTTCTACATTTAAACTCAGCTCTGATAAACCTGCAACAAAGCTGTTTGCAGGTTTGTTATAGGCTGCTAGTTAGTAGATTGAAAGGAATTTTATCTCTATGGTGAATCGCCAAACTCCTAGTCTCTCATTTGAAGTATTTCCTCCTAACCCAGCAGTAGGCAATGATAAGATTTTTCAGGCGTTGAGGGAGATGCAAGATCTGGCTCCCCACTTTATCAGTGTGACTGCCAGCAATAATAAATTTGATATTGAGGAGACAACGGTTCGTTTGGCTGAGTTCATCTCCAATGACCTTGAGATTCCAACGATTGCCCATTTGCCAGCTGTTTATCTAACCAAAGAAATGGTGTCCAATATTTTGCAGGCTTTGGATCGTGTTGGGGTCAATCAGATTTTGGCTTTACGGGGCGATATTTTTCCAGATGTGGCGCCTAAGGATGATTTTAGATATGCGACTGACTTGATTGAGTATATCAAGACAGAAGCACCACATTTTGACATTATCGGTGCTTGCTATCCAGAGGGACACCCAGACTCACCAAACCAGATCTCAGATATTCAGAATCTAAAGAAAAAGGTTGATGCGGGCTGCTCTAGTCTTGTCACTCAGCTCTTCTTTGACAATGAACGTTTCTATGATTTCCAAGATAAGTGTACCTTGGCTGGGATTGATGTTCCGATTCATGCAGGTATCATGCCGATTCTTAACCGAAACCAAGCGCTTCGTCTTTTGAAAACGTGTGAGAATATTCATCTTCCGCGCAAATTCAAGGCTATTCTGGATAAGTATGAACATGATCCAGAATCCCTGCGGACAGCTGGTTTAGCCTATGCGGTGGATCAGATTGTCGACTTGGTGACCCATGATGTAGCAGGGATCCATCTCTATACGATGAATAACGCGGCAACAGCCTACCATATCTATAAGGCGACCCATGCCCTCTTTAACCATACCCCATCCGTTCAATCTTTTTAAGATGAATGAAGAGACCACTAATCAGATTCATTTGCTGTTTAGTGGTTTTTGTTTTATAATAAGGATAAAAATTTTATCCAAATCTAAGGAGGGGCTGATGGAGCATTCACTGACCTTGGTTAAGTCTATGCAGTTTGGCCAAAAAGATTGTTTTTTTGCCTTCTGTGGTTATTCAAAAACGGAAGCCCATCATAGCTTTGGGCCGGCTGTTCGGGATGTTTATGTCATTCATATCGTACTGGAGGGACGGGGGACTTACTCCGTTGGCAATCAGCGCTATGATTTGCAGGAAGGGCAGGGCTTTGTAGTTCCGCCAGATCAGTCGGTCTTTTATCAGGCTGACAGGGAAGAGCCTTGGTCTTATGTCTGGATGGGACTGGGTGGGGACCTCTTGCCTCGCTATCTGAAAGCTCTGGGTTTACAGTCGAGCCAATGGTCTTTTGAGCTGACTTCTTTGCAGGAATTTAAGGCTTTGGTCTTTGAAAGTCTGGCTTACGAGGGCAGCGGAATAACAGCTGAACTAGCTCTGCAAAGGCAAGTTTATCGCTTCTTAGAGCTCTTGTCCCAACGTCTCAAGCAGACATCTTTAATCACGGAAAGTCGTCGAGTCAATCCTTATGTCCAGCAGGTCTTGGAACTACTGAGCAGTCATCTGCCAGAAAGTTTATCTGTGCAGGAGTTGGCGCAGAAATTGGCGCTGCACCCTTCCTACCTATCTCGGCTTTTCAAGGATGAAGTAGGCAAGGGGATCAAGGAGTACAGTAATGATTTGCGACTCAATATGGCAGCTGATTTATTGACAAGCAGCCAGCTTTCGGTGGAAGAGATTGCCAATAAGACAGGCTTTACCGGAACACAGAGCTTTTCAAAAGCTTTCAAGAAGGCGCGTGGCCAGTCACCCTTGAACTTTCGCAAGGCTAGCTCTCGTCTGGGACGGGAGCTGTAAAAAGTCACATTTGGATAAATAATACTAGAAAGAAAGGCTTACCAAAAGGGGTGGCCTTTTTTATAATGAAAGGAGAAGCATGATTGCAGACTGTGAAAGGAGAAAGTCATGAATAAGGCGAGTATTTGGTTTAACGAAGAGTGCAGGCAATTTCATCTGACTAATGGCGAGATTTCTTATATCTTTCGGGTTGCGGAGGATGGTAAACTCTTGCAACTTTACTACGGAGCGGTGGTACCAGAGCGGGATTATTCTTATCTGGTGGAGCTGCAGCATCGGCCCATGACGACCTATCGGAAAGAAGGGGATTTACGCTATTCTTTGGAGCATGTGCGGCAGGAATTTCCAGAATACGGCACTACAGACTTTCGCCATCCCGCTATCTGTCTGCGGCAGGAAAATGGCTCGCGTATTACTGATTTTGTCTATGTCAGTCATCAGATAGTAGATGGTAAGCCAGCTTTAGAGGGCCTGCCCGCTACTTATACAGAGGCTCAAACGGAGGCTAAGACTCTTATTCTAACCCTGCGAGATGCGTTGACAGAAGTGGAAGTTCAGCTGTTTTATACGATTTTTGCTGATTGGCCGATTATCGCTCGCTCCAGCAAAGTGATTAATCAAGGCAGGGAAACTTGCTATTTGGAATCCCTAGCTAGTCTGTCGCTGGATCTGCCAGATGCTGACTATGACTGGCTGCAGTTATCAGGGGCATGGGCCCGGGAACGCCATATCAAGGAGCGCCCGCTTCAGCAGGGGATTCAGTCTATTGAGTCAACCCGCGGCATTTCCAGTCCCCACCACAATCCTTTTGTGGCTCTTAAGCGACCGGAAACGACTGAATTTTCAGGTCCAGTGCTAGGAGCGGCCTTGGTGTATTCAGGCAATTTTCTCATTCAGGCTGAGGTGGATACCTATGATGTGACTCGGTTGCAGCTAGGCATCAATCCTTTTTGCTTTGAGTGGAAGCTGGCTGCGGGCCAGTCCTTTACCAGTCCAGAAGCTCTACTGGTTTACTCTGAGCAGGGCCTCAACGGCATGAGTCAAGTCTTTCATCAGCTATTTCGTCAACGTCTAGCTAGGGGCTACTGGCGTGAGCGAGCTCGTCCTGTTCTCATCAATAACTGGGAAGCTACCTATTTTGACTTTAGTGAGAATCAGCTGCTGGAGCTTGCTGAAAAGGCTCAGGAAGTAGGAGTGGAGCTCTTTGTGCTAGATGACGGCTGGTTTGGCCAGCGGACTAACGACCGCGTTGGGTTGGGGGATTGGTTTGTCAATCCAGAAAGGCTGCCGCGGGGTCTGGGCTCGCTGGCAGAGCGTATTCACGTTTTAGGCATGCAGTTTGGTCTTTGGTTTGAACCGGAAATGGTCAATAAGGACAGCCAACTCTATCGAGCTCATCCTGACTGGCTGCTGGCAGTGCCAGATAGACAGCCCCACCATGGTCGGAATCAGTTTGTTTTGGACTATTCTCGGCCGGAAGTAGTGGACGAGATATTTGAACGTCTATCAGCGGTTATCGAAGAAGCGCAGCTGGATTATATCAAATGGGATATGAATCGTCCTCTGACGGATGTCTTCTCAGCTGCCTGGCCAGCTGATCAGCAAGGAGAGATTTTTCACCGCTATGTCTTGGGTGTTTATAATTTATATGAGCGTTTGACTAATCGCTATCCGAGCTTGTTATTTGAGTCCTGCTCTTCAGGTGGGGGCCGCTTTGATCCAGGTATGCTCTACTATGCTCCTCAAGCTTGGACCAGCGATGACTCAGATGCGATTGAGCGCTTGAAGATCCAGTACGGGACCAGCCTTCTCTATCCGCTTTCGTCCATGGGGGCTCATGTCTCCATCGTGCCCAATCACCAGACCAATCGTCTGACTCCGTTAAAGACGCGGGGCAATGTCGCCTTTTTCGGTTCCTTTGGCTATGAGCTGGATCTTAATCAGCTAAGCCCAGAAGAATTGGCTGAAGTCAGGAAACAGATAGTTTTTTACAAGCGCCATCGAGAGCTGATTCATAATGGAACTTTTTATCGACTGCAGTCACCATTTAAGGGAGATGGACAGACAGCTTGGATGGTTGTCAGTCAGGATCAGAACACTGCACTTTTAGGCACTTTCAAGGTCCTCAATCAAGTCAATCGCTCTCATCAGCGTTTGCAACTGAAAGGACTGGCTGCGGATAATGTCTATCGACTAGAGGGGCGTACCTATACTGGGGCTGAGCTTATGCGAGTTGGGCTAGTTACCACGGACGCTTCCAGCGGTCAGCTACTGGAGGATTCTGAGCAAGAGCCGAGCTATGACTTTGATTCGAAACTCTGGCTGTTTGAAGCAGAGGATTAGTAGATGGCACGATTAATTCTATCTAGAAGAGATCATTGGTCATGATCTTAATATCTAGGAATAGAAATGAAAATTTATATTTGTGTAGTATGGTCAGGCCTTTTTAACTTCAGATGCCTGATTCAGAAGCTCGTGGTCTTCTGGTAATACTGTTTACTAATAGACCAATTGAGTCTAGCATCGTGAATTGTTGAGTGTCATTAGATAAGATTTGGTTCTAAACTTAACCGATTTGTGTATACTCTTCATAACATCATCTGAGATTTTTAGTTGTTTTGTATTTATTATAATGACAAACTATGGCATAGAAAAATGAGTATCCCCAACTGCGGGAATGCTCATTTTTTAGTATTGGAAATTAGCATTTGCCCATTCCCTTTTGGATTAAAATTAACTATAGATTTTATGGAGGATTAGTTTTGTACTTTCTTTTTTGCGAAGTATCCGTTTTCTGCATTCAACACAATGCTAGTAAAGACCGCGGAGAGTAGAACTATAGCTACAAAGCCTGTTGCCACGTACTAGTCAGTTATACCCACTGTTGTGGAGCATCCAGATAGATTGATAATACCATAAATCTCACTCTTTCCTATTGAGGTTGGAAGATTGAACACACCGTCAACTATATTGATTACTACAATAAACGAATTAAAATCGAACTAAAAGGTTTAGTCTTGTATAGCGCTGAACAAAATCTTTGGTTTAAATAAAAAATCTGATTTTTTAGGGCTAGTACACTCTGTTTTAATTTTTTTATTCACTCAATAGTAAAACGTTTACATTTGCAAATAAAAGTGTTATACTTAATTGGTAATAAAATATAAATAAAAAAGCTACAAAATGAGAATTAATCCATGATAATTAACATAACATAAATAAAAAGAGGTAGAAATATGGTAAAGCGATTTATTAGCTCTAATGCATCAGAAATTTTAAGTATGACGGCCCTTGAGCTGAAGCAAAGCATTAAAGCCAGCGAAGGACGTATCATTTTATCAGAAAATGTGGCTTTTAAGGAATCTTATATTGGAGATATTACTAATTCTGAGATGGCTAGAGCTTTTGGTGCAGACCTGATTTTGCTAAATGGTATCGATCTCTTCAATCCTTATGTAGATGGTTTGACTGGGAAAGGAAACTTTGTAGAGGAACTACATCATTTAGTTGGACGCCCTATCGGTGTCAATTTGGAGCCAATTGATACACAGGCACAAATGGCTGAAGATCGCCAAGAAATTAACGAAGGTAGACAAGCTAGCGCTGCAACTATTCAGGCAGCAGAAAAATATGGTGTTGATTTTATTTGCTTAACAGGAAATCCAGGAACAGGGGTGACCAATCAGGCGATTATCGATACGATTCGAGTAGTGAAAGAGCATTTTTCAGGCTTGCTTATTGCTGGAAAAATGCATGGTGCAGGAGTAGATGAGCCAGTAGCGGACTTGGAGGCTATCGATCAATTTATTGAAGCGGGAGCAGATATTATCCTAGCTCCAGCGGTGGGCAGTGTCCCAGGATTTGATGATGCAGATTTGAAACAAATCGTTCAGTTGGCACATAAAAAAGGTGCTCTTGTAATGAGCGCTATTGGAACGAGTCAAGAAAGTTCGGATACAGATATTGTTAAGCAAATGGCAATTCGAAATAAAATTTGTGGTGTAGATATTCAGCATATAGGGGATTCAGGGTACGGCTGCCTTGCCCCAGTAGAGAATATATTTGCCATGAGTAAAGCGCTTCGTGGTCAGCGTCATACTATTTCGATGATTGCTCGTTCGATCAATCGTTAAATATGTCAATTAAAAATGAGAGCTATAAAGGCTCTCATTTTTTTTGTTAAGAAATGCTGCATTAATGCAAAGGCTGGTTGCAGCTCTGGCGACATTCAAATAAGAATATGGTTTGATGGTAATCTCAGGCTGTTTTTGATGTGGAAACAGCTGTACCATATGTTGCAAGTAAGAGAGAATCTGTTCTGCAATTATAGGATAAGAGAAGATTTCGCCATCTAAGTAAATACGCTCCATATCGATGAGTTGGCATAAATTAGAAATTGAAATAGCTAAATATTTACAGGCGGTATTGATCAACTCAATACTACCGAGATCTCCCAATTTGTAAGCTGTAAGAAGTATGTTGAGGTTGATGTCACTAGAATCAGCCACTAAGGTTCGAAGTAGAGAAACACGGGAAGAGTGATAAAGCAGACTTGCTTTGTTAATCAAGGCGCTTTCGCTGGCATAGACTTGCAGGCAACCATTTTTACCACAAGGACAACGTTCACCTTCAGGATTGATGATCGTATGCCCAACTTCTCCAATTAGGAAATTTTCTTGACTATAGATACTTCCATTGTACATATACGAACAATGAATGCCTCGTGCAACATGATACACGATGAAATTACTATCTGTTGAATGATAGGTAAAGAGCCGCTCTGCCAAGGTGAGGCAATGAGATTTGTTGCCAAAGTACACGGGAACATCAAAAGCATCCTGTATTCTTTTTAAGTTGATATTTTCCCAAAGTGGATTCTTAGAGATGATTTGCTGGCTTTCATCTAATTTGACATGTCCAGGTAGGCCGATTCCAATTGCTGATATAGAAATATCCTTATGCTTTTGTAAAAAATGTTGGATAAGTTGAATGATTTTTATATCACTAGGGCCCTCTTGATGCTCCAGGTAGTGCGTATGCCATTCGCTAGCCAAAATCTCACCTATATTATCAGTAATCACTAAAGCAAGATACTTTTCAGAAATTTCAAAACCTAAATAGAAGTGTTGTCGAGAAGTGATGTCTAGTAGAGTTTTTTTACGTCCGACACTATCATCATCTAATTCTCCTAGTTCATGAACCAATCCTTCTTTGATGAGTTCGTTGATAATATTCCCTGTCGTAGCAGGAGTAATATGTGTTTCTTTTGAAATATCGATACGAGAAATAGGTCGTTTTGCATATAACTGGTCTAAAATTGTTGCTCTAATTTCAGCTTGTTTTCGGGTTAATGTCATATTTTTTACCTCAGCTGATATATTATCAAAAAATAATTAAAAATTCAACATGAAAGCGTTGACATTTTTGGATCTTCGGTATATAATATTTATAGAAAATTAATAATAAACTTATAAAAACAAAAAAACAGCTTTTTTATTTACATATTACAAACAATGGGTTTGTTTTAATTTTTTTAATACCTAATTATTTAGGAGGGGAATCATATGGCTACAAAAGAAATTATGCTAGTCTGTGCTGCAGGTATGAGTACCAGTCTCATGGTAACTAGAATGCAAAAAGCAGCGGAAGAAAAAGGGTTACTGGCAAACATTTTTGCAGTTCCAGTGCCAGAAGCAGAAATCTATCTAGCGGAACACCAAGTTGATATTGTCTTATTAGGGCCTCAGGTGCGCTATCTATTGGATGGTTTTAGAGAAAAGTTAGCAACTACTCCAGTAGATGTCATTCCGATGACGGATTACGGCATGATGAAGGGTGACAAAGTGCTAGAGCTAGCTGAGTCTCTGATGCAATAGGAGGATGTATGGACGGACAATCATCTTTAGAAGTTGCAATGCAGTTAATTATGTATGGCGGAGAAGCTAAATCTTGTGCTTTAGAGGCCATTACAGCAGCGAAAAAACAGGAATTTAATGAGGCTACAGAAAAACTCTCTCAAGCTCAGGCAGCGCTCTTAGAAGCGCACCATGCACAGATGGATATGCTGGCTAGAGAGGCACGGGGAGAAAAAAATGAAATTAATTTATTTATGATTCACGGTCAAGATCACTTAATGACAAGCATCGCTTTTGTTGATTTAGCTAAGGAAATCGTTGCTCTCTACCAAAAAATAGAAAAATAAGGAGAAGACTATTATGAGTAATTTTGTGGATAAATGGCAAGCACGCCTGATGCCGATTGCTAATAAAGTAGGGAATCAAAAGTTCCTCGTTGCTCTTAGAGATTCCTTTATTGGAACCATGCCAGTCATTATGACAGGTTCATTTGCTTTAATGCTGAATGCTTTTTTGTCTGACCTTCCAGGTCAATTTGGTTGGACTTGGATCACAAGTACTTTCCAGTGGTTGATTGACATCAACTGGTTAGTCTTCAAGGGAAGTATTCCAATTGTTGTTCTTTTGTTCTTGTTTACCTTTGGTGTAAACATTGCGCGAATTTACAAAACAGATAAGGTATCAGCTGGGCTGGTAGCAGTAGCTTCTTATGTCATTACGATTGGCGGTTCTATCACAAAGACATTTGAGTTGGCATCAAATAGCCAAGCAGTTGGTAAGGCAGTTGAGAAACTACCAGAGTTTAAATTAACTGGTAATAGTCTTGCAGTGACACTTAATAGTGTGATTCCGGGCGACCAAATTAGTGCCCGTGGGTATTTTACAGCAATTTTAATTGGTTTTGTCTCTGTTATCATTTTTTGTAAAGTCATGAATCGTAACTGGACAATCAAGCTTCCAGATTCTGTTCCACCTGCAATCATGAAGCCGTTCTTGTCTATCATTCCAGCTGCGATTGCTATGTATGTCATCGGTATTGCGACTTATATCTTCAATACTGTGACTGGAGAATTAATGATCAACTGGATCTATAAAGTCCTTCAAGCACCGCTTCTTAGCATGTCGCAAAGTTTCTGGGCTGTTTTGTTAATTGTATTTCTGAATAAGATTTTCTGGTTCTTTGGACTTCATGGTGGTAATATCTTAGCACCGGTCATGGCTAGTCTATTTGGTGTTACTATGCTTGCAAATTTAGAAGCTTTCCAAGCAGGACAAGCCATTCCATATATGTGGACAGATAACTCATTTGGTGCTTTTGTTTGGTTTGATGCGATTGGTGTCGCGATTGCAATTCTTTGGCAAGCTAAAAATAAACATTATCGTGAAGTGGCAAAATTGGGTATTTTCCCAATGATCTTTAATATCGGTGAGCCTGTGATGTATGGTTTGCCAATTGTACTGAATCCAATTATGTTCATTCCGTATATAGTGACTCCGCTTCTGATGGTAACTGTCTCTTACTGGGCGACTGCATGGGGACTTGTTGCACCTGTTACTCAAAACGTAACCTGGGTAATGCCTCCTGTTTTATATGGATTCTTTGCGACAGCCTTTGACTGGAGAGCAATCGTTCTATCACTCATTAATATCGCCATCTCAACCTTTGTTTACTTGCCATTTGTTAAGATGGCTGACAAACAACAGGAGCAATAATATGACAAATTTTGAAATACGTGATGAATTTTATCTTGATGGGAAGCCTTTTAAAATTTTATCAGGAGCCATTCAATATTTTCGTCTGCATCCTAATCAGTGGAGAGAAACACTTCATAACTTAAAAGCGCTAGGTTATAACACTGTTGAGACTTATATTCCTTGGAGTTTGCACGAACCTCAAGAAGGGCAATTTGTAACAGACGGCCTACTTGATTTTGAAGCTTATTTTGATCTTGTACAGGAAATGGGCCTTCATTTGATTGTTCGACCAACCCCATATATCTGTGCAGAGTTTGATTTTGGTGGAATGCCACCATGGCTACTCAATTATCCTGGTATGCGTTTCCGCGTAAATGATGTCTTGTTTTTAGAAAAAGTTAGTCGTTTTTACGATTGGCTCTTTCCAAAGCTCTTGCCTTATCAGTTTACAGAAGGCGGTCCTATTCTCATGATGCAAGTGGAGAATGAGTATGGTTCTTATGCGGAAGACAAGGAATATATGCGCAACATTGCGAAAATGATGCGAGATCGTGGAGTCAGTGTTCCTCTCTTTACATCAGATGGAACTTGGATCGAAGCCTTGGAATCAGGTACCTTGATTGAAGATGATATCTTTGTAACAGGGAATTTTGGATCACAAGCGAAGGAAAATACAGATAATTTACGTGCTTTTATGGAACGTCATGGTAAAAAATGGCCGCTTATGTGTACAGAGTTCTGGGATGGTTGGTTCAGTCGTTGGGGCGAAGAAATTGTCCGCCGAGATGCTGAAGATCTCGCGCAGGATGTAAAAGAGATGATGCAGATCGGTAGTATGAATCTCTTCTTGCTACGTGGAGGAACAAACTTTGGATTTATCAGTGGCTGTTCTGCTCGGAAGACAAGAGATTTACCACAAATTACCTCCTATGATTTCGATGCACCGGTTACAGAATGGGGTGTGCCAACAGAGAAGTATTATGCTGTCCAACGAGTGACACATGAACTTTTTCCAGAATTGGAGCAAATGGATCCAATTATTCGTAATGCTAGAGCTTATGGAAGCTTTCCTGTCGAAGGAACAGCAGATCTTTTGGATGTAGCTCCACAGATCACAGAGGAAATTGTACATGATTATCCACAACCAATGGAGCGAATTGGACAGAATCATGGCTATATCCTTTATCGTTCAGATATTAAGAATCAATATCACGAAGAGCGACTGAAAGCATTAGAAACTCACGATCGTTGTCACTTCTATATCAATCAAGAGCACTTAGCTACTCAGTATAGAGAAGAGCTGGGAGATGAAATGCTCTTCTCTGCTGATACAGAGCGTATTCAAATCGATGTGTTGGTAGAAAATATGGGACGTGTCAACTATGGGTACAAGTTGAATGCACCTAGCCAGTCTAAAGGTGTAAAAGGTGGTATCATGATCAACCACCAATTCCGTAAAGGTTGGAAACACTATTCCTTGAAGTTTGATGAGACCATGTTGTCTAAGCTAGAATGTACAAATCCTGTGCCAGATAAGATTGTATCACCCATTTTTTACAAATTTAATGTAAAATTAGATGAGATAGCAGATACTTTTATCGACTGTTCACAGTATGGTAAAGGCTGTATCAGTGTCAACGGCTTTAATCTAGGACGCTATTGGAGTCAAGGTCCGATTCAATATCTGTATATTCCGTCAGGATTTCTGAAAGAAGAAAATGAGTTTATCGTTTTTGAGACGGAAAATGTAAAAATTGAAGAACTGTCCTTGGTTGATCAGCCGGTATTTAAAGAAATGGGGTTGTAAAACAATGAAATATATCAGCGTTGGGAATGAATTGGAACAGGCTAGCCAATTGGTCTTGGGCTGTATGCGGATGGCTGAAAAGTCTTCAGATGAAATTGTAACTGTGTTGAAGACTGCTCAGGAAATCGGTATTAACTTCTATGATCACTCCGATGTTTATGCAGGTGGTGAGTCAGAAGCTAAATTTGCTAAAGGTTTGAAAGATGCGGGAATTTCACGTGATCAAGTGATCATTCAGTCAAAATGTGGCTTGCGAGATGTGCATACGAATTATCATTTTGATTTTTCAAAAGAGTATATCATTGACTCAGTAGAAGCCAGTTTGAAACGCCTACAGACCGATTATATGGATGTCTTACTCTTACATCGTCCAGATGCTCTGGTCGAGCCAGATGAAGTAGCAGAAGCATTTGATCGTTTGCATCAAGCTGGAAAAGTGCGTTACTTTGGAGTTAGCAATCAAAATCCTTACCAAATCGAGCTTTTACAAAAGAGTGTCAAGCAGCCACTGATTGTCAATCAGTTGCAGTTTGGCCCAGCTCATACACCTATGATTGATCAAGGTCTGAATGCTAATATGCACAATTCTTTTGCCATCAATCGTGATGGAGGCGTCTTGGATTATTGTCGATTGAAGGATATTACTATCCAGCCATGGTCGCCATTCCAAGTTGATTTGGCACAGGGATTGTTTATGGATCATCCTAAATATGTAGAATTGACAAAGACACTTAAACAGTTTGTAGAGCAGTATCAAGTTTCCTTTGAAGCGATTGTCCTTGCTTGGATTTTACGGCATCCAGCAAATATGCAACCAATCATCGGAAGTATGAATCCGGAGCGAATCCGCTCAAGTGCAGAAGCATTTAAAGTAGATTTGCCACGTTCAGAATGGTACAAAATTTATAAAAGCGCAGGAAATGCTTTGCCGTAAATACTTCCCTGTTTTAAAGAAGCAAATTGTGAAAATGGTTTGCTTCTTTTCATTTGTTATAAAAATTGGCTCTTTGTTAACTATTTGGTGCTTCCTCTCTATTAAGGGAGTTTTAGCGATAGCCGTTTTCCTACAAACTTTACATAGGTCTTATGAGATTTTTTTCTACAACAAAATAGGCTCCGTGCTTTCTATAGGGGGGCTCCATTACAGAAATGATAGAGTCGTTTTTTCTTGCTTGCTAAAATGTCTTATTTTGTTTATATTAGTTTTATAAGCTTTCTTGGAGGCGTTTGCATGACGAAAAATCTGTTGAGGTTGAAATTACTGGGAAGTCCGAGTGTCTTTCTCAATCAGGAGGAAGTCTTTTTTCCTTTTGCCAAAATCAATGCTCTGCTCTATTATCTCCATATCAATGGAACAGTCAATCGGGAGGAGATTGCAGGAATCCTCTGGGAAAACAAGGATAATCAGACTGCCAAAAAGAATCTGCGCAACACAATTTATCAAGCCAATAAGCTACTAGGTGGAGAATGGATTATTGCTCCCAATCGGACCGTGCTGTCGCTTAATCCCGAGTGTGCGATTGAAAGTGATGTAGAAATTTTCACGGACAAGCCTGCGGAGCATCTGTCGCTCTATCAGGGTGATTTTCTGCAGGGCTTCTATCTCAAGGACAGTGAAGCCTTTGATTATTGGGTGTCCAAGATGCGGACGCGATATGAGCAGCTCTATATCCAGGCTTGTTACCAAAAGTTGGAAAAAGATCCATCGAATTTGGAAGAATCAGAGCGAAATCTGCGTCGTATGATCAGTATCGATGAGTTTGATGAAAAGAATTATCATCTGCTGATGAAGCTCTATCAGGAGAATGATCGACCTGGTAAGGTAATTGAGACTTATTATAAATTGGTCAATCTCTTGGACAAGGAATTGGGGATTAGTCCGAATGAAGCAATCCAACAGCTGTACCATGAAGTGATGGCCAAGGATCGCAGTGAGCGTAAAATCAAGCAATTTTTACGTAATACAGACCACTTTTTTGGCCGAGTGGGTGAAATCAAGCGTTTGGAATCTTATTTTTCTAAGATTTTAGAGAGGCAAGAACCTCGTGCGCTGCTCTTAGTCGGTGGTACTGGCATCGGTAAACGGACAGTGACCCGACAAGTACTGGCTAATCAGACCAAGTATTTCCAGATTGTTATGGCAGAGTGCTTCAAGGAAGAAATGACGGTTGGATTGCAGCCTTGGCGCAGTTTGCTAGATGGCTTGGGTGACCTAGTTATTCAGCATCAGATCCTTTCTACCAGCCAGTGGCAGGTTATTTTGGATAGTTATTTTCCGATTATGGCAGGTGAAGCTTCGGATTTTGAGCTGAATACGGATCGTCTGGCTTGGTTTGTACTGGATATTTTGCAAAAGATTTCTAAGAAAAAGGCTTTGGTGATCTTGGTTGAGGACTGTCACTGGATGGATGAGGCTAGTGTGGCTGTTTTAGAGCAGGTTATGAACCATTTGAGGGATTATCCAGTAGCCTTTGTGTTGACCAAGCATCTGAGTACGCCACCTTATCTTGGCCGCTTTTTCAATCGCTTATTGCTTCGTAGCCAGCTAGACTGCATTGAGCTGCAGCCGCTGGATTTTAAGTCTAGTGTGGCTTATTTGCAGGCCCAGACTGGACAGTTAGTCATATCTGAAGAACGGCTTGAGGCTATTTATCGGGTCAGTCAGGGCATTCCTTTCTTTCTATCAGAGTATGCGGAACAGCTTCTGCGAGGTGAGAAATTCCAGCCGTTGACCTCAGCTATTAAAGCGAAACTATCTCTGAAATTAGGCTATTTGAGCAGCCAGGAGGAGGAATTGGTTGACTATCTGGCTTGCTTTAGTTCCCCTGCTTCGGTAGCGCTCTTAGCTAAGTTGCTAGGCCTATCTGTGGAAGAAGTGGTCGAAATTGCGGAAGGATTTGGGCAAAAACAGCTTTCAATAGAAGAGGAGCAGGAGGAATTGGTTTTACGATTCAGCCAGGAGCTTTTGCGGATTTATGCTTATGAGCGCTTACCACTTGCCAAGAAGCGAATGCTACATCACCAGATTGCCCAAGGCATGGAAGACCAGCTGGGAGCCTCTCTTTATCATGCTCAGCTGCTCAATGACATTGCCTATCATTATAAGATGTCCAAACAACCGATTAAGTCTTTGGAGTATGAGCTGCATTATCTCGAGGCTACCTTGCAGTTTCATCATGAGCTCTTTCCCATTTATTCGCGGGAGTTTGGCTTTATTGAAAAGACGGATGATAGCAATCAGTCTGCGGTTTTAGACCAGTTTGACCGTATCCGTCGAGAGATAGAGGACTTAGAGAGAAAACACCAGAGTCACAAAGATTTTAAGCTATTGCTTCTCCGCTTTCTCTATCTGGAAGGGCGTTATGCTATCCGGACGGGGAATTACCAGCAGGGAATGGACAATATCCAGCAGGTGATTGCTTCTGCTAAAGAGCTGCAGCAGATGGAGTTTCTCCTAGAAGGCTATCGGCAGATGATTTACTACTGCATTCAGACGGAAAATATCCCTGAGATGCGCTACTATACGGAGTTGGCTCTGGATGCTTCGGTCCAGGCCAATAATCACGAAGCTATTGCAATGAATCTTCGACTTAAGGGGCTTTATCATCTCATGATTGGAGATGAGGAGCAGTCACTCCGCCATCTTTACCAGTCTATCGATTGCTTTAGTTTGACGGCTTCGTTGCGCTCAAAGTATTCGATTCAGATTGCGGCAGCTCTAGATTATCTGGCAGAGATTGAGCAAATTCGTGGGAATTTCACGACAGCGCTGGCTCATCAGAAAGAGGCGATTGAGCTGACGGAAAATAAAACAGCAGAACCTTCGATTTTTGCTTTCTATATAGGCTTGGGGCTGACTTATTATCAGCTAAAAGATTATGAACAGGCGGAGCGAATCTTGCTGAAAGCGAAAGCAGCCCTGAAGTCGCTCAGCTTTCCTTGGAAGGAGACCCAGCTGGAAGTTTATTTGGCCTTGATTGGCTGCGAGAAGGAGGATTACCAGCCGGTGCTTGATCTGCTGCGGGAAAAGGATAGTCTCATTAGCCGCTATGGCAATCCGCGGGACAAGGGCTTGATCTACTATCTGATGGCTGTGATCAAGTATCGTCAGCTGGCTGGTAGCTTGCAGGAAGCTGGTTTTGAAAATTTACTAGCCCAGGACTTTGAAACTTATTATGAAACAGCCAAGAGTCAACTCAATCCTTATCGTGACCGGCACCAGCTCAAGGAATTAGAAAACTTACGCCAAGGTCTATCTCAGGCATTAAACACAAAATAAAAGAGGATGAACTCTATGTTCGTCCTCTTTTGATGTTTGTAATGAAGTTTTTAAATCCCCGTTAGTCATGTGCTTGTGCCCAGACTTGAGTCAGGTAAAAAATGAAGCTGGCAGCTAGGTTAGCCGTATGGTTGTCAATATCGTGGGGCGGGGAGACTTCGACGATGTCAAAGCCGATCAGCTTGCCGGAGGCAGCGATATGCTGGAAGACCAGCACGGCCAGATTAGGGTCCACTCCCAGCGACTGGATGGCACTGACACCGGGTGCGGCACCAGCTGCAAAGCAGTCAATATCAATGGTCAGGTAAACCTGCTCCTTATCAGCCAGAAAGGCATCGACGGCCTTGCAGACTTCCTTGTGGCCTATCTGGTAGATATCCAGCCCTGTCAGAAACTGAATGGCCTTGGATTTGGCGACAAAGTCAAAGAGAAAGAGATTGTTATTGTGTTCCTGAATGCCCAGAATCAGGTAGTTAAAGGTCTCTTTGGCCGCTAGGCTGTCGTCAAACATCTGGCGAAAGCCGGTGCCGGAGTTGGGGCCGGTCTGCTCATAAGGCCGCAGGTCGAAATGAGCATCCATATTGATGACGGCCAAATCTTGGTCAGGATTTAGTGACGACTTGAGCCCTAGATAGTGGCCATAGGCTGTTTCGTGGCCGCCGCCCAAGACGATAGGCCGGAGATTGAGCTCCCGCAGGCGCCTGACGGCCCGAGCCAGACTGTGCTGCAGCTGGTCCAGCGAGCGGTTAGGTCCGTCGATATCGCCGGCATCAAAGACTCGGACATTTCTGCCCAGATGCCAAGGCAGCTTAGCCAGCTGGGTCCGGACAGCCTGGGGACCTTCGACTGCACCGACGCGGCCGTGGTTGATATAGACCCCCTTGTCGCTCTTGAAGCCAATCAGGGCAAAGTTTACCCCTTCAAAAGGGGTTAGGCTAGGATCATTTAAGTCCAGAAACTCAATGACCATGCCCCATTTGGCAGTATATAGATTGTCCTCTGGACCTCGCTGATAGTAACGGTTGTCTAGCTGATAGTAATCTTCTAACATGATTTTGTCCTTTTCCATAACGATACTTGCGACTTTATTATAAGAGTTTCCGCTATGCCTGTCAATGACTTTTGGCGGGAAAAGAAGCCCAGCTGAGTGAGAGCAGGCTTCTTAGGTTAGCTTTTTTACAGAGTCATCAGCTTTAGAACTGAATGCTCAGGTCCACAGCCTTTTCAACGGCTGCTAGAAATTCATCGCTCTCAATCAGCTCAGAAGCCTTGTTGAGCTCTTCGTAGATTTCGATATCCTTATCAAACTCGATAAAGCGGACATGCTGACGGAAGAGGTCGTAGGCTGGCTTGGTCCCTTTGCCCAGTTCATGGTTTTCTGGTTTCAGATCGAGAGCTTGGCAGGCTGCCATGATTTCTGTTGCCACGATGCGGCGAGAATTCTTGAGAATCTCAGCTGCCTTGCGTGCTGCAGTAGTTCCCATGCTGACAAAGTCTTCTTGGTTTTCACAAGATGGGATAGAGTCTACGCTGGCTGGATGAGACAGAACCTTGTTCTCAGAAGCAAGCGAAGCACAAGCATACTGGGTAATCATAAAGCCAGAGTTGAGGCCTGGGTGTTTGACCAAGAAGGATGGGAGCTTGCTCAGTTGGCTATTGACCAGACGTTCTACACGCCGCTCGGATACATTTCCGATTTCAGAAATAGCGATACCGAGGAAGTCGAATGGCTGTGCCATTGGTTCACCGTGGAAGTTACCGCCTGAGATAACATGACCTTCCTTGGTAATGATAGGGTTGTCTGTAACAGAGTTGATTTCAATCTCAACCTTGGTCTTAACATAAGCGATAGAGTCCTTGCTGGCACCATGAATCTGTGGAATACAGCGTAGAGTATAGGGGTCTTGAACACGTTGTTGAGTAGCTACGGTCGTATTGCCACTGCCTTCTAGAAGGTTGCGGATATTGCGGGCTGTAGCCAGCTGACCGCTCTGAGGTCGAATGGTATGTAAGTCTTCTTCAAATGGACTGGTAATACCATTGTGGACTTCCATGGAAAGAGCCCCAGCAACATCTGACAGTTTAAGCAGTTGGATGGCATCGTAGGTAGCCAGAGCTCCGATACCTGTCAGGACAGTCGTTCCGTTAATCAGCGCCAGCCCTTCCTTGGCTGCTAGAGCAATTTTCTCGATACCAGCCTTGTCCAAAGCTTCTTGTCCAGAGAGCAATTGGCCTTGATAGTAAGCGCGCCCCAGTCCTAGCATAGGCAGAACCATGTGAGCCAGCGGTGCCAAGTCACCAGAAGCACCGAGAGAGCCCTTTTCTGGAATAAATGGCACGACGCCTTTATTGAGCAATTCCAGAAGTTTTTCGACAGTAGAGAGACGGATACCAGAATAGCCCTTGACCAGAGAATTAATTCGAATTAACATGATCGCTCGGACTGCATCTTCAGGAAGAGGATCGCCAAATCCTGAAGCATGGGTGCGAATCAAGTTTTCCTGCAGTTGAGTTGTATCTTCTGGCGAGATGCTGACATTGCAGAGGGAGCCAAATCCAGTTGTAACACCGTAAACTACCCGCTTTTCGCGGACGATGTCATCTACGATTTTACGGGAAGCTTCTACAGATTTCTTAGCTTCTTGGTTTATTTCGCAGATAGCTCCATGACGAGCTACTGCAATGACATCTTCTAAAGTAAGGTGTTCGCCATCCAAATTGATTACATGTGTCATAAGATTCATTCTCCTTTTTGTTCAAGAACTTTATTTTTACAAATCAGCACTATGTAGATATAGTAGACTGCGCTGGCGACAAGGACACCGATGAGACCATAGACATAGTTCATTGGATTTTCACCCCAAATCATGACGAGGCTGATTAGGACCGCTAAAATTGGGATGACAGGACCAAATGGAACGCGGAAGACCACTTTCTTATCTGGATATTTCTTTCTCAATACCAATACGGCTAGAGCAGTTGGGATGTATTGGAAGAAGCGGAAGACTACGCTGAGAGCCGCTAATACTTCAAATGTTCCTGTAAAGAGCAGGGCGATGGCCAAAAGTCCGGAGATAATAATGGCAATTACAGGGGCGTTTTTAGCATTGGTTTCAGCGATTTTTTTAGGCAACAAGCCTTCATCTGCAATGGCTGCACCATAACGTGGGACCATGATAGATTCCCCGATGTTAAGTCCAGCAATAGAGATCAGCGCTCCAATAGAAACAATCCATGCTCCAGCAGGGCCAATCATTTCGACAAAGGCGTCTTGTACAGAGGCATCTGTTTGTAGGATTCGGCTGCCTAACATGGCGATAGTTCCTGCGATAATCAGCATATAGAGAACAGAGACAATACTGATAGAGCCCAAAATAGCTCGAGGCACATTCTTTTCTGGGTTGCGCATTTCACCAGCAACGATAGACATGGTTTCAAATCCGATGAAACCGTAGAAAATGTAGATCGCTGTACTAGAGATGGCTTTCATGATATCTACGCCAGGTTCTAGCTGAAGAAACGGAGTGAAGTTTCCTTTGTCAATTCCTCCTTTGATGAAGAAAATCGCACATAGACTGAAAGCGACAATTGGGATGAGCTTGGCTACGGTTGCGGTCAAGGTGAACATTTTGGAAGTCTTAAGACCGGATATATTCATCAGACTGAGTAGGATAATCAGGCTCACACTGAGCAGAAGTTCATAGGGGGCAAAGGATTTAAAAGTAATGACAAAAAGTCTCGCAAATCCTGCTGCCATTGCTGACCAAGCGATGATGGTAACCGCCCAGCCTAGGAAGCCAACATTAAATCCGACAAAGTCTCCAAAGGCTGCTTTGGAATATTGGAAGGCTCCGCCGTTTTTATTAAAATAACCAGCAGTTTCTGCCAAGCAGACGGCTAAGAGAATAACGAGGAGGGCAGTTCCCAGCATGACAGCTAGAGAAGCAGGACCCAGTCCTTTATAAATCTTTTGAGGTAGGAGGAAAATTCCTGAACCGATAACAGCATTGATACCATAGAGAGTAGCGCCAGAAAAGCTGAATTTCGCATTTTCTCGCTCTTGTTCTTGTGCAGTGAGTTTAGTCGCATTCATAATAATGTTTCTCCTTTAGAGATGTGGGATCCTTTCCAAGTAAAGATAGAACGATGATAGGGCATCCTTGTATCTTTACTTAGTAGGGATATGGGTCAAACCAGCCCATATAGCAAGGGGAGCACCCGTTGGCTGGTCACTCGAAAACATTATTTGCAACTCAGTTTCCTGAGTCTCTTTTTCCACTATCAGAAGTTGCCCTGTCTCTAGGTTAAGCGATGGCAGGCCTGTTCCTGTCACCATCAAATCACTCAAGGCATAGATGAATTGAATTGCTTCATCTTGACTAAGCTCTTGTCCATCTGAGATGGCAAGCATCTGTCCCTGATAATGGTCGCTGTAGATTAAGTTAAAGTCGGTACAAGTCCCACGACTTGTGATAGAATCACTCCCTTCGAAAAAATAGGGGGTAAAGGGAGCTAGAACCGTTTCCTCCTGCCGACTGGCATTGTGGAGATGAAGTGTGTGGTCCAGGCTCATGAGAATGCGGTGAAAGCCGCTGAGGTCAGAAAACTGACTTTCAGCCAACTCCACAGTCGCTGTTGAGAGGCGATAGTCAAAGTCACGCTTACCATAGTGGCCAGTTGGCGGGGAAAGATAAAGCTGTTTTGTCTTTCCCCCGACCAATCGGAAACTTGAAAATCGCTTGATTTTAGAAGGGTTATATTTGCCATTTTTGGTATTTATTAGAACAAACCGCTGATATTGCCGTCTTTGTCAACATCAATCTTTTCGCTGGCTGGTACTTTAGGCAGTCCTGGCATGGTCATGATTGCACCAGTCAGAGCAACGATAAAGCCTGCACCAGCAGAAACTTTGAGCTGGCTGATCGTCACAACAAAATCTTTAGGTGCGCCTAGCTTTTTAGCATCGTCTGAGAAGGAGTACTGAGTCTTAGCCATACAGATAGGATAGTTGGAGAAGCCCAGCTCTTCCAGTTGTTTGAGCTCGCGTTTAGCAGCAGGAGTCAGGCGAACGCCCTTGCCTCCATAGACCTTGGTAACGATCTTGTTCAGCTTGGTCTCGATGGAGTCCTCTTCATTATATACAAATTGGAAGTGATTGTCTCCTTCGGCCAGTTCCACGACTTTTTCAGCCAACTCTTTACCGCCAGCTCCGCCATTTGCCCAGACATCAGAAATAACGACGTCAACTCCGCGTTTTTGGCAGGCGTCATAAACTGCTTGCAATTCTGCTTCGGTATCCAGCGGGAATTTATTGATGGCAACGACTGCTGGCAGGCCATAAACATCTTGAATGTTTTCCAGATGTTTTTCCAAGTTTGGCAGTCCAGCTACAACAGCTTGGACATTTTCTTCAGCCAAATCACTCTTAGCCACACCACCGTGCATCTTGAGGGCGCGGATGGTAGCAACTAGAACTACAGCAGATGGGCGCAGGCCAGATGTACGACACTTGATATCAATGAATTTTTCAGCACCGAGGTCAGCACCAAAACCAGCTTCTGTGACTGCATAGTCGGCATATTTGAGAGCTAGCTTGGTAGCTAGGACACTGTTACAGCCATGGGCAAAAGGTCCACCGTGAATCAAGGCTGGCGTGTGTTCCAGAGTTTGAACCAAGTTTGGATGAATAGCGTCTTTGAGCACAGCGGCCATAGCGCCACCAGCTTTCAAGTCCTTAGCAGTTATTGGCTTGCCTTCAAAGCTGTAGCCAATGATGATTTTTTCCAAACGGTTTTTGAGATCGGTAATATTTTCTGACAGACAGAGAATAGCCATAACCTCAGAAGCAACTGTAATATCAAAACCGTCTTCACGCGGGACACCGTTGACTTTGCCTTGCAAGCCATCTACAATGTAGCGAAGTTGCCGGTCATTCATATCCACCGCCCGTTTCCAAGTGATGCGGCGAGAATCAATGCCTAAGGCATTGCCATGATGGATGTGGTTGTCAATGAGGGCAGCCAGCAGATTGTTGGCAACACCGATGGCATGAAAGTCACCAGTGAAGTGGAGGTTGATGTCCTCCATAGGCACCACCTGAGCGTGCCCGCCACCAGCAGCTCCGCCTTTGATACCAAAGACAGGTCCGAGTGAAGGTTCCCGCAGAGCGATAACGGCTTTTTTACCGATAGCAGCCAAAGCATCGACTAATCCGACAGAAGTCGTGGTCTTACCTTCTCCAGCTGGTGTCGGAGAAATAGCGGTCACGAGAATCAGTTTGCCGTCTGGCTCGTCTTTTAAAGCTTCCAGTTGGCCGGCACTGATTTTTGCCTTGTAATTTCCATAAAGAGACAAGGCGTCTTCAGCAATTCCTAGCTTTTCTGCCACTTCTTTGATGGGCTTCATTTGAACCGAATTGGCAATTTCAATATCTGATAAAACCATATTGTTACCTCTTGAGAAAAGAAAGTCCCTTCACAGGAAAGAGTGGGCTTCTCTTCCGTTTATCTATTAGACAACTTTCAAAATTTCTTGATAAATTTCATCGGCTAGAGCGCAGCCTTTTTGCAGGAGCTCTTCACCCTTGCTGTGGTAGTCTGCGACAAAAGCTTCATCCTTGACACCTGACAGGTTGATGAGGACATTGAGCCAAGCCCCTTGCAGGCCGGCCTTAAGATTAAGAGCTGCGACTCCTAGGTCGCTGGCAGCATTGGTATTGGACTTGCCGACAGCCTTTTGAGTTGTTTGCAGGGCAGCCAAGATGTCTTCCATCATGCCATAAGGTGACTTGGTCGCTTCCTTGAGGGCTTGCTGCATCGCTTCTCGACGGGCATCCTTGTCTTCCTCTGTTTCCTTAGGCATGTCAAAGACAGCGGAGACTAGATTGAAGGCTTCAGTGTCCTTGTCAATAGCTGCGAGCAGGCTTTCTTGGAGGCGGGCACTTTCTGCGTGCACTTGAGCAATGTCTGCTTCAAATTCTGCGTATTTTTTCTTGCCAAGGGTCAATTCACAGACCATCTTAGTCAGGGAAATACCGTTGGCTGCTGAAAGAGCAGCGGCAGAGCCACCTCCTGGTGCAGGAGCATCTGAGCCTAGGACTTGGGCAAATTCTGTCAAGCTTAAATCTACTAATTTCATAGGTTTCTGTCCTCCTAGCCCAGCAAATGGTTTTCCAGAACTTGCTTGCTGTAGTCAAAGTCTTCGATTTGCAGATAGTATTCTGCTGCATCAATCAAAGCCTTAGCTGGAGCCAAACCGATGACTTCTGAGCCGAGGATTCCAACTCCGTAGCGCTTAGCTTCAAAGCGAACAGTTTCAAAGACGCGGTAGAGCGGGAATTTTTCCAGATTGACCATGTTGATAGAAACCTGAGCAATGTTGCGGTCTTCCAGCATAACGCCGATCGCTTTACAGTACTTGTAACCACCGCTTGATCCACGGATGATTTTGGCAATATTGTTGGCAATTTCCAGATTGTCTGTATCCAAGTTGATGTTGTAGGCGATGAGCGGCATTCTAGCTCCGACAGCAGTGACACCAGCAGTTGGGTGAATCTTTCTTTCACCATAGTCAGGAGCCCAGTCAGGTTCCAAGAGTTTTTCAGGCATGCCTTCAAATTGTCCTTTACGAACCTTAGCCAAATTTTTACGCTCAGGACGAGTCGCTGCATCTTCATAGAGGAAGATAGGAATACCGAGCTCACGGTTGATTCGCTCAGATACGGTCTTCGCAATTTCTACGCATTCCTCACTTGTGATGTCCTTGATCGGTACAAAAGGCAGGACATCAGTTGCGCCCATACGAGGGTGTTCACCTTGGTGCTTGGTCAAGTCAATATTTTCAGAAGCGTATTTAACCAAACGGAAGGCAACTTCCTGAATGTTTTGGTCATCACCGACCAAGGTAAAGACGCTGCGATTGTGGCTGGCATCAGAAGAGTGGTCCAAAAGTGTTACGCCTGGCACGCTATTAGCAACTTCCACTAGACCGTCAATGACCGCTTGGTTGCGGCCTTCAGAAAAGTTAGGAATACATTCAACAATTTTTGCCATAAGATATTACCTCGTGATATATATTATTAAAAATTACAAAGTGAATAAAGTGGAACTTCCAGCTGAGCTAGGTGTGAGGCCTAGCTCAGTTCAGAAGTTGGGGGACAAGTTTTTCCTATTTGAACAACTTCTTAACAGATTCTTTGACCAAATCTTCGTCAGTTAAGTATGGAATGGTAATGTGGTCTGTGCCTTGGTGGAGGCGGTTGTACTCGATAGCTGTCTCAATAGCATGCTCATTGCGAGCCCAGTTACGACGTGCAACTCCGCCAATTGTATCCCAAGCGATAGCAGATTTGATGATTTCATCAATACGTTCACTACCGTCTAATACCAAGCCAAAGCCACCGTTGATTGCTTTCCCGATACCAGTTCCGCCACCGTTGTGGAGAGCTACCAGACTCATACCACGAGCGGCATTACCAGCGTAACATTGCACAGCCATGTCGCAGGTAACATTAGAACCGTCCTTGATATTAGAAGTTTCACGGAATGGAGAGTCAGTACCAGATACGTCGTGGTGGTCACGGCCGATCATGACAGGACCAATCTTGCCTTCGCGGACTAATTCATTGAACTTGAGGGCGATATTGACACGACCCATGCAGTCTTGATAGAGAATCCGAGCCTGAGTTCCAACAACCAACTGGTTCTTTTCTGCATCGCGGATCCAGTTATAGTTATCGCGATCTTGGTAGCGGCGGTTAGGATCAATCACTTCCATAGCAGCATGGTCAGTAGCGACTAGATCTTCGTGCTTACCGCTCAGACATACCCAACGGAAAGGACCGTAACCATAGTCAAAGAGCATAGGCCCCATGATATCTTCTACATAAGATGGCCAGATGAAGCCGTCTTTGTCGTCAAAGCCATTCTTAGAAATTTCCTTGATGCCAGAGTCATAGACCGCCTTCATAAAGGCATTACCATAGTCAAAGAAGTAGGTACCATTGCTAGTCAGGGTCTTGATTGCCTTGAAGTGACGTTCCAAGGTTTGGTCAACCAACTTAGCAAAGGTTTCCTTGTCTTCAGCCAGGAGACGAGTCCGTTCTTCAAAGCTGATACCAGCCGGGCAGTAACCACCGTCGTAAACATTGTGGCAAGAAGTTTGGTCAGACAGCAAATCAACATGGATATTGTTCTCGTTGACATATTCCAAGAGATCTACAATGTTACCATGATAGGCAATGGAAGTTGATTCGCCAGCTTCCAGAGCTTTCTGAGCCAAGTCGATAGCTTCTTTCGGACTTTCAGCCAATTGGCTAATCCAGCCTTGGGAGTGGCGAGTTTCAATCCGAGATTGGTCTACTTCAGCTATAATTGCTACCGCTTTAGCAATTTCAGCTGCTTTCCCTTGAGCTCCACTCATGCCACCCAGACCAGAAGAGATGAAGAGTTTGCCAGTCAGGTCGCCATCATCAGCTACACCCAGTTTCAAACGTCCAGCATTGAGGAGAGTGTTGAAGGTACCATGGACGATACCTTGAGGACCGATGTACATCCAACCGCCGGCTGTCATTTGACCGTAGTTGGTGACACCCATTTCTTCCGCAATTTCCCAGTCCTTCATATTGTCATATTCACCGACCAAGAGGCCATTAGTGATGATCACGCGCGGAGCTTCTGGTTTAGAATTGAAAAGTCCGAGCGGGTGGCCAGATTCCACGACCAGGGTTTGATGGTCAGTCATGACTTCCAAGTATTTCTTGATCAGGTTGTACTGCATCCAGTTAGCGCAGACAGATCCAGTTTCTCCGTAGGTAACCAATTCATAAGGATAAAGAGCGATTTCAAAGCTCAGGTTGTTGTCAATCATGACCTGCATAGCCTTAGCTGCGGTACAGTTCCCTTTGTACTCATCAATTGGTTTACCATAGATGCGTTCTTTTGGACGCCAGCGGTAACCATAAATCCGTCCGCGAGTTTTCAATTCTTCCAAGAATTCTGGAATCACTTCCTCATGGAATCTCTTTGGAATATAGCGAAGGGCATTTTTTAGAGCAATTTCGGTTTGAGCTTGAGTCAAACGGAAGCCCCGATCGGGTGCGCGACGGATGCCTTCTTGGAAAACCGTTTTTTCAGGCAGTACATCGTCTAATTTGACGGTCATTGCTGCTGCAATATCTTGTTCGCTGTAGAATGACATGTTTATTTCCTCCTTGTAAAATAACTTAAGATTTGACCTTATTTTATAACAGCGCCGTCAGTACAAAGTCAAGAAAATATTTCTAAAGATAAAAAATATCAATATATCTAATATATATTGGTTTTTGACTATAATTTGACGATAGTGTATTATGATGGAAAGCGAATAAGTTGGAAAATGAATGGAGGAACAAGCATGACTGCTGATTTACTATTAACTCACTTTAATCAAGTCTTCTGTCCCAAGGATCTCGGACACCCCCTTTTTGGTGAGGAGATGAAGGAAGCTCAGGTCTTGGAGGACGGCTACATTGCAGTCAAAGACGGTAAAATCCTAGCTGTTGGTAGTGGAGAGCCGAATGCCAGTCTAGTTGGACCAGATACTAAGATTCAGTCTTATGAGGGTAAGATTGCGACGCCCGGCTTAATCGACTGTCACACTCACTTGGTCTATGGCGGTAGCCGGGAGCATGAATTTGCTAAGAAATTAGCCGGTGTCCCTTATCTGGAGATTCTTGCTCAAGGCGGCGGAATTCTAAGTACAGTCCGGGCGACACGAGAAGCTTCTTTTGATACTCTCTATGATAAGTCTAAGAGACTGCTAGACTACATGCTGCTGCATGGGGTAACAACGGTTGAGGCCAAGAGTGGCTATGGTCTGGACTGGGAAACAGAGAAGCGCCAGCTAGATGTCGTTGGGGCTCTGGACCGTGACCATGATATTGATTTAGTTTCGACCTTCATGGCTGCCCACGCTGTTCCACCAGAATACAAAGGACGTTCTCAGGAATATCTGGAGCTTATCGCCGAGGAAATGCTGCCTCGGGTAAAGGCAGAAAATCTAGCTGAGTTCTGTGATATTTTCTGTGAAAAAGGCGTCTTTACAGCTGACGAGTCACGCTACCTGCTTTCTAAAGCTAAGGAAATGGGCTTCAAGCTTCGTATCCATGCTGATGAAATCGAGTCTATCGGCGGAGTAGATGTAGCAGCTGAACTTGGAGCAACGAGTGCAGAGCACTTGATGGTAGCGACCGATGAAGGTATTCGCAAGATGGCGGAAGCTAAAGTTATCGGTAATCTCCTACCAGCAACTACCTTCAGTCTGATGGAAGATACCTATGCACCAGCCCGCAAGATGTTAGAAGCTGGTATGGCTATCACTCTGACCACCGACAGCAATCCTGGCTCTTGTCCGACAGCTAATCTGCAGTTCGTCATGCAGCTGGGCTGCTTTATGATGCGTCTGACGCCAGTAGAAGTTCTCAACGCTGTAACCATCAATGCGGCCTACTCAGTTAACCGCCAAGATAAGATTGGCAGCTTTGACACTGGCAAGCAGGCGGACATTACCATCCTAGACGCTAAGAACATTGACTATCCACTTTATTTCTTTGCGACCAACCTGACCCATCAGGTTTATAAGGCAGGCAAGTTGGTTGTTGATCAGGGTAGAATCGTCTAATCTTACAAGTCAGTTTCATTTCCATGTGATAGCAAAGATTTTCTTAGAAGTTCTATTGTTGATTATAAAAAAGCAGATTTGTGTTCAAGAAAAGGTCGTGGCTTAAACACCACGACCTTTCTGTTTTTTTATGAGATTAGGATATTGAGCTGGTCTCTTTATCTACCCACACACTGCGCGTAAAGACCATGGAGAATAGAGCCAGAGCCGCAAAGCCTGCTCCTACATACCAGTAGGGCATATCCAGTGTCGTGGAGCGTCCAGAGAGATTGACGATGCCACGAAAGAGCATGCCGGCTGTCATGGTGGCTACAGCTGAGTTCCAGAGGTTAAGGCTAAGCCGAGAGAGATTAGGAATGATCTTCATAAAGAGCAGGAGGAGGCTGCCCCCAACGAGAGGAAGAGCAAAGAGATATTGCATGTGGACAGATGTTTCCCCGAAGCTGAAGGATTCATAGATTCTGCTGAAAGCAAAGAAGAAAATTGTTAGCAGGATGTAGGAAACAGCTGTTTTTTTGAAACGTTTTTTGCTGGGATTAGTAACCGATGTAGACAATGTCGCTCACCGTCCTTTCTGAAATATTTCCGTTGGTGGTAGGCTTGTTAATGACCTGACCGTTGAAGTACATAGTGGACGAGCCGCCACCGTCAAGATTGTAGGCAGTCTTGACGCCATAAGATTTCATGACTTCAGCCATTTCATAGAGGGAAAGTCCCTGACTTTCTGAAGTGCGTCCGTCTGAAACGATGATGATATAGTGGTTTTCGTCAATGATGCCGATAGATGTCCGTGGATTGGAAGCCATAGACTGGCCAACTTCGGACTTGGTATTCACGACAATTTCGCCATTTTCTACGAGGGCTGGTCCGAAGGCTAGGAGATTGACCACACCGTCTTCGACTAGCTGGTCGGCAGAGATTTCATTTTCGTAAATGATTTTAAAGGAGCCGTCTTTGTAAATGGCCAAATCCCCATTGCTGGCGTCCTCTCGGACGGTATCACGGTAGACGACACCGTTGCGGATGACATAGCCGGTAGAATTGGCACCGTAGTAGTCGCCGTTAACCGCTAGAATAGCCTTTTTATTAGCCGCTGTTTCTGAAGTCTTGGCCGTGACATTGGTCCCGTAGGTGTTATTGGCGAGAGCTGTTTTCAAATATTCAGCGGAGCTGACGGTCACATCAGCGATGTAGACTTGGGTATTGTTGACGGTCTTTTCAGTCAGCGTGACCGAGATATTGTCGTCTGAATAGCTAGTATCTGTCACTGTGGCTGTTTCGGCAGCCTTGCTGGCAGCCTCGGCATTGGACGAAGAAGCGGTGCTTGAGACTGTGGAAATGGTCTCTGCAATGACGAAGGTTTTCAACATGGAGTAGCTAAAAGAAGCTGTCAGAAGTAGGCCAAAAATGGAGGCGTAGGCATAGCCTTTCTTTAAAAATTTCATGATGCAGTGTGTGTCCTTTCCTTAAAAATAAATCTCTTTTGCACCATCCAAGAGACGGTGAAGAGCAGTAGTCCGACGATGATCTTGACAATCAGAAGATTGAGACCAAAGACAGCATAGAAGAGACGAATCAGCAGTGTGTCTAGGATAAAGAGCACTAGAGCTAGGCTGAAATAGCCAGTTCCTGTCTTGAGTATACTGTCGTCGTTCTTAAAGACCAGTTTTTTATTGGTCGAGTAGTTAAAGACCGAGCTGGTCACGCGGGCAATCCCGTTGGCTAGGAGAATTCTCAGGCTGGTCGGAGCAGCAGCTAAAAATAAGAGAGCCAGTGCGTAGACCATGTAGTCCACGATGAAGCTGCTGAGAGAAGTCAGGGCAAATTTGAATATATTTTTATAAATCATGAGCCCATCCCGAATCGGCCGGAAGTGCGAGCCTTGATTGTCATTGATATAGACCGTCTCAATGGGCACTTCCAAAATGGGATATTCCTTGCTGGCTTTTAGGAGCATGTTCATTTCGTACTCATAGCGCTGACCTTCTACCTTCAGCATAAAGGGGATCATGTTGGTCGTAAAGGCTCGTAAGCCTGTCTGCGTATCGGAGACAGCTACGCCAGTCTGGGCTTTGAAGAGAGCCCGAGTCAGACTGTTGCCGAAGCGGCTACGCAGAGGTACCTTTCCAGTAAAGGCGCGTGCTCCCAGGATTAGCTGATTAGGATTTTCAGAAGCTTTGTTCGCCACACGGAAAATATCCCAAACCTTGTGCTGGCCGTCCGCATCTGCTGTGATGACGGTTCCGTATTGACCCAGAGACTGGATGTAGGTGAAGGCAGTTTTCAATGCTTGTCCCTTGCCTTGATTGTTCTCGTGATGGAGGACAGTCGCATATTGTTCAGCCTTGTCAAAGACTGTCTGGCGCTTGGCTGAGCTGCCGTCATCGATAACAATGATATGAAAATTGCTCTTGTTCTGAATTTTTTGAATCAGTTTAATCAAATTATAATCGGGCTCGTAAGCCGGAATCACTAGATAGTCCATATCCATACCTCTTTCTTAGATGATTTGTACAAAGTATACAGATTGCGGCTTAAAGCTAGCTGATATCAGTTATCTTTAAGAAAAGGTTAAATCTTCTTTAAGGAAAGGGCGTGGAAAATGTTTTTCAGGCCAAAATAAAAAGCTGGGCTAGACAAGGGGTCTTGTTTGTCCCAGCGCTTTGTTTAATAACGTTTTTCTTTGGGCCAGGTGCTCATTTCAGCAACAGCTGTAAAAAGCACATCTGTGGATGAGTTGAGGGCGGTTTCGCAAGAGTCTTGGATGACACCGATGACAAAGCCAACGCTGACGACTTGCATAGCCAGATCATTTGGTATACCAAAGAGGCTACAAGCCACAGGAATCAGGAGAAGCGAGCCTCCAGCCACTCCAGAAGCCCCACAGGCAGAAATGGCCGCAACGATACTGAGCACCAGTGCTGTTCCAAAGTCCACTTGAATGCCCAGTGTGTTGGCTGCTGCAAGGGTGAGCGTATTGATTGTCACCGCAGCCCCTGCCATGTTGATAGTTGAACCGAGTGGGATAGAGACCGAGTAGGTTTCAGGATTGAGACCCAAATCTCGACACAGTTTTATATTAACAGGGATATTGGCAGCCGAACTGCGAGTGAAAAAGGCGGTGACGCCACTGACTTTTAAGCAACGCCAAACCAGTGGATAAGGATTTTTCCGAAGCATAATGAAGACAATCAAGGGGTTAACGACCAGCGCAACAAGAGCCATGGAACCTAGTAATAGGAGAAGGAGCATGCCGTAGCTCTTAAGTGCCTCAAATCCTTTGCCAGAAATGGTCGTGTATACTAGCCCTAAAATACCAAAGGGGGCTAGATTGATGATCCATTCGACAATCTTTGAAGTAATATCTGCCAGTGTTCTCAAGAGTTCTTTACTTTGCTGACTTGCTTCTCGCATGGCCACTCCAAAGACAACTGCCCAAGACAGAATACCGATATAATTGGCCTTGCTCAAGGTGTTGATTGGATTATCGACAAGATTGAGGAGGAGATTGCTCAGAACTTGGCCGATGCCTTCTGGTGGACTGACTTACGAGCTAGCTGCGGTCAGCTCGATGGTTACAGGAAAGATATAGTTGGCGAGGACAGCGACAAGGGCGGCCGCAAAAGTCCCGATTAGATAAAGGATAATGACGGTTTTCATATTGCTCTTCTGCCCCTTTTGGTGCTGAGAGAGGGCATTGGCAACGAGGGTAAAAACGAGTAGTGGTGCGATAGCTTTTAGGCCGCCGACAAAGATTTGGCCGAGGAGGCTAATAGCGCTGGCTTGTGGGAAAATAAGAGCCAGCAGGGCGCCTGTGACAATCCCAATAGAAATCCGTTTGATAAGATTAGCGCGATTCCAAGCAGAAAGAATTCGATGAAACATAGGAGCTCCCTTTCTAAAATAAACTGCTTTCCACTATACGCTAGAGGTCGTATAAAATCAATATTTTTTGGTATACCCTATACAGAATAAGGCCGCTTTGATGATTATCCGCCGCCCTTTGTGGTATAATGAATAAGATTTTTGTGTCTCATAGGAGGAAAGAATGACAGCTAATGGGAATGTTTTCACACGCTATTTCCAGCAATTTGACTGGTCAGCTATTCTGGATGATGTGTTTTCGAAATTCGTCTCCTTGGTCTTTTTGTGTTTACTGTTTTGGGTGGCTAAGAAAATTCTCCATCTGTTTGTGACTAGACTGATTGCGCCATCTTTGAAATTATCTCGGCAGGATGCGGCTCGGCAAAAGACCATTATGCGCTTAATTGAGAATTTACTCAATTATGTACTTTATTTTCTTTTGTTCTACTGGATTTTATCCATTTTGGGCTTGCCGGTCTCAAGTCTTTTGGCTGGGGCAGGGATTGCCGGCGTAGCTATTGGGATGGGAGCGCAGGGCTTTCTGTCCGACCTAGTCAACGGTTTCTTTATTCTCTTAGAGCGTCAGTTGGATGTAGGGGATAATGTTCGCTTGACCAATGGTGCTATCAATATCGCAGGAACGGTTGTCAGTGTTGGGATTCGGACTACGCAGGTACGCGATGCGGACGGAACTCTTCACTTTGTGCCCAATCGAAATATCACTGTTGTCAGCAATCTTTCTCGTGGCGATATGCGGGTTTTGATTGATATTCCTATCTATGCCGAGACGGATTTGGATGAGATTTATCGGATTATCGCTGCTGTTAATCAGGAAGCTGTGCCAGAACATCCAGAAGTTTTGAAGGAACCTGATATTCTGGGACCGCAAATGACTGCGAGCGGGCAGTTTTACTTTCGGATTAGTTTAATCGTTGCAAGCGGTATGCAGGCGAGCCTGTACCATATTTTCTATAAGCTCTACCATGAGGCGCTGCTAAAAGAGGGAGTGGCTTTGCCAACGTTTGCCCCTGTCACAGGAAATAGTGGTAAAGCTTAGTAGTGGTCATGAGAATAACATCTATCGGAAATAACGTTTATAATCACTAAAGAGGCTGGGGCGAAAGTCCTAGCCTCTCAATTGTCTTTGGATTGTCGAGCAAGACGCAGTGGTTGAGTGGGCTCTACTACGCTGATTTCATCAGCTTTTACAGCCCTACTCAACTGTGCGGAGGTGGGACGACGAAATCGAATTCTAACGAATTACCGATTTCTGTCCCACTCTCTTTTTCATTTCAGCTTATCCTGGGTCTAATCTGCCTAAATATGACATGCTATGGCAAGTATTGTATAATAGGAAGAGGAGAAGGAGCAAGCATGCAGAATAATCGACTATTTCGGATATTGTACTATATTTTGGAGAGAGGGAAAGTGACTGCAACGGATCTGGCTGAGAAATTTGAGGTCTCGGTTCGAACCATTTATCGAGACGTGGACTCTCTAAGCAGCGCTGGGATTCCGATTTATACCACGCAAGGAAAGGGTGGCGGTATAGAAATCGCAGAGGATTTTGTCTTGCGGAAGTCCTTGCTGACAGCGGAGGAGAAAGAGCAGATCATGGCGGCCCTGCAAGGTCTGGAGAGCACCAGTCAGCTTTACCAGAGTGACCTGCTTACAAAGCTTTCGGCGCTATTTCAAGTCAAAAATCCCAACTGGATCGAAATCGATTTTAACCACTGGCAAAATGATAAAGCATATGAAGAAAGCTTTCATCAACTAAAAACTGGGATTCTAGGTAAGCACCTTGTTTCTTTTTCTTACTTTGCTAGTGATGAGCGGGAGACAAGCCGTCGTGTCAAGCCTGTACGCTTGTTGTTTAAAAATCAGAGTTGGTATCTCTATGCCTTTTGCCTCTTGCGCCAGGAATTCAGGTATTTTAAACTATCTCGGATGAAAAATCTGGAGCGGCTGGAGGAAAGGTTTGAGGACAGCTTTGAAGATATCGTCTTGGAAAAAGAACTGACCTATGAAAATACCATTAAACTGACAGTCAAGTTTGATCGCAAAGTAGCTTTCAGGGTTTATGATGAACTAAGCGGAGACATTCGGACAGATGCCGAAGGAAATTTATATACAGAAATCGACATTCCCAACGACCATCGTCTATATAGTTACATCCTGTCCTTTGGAGATGCTGTGGAGGTCTTAAATCCGCCCGAAATTCGAGTGAAAATGAAGGAAATGCTTTCTAGGCTGGCAGAAAAATATAAAACCTGACATAGGGTGTCAGGTATCTTCTTGTATACTAATAGATAAGAAGAGAAAAGGAGGCAGCAAGATGAAATATGAATGGAGAAAAAGCGAGAAAGGCCTTTATGGGGCCAAGCAAAAGCCAGAGCTAGTAGAGGTACCGAGTCAACAGTTCATTGTGATTGAAGGCGAGGGCAATCCCAATGAAGCGGCTTTCTCCGAGCGGGTATCTGCCCTTTATTCATTGGCCTATTCTATAAAAATGCTCTTTAAATCCGTGATGAAAAACGAGGCGGAGGACAAGGTAACGGATTTCACAGTCTATCCTTTGGAAGGTATATGGGAAAAAGCTGCTGGGGAAGGCTTCGATAAAAGTCGACTTCGCTATCAGCTCATGATTCAGCAGCCCAATGTCATCGATCAGGATATATTTGCGGCAGCGCTTGAGAATGTCCGCAAGAAAAAGCCTAATCCCCTCTATGACGACATTTGTTTGCAGAGATTGCCAGAGGAGCGGGCCATTCAGGTCTTACACATAGGAAGTTATGATAGTGAGCCGGCGTCTTTTGAGAAAATGGACGAGCTGGTAAGCAGCTTGGGGCTGGAGAGACGCGACCAAGTTCACAGAGAGATTTACTTGAGCAACAAAAATAGGACACCAGAAGAAAAGTTGAAAACCATCTTAAGGTATTCCGTCAGATAGGAGGAATTTGTCATGCCAAGACCTACAACAAAAAACGATTTACTGGCTGCTGCTACAGAAAATTTTGAAAAACTCAATCTGCTCATTTCGAACATGAGAGCAGAAGAGTTGACGAGGCCCTTTGATTTTTCAAAGGATAAGAAAAAGAAAGAAGCCCACTGGCAGCGCGATCGGAACCTGAGGGATATCTTAATCCATCTTTATGAATGGCACCAACTGCTCCTAGACTGGGTAGAAGCTAATAGGAATGGTGAGGAGAAGTCCTTTCTGCCTGCTCCTTACAACTGGCGAACTTATGGCGATATGAATGTGGCCTTTTGGCAAAAGCACCAGTCTACTTCGCTCGAGGAAGCAACCGCTCTACTGAATAGCTCCCATCAGGCTGTCATGGATTTGGCTGAGTGTTTTTCAAATGAAGAATTATTTTCAAAAGGAGTTTATCAATGGACAGGGGGTAGCACCTTAGGGGCGTATTTTGTCAGTTCGACCTCTAGCCACTATGATTGGGCCTTGAAAAAACTAAAAGCTCATCAAAGAAGTTGTAAGAATACAAGAAAGGTTTGAAACTTCCTAGGTCCCCAGACTGATTTTTAGCACTCTTGCGAAAAGAGTGCTAATTTTTTGAGTTTTTGCCTTGACTTTCTTTTTTAAGAGTGTATAATAGAATCATGATTTAGCACTCAATGTATTAGAGTGCTAAATATAAAAAATAAAATCTCGCCAGTGGCTGGAATTTTCTAAAGAGAGGTGAGGTCCTTGGTAACAGAACGCCAAAATGAGATTTTAAATCTGATCATTGATATCTTTACCAAGACACATGAACCTGTCGGTTCTAAAGCCTTGCAAGAGTCTATCCAGTCCTCGAGTGCCACCATTCGAAATGATATGGCGACTTTAGAAAAACAAGGGTTGCTAGAAAAGGCTCATACATCGAGTGGCCGCAAGCCCAGTGTAGCAGGTTTCCAGTATTTTGTCCGTCATTCCTTGACCTTTGATCAGCTAGCGGAAAATGAGCTCTACGAGGTTGTCAAAGCTTTCGACCAAGAGTTCTTCAAGCTGGAGGATATCCTGCAGCGGGCAGCGGACGTCTTGGCAGAGTTGAGTGATTGCACGGTTGTAGCTCTTGACGTCGAGCCTAGTCGGCAGCGACTGACAGCTTTTGATATCGTGGTGCTCAGTCAGCATGCAGCCTTAGCGGTCTTTACTCTGGATGAGTCCAATACTCTGACCAGTCAGTTCATGATTCCTAGGAATTTTCTCCAGGAAGACCTACTACGCTTGAGGGATATGATTCAGGAGCGCTTTTTGGGACAGACGGTCTTAGATATCCACTACAAGATTCGGACGGAGATTCCGCAGATTATCCAGCGTTACTTTACGACGACGGACAATGTTCTCGATCTCTTTGAGCATATTTTTGCTCAGATGTTTTCGGAAAAAGTAGCTGTAGCTGGTAAGGTTCAGTTGTTACGTTTTGCGGATCTTGAGGCTTATCAGTTCTTTGATGATCGTCAGAAGGTGGCTTTTGAAATCCGTGATAGTCTAGCTGAGGATCAGATGCAAAATGTCCGTGTTGCGGACAGTCAAGAGGACTGTCTGGCCAATCTAACCTTGATTTCCAGTAAGTTTTTAATTCCCTATCGGGGATTTGGTATGCTGGCAGTGGTCGGTCCAGTCAATCTGGATTACCAAAAGGTGGTCAGTCAACTCAATGTTGTCAATCGAGTCTTGACGATGAAACTCACAGATTTCTACCGCTATTTGAGTAGCAATCATTATGAGGTGAGTTGAACATGAAATTACATAAATTCCTAAAAAGGAGGCGAAAAATGTCTGAGGAAACAAAAAACGAAGAAGTAAAAGAAGAGGAAGTGGTAGAAGCTGCTGAAGAAGCTGTAGAAACTACAGAAGAAAAGGTAGAAACCGCTAAAGAAGCGGATGAAACTACTCCCGAAAAATCAGAACTAGAACTAGCCAATGAGCGTGCAGAAGACTTTGAAAATAAATACCTTCGCGCTCATGCAGAAATGCAAAATAT
>NZ_KQ969063.1:0-63022 GCF_001578775.1 Streptococcus cristatus | reverse complement strand
ATAAATACCTTCGCGCTCATGCAGAAATGCAAAATATCCAACGTCGTGCGAATGAAGAACGTCAACTCTTGCAACGCTATCGTAGCCAAGATTTGGCAAAAGCGATTCTCCCTTCTTTGGACAACCTTGAGCGTGCGCTTGCCGTCGAAGGATTGACAGACGATGTCAAAAAAGGCTTGGAGATGGTACAAGAAAGCTTAATTCATGCCCTTAAAGAAGAAGGCATCGAAGAAATCGCAGCGGACGGAGCATTTGACCATAACTACCATATGGCCATCCAAACTCTCCCAGCAGACGATGAACATCCAGCAGATACTATCGCACAAGTCTTCCAAAAAGGCTACAAACTCCATGACCGCATTCTAAGACCAGCAATGGTGGTTGTTTATAACTAGGCAATTCTGACGGTTGCTGAAGCAACTCGTCAGAAAACGGCAATCGCTATGGCGTTTGCCTAGCCTCCTTACTAACTCGTCGTCGAAATAAAATCGATTTCGACTCCTCGTGTCGTAACATAATTGAAACCTTGTCCGAAACGACACTAAACTATGAAGAAAGATAAAATATGTTTGGCTTTGCAATAGTGAGCGAAGCGAACAAAAGACGATACTCTTCGCCGTGGCGCTATTTGCGCAAACTTTGAGACCTTAGGCTCAAAGTTTAGTCAAAGAGATTGACGAGTCAAGCTCTGACGGCGTCGCCACCTAAGAAGAGTATCAAAAAGAAAGAATATAAAATTTAAGGAGAAAAACACATGTCTAAAATTATCGGTATTGACTTAGGTACAACAAACTCAGCAGTTGCAGTTCTTGAAGGAACTGAAAGCAAAATCATCGCAAACCCAGAAGGAAACCGCACAACCCCATCTGTAGTGTCATTCAAAAACGGCGAAATCATCGTTGGTGACGCTGCAAAACGTCAAGCAGTTACAAACCCAGATACAGTTATCTCTATCAAATCTAAGATGGGAACTTCTGAAAAAGTTTCTGCAAATGGTAAAGAATACACTCCACAAGAAATCTCAGCTATGATCCTTCAATACTTGAAAGGTTACGCTGAAGATTACCTTGGTGAAAAAGTAACTAAAGCTGTTATCACAGTTCCAGCTTACTTTAACGACGCACAACGTCAAGCGACTAAAGACGCTGGTAAAATCGCTGGTCTTGAAGTAGAACGTATCGTCAACGAACCAACTGCAGCAGCTCTTGCTTATGGTTTGGACAAGACTGACAAAGAAGAAAAAATCTTGGTATTCGACCTTGGTGGTGGTACATTCGACGTCTCTATCCTTGAATTGGGTGACGGCGTCTTCGATGTATTGTCAACTGCAGGGGACAACAAACTCGGTGGTGATGACTTTGACCAAAAAATCATCGACCACTTAGTAGCAGAATTCAAGAAAGAAAACGGTATTGACTTGTCTACTGACAAGATGGCAATGCAACGTTTGAAAGATGCGGCTGAAAAAGCTAAGAAAGACCTTTCTGGTGTAACTTCAACTCAAATCAGCTTGCCATTCATCACTGCAGGTGAAGCTGGACCTCTTCACTTGGAAATGACTTTGACTCGTGCGAAATTTGACGATTTGACTCGTGACCTTGTAGAACGTACGAAAACTCCAGTTCGTCAAGCATTGTCAGATGCTGGACTTAGCTTGTCAGAAATCGACGAAGTTATCCTTGTTGGTGGTTCAACTCGTATCCCAGCCGTTGTAGAAGCTGTTAAGGCTGAAACTGGTAAAGAACCAAACAAATCAGTAAACCCTGACGAAGTTGTTGCCATGGGTGCTGCCATCCAAGGTGGTGTGATTACTGGTGATGTCAAAGACGTGGTTCTTCTTGACGTAACTCCATTGTCACTTGGTATCGAAACCATGGGCGGTGTATTTACCAAGCTGATTGACCGCAACACAACGATCCCAACCTCTAAATCACAGGTCTTCTCAACTGCGGCAGACAACCAACCAGCTGTTGATATCCACGTTCTTCAAGGTGAACGCCCAATGGCAGCAGATAACAAGACTCTTGGACGTTTCCAATTGACAGATATCCCAGCTGCACCTCGTGGAATTCCTCAAATCGAAGTAACATTTGATATCGACAAGAACGGTATCGTATCTGTTAAGGCCAAAGACCTTGGAACTCAAAAAGAACAAACAATTGTCATCCAATCTAACTCAGGTTTGACTGACGAAGAAATCGACCGCATGATGAAAGATGCAGAAGCTAACGCTGAAGCAGATAAGAAACGTAAAGAAGAAGTTGACCTTCGTAACGAAGTAGACCAAGCAATCTTTGCGACTGAAAAGACTATCAAGGAAACTGAAGGAAAAGGCTTTGACGCAGAACGCGACGCTGCTCAAGCTGCCCTTGATGAGCTTAAGAAAGCCCAAGAAGACAACAACTTGGATGAAATGAAAGCAAAACTCGAAGCATTGAACGAAAAAGCTCAAGGCCTTGCTGTTAAACTCTACGAACAAGCCGCAGCAGCCCAACAAGCTCAAGCAGGAGCAGAAGGCGCACAAGCAACAGGAAACGCAGGCGATGATGTCGTAGACGGAGAGTTTACGGAGAAGTAAACTATAAGTCAGGAGGATTTAATGAAAGTTGATGAATTAATTGCCAAACTTGAGAAAAACGGTTTAGAAATCTACCGTAAGAATAATGAACAACAAATTTCGTTGTATTATTTGGATGATATCGTTGGTAATAAATTTTTAGAAATCCATTATAGTCAAGATGATGAAATTACAAGAGTAAAATTTCATACAGATACAGTCTTTCCAACATATTTAGCATGTGTCGAGGAAAACTCAGGTGATGACGATTATTCTATAACACGACAAGTAAGGGCTGAGAATTACAGTGATGAAGACATTATTATGATTGCAGTTGCTAGCTATGACGCAGTAGAGAAAAAGTATCAGTTGAAGTATAAAAAATAAAAGAGTCATTTCAATTTAAATGGTTTAATTAATACAAATTGGAAATCCAGAGGTTGCAACCCAGCCTCTGTTTTTCGATAAAAAGGGATGAAACCTAATTTGTTTGGGGTTTGTCTTATCAATATAAAAGAAAGGAATTGAATCCGACCTAAATCGTGGTTTCATTCCGCAATATTAATAGAAAGGAACAAGGGTGTTCGTAATTGAACTCGAGCGGAAGGCTTGGAAATTAGATAAACCTCCTAAGAAATCAGGATTTCTTGTCGGTTTCCTAAATTTCAGTCGCTTTCTGTTCGCTCTTGGTATCTTAAATGAACAATACTGAATTTTATGATCGTCTGGGGGTGTCAAAAAACGCTTCGGCAGACGAGATCAAAAAGGCTTATCGTAAGCTTTCAAAAAAATATCACCCAGATATCAACAAGGAGCCTGGCGCTGAGGAAAAATATAAGGAAGTTCAAGAGGCTTATGAAACGTTGAGCGATGAGCAAAAGCGGGCTGCCTATGACCAATATGGTGCGGCGGGTGCCAATGGTGGCTTTGGCGGCGGTGCAGGCGGCTTCGGAGGCTTTGATGGCTCTGGTTTTGGTGGCTTCGAAGATATCTTTTCTAGCTTCTTTGGCGGTGGCACGACTCGTAATCCAAACGCTCCGCGTCAAGGAGACGATCTCCAGTATCGGGTAAATCTCCGCTTTGAAGAGGCTATTTTCGGTACAGAAAAAGAAGTTAAATACAATCGTGAAGCTAGCTGTCGGACTTGTCATGGTTCAGGTGCTAAGCCAGGAACTAGCCCAGTAACTTGTGGCCGCTGTCACGGCTCTGGTGTTATTAACGTCGATACTCAGACACCACTAGGTATGATGCGTCGTCAAGTAACCTGTGATGTCTGTCATGGTCGCGGACAAGAAATCAAAAGTCCATGCGAAACCTGTCATGGAACAGGACATGAAAAGCAAGCGCATAGCGTTCATGTAAAAATCCCCGCTGGTGTGGAAACAGGTCAACGAGTTCGCTTGGCGGGTCAAGGTGAGGCAGGCTTTAACGGCGGTCCTTACGGAGACTTGTATGTAGTGGTGAACGTTGAGCCAAGCGATAAATTTGAGCGTGACGGTTCTATCATTTACTACAAGCTCAACCTCAACTTTGTGCAAGCAGCTCTGGGCGACAGTGTGGAAATCCCAACTGTGCATGGAAATGTTGAATTGACAATTCCAGAGGGAACCCAGACTGGCAAACGTTTCCGTCTGCGTGGCAAGGGAGCACCAAATCTGCGCGATGGAAGTGTAGGTGACCAATATGTCACTGTCAATGTCGTAACGCCAACAGGTCTCAATGACCGTCAAAAGGCGGCTCTTAAGGATTTTGCGGCGGCTGGAGACATCACAGTGAGCCCTAAGAAGAAAGGCTTCTTTGATAAGATGAAAGATGTCTTTGAAGGGGAATAAAGAAGGAAAAGAGAGACTATCTCTCTTTTTTTGTACTATTTTTAGAGATTTAATCTCTATTTATAGGACAAGATAGAATGAATTGACAAGGCAAGCTCGCACAAGGTAGAATGATTTTAAGTGAATCTTTCTTTTTTTATGCAAAAATGTAAGCGATTACCTTTCGGGTATAAGCGACCAGGGAGGAGGCAGCAAGTGCACGAAAAAAGAAAAGAAGAGAAGGAGTTAAGGTAAAAATGCAATTTGACAAGAAACAAAGATTTAGTATCCGTAAGTTGAGTTTAGGCGTTTGCTCTGTTTTGGTCGGAATAGCGCTGTTTGGGGCTGGTCATGCTTTAGCAGATGAAAATAGCTCAGCAGTATCACAAGCTATTACTAGCGTCCTTGCAAAGGAGGAAGCTCGGACGGAAGTGGCAACTGAAGAGACGAAAGTCAGTGCAGCACCTGTCGAGGCTGTCCAAGCTCTAGCGACAGAAACTGAAAAGCCAGCTCTTGCCTCTGAAGTTCCAGTAGCTGAGAGCAAGGAAGTGACGGTTGGCAATGAAAAAGAAGCCAAGGAAGAAGCACCTGCCAGCAAAGAGACAAAAGTCGTAGAGGACTTACCAAGCCAAGAAGATAAAAAGCTCAAACCGAAAGAAATCAAGTTTGATACTTGGCAAGAATTGCTTGACTGGAAGCCGGGAGCTCGTGAAGATGATGAAATAAACCGGGCTAGCGTGCCTCTGGCTGAGCGTTATCAGGGACACCAAATCAACCAACAAGCTAATCCAGAAGCGAAAGTACAGGCTCTGTCCAATATGAACTCTAAAGCCAAGGATCATGCTTCCATTGGAGGCGAGGAATTCAAGGCCTATGCTTTCGATTACTGGCAATATTTGCATTCTATGGTGTACTGGGATGGTTTAGTTCCGACGCCAGATGTTATTGATGCAGCCCATAGAAATGGTGTGCCAATCTACGGGACCCTCTTCTTCAATTGGTCGTCAAGCGCTAAGGATCAAGAACGTTTCGCAGAAGCCTTAAAAGAAGATTCTGAAGGCTCGAAGACTTTCCCAATTGCTCGTAAATTAGTCGAATTGGCTAAATATTATGGCTATGATGGCTATTTTATTAACCAAGAAACGACAGGTAGCCAAGTAGAGCCACTCGGTCCAAAAATGCGTGACTTCTTGCTTTATACCAAAGAGTACGCACGTTCGTTGAATTACCCCGTTAAATATTCTTGGTATGATGCTATGACCTACGAATATGGTCGTTACCATGAAAATGCCCTTGGTGAATATAATTATCAATTTATGCAGCCTAAAGATGGAGAAAATCCTGTGGACACTTTCTTTGCCAACTTTAACTGGGGCAAGGCAGAGACAGACTACTCCATCAGCACGGCAAAATGGATCAAACGGGATCCTTACGATGTTTTGGCGGGGATAGAGCTGCAAAAGGGTGGTTCTTACAAGACAAATGTGGACTGGGATGCGATTTTGGACGAAAATGGCAAACTTCGTCTGTCTCTAGGTCTGTATGCGCCTGATACGATCACTGGTCTAGGTAAGACAGGTGAGGGCTACCATACTCATGAAAACTATTTCTGGACAGGCTTCCAAGGCGATCCTAGTAAGGGTAAACCAGCAGACCAATCTTGGTATGGAATGTCCAACTTGGTGGTTGATAAGACAGCTATCACCAAGCCTGATTTTAATACTTCCTTTAATACAGGACACGGAAAACGTTGGTTTGTAGACGGGAAAGTCTCAAAAGATGGCGAGTGGAACTATCGTTCTGTGTCTGGTTTCTTGCCAACTTGGCGCTGGTGGATTCGGCATGCGGAAGGCAGTGCACCACTCAAAGGACGCTATGACTTTGACGAAGCCTACAACGGAGGAAATTCACTGGCTTTTGAGGGCGACTTGGCTGCAAATAGCAACCAAAATGTCATGCTCTACTCGACCAAGATTCCAGTTAGTGACAAGACCAAGCTGACCTTGACCCACAAGGGTGGCCAAGGAACAAGCACTTGGGTGGCTCTTGCGACGAAGCCAGACTATTCTGAGTACGAGTGGAAAGAGCTCAGTCCGAGCAAGGACTGGAAGACAGAGACCTTTGACTTATCTTCATTAGCAGGTAAAACCATTTATGGCGTGAAAATGTACTTCGACCATGATAAGGATGTCAAGGACTATAAGTTTAACCTAGGTCAATTGTCTATCTATGCCAATCAAGACAAGCCAGCTGCACCAAAAGATGTGGTGGTCAAGGCTAAGCGTCTTCAAAATGCGCAGGAAGCAGAGGCCTTGCTGCAGTTTAAAGGCAGTGCAGATGCGGATTACTACGAAATCTACGAAAAAGACGGCGACCAGTGGCGTTTGGTGACAGGAACCTCTAGCACATCCGCTTATTTGGCTAAAGTGAGCCGTTCAGCTAATGCCAAGGGCAGCAAGCAAGAGTTGAAAGTCGTTGCAGTAGGAAAGAATGGTTTGCGTTCAGATGCTGGGACAGTTGACTTTGACTGGGGGATGCAGGTTTCTGATACAAGCTTGCCAAAACCTTTGGCAGAAAATGTGGTGTTGGGTGCAAAAGTAATTGGTACAACTTTCTCTGATGCGGATGGTAGCGAAGGCGTCGAAGGAATGCTGAATGGCACCATTACCAGTTTGTCAGACAAGTGGTCTTCCGCCCAACTTAGTGGTACGGTAGATATTCGTTTGACTCAGCCTCGGACAGTGACTCGCTGGGTTATGGAGCATGCTGGTGCAGGCGGAGAGTCTGTTGACGACGGCAAGATGAATACACGCGACTTTGACCTGTATTATAAGGATGAGGCAGGCGAGTGGAAATTAGCCAAGGCCGTTCGTGGCAATAAAGACCATGTGTCTGATATCGTTTTGGATAAGCCAATTCGAGCACAAGACTGGCGTTTGGATGTCATTACAGCTGACAATGGAACTCCGTGGCGGGCAATCCGAATCTACAACTGGAAGATGTATGAAAGCTTGGATACTGAAACAGCTAACGTGCCGATGAAAGATGCTGCTGCGCGTGTTCTTGGAAATGGACATGTTCAAGTAGGCTTCAAAGATGTGCCAGCTAAGACGACAGTATCCCTCTATGACAGTAGCGATGCGACAAAACCGATTGCAACGATGACCGCGGATAAAGACGGTAATCTCATCTTCAAACCACTTGCTTTTGCTAAACTGCCTAGCCTATTGTATTACCGCTCACAAGTAGCTGGTAAGGATATTAGTAATGTACTAGCTATTGAAGTGCCTAAAGAAGATAAGGAAATTTCGAAGGTTGATCTTGAAACAGCACCAGAAAGAAAAGTCTATCGTCAAGGGGATGCTCTGTCTCTGAAAGGTGGTACAATTCGTGTCAGCTTTAAGGATGGCCAGCCAGACCAATTGGTTCAGCTTTCAAACAGTGGGGTGGAAGTGACGGGCTATGATCCATCTAAGCTAGGAGAGCAGCATTTGCAACTGTCCTATCTGGGACAAAAACTGGATCAAGTGCTGACAGTCTTTGTCGTTAGTCATAGCGAAGCGGGCGAAAAGACTCCTGTAGGCCTAGAATTGATCGAAAAACCTAAGACAGAATATATCGTGGGAGAAAGCCTTGAGACTACAGGAGGACGTTTCCGCCTGGTCTTTGATGATGAAACGACCGAAGAGCATACTTTTGATGAAGCAGGTGTGCAAGTTTCAGGCTATGATAGTCACAAAGAAGGCCGTCAAACTATTTTAGTTAGCTATCGTGGTGTGACAACAACGTATGATGTGTTTGTATCACCAAAACCAGCCTTGAACGATGAATATCTGAAGCAAAAGCTAGCAGAAACAGCGAGTGTTCAAAACAAGGTTGACTTCAGCTTTGCGACTCCAGAAGTCAAAGAAGCCTTGCTCAAGGAAATCGCATCTGCTGAGCAGATTCTAAAAGACCATGATACAAGCACACAAGACCAAGTCGATGAAAGTCTAGCAAAACTGACTCAAGCATTTAAGGCTCTGGACGGACGCAAGAATTTTGCGGACAAGACAGCTGAATTAGATACTTTGAGTAAAGAAGCGCAGACCTTGCTCGAACAAAAACCAAACCATCCTTCAGGCGATGCCCTCCTCAGCCTGTTGAGCAAGAATAAAGACTTGTTGGCTTCAGCCGAAGTGACACCAGCTTCACTTGAAACCGCCAGGGCCTCTCTGCAAGCCCTCATTGCCCAGCTTCAGGAAGATAAGCCAGCTGTATTTGTGGATGAATCTACGGGTGTGGAAGTTCAATTCTCAAACAAGGAGTCAACTCCAATCAAGGGCTTGAAAGTAGCAGTTGTTGAGCCAAATGCTGCTGAAAAAGAAGCCTTGGGTGGCAGACTTGGTAAGGTTTATGATGTGGCAGGAGTGGACAAAGACGGGCATGACGTTGCTGCTCAGCACACTAGTCTGGTTAAAATCCCTGTAGAAGCTGGCAAGGAAGTCGAGCAAGTTCTTTCCTTTGTAGACAATCAGCCAGGTCAGCCTCTTGACTTTGAGCGTGTCGGTGATACAATTGTCTTCACAGCGTCTCACCTTGCTCACTATGCTGTGATTTACAAGGCTGAAAAGAGTGATTTGCCAGGACAAGATAAACCAGCCGAAACTCCGAAACCAAGTCAACCACAGGGACCAGAAACTAATCAGCCAGCAGGGGAAAATAAACCAGCAACTGAAGGACAAAAACCAGAGCTAGATCAAACGAAACCAAGTGCTGAAGCTGAAAAATCTGGAACAAGTCAGGAAGTGCAAGAGCCACTGGCACATTCTAAGGAATCAGGCTTGGTAACAGCTTCACCAGAGCAAGCAGAGGCTCCTAAGGCAACTCAACTGCCGAAGACAGGTACATCAACCAGCCTTTTGGTTGCTGCATCAGGACTTTTATCCCTCGTTGCTAGCTGGCTTCTATTCACACGAAAAAAAGAAGACCAATAATTTAGTGCTTTTGCCCAGTTTAGAAAAGTAAGCTAGACAAATCGTTAATCTTAGATTAAGTTAAATGCTCTTGCTCTGACAGAAAGTTAGAATTTCCTCTCAGCAACAGCAGTAGGATAATTTAATCAAAAACTCGGAGAAGACTATTTAGTCTTCTCTTTTTTAATTTTGGCGGCTTATCTAGCTTGCTTCAGGCTTTCAAACGAGATGAATAGAGCAAAATGGCTCGATTGTTTTGACATCTGTTTTAGTAACAATTTGCCTTATAAAAATATGGCTCTAGATTTAATCTATTTGTCATTTAACTATAGAATCTTGCGGAGACATTATTGATGAAAGGTGGGGGATAAACTATAATAGAAGAAAAAAGAAATCGCTTACATAATAAAGCGGAACATTTCAAAAGGAGATTTTATGATGATCTTTAATAGAAAGCAACGTTTTTCTATTCGGAAACTTTCAATCGGGGCAGCATCTGTCCTAGTCGGCTTTTGTTTGGCAGGGCAAGTCGTTTCAGCTGACGAGGTACAAGCAGCGCCTACAAGTCTTGTTGCTACGACAGGATCAGCTCTAGCCAGTGCAGGAGAAGGAGTGCAGGAAGTTGCTCCTGTGGAAGCCCAGGCTAGCAGCGAGGCCTTGCCAGAAGTAGTTGTTAAAAATAGTGAGGAAGTTAAGTCTCAAGCTGTGGCAGCAGAGGCTCCAGCAGAAAAACCAGTAACAGAGGAGCCAAAACTAGATACAGTCGCTGAAAAATCAGTGAATACAACAGAAAGTGCTTCTACGAATTCTGATGAGTTTAAGGCCACCCTGCCTAGTGAAACTCCTAAAACGGAGAAAGCTAGTCAGGTCGATGAAAAGCTGGCTATGCGGAAAATGGTTTCGATTGATGCAGGCCGTAAGTATTTTAGCCCTGAGCAGCTGAAGGAAATCGTAGACAAGGCGAAACGCTTTGGCTTCACGGACATGCATTTGCTGGTGGGGAATGATGGTCTACGCTTCCAATTGGATGATATGTCCTTGACCGTCGGTGATAAAACTTATGCCAGCGAGGATGTCAAGAAAGCCATTGAAAAGGGAACCAATGCTTATTATAATGATCCAAATGGCAATCACTTGACGCAAGCTCAAATGACAGACTTGATTGACTATGCTAAAAAGCAAGGTATCGGTCTCGTTCCGACCATCAATAGCCCTGGTCACATGGATGCTATCTTGCATGCTATGAAGGAGTTGGGCATTCAAAATCCAAACTTTAACTACTTTGGCACGGAATCTGCACGGACAGTTGACTTGAACAATCAGACAGCTATTGATTTCACCAAGGCTTTGATTGACAAATATGCAGGCTATTTTGCAGGGAAGACGGACATTTTCAATATTGGTTTGGACGAGTATGCCAATGATGCGACTAATGCTAAGGGCTGGCAGGTTCTGCAGGCAGACAAGTACTATCCAGGAGAAGGTTATCCAGAAAAGGGCTACGAAAAATTCATCACTTATGCCAATGACCTAGCTAAAATTGTTAAGAGTCATGGCTTGAAGCCAATGGCCTTTAATGACGGTATTTACTATAATTCTGACCAAACTTTCGGCGAGTTTGACAAGGATATTATTGTTTCTTACTGGACTGGTGGCTGGGGTGGCTATGATGTAGCTTCTTCTAAGCTCTTGTATGAAAAAGGCCATCAAATCTTGAATACCAATGATGCTTGGTATTATGTCTTGGGACGCAACGCGGATGGCCAAGGCTGGTACAATTTGGATCAAGGCTTGAAAGGAATTGCCTCCACTCCAATTACCAGCGTTCCTAAATCAGAAGGGGCAGATATTCCGATTATGGGAGGCATGGTAGCTGCTTGGGCTGATGAGCCTTCTGCTCGTTTTTCTGCATCTCGACTCTATAAATTGATGCGCCGTTTTGCGGATCGCAATGCAGAATATTTTGCGGCTAATTACCAAGATGCAGCTGCAGAGTTAGAAGCTATTCCAAGTGACTTGGCAGCTAAATATACAGAGGAAAGTATTGCTCGACTCAAGGAAGCTGAAAAAGCGGTCAGAGCCTTGGATGAAAACCTGAGCCGCGCGCAACAAGACACCATCAATCAGGCTGTTGCAGAGCTAAAAGCAGCCCGTGAAAATCTAACACCAACAGAAGCTTACCAAAAGATTTTGGACAAGCAAGCAGCCCGTGAAAAAGTGGCTAAGAACAAGGTCATTTCCATTGATGCAGGCCGTAAATACTTCTCGCTAGATCAGCTCAAGAGAATTGTCGACAAGGCTAGTGAGTTGGGCTACTCTGATGTGCACTTGCTGGTCGGAAATGACGGTATGCGCTTCATGCTGGATGATATGACCATTAAAGTCAATGGGAAGACTTACCAGAGTGACCAAGTCAAGGAAGCTATCACTGAAGGTACTAAGTCCTACTACGATGATCCAAATGGAAATGCTCTGAGCCAGAAAGAAATGGATGAGTTGATCAGCTATGCCAGACAAAAGGGCATCGGGGTGATTCCAGCGCTCAATAGCCCTGGTCACATGGATGCTCTTCTAGTGGCTATGGAAAAATTAGGCATTCAGAATCCGCAGGCTTATTTTGACAACCTTTCTAAGACCACTATGGACTTGGAAAATGAAGAGGCAAAAGCCTTCACCAAGGCCTTGATTGGCAAATACATGGATTACTTTGCAGGAAAATCAAAGATTTTCAACTATGGTACAGATGAGTATGCTAACGATGCGACCAATGCACAGGGTTGGTATTATCTGAAATACTACAACCTCTATGGTAAGTTCGCAGAATATGCCAACACGCTTGCTGCTATGGCTAAAGAGCGAGGTCTTCAGCCAATGGCCTTCAACGATGGCTTCTACTACGAAGACAAGGATGATGTTGAGTTTGACAAGGATGTCTTGATCTCTTACTGGTCTAAGGGATGGTGGGGTTACAACCTTGCATCGCCTCAGTATCTAGCAAGCAAGGGCTATAAATTCCTCAATACCAATGGGGACTGGTACTATATCTTAGGGCAAAAACCTGAAGATGGTGGAGGTTTCTTACAGAAAGCGCTTGAAAATACTGAAAAGACACCATTTAACCAACTAGCGTCTACCAAGTATCCAGAAGTATCTTTCCCAACAGTCGGTAGCATGCTTGCTATCTGGGCAGATAGACCGCAGGCTGAGTACAAGGAAGAAGAGATTTTTAAATTGATGACAGCATTTGCTGATCACAATAAAGATTATTTCAAGGCCAACTATGAGTCTGTCCGAGATGAATTGGCCAAGGTTCCTAGCGATTTGAGCATCTATACGCCAGAGTCTGTTGCTAGTCTGAAGGCTACCCAAAATGATATTGACTGGGAATTGAATCGGAATAAACAGGCTGAGGTAGATAAACTGGTCGCTAAACTTCAAGCTGCGCGTGAAAATCTGAAGCCACTTAGCCACAATGGCAGCACAGCTCAGGATGAGAAAGCTGCTTTAGTTGAAGATAAGCCATATCTGGATATCCAAACAGAAGAGCTTGCTTTTGAGACAAAAGAAATATTGAATCCAGATCTTGAAAAAGGCCAACGAAAAGTTGTTCAAACAGGAAGCAAGGGCGAAAAAATGAATCTGGTGGAAGTTTCTGCGCTGGATGGCAGCCGAAAGGTTGTTGAGTCTTCCGTTTCTAAAGCACCAGTGGATGAGCTGGTAGAAGTGGGCACTAAGGAAACGAAATCTAGTCTTGGTCAAATCGAAGTGCCGATCGTTCAACCTGCTCCATCAGTGACTCCTCTTGTCAAAGATAAGCCAGCTGAGTGCCCAGTAACCCCAGCAACTCCAACTGATTCAGCGTCTTCAGCAGAGCAGAAAGTAGCTGAAACAAGGGTTGCTAAATCTTCAGAGGCTGCTGTTGCTAAAGCCGCTAAACTTCCTCAAACTGGAACATCATCAGCTTGGGCGATGACTTTACTAGGCACTGCCTTGGGCTTCCTTGGCTTAGCTGGAAGCAAGAAAAAAGAAGAATAATCCTTATGAGGGATTATCTATGATCTACCTCCTTTAGAGAAAGTCGATCCAGCACATTGATCTACCATTCGGGCTTGGCGTGTTAATAGCTGAGCCCGATTGTACTTGGTTTGACAAGTAGGATTTTCCTATACCAGTGTAGGGAAATGCGATAAGGATTCTGAAAGGAGCAAAAATGACAGAATTTCAAGACTTTATCGAGCAAGTTTTCAAGGAGCAATATGAGGCTTCTTTTGGTCCAGATATGCTTGAAAAACTTGAGCCTAAGGATTATTATCTGACACGGGAAGAGGAAGGAAACTTAATCGCCTTGCTCCATGCCCAGCAGGTGTTGGAAAACATCCATATCAAGGCCTTAGTGGTAGATAAGGAACATCAGAAAAAGGGCTTGGGAGCTAGTCTGCTGGCAGAATTAGAAGAAGAGGCTACAGAAGCTGGAGTAACTAGCATTACCTTGTCCACTAAATCTTATCAGGCCAGGGATTTTTACGTCAAGCAAGGTTATGAAATCTATGCCAGCCTGGAAGATGTACCACAAAAGGGCATTACCAAATATCATTTTATCAAGTGGTTAAAGTGAGCTATTCTCAATAGATAGAAGTCAATTGGCAATCACCATTAAAGTTTACAAAAAATAAGCCTTGCTAAATCTAGCAAAGCTTATTTTTTAGTTGTCTCCGTCAGGTGTAAGCACCATCGGAATGATAATCGGTTCGCGCTCAGTGCTTTCGTAGAGGAAAGGACGCAAGGCGTTGACGATAGCGCCGCTGACAGATTGGACGCTGGCATCTTTATTCTTAAGGGCAATGCGAATGGCATTGAAGAGGATGCGCTGGCTTTGGCGGATGAGGTCACCTGATTCGCGCATGTAGATAAAGCCACGGCTGAGAATATCTGGACCAGCTAAGATCATCTTGGACTCAAAGTCAACTGTTGCGACAGCCAGTACCACACCGTCCTCTGACAGGTCTTTGCGGTCGCGCAGGACTGCAGCTCCGATTTCACCAATGCGGTTCCCATCAACATAAATATCCTGAGCGTTGAAGCTGCCGGCAATACGAGCTGAGTCAGCTGTCAGAGCCAGCACATCACCATTGCTCATGATGAAGATATTGTCTTTTGGTACTCCGGTATCAACGGCTAGACCTGCATGGACTTTTTGCATACGGTATTCACCATGGACTGGCATGAAATATTTTGGCTTGATCAAGCGAAGCATGAGTTTCTGTTCTTGTTGGCCACCGTGCCCAGAGGTGTGGATGTTGTTAATCTTACCGTGAATCACTTCGACGCCAGCTTCGGAAATGATGTTGATCAGCTTGTTGACGCTAGTGGTGTTTCCAGGGATTGGGCTAGATGAGAAGATGACCGTATCTCCAGGTTGCAGTTGCACCTGACGGTGGGTACCATTAGCAATCCGAGACAGTGCTGCCATCGGCTCACCCTGACTTCCGGTACACATAATCAGCACTTCACCAGCTGGATAGTCCTTGAGTTCATTTGGCTCGATGAAGGTATCTTTGGGAACCTTGATATAGCCCAGCTCAATCCCGTTGACAATGGCCTTTTCCATAGAGCGGCCAAAGACCGCAATTTTACGCCCTGTCTTGACAGCAGCTTCTGCTGCCTGCTGGAGCCGGAAGATGTTTGAAGCAAAGGAAGCAAAAATAATCCGTCCATGAATGCCTTCGATGATCTTCATGATAGACTGCCCAACCACTTTTTCAGAATTGGTAAAGGTCGGAACTTCAGCATTGGTCGAGTCTGATAAGAGGCAGAGAACGCCTTCCTCGCCCAGAGCAGCCATACGGTGCAAGTCTGCCGGCTCACCGACTGGAGTAAAGTCAAACTTGAAGTCACCTGTACAGACAATCTTACCCTGCGGCGTATGGATGACAATTCCCAAAGGTTCTGGGATAGAGTGGGTTGTCCGGAAGAAAGTAGCTTTCAGATGCTTGAACTGCAGTTCTGTGTTTTGATTGATTTCATAGAGTTTGGCATCGCGCAAAAGTCCATGCTCTTCTAGCTTGCCTCGAATGAGGGCCAAGGCCAAAGGACCAGCATAGATAGGAACATTGGCTTGCTTGAGCAGGAAAGGAATACCGCCGATATGGTCCTCGTGCCCGTGGGTGATGAGGACAGCTTTTACGCGGTCAATATTTTCTACGATATAAGAGTAGTCGGGGATAACATAGTCGATACCCAAGAGGTCGTCTTCTGGAAATTTAATCCCAGCATCGACAATGATAATCTCATCTTGATACTCAATTCCGTAGGTGTTTTTACCGATTTCGCCGAGACCGCCGATGGCGAAAACACCAACTTCTTCTTTCTTTAAGTTATATGCCATAGCTTACAACTCCGTCAATTTGAAGGCGCCTGACTCTTTTTCGTATTCCAAATGTTTGTCAGACAAGAGTTCGATAAATTCGATATTGTAAGGAGTCTTTTCTTCGACTAATTTGCGGGCTTTGATGCGGCCTTCTAATTCATTGGCAGCCTCTACTTCTAAGTAAAGGGCACGTGTTTGTTCACGGCGTGGGCTGCGTTCTTTTGTTTCTTGATAAAAAACTTTGTAAATCATTTTATTTCCTTCCATTTTTCACGATCAAGCTACAGAAAACGACAGCTAATCAGCTGTTTTCTTTTATTCAGTTTTATGAGTAGTAGATTGACCTTGATTCGATATAATTCTAACCAATTATATCATAAAACCAGCTTTTAGTAAAAGACATAGCCGAGAAAATCTTGTGGAGATTTTCAGAAAAGCTTTTGAGGACAATCTGGGTCATCAAATGACTGCCTCTCTCTACCCTTGTCGCTGCTTTTGTAGTATAATAAGAAGCAAACACTCGAGTAAGGAAGAAAATGATGAACATTTTAGCGATGGATACGTCAAATAAGGCTCTGTCTCTAGCTATTTTAGAGAATGAGGAGACCTTGGGGCAGGTGACGCTCAATATCAAGAAAAACCATAGTATTACCCTTATGCCGGCTATCGATTTTCTGATGAATAGTCTGGATATGAAACCGGCCGATTTGGATCGGATTGCGGTGGCGCAGGGGCCAGGCAGCTACACAGGTTTGAGAATTGCGGTGGCGACAGCCAAGACTCTGGCTCATACCCTCAAGATTGAGCTGGTCGGTGTATCTAGTCTGCTGGCTTTAGTACCAGAGCAGGTGGAAGGTTTGGTCATTCCCATCATGGATGCCCGCCGCAACAATGTCTATGCTGGTTTTTACCAGTCTGGTCAGGCTGTACGGCTGGAAGCTCATCTGCCTTTGGCAGAGGTGTTGGAAATGGCTGGCGCCGCTAACCAATCAGTCACCTTTGTCGGAGAAACGACGGCTTTTGCGGAGCAGATTGAAGCGGCTCTTCCTCTGGCTGCCATTCAGCCGACCTTGCCAGACGCGGCAGCTATTGGTCGTATCGGTCTAGACTTGCCAGTCCAGTCTATTCATGACTTTGTTCCTAACTATCTCAAACGGGTAGAGGCCGAGGAAAATTGGCTCAAGACCCATCAGGCATCTAATGATTCCTACATCCAACGCCTATGATTGAGATGAGAAAATGGGGCTACAGCTCAGATGATGACGTGGCTGCTCTTGCAGAAAAGCTGGAAGAGCTCCTACTTGCAGTTTATGAAATTAGTCCTTGGACTGCGAGACAAGTGGAAGAGGTTCTGCGCTCAGATGTGAACAGCTGTGCGCTGGCAGAAGATGAGAATCGGCTTGTTGCCTTTTTAGTCTGGCAGGAGACAGACTTTGAAGCAGAAGTTTTGCAGATTGCTGTAGTGCCTAGCTATCAGGGACAGAAAATCGCGACAGCCTTGTTTGACTTTTTGCCAGCAGACAAAGAAATTTTCCTCGAAGTGAGAGAGTCCAACAAGCGAGCTCTGCTATTTTACAAAAAAGAAAAATTTGAAGAAATCGCGCGGCGGAAGGCCTACTACCATGCGCCGGTGGAAGACGCGATTGTTATGAAAAGAGAGATCCATGAAAGATAGATATATTTTAGCTTTTGAGACGTCTTGTGACGAGACCAGTGTGGCGGTTCTGAAGAATGAAACCGAGCTTTTGAGCAATGTCATTGCCAGCCAGATTGAGAGTCACAAGCGTTTTGGCGGAGTGGTACCGGAAGTAGCCAGCCGTCACCATGTGGAGGTCATTACGGTTTGCATTGAGGAGGCCTTGGCAGAAGCAGGGATTAGCGAGGAGCAAGTTACAGCGGTGGCCGTTACCTACGGTCCTGGTCTGGTTGGGGCGCTTCTGGTCGGCTTGGCAGCGGCCAAGTCTTTTGCTTGGGCTCATGATATTCCCTTGATTCCGGTCAATCACATGGCTGGACACCTGATGGCATCCCAGAGTGTGGAGCCCTTGGAATTTCCCTTGCTGGCTCTCTTGGTCAGCGGCGGTCATACTGAGCTGGTCTATGTCAGTCAAGCTGGTGATTATAAGATTGTGGGGGAAACTCGCGATGATGCGGTCGGTGAAGCCTATGATAAGGTCGGTCGCGTCATGGGCCTGACCTATCCAGCAGGCCGAGAAATCGATCAGCTGGCTCATCAAGGACAGGATATTTATGATTTTCCGCGGGCTATGATCAAGGAGGACAATTTGGAATTTTCTTTTTCCGGTCTCAAGTCGGCCTTTATCAACCTGCACCACAATGCTCAACAAAAAGGAGAGGTCTTGTCTAATCAAGACCTGTCAGCAAGCTTTCAGGCAGCGGTCATGGATATTCTCATGGCCAAGACTAAAAAAGCGCTGGAAAAATATCCAGTCAAAACTCTGGTTGTGGCGGGAGGCGTTGCGGCCAATCAAGGCCTGAGAGAACGCTTGGCAGCTGAGATTCAGGATGTCAAGGTGATTATTCCGCCTCTGCGCCTTTGCGGAGACAATGCTGGCATGATTGCCTATGCCAGCGTCAGTGAGTGGAATAAGGAAAATTTTGCCAGTTTGGATCTGAATGCTAAGCCGAGTCTGGCTTTTGAAACCATGGAGTAAAGGAGAAGAATGCGCGGACAGACATTTAAACAAGGGGCACAAGCGGCAGTGCCAACGGCTCTGGGTTATATTGGGATTGGCCTAGCCTGCGGCATCATGGCGGCGCCTTATATGAATCCCTTGGAGATGGGGCTGATGAGTATTCTGGTTTATGCGGGCAGTGCCCAGTTTGCCATGATTGGTTTATTTGCCCAGCAGGCGCCGGTTTTTGCCATTGCACTGACTGTTTTTCTGATTAATATCCGGAATCTTCTGCTCGGCTTACATGCATCAACTCTTTTTCGTAAGTCTAGCTTGATGCAGAATATTGTCATTGGCTCTTTTTTGACGGATGAATCTTATGGAGTCTTGATGGGAGAGCGGGCCCATACAGAGAAAATCGCTGCTCGTTGGATGATGGGCAATAATTTTGTGGGTTATACTGCTTGGATCTTGGGGTCTATTTTGGGAACAGCTCTCGGTGCCCTTATGCCCAATCCTGAGAGCTTTGGCCTGGACTTTGCCCTAGTTGCCATGTTTATCGGTATTTTCTCTTCTCAGTTTACAATCATGCTGCGTCGGGTCAAGATAAAGAAGCTCTTTTTCGTCTTGGGCGTGGTGGGCCTTGCCTACTTAGTCCTAACTATGCTACTTCAAAATTCACTGGCGGTGCTTTTTGCAACCTTGCTAGGCTGCACAGTGGGGGTGATTTTGGATGATAAGTAAGTATATTTTGCTGGCCATTCTTTTGTCAGCCTTGGTCACTTGGATTCCACGGGTTTTGCCCTTTATCCTAGTCAAGTACAAGGGGCTTCCGCCCATGGTAGAGCGTTTTCTCAAATATCTGCCAGTTTCCATTATCTTTGCCCTTATCCTATCCAGCGTCACCAATGCTCAAAGAGGTCAGTTGCCGAGTTTTAAATGGCTGGATTTAATAGCTGTTTTTCCGACTAGCTATGTGGCTTTTAAGTATAAGAACTTAATTGCAACTGTTGTATTTGGCGTAGTCTTGGTGGCCTTGCTGCGCTATCTGGCCGGATCTCTTGGGCTATAAAGAAGGTAAAAGACAGATTGAATCGGTCGATTCGGTCTGTTTTTTTGCTAAATTCTAAGAATTATCTGAAAATATAATATTTTATGCTATAATGGAATCAATCAAAATCATGGAGGTTTGGAAATGGCAGAAGCAGGGCATAAATTTTTAGCAAAGTTAGGAAAGAAACGCCTTCGTCCCGGTGGTAAGCTGGCAACCGACTGGCTGATTGAGCAGGGGCAGTTTTCCAGCGATAAGAAAGTTCTAGAGGTTGCCTGCAATATGGGGACTACAACAATCGAGCTGGCTAAAACATATGGCTGCCAGATTACTGCAGTTGATTTGGATAAGGCTGCGCTGGCTCAGGCTAAGCTTAATGGAGACAAGGCTGGTGTTGGTGAGCTCGTCACATTTGAGCAAGCTAATGCCATGAAGCTGCCTTATGATGATAATTCGTTTGATATTGTTATCAATGAAGCCATGCTGACCATGCAGACGGATAAGGGGAAGGCCAAATGTATGGATGAGTACTACCGAGTGCTGAAGCCAGGTGGAGTGCTCCTCACCCATGACGTCATGCTCAAGCAAAAAGATGAGAATGTCCGAGAAGAGCTATCTCGTGCGATTAATGTCAATGTGGGGCCTCTAACCGAGGGATCTTGGATTCAGCTGGCACGTTCTCATGCTTTTGACCGTGTGGACACCTTTGTCGGCGAAATGACCTTGATGAGCCTTCGAGGGATGATATATGACGAAGGGCTGGGTGGCACTCTGAAAATCTGCTTCAATGCCCTTAAAAAAGAGAACTACGGCCAGTTTATGAAGATGTTTAAGATGTTCCAAAAGAATCAAGAAAAACTGGGCTTTATTGCTATGGTTTCTCGCAAATAAATACTAGCTACTTTGGAAAATTTAAAGTGATTTAAAAAATTTCATAAAAAGCTTGACTCTGCCCTAAGGTCAGGGCTTATACTATAAGGGCAAGGAGGTTTTTTTATGTATCATATCAAAGAAGCTGCGCAGCTTTCGGGTGTCTCTGTCAAAACCCTGCACCACTACGACAAAATCGGGCTTTTGGTTCCTCAAAAATCAGAAAATGGCTACCGAACCTATAGTCAAGCTGATCTAGAGCGGCTACAGGTCATCCTTTACTATAAGTATCTAGGCTTTTCTTTGGAGAAAATAGCAGAGCTACTGAGTCAGGACGATCAGGCCTTATTGCCGCATCTGGTGAGGCAGTTGGAATATTTGCAGCAGGAAAGAGACCGCTTGGATACCTTGATTTCTACCTTGCGAAAAACTATCCAAGAAGAAAAAGGAGAAAGAAAGATGACAATGAAAGAAAAATTCGCAGGTTTTGCCTACGAAGACAATCAAAAATACCACCAAAAAGCTGTCGAAGAATACGGTCAAGAAGTCATGTCGGAAGCACTGACTCGTCAAAATGGACGGGAAGAAGAATCTGCCGCAGCCTTCAATCAAGTTTTTCAAAGTCTGGCAGAGAATATGCAGCAAGGCTTGCCAGTTGAAGCGGCAGAAAATCAAGAGCAGGCAGCGCGTCTCTTGCAAGCCATCCGTACTTATGGCTTTGACTGCTCTATTGAAGTCTTCGGTCATATCGGTAAAGGCTATGTCTATAACCCAGAGTTTAAGGAAAATATCGACAAATTTGGTCCAGGCACAGCTCAGTACACATCAGATGTCATTGCAGCTTACGTTCGGACAAATGCAGAATAAATGAGAGTGGGACAGAAATCAGTAATTCGTTAGAATTCGATTTCGTCGTCCCACCTCCGCACAGTTGAGTAGGGCTGTAAAAGCTGATGAAATCAGCGTAGTAGAGCCCACTCAACCACTGCGTCTTACTCGACAATCCAAAGACAATTGAGAGGCTAGGACTTTTGTCTCAGCCTCATTTTTTACTTCAAATCGTAAAGCCAGTTGTCACCGTCTTTGTAGTAAAAGAATTCACTGAGATCTTTTTCTAAAAACACACGAAGCATATCAGACATATCATCGGTGGCAAGTTTCAGATGAGAGAGATTTTTAAAATCTTCCCACCAAACCTTTCCTTCATCTGAAGATTGCAACACGCCGGAATAATGCTTTGTCTTGTAGAGCAGGACGACATATCGAAAATCCTTATCATCATACCAATCCTTGATGCCGCAAAGTTGGGGTTTGGATATGGTCAGTCCAGTTTCTTCCTTGACTTCTCTGATAACTGCATCGGTAAAAGATTCTCCACGCTCTACATGACCACCAGGAAAAGTGATGCCGGGTCAGTCGGGATTAACTCGATCTTGGACCAGAACCTTGTCACCGTTTTTAATCATGCACATGTTGACGAATTCGACTGTTTCGCGTCTGTTCATCTTGTTCTCCTATTTTGTTAGTAACTTTTCCACGACGTTTAACTTTCGCATGGTAAAATTCACGCCAAACAGTTTTTCAAGATAGTTGGTATTGAGCTTTTTTCGTTTTGCAGTTCTAGGGAGATAGAGGTAGAGACAGTGATCGCCTACACAAATTTCTTCCTCACCGTAGTCAGCTTTCAAATTTTCTAATGGCAGACTTTGGATAAATCCCTGATAAAGAATCACATGTACACGATCATGAAGATAGTCTTCTCTAAATGGGTTCTCTTGAACAATCTTTTCAAAATCGTCCTTATTCTTGATAACCATTTTTAAGTCAGCTCCAATTTTTTCCTTTATCAGAGTATGAACGCGTTCTCGTATTTCTTCCAAGTCCAAGTCACTTTCAAGAATGATATTCCCACTTTGAATATAGGTTCGAACGTGTTGAAAACCAGCTTCTGTTAAAATATCTACCAAATAAGACATTTTTGGAATAGCATTTTTTCCATTGGGAGTAACGCCTCTTAGTAAAATAATATGTTCCAAAGGACTTCCTTTCTTATTTGGTATTTATTGGATTTGAGCCTGCCACCCAGCCGGTACAGAGGGCAGAAGTGATGTTAAAGCCACCTGTGTGGGCATTGATGTCTAGAACCTCTCCAGCAAAGTGGAGGCCGGGAACGAGTTTGCTTTCCAAGGTTTTAGGATTGATCTCCTTGAGGCTGATGCCACCCTTGGTAACAAAGGACTTGGCAAGAGACATTTTGCCAGTGACAGGGATGGGCAGTTCTTTGATTTGTTTGATCAGAGCCTCTTTTTCACTGAGATTGAGTTGTTTGACTTTCTCGGGAAAGGGCTGGGCTAAAAAGTCTGCTAGTCGCTCGGGTAGGAGGATTTTCAGGCAGTTCTTCAGCGATTTTTCCCGGTTTTCTTCTAAAAAGTCCGCTAAATCCTGCTGACTCATCTGTGGCAAAAGGTCCAGATAGATGGTTTCGCCGCCCTTGACAAAGCTAGACAAGCGCAGAGCTGCCGGACCTGATAGGCCAAAGTGGGTAAAGAGCAAGTCGTGGGTGATGATATGCTTGCCATAGCTGAGGGTTACATCGTCCAGCGAAATTCCCTGAAGCGCTTTGTGAGGAAAATCAGTCAGAAGCGGACTTTCGGCTGCTTCCAAGTCGGTCACAGTGTGCTTAAAGTGCCGAGCAATATCGTGACCGAAGCCTGTCGAGCCAGTTGAAGGGTAGGACTTGCCGCCAGTCGTCACAATCAACTTCTGGCAGGTCCAAGCCTGGTCGCTGGATCTGACAGTGAAAAGCTCATCAGTTTTTTTGACGGAGACGATTTCAGTATTGGTGATGACAGTGCCGCCCAGCTCTGCAATCTTCTTTTCCAAGGCCTCGATAATGGTGCGGGACTTGTCTGTCGCTGGGAAAACACGGCCGTGGTCTTCGACCTTGAGTTTGACGCCATTTTCCGTAAAAAAGTGGATGATATCATGGTTGTCAAACTGGGAAAAGACGCTGTAAAGAAAGCGCCCGTTGCCAGGAATGCCGGCCATGAGGTCATCCAAGTTTCCATTGTTGGTGACATTGCAGCGCCCGCCGCCTGTACCCGCTAGTTTCTTGCCTAGTCGTTTATTTTTCTCGAGAAGCAGGGTCTTCTGTCCGTAGAAAGAACTGGAAATAGCAGCCATCATGCCAGCCGGTCCTCCGCCGATGATGATTGTATCGAAATGGTTCATATATTTTTTCCTTTCGTGAAATAGGAATTTTATGTGCTAGCTAATCTTGTGCAAGGTGATTTTGCCTTCTCGGCTATACAGTGGACATGCTCTGGACAGCTTTTCTGTCAGTCCTTTAGCTAGCATCTTGGTAGAAGATTAATCGGATTTCAGGCTCATTTTTTAAGGAAGATCTTTTCCAGAGGCCAAGTAGATTTCGTACCATTCTTTTCTAGTCAGTTCAATATCTGCTGCCTTGGCTGATTCGATGATGCGGCTAGCCTTGGTTGTGCCGATGACCGCCTGCATGTGGGCTGGATAGCGTAGTACCCAAGCAATAGCTACTGCGGATGGTGATATTTGGTATTTGTCGGCCAGTCGGTTCAGGACGGCATTAAGTTTGGGATATTTATCCGAACCGACAAAAACGCCTTCGAAATAGCCGTGCTGGAGAACAGACCAGGCCTGAATTACGACGTCGTTGAGGTGGCAGTATTCGAAAATACTACCGTCGCGCATATTTGCGGCTGCTCCCTCCATGTTAACGTGGAAACCAGCTTCAAAAGCAGGCGAGAAAGCTGCGCTTAGTTGGAGCTGATTTGCCACCAAGGGCTGCTTGACCTTTGTTTTTAGTAGCTCCATCATCATAGAATTCTGGTTGGACACTCCAAAATCAAGAACCTTTCCTTGAGATTTGAGCAGATCAAAAGCTTCAGCGATTTCACTGGGCTCCATCAGGGCATCTGGGCGATGCAAGAGCAGAGAGTCCAGATGATCCACGCCTAAGCGCTGTAAAATACCATCCGTTGCTTCGAGGATATAGTCTTTGGAAAAGTCGAAGTAGGTGAATTCTTCTATGCGGATTCCTACTTTGGACTGAATCCACATCTTAGCTCGCAGGTCAGGCCGATTTTTGAGCACTTGTCCCAGAATTTCTTCGCACTTACCTCCACCGTAGATATCGGCTAAGTCAAAAGCATTAATTCCGACTGACAAGGCTGTTTCGACCAGTTCTTCCACCTTTTTGGGTGCCATTTGGGCAATTCGCATCAGCCCTATGATAATCTGGGAAATTTCTCGTTTGCTTTCTCCAAACTCAAGATATTTCATAAGCTCTTCTCCTCGCGTCATCTTAATCCCAGTATAAGCTAAACCCGCTCCAAAGTCAAAAGCGACTGGTTAGATAGAGTCTTGGAGCAAATGTGTGGAAAAATTCTCATTTTGGTTGATGAAACTCAGCTGACCTTGTTGAAAAAGTAGAAGATTTGACAAAAACTTAGCTTCCTGATAGAATAAGAATGTCTTAAAGACAAATAACTTCTTCTTGGTTGCAGGAATTGCCAAGCCTGTCACTCGGATGAAGCGTAAAGAAAAGGAGCTTATCATGGCAATCTCAAAAGAGAAAAAAAATGAAATCATTGCACAATATGCACGTCACGAAGGTGATACAGGTTCAGTAGAGGTTCAAGTTGCTGTCCTTACTTGGGAAATCAACCACCTTAACGAACACATCAAACAACACAAAAAAGACCACGCTACTTACCGTGGATTGATGAAGAAAATCGGTCGCCGTCGTAACTTGCTTGCATACTTGCGTAAAAACGACGTTAACCGTTACCGTGAGTTGATCAACTCTCTAGGACTTCGTCGTTAATCTGCTTTATTTTCCACTTACATTGCGTTGTCACCTTACCTCGATATACTCAAGTATAATCTTCGGTTACGTTTCCTAGCACTGTAAGGTAAAATAAACCAGATCATCTCCCTTCGGGGAGATTTTTTGTTTCACTAAAATTTTCGTACAATCTTCGGCTCGTCGCCTTGTCTAGAAACATTTTATCCAGCAAGAATCATGATGCTAAGGGCGTCAAAAATCCGTATGAAAATAGGGAAACGACACCGTGTTCGATGAACACAAGGAGTTTCATCTTTTTCACTAGGATTTTAGCCCGAGCTCAAATCAGCTCTCTGATCTCAGAGGGCTTTTTTGTTTTTACTAAGATTTTAGGACAATCTCAAAATTACTTTTGAATTTAGAGATTTTTCGTTAGCCTTACTTTGTCTTCTATCGGTACAATTTTTGGCTTTCCTTGAATTTTTTAGAAAATCTTGCTAAACTGTAGCTACTAAGATAAAAACACAGTTCTGGTTGGTAGTCCAGACGCAAAAAATCCATTTTTGTCAGTAACCTTCCTCCTTGGTTGTCCATTCTTAGGGATTTTTTTAAGGAGGTGCTGTCATGGATAGGATTTCAATGACGCTGACAGTTTATTTTGAAGAGGGATTTTGGCACGGTCTTTTTGAGCAGGAACATGCTCAATCTTATAGAGTTTGCCGAGTCACCTTTGGTGCAGAGCCTAGTACGCAGGAATTGTTGGATTTTCTAAACCGTTATTATCATCGCTTGCAGTTTAGTCCCAGCATCAGGGTGAAGGAGAAGACTAAGTCGGTTAGTCCCAAACGCCTACAGAGACAGGCTAAAAAAGAGCAGATAGCTTCACTTTCTTCAAAGTCTCAGGAAGCGCTGAAGTTGCAATTTGAAGAACAAAAACAAATCTCTCAAGCCAAGCGTAAGCAGCAAAAAGAACTGGCTAAGCAAAGGAAATTCGAACTCAAACAGCAAAAAAGATTGGAAAAGCACAAGGGGCATTGAGCCTCGTTTTTCTGATTGCTATGAAAAGTCTTCTGTTGGGAGGCTTTTTTGTTTCTTAAACAAATTTCCCTGTCTCGAAACTATACCAATTTTATGTTGACAAATGTTAAATTGCTGTGTATAATGTTTTCGTCTCTCGATAAAAAGATAAATAAGACTATACCAATTTTCAATAAAGGAGGAACTAGCTTTTTGCCAGCAAAGGGCTAGAAATAAATCTATGTGTGGAATCGTAGGAGTTGTGGGAAACCGCAATGCAACAGATATTTTGATGCAAGGACTTGAAAAGTTAGAATACCGAGGCTATGACTCAGCTGGAATTTTTGTGACAACAGGAGAAAAATCTAGTCTAGTCAAGTCTGTTGGTCGGATTGCAGATCTTCGTGCCAAGATTGGCATGGATGTGGCAGGTTCAACAGGTATTGGGCATACTCGCTGGGCAACCCACGGAAAACCAAGTGAGAATAACGCCCATCCTCACACTTCTCAGACAGGCCGTTTTGTTTTGGTTCACAACGGTGTGATTGAAAATTACCTGGACATCAAAAATAACTATCTTGCTGGTCATGATTTTAAAGGGCAGACAGATACAGAAATTACAGTTCATTTGATTGGGAAATTTGTGGAAGAAGACGGTCTATCTGTTCTTGACGCTTTCCGCAAGGCTCTTCACATTATCGAAGGTTCCTACGCTTTTGCCTTGGTAGACGCTCAAGATCCTTCTACGATCTACGTTGCTAAAAACAAATCTCCGCTTTTGATTGGCTTGGGTGACGGCTACAATATGGTATGCTCCGATGCTATGGCTATGATTCGTGAGACCAGCGAATACATGGAAATCCATGATAAAGAGCTGGTCATCGTGACGGCTAATAGCGTAGAAGTGCAAGACTACGAAGGCAATGTTCTTGAACGTGGTAGCTATACTGCTGAGCTGGACCTGTCTGATATCGGCAAAGGCACTTATCCTTACTACATGCTGAAGGAAATTGACGAGCAGCCGACCGTGATGCGTAAGCTGATCAGCACCTATGCGGATGAAAATAATAAGATGCTGATTGATCCTGCCATCATCAAGACAGTCCAAGAAGCGGATCGCATTTATATCATTGCTGCTGGAACTTCTTATCATGCGGGTTACGCTTCTAAACGGATGTTGGAAGAACTGACGGATACGCCAGTTGAACTGGGTATTTCTTCAGAATGGGGCTATGCTATGCCGCTTCTGAGCAAGAAGCCACTCTTCATCTTCATCAGCCAATCTGGTGAGACAGCTGATAGCCGCCAAGTCTTGGTCAAGGCCAATGAACTGGGCATTCCTAGCTTGACAGTGACCAATGTGCCAGGCTCAACCTTGTCTCGTGAAGCCAAGCATACCCTGCTTCTCCATGCTGGACCAGAAATCGCCGTGGCTTCAACCAAAGCCTACACTGCACAAATCGCTGCCCTAGCTTTCTTGGCCAAGGCAGTCGGTGATGCTAATGGCAATGAAAAAGCTAAGAAGTTTGATTTGGTTCATGAGCTGTCTATCGTAGCCCAGTCTATCGAGTCTACCCTTTCTGAGAAAGAATTGATCGAAAGCAAGGTTCGTGACTTGTTGGCGGAAACTCGCAGCGCCTTTTATATCGGTCGTGGTCAGGACTATTATGTGGCGATGGAAGCTAGCCTTAAGCTTAAGGAAATTTCCTACATTCAGTGTGAAGGCTTTGCGGCAGGAGAACTCAAGCATGGTACTATTTCTCTGATTGAAGAGGGAACACCTGTTCTAGCCCTACTTTCAGACGAGGTCTTGGCTAGCCATACTCGCGGAAATGTTTCTGAAGTTGTGGCGCGCGGAGCCAAGGTGTTGACCATTGCGGAGGAAAATGTGGCTAAGGATGGAGACGATATTGTCCTGAGCCAAGTTCACCCTTATTTGTCCCCAATCTCTATGGTGGTACCGACTCAATTGATTGCTTATTTTGCAACCTTGCACCGTGGTTTAGATGTGGATAAACCGCGTAATCTCGCTAAATCTGTAACGGTAGAATAACCGTCTTAATGAATCTCGATAAAAATACCAAGCCTCAGATTTTTCTGGGGCTTTTGGTATGGTATTTGGTGATGGTGCTCTTTGGAAGTCTCTTTCTATCATGACAAAACCATGTTATTCTATGCAGATGGACAATAGGTTGAGCATCATTTTTGTATATATCACTAATTGGTGATAAAATGCTTTTATCTTAAATATCAGGAGGACAAAAACATGGTGGAATTAGGTATTTCTACTTTTGGAGAGACAACGCCACTGGAGGGTACAGGGCAGACCTATACTCATGACGAACGGATTCGGCAGCTGGTAGCAGAGATTGAGCTGGCAGACAAGGTAGGGCTGGACGTGTATGGTATTGGAGAGCATCACCGAGAGGACTTTGCCGTCTCTGCGCCGGAGATTGTGCTGGCGGCTGGTGCGATCAAGACGGAGAAGATTCGCCTGACCAGTGCTGTCAGTGTCCTATCGAGCTTGGATCCTATTCGAGTCTACCAGCAGTATGCGACGATTGATGCATTGTCAAATGGCAGAGCAGAGGTCATGGCTGGCCGTGGCTCTTTTATCGAGTCCTTTCCGCTCTTTGGCTATGACTTGAAGGATTATGAAGAGCTTTTTGATGAAAAGCTGGACCTGCTCCTCTATGCCAGTGCTGAGACTCGGCTAAATTGGAAGGGAAAGCTGACGCAAACTATTGACAATCGGGAAGTCTACCCACGGGCGGTGCAAGAAACATTGCCAGTTTGGGTAGCGACAGGGGGAAATGCCGAGTCCACCATTAAGGTCGCCCAGAAGGGCCTGCCAATTGCGTATGCCATTATCGGTGGACAGCCTAAGCGCTTCAAGCCCCTGCTGGATGCGTATCGCCGGATTGGGCAGGAAAGTGGCTACTCAGATGAAAAGTTGAAGATCGCTGCCCACTCTTGGGGCTGGGTCATGGAGGACAATGAGGAGGCGGTCCGGACTTACTTCCATCCGACCAAGCAGGTAGTGGACGCTATCTCCAAGGACCGCCCTCACTGGCGGGAGATGACCTATGAGCAATACCTAGATCAGGTAGGACCAGAGGGGGCTATGTTTGTCGGCAGTCCTGAAAAGGTCGCTCAGAAATTGATCAAGATGATAGAGGAGCTGGGGTTGGACCGCTTCATGCTGCATCTACCGCTGGGATCGCTTCCGCATGAGCAGGTTCTCCAGTCTATCGAACTCTTTGGCACCAAGGTTGCACCGCTTGTACGGGAGTATTTTGCAGCTAAGGGTAAGTAAGATCGAAGTAGAGGTCTTTTGATAAAGATTGCCTATCTCTCCCATAGAAAATATATATCTTGACTTTCTAAAAATAGTAATAAAAACAGGTTTTTCATAGAAAGCTGAAAAACCTTGGTAAAGCTAGCTTGAGCTAGCTTTTTTAATTTACTCTTATAAATATTTTTAATCGGGCTGATAGGAAATATATATTTGGAAAGCTCACTTTTCAGTGATATGATAATAGCAATCAAATTGAAAAGGAGCAAGATATGTCTAAAAGAGAGTTGGTTTTAAAAGCCTTTAAGGGAGAAAAAGTTGACCGAGTGCCAGTTGGTTTCTGGCATCATTTTACCAGTGAGGATGAGTGGCTGGCTGGTTTTGGCAATCAGACTATTATTAAGAAAAATCTGGCAGGCCATCAAGCATTTCTATCAGAAGTCAAGCCAGACTTTGTCAAACTGATGAGCGATGGTTATTTTGTCTATCCGAATGAGCGCTTGAAAAAAATTCAATCCATCAAGGACTTGACAGATATCGAGCCTTTAGGCGCCGACCATCCTTGGATCAGTGAGCAGGTGGAGCTGGTTCAAAAGATTAGGGCTGGCTTCACAGAGGATTTGGTTGCTATTTACAATATTTTTGCGCCGGTAACCTACTTCAAATGGCTGGTTGGCAAGGTTGCTGGAGGAGATGACATCATTGCAGACTTTCTAGCAGAGGATGCGGAAGTGACAAAGCGGGTGCTAGATGTGATTGCTCAAGATATTGCGGCTCTGACAGAGCGCATTATCAAGGAAGCTGGTGCAGATGGAATTTACCTCAGCGTTCAGAGCATTCAGGATGCACGGGTGTCAGCTGAAGACTATAAGGCTTTTATTGCTCCTAGTGAATTAGCGGTGCTGGAAGCAGCCAATGCGGCTGGCGGAGTGAATATTCTGCATATTTGTGGCTACGAAGGTGCGCGAAACGACATTCATCTTTTCACAGATTATCCAGCTCAGGTTATTAACTGGGCAGTGGGGCCAGAAGGCATCAGCTTGGCAGAAGGTCGCAAATTATTTGGCGGTCGGACCGTTCTCGGTGGTTTTGAAAATGGCAAGACTGGTCTGCTCTACACAGGTAGCCAAGAAGCTATTCAAAATGAAACCAAGCGCTTGATAGCAGAGGCTGGCAAGGATGCTTTGATTATCGGGGCTAACTGCACCATCCCAAGCGATATTGATCCAGAGCGGATTGAGTGGGTTCGCCAAGCAGCAAGTTTAGCATAAAAAGGAGACGAAAGAATGAGTAAGAAAAAATGGATTATCGGTGGAGCAGCTGTGATTGCTATTGTTGCCGCAACTTATTTGGGACGGACCTTGACGGGGGCTTCATCCAGCAAGGCGAGTAGTGCGGCATCAGGCAATAACAAGGTCACGACTTTAAAAGTAGCTCATACGCAAAACTACGTTCCTTACGACTTTTTGGACGAAAAAGGCCAGTCAGATGGGTATGAAGTAGCAGTACTCAAGGCCATTGATGAAAAATTGCCAGATTATCAGTTCGAATATACTGGCACCAGTGACGAAGATCTTTTGATTGGTTTGGAATCTGGGAAATATGATATCGGAACCAAGGGAGCTTGGTACACCGAAGAGCGGGCGAAGAAGTTCATCATTCCAGAAAGTCCTATCGGAGCTAGTATCATCGGCTTCACCATTCGAAAAGCAGATGCAAATAAATTTAAAAATATTGATGATTTTGCCAAAGAAAAAGGGAAATTGGTGCCGATTTCGCCACAGAATGCTCAATGGACAGTGATTGAAGAGTACAACAAAAAGCACAGCGCTAGCCCAATTGAGTTGACCGCAGCAGAGTCTTTTCAGATAGCGGATGCCTATGCTTGGGTCCTGGAAGGTCGCTATGATGCCTTCTTTGATATCAAATTGTCCTTTGAAAAAGCTGTCACAGACAAGGCAGGTTCCTACCATCAGTATGCGGATCAGTTGAGCTGGTTCCCTTATAAGGGTATCCCTACCTATCCACTCATTCATAAAGATAAAAAGAATGAAGAGTTTGCCAAAGCCTATGAAAAGGCTATTAAAGAGCTGGAAAAAGATGGGACACTCTCTAAATTATCGGAAAAATACTTTGGTGAAGATGTCTTTTCTTATGTAGATAAAGACTAAAAGCTGGAGAAAGGAGACCGTATGGTCGCTTATGATTTGTCCCGTGTTTTTGGCCTGCTGCCTGGTTTGTTACAGGCCTTGCCGACTACTTTATGGATCATGTTCGTGACAGTTTTGGTTGGATCCTTGCTAGGTGGTCTGTTGGCCTGGGCTCAGGTTGTGGAGGAGCAGACTTTTGCTGGTCTAGCTAGAGGGTATATATTTATCCTTAGATGTACACCGCCTATAGTCTTGCTCTTCTTGGTCTTCTATGGCATTCCAGAGTTTTTAAAATGGTGGCTGGGACTGGATATTAACAATTGGTCACGGACCGTATTTGTCATCATTACCATGATTCTGCTCTTTGCGGCTATGATTGCAGAAGTCTTCAAGGCAGCCTATCTAGCTGTTCCCAAGGGACAGAGCGAGGCAGGTCTTAGTATTGGTTTGACACCCGTGCAGACTTTTCTGCGCATCATTCTGCCACAAGCTTTTCGTATTGCCCTGCCCAATCTGACTACCGCCTTTCTTAATCTCATGCGGGATGCTGCGCTGGCTTATACGATTGGGGCAGTTGATGTTATGGGAGCGGGACAAAATCTCATCAGCCGGAATCTAGGAAATTATTCCCTAGAAACCTATACAGCGGTGGCCTTGATTTACTGGGGGATTGCGCTAGTGGTTTCGCTGGCTTCCCAGCTTCTGGAAAAAAGTCTGACAGTCAAGGAGAGGTAAAGCATGGATTTGAATTATATTGTAAATACCTTTCTGGTTACTTTGAAGGGCATACCGGTAACCTTGACCATTATGGTGGTGGCTATTCTGCTCAGCTTTATTCCAGCCCTTCTCTTAGCTCTGGGGCAGATTTACAAAGTCCGTGGCGTTCGAACTTTTTCGGTTGTTTATCTAGCCTTCATTCGGGCAACACCTCCCATTTTACTTATCCTCTTTTTCTACAGTCTTTTTCCTAGCTTGCTGAATCAATTTTTCAAAAGTCTAGGCAGTCAGGTAGATGTCTTTAAGTTCAATCCGCTTTACTATGCTTTTATCATCTATAGCTTGATGACAACAGGGAGTTTATCGGAAATCTTGCGCTCTGCTATTTTGACAGTGGATAAAGGACAGTTAGAAGCAGCTCAGACGATTGGGTTAACGAATTTTCAAGCCTATCGGAGAATAGTTTTTCCTCAGGCTCTGCGCTCTGCCCTGCCCAATCTGGCCAATTTGGTTATCAATCTAGTTAAGGGAACCTCGCTGGTATTTGTCATGACGGTCAAGGATATCACAGCCTTGGCTAAGATAGAGGCCTCCCATTCTTACCAGTATTCAGAGTCTTACTTAGTGATTTTTGTTATTTATCTCATTATTTGTGGCTTGATTCAGTGGATTTTTAGGGGCTTGGAAAAGCGCTACGCTCTTGCTTAGGAAGGAAAGATTATGTTAGAAGTAAAACAGATCTCCAAACGATTTGGAGAGCACCAGGTGCTGGCAGATGTCAGTCTCAAGGTCAATCAAGGTGACGTTGTGGTTATTCTGGGACCCTCAGGCTCTGGGAAAACAACATTTCTGCGCTGTCTGAATCACTTAGAAAAAGCGGATGGCGGCCAGCTGACTTTGGCTGGTAAGGACTATGATTTGGCTAAACTTAGTAAAAAGGAGATTTTGGAAATTCGTAGAAAGACAGCCTTTGTCTTCCAACATTATAATCTCTTTGCCAATAAAACAGCCCTTGAAAATATCTTAGAAGGCTTAGTGATCGCTCGTAAGATACCGAGGGAAGAAGCGCTTGAGATTGCGGAAGATGCCTTGAAGCGCGTGGGACTCTTAGCCTACAAGGACTACTATCCTTCTCAGCTATCAGGCGGCCAGCAGCAGCGGATCGGGATTGCCCGCGCCATTGCTGTCAAGCCAGACGTTATCCTGCTGGATGAGCCGACTTCGGCTCTAGATCCGGAACTGGTCGGCGAAGTGCTCAGTGTCATGAAACAGCTGGCTCAGGAGGGAGTGACCATGGTCGTTGTGACCCACGAGATGAACTTTGCCCGTGATGTGGCCAACCATGTCATCTTTATGGACGGAGGTCACATCATCGAAGAAAATCCTCCACAGGAATTCTTCACCAGTCCCAAGGAGGAGCGGACCAAACAGTTTCTGTCCCGCATTCTGTCGGATGCCAGTTATAGTGTAGAGTATATGATTTAACTTGTATCAAAATAGAGAAGCTTTCTTTACATTTCTATGTGGGGAAGTTTTTTGACTTTTAAAAAATTATGTAAATTTTTTATTAAAACCTATTGACAAGGGGGTAAAAAGGATGTATAATTACAACTGTAAACAAAAAAGTTTACACAGAATTTATTCAGAAGATGAGGATATAGCCAGTAGGCGATTATTTTTGGGAGGATTAAAAATTATGTAACATCAATTCTTCTGAAATAGATCCGACTCATCCATAAAACAAGAGACTGAAGGAGTCTAAATTTTTGGAAATAGAATAAGTTATGTAAAATAATAGATAGGAGAAGATCTCCCAAATGAATATTTATAGTAGATAAGGAAGAAATTTCTTATCTGAGACTTTAGCAAATGAAAAAATGATATAAAACCTATAAAAAGTGAGGAAAAATGATGAACAACAATTACAACAATTTTAACAGTATGGACGACCTTTTCAACCAACTCATGGGGCGCATGGGTGGCTACAACAGCGAACATCGTCGCTACTTGATTAATGGTAGAGAGGTCACACCGGAAGAGTTTGCTCAGTACCGGGCTACTGGCAAGCTCCCTGGTCAAATGACTAGCGAACAGGATGTGCAAGCTGGAGCGCATGGGCCTAAGCAAGATGGCATTCTGGCTAAGCTAGGTCGTAATCTGACCCAAGAAGCGCGTGATGGTAAGCTGGATCCAGTCATTGGACGCAATAAGGAAATCCAAGAAACAGCTGAAATCCTTTCCCGCCGTACTAAGAATAATCCAGTTCTGGTCGGTGATGCCGGAGTTGGTAAGACAGCTGTCGTAGAAGGCTTGGCTCAGGCTATCGTTAATGGCGATGTGCCAGCGGCTATCAAGAACAAGGAAATTATTTCTGTTGATATTTCCGGTCTGGAAGCTGGTACCCAATATCGTGGTAGCTTTGAAGAAAATATCCAAAACTTAGTCAATGAAGTCAAGGAAGCCGGGAATGTTATCCTATTCTTTGATGAAATCCATCAAATTCTAGGGGCTGGCTCTACTGGTGGAGATAGTGGCTCTAAGGGCCTGGCGGATATTCTCAAACCAGCGCTTTCTCGTGGGGAGTTGACCGTTATCGGGGCTACTACTCAAGACGAGTACCGCAATACCATTCTCAAAAATGCAGCTCTGGCTCGTCGCTTCAATGAAGTCAAAGTTAATGCGCCGTCTGCAGAAGATACCTATCAGATCCTTCGAGGCATTCGGGACTTGTACGAAAAGCACCACAATGTCATCCTGCCAGATGAAGTGCTGAAAGCGGCTGTGGACTACTCTGTTCAGTATATTCCACAACGAAGCCTGCCAGACAAGGCGATTGACCTGGTCGATGTGACTGCTGCCCACTTGGCAGCCCAACATCCAGTGACTGATGTTCATGCAGTTGAACATGAGATTGCTGAGCAGAAGGCTAAGCAGGAAACAGCTGTCGAAAAAGAAGATTATGAAGCAGCTCTGAATGCCAAGACCCGCATTGAAGAGCTGGAAAAGAAAATTCAAAATCACACTGAGGATATGAAAGTGACAGCAACAGTCAACGATGTGGCAGAATCCGTTGAGCGGATGACGGGTGTGCCCGTATCTCAAATGGGCGCTAGCGACATTGAGCGCCTCAAGGGCATGAATGATCGTCTCAAAGCAAAAGTCATTGGCCAAGACAAGGCTGTAGAAGCTGTGGCTCGTGCTATCCGCCGTAATCGTGCAGGCTTTGACGAAGGCAATCGTCCAATCGGAAGCTTCCTCTTCGTTGGTCCGACTGGTGTCGGAAAGACTGAGCTAGCTAAGCAATTGGCTCTAGATATGTTCGGTACCAAGGATGCTATCATCCGTCTGGATATGTCTGAATACAGTGACCGCACAGCGGTTTCCAAGTTGATTGGTACGACTGCTGGTTATGTCGGCTATGATGATAACAACAACACCCTGACCGAGCGTGTCCGTCGCAATCCATACTCTATCATTCTCTTGGATGAGATTGAAAAGGCTGATCCACAAGTAATTACCCTTCTCCTTCAAGTTCTGGATGACGGTCGTTTGACGGATGGTCAAGGCAATACAGTCAACTTCAAGAACACGGTTATCATTGCAACTTCTAATGCTGGATTTGGCTATGAAGCAGGTCTAGAAGAGGATGCAGAAAAGCCTGATTTGATGGATCGACTCAAAGCTTATTTCCGCCCAGAGTTCCTCAATCGTTTCAATGCAGTGATCGAGTTCTCTCATCTCAAGAAAGAAGACCTGATGGAAATTGTGAATCTCATGCTGGTTGAAGTAAATCAAACCTTGAGCAAGAAGGAAATTGATCTAGCTGTATCTGACGCAGCTAAGGAATTCCTACGTGATGCTGGTTATGACCAAGTCATGGGTGTTCGTCCGCTCCGCCGGGTCATCGAGCAGCAAATTCGTGACAAGGTGACCGACTTCCACTTGGATAATCTAGATGCTAAGCACCTGACTGCAGATATGGAAGATGGAACTTTGGTGATCCGTGAAAAATCAGCAGAATAACTACCTATAACTTTCAAAATCCCGTAAAACGAACAGACTAAAGGTCTGTTCGTTTTTTATTAATCATATTCAGATAAAAAATCTCCAATCAGTTGACTGGAGATTTCCTTACTTTCTTCGATATTGACTGGGTGTCATTTGATAGTATTTTTTAAATTGTCGGTTGAAATTAGAAAGGTTATTAAAACCAGACTGGCTCGAGATTTCTAGAACTGACAGAGTGGAGTGTTGGAGGAGCTCGGCAGCCTTGCGCAGGCGAAATTGAATCAGATATTCAATGCAAGAAACACCCAGATGTTTTTTGAAGAAATTCATGAAGTGCGTCGGACTGTAGCCGCAAATACCAGACAGCTGATTAATAGAGAGTTCTTCCTGATAATGCTCATTGATATAGTCGATGATAGATCGGATTTTCTCTTCCTTGCGGTAGCCCTCGGCCGATAGCTCCTTGGAGACGATATAGCCGTTTTCAAACAGCAAGTAGAAGAGCTGATTGAGCTGGGCCTTGAGCTGAAATTCATAGTAGTTCTTTTGGCAATAACCCGTTTCCATAGTAGCCAGCAGGCATTGGCGAATTTCCTCATAGGCTTGATCAGTCGGCTTGATGACATGGACAAAGTCCAGTTGACCATTGTAGAGAGGCTGTAGGTAGTGGATACTAGCATGATCCATGGCTGAATAGCCCATTAAATCCAAATGAAAGTTAATGGCATCCATGTAGTGGCGCTGCTGCTCAATCGGATGAATGGAGTGGAGGGCATTGGGACGAATCAGGACAATATCGCCCTTGTGGCTATTGAAATAATGATCGTCGATATGAAATTGGGCACTTCCTTCATGGACGTAAATGATTTCAACATCGGTGTGCCAGTGGAAAAGGATGTCAGGCTGGCCGTTTTCCGTAATCGTACGCGTCAGGGAATAGGGGGTCCCTTGATTCTTATATTCAGTAGTTTTGTGCAATTGGCCCAAATCCATCATGGCGCCCTCCTTCGTAGAATACTATCATTTTTTAAAGTAATTAGATTAGAAAATGTGTTTGCTAACTATTATAATATAATTAAAAAGAAAATGAAAGTAGGAAAATAAAGAGAAGAAAATTTTCTGGAAGTCTAGTTTAGGCTGGCAGCGTGGACGAAGCATTTAAGAATTTTTTGCTATCATCTGGCTCCTTATAGAATAAAAAAGTGTGGAATCCATGGCTCTTTCGAGCTCATGTTGCTTCCACACTTTTTATTGGGCGGGTTTATCTAGCGGCCTTTTGCTCTTTATGTTTGTGAAGGATAAAAGAGTTTGAAAAACTCAGGCTTGCTAGTACAAAAAGAAGAAGGGTTGTTGCTGGATAGCTAAGAGAGATATAATTGGTTTTGATGATAAAGAGAAGGGCAAAGGCAAGAATGGCAAAGAAGATGCTAAGGCTCCAAGTCATTCGGCGACTGAATAAATGCTGCTCAAAGAGTAGAGGGATTAGGAGACAGCCTAGAAGAAGGCTTGTTGGGAAAATGACATACTCTGCGGAAAAAATTGTCAAGATACTCAGAGTGATAAACAGGCAGCTAAGTACATGATGGGTATAGTTGAGCCAATTTATTTTCATTGGAAAACCTCCTTTTGATGATGATTGTTTGGATACGGTTGATGGTGTAAACACCACACTTTCCCACCTTTATTATAAGTCTTTAAAAGTAAAAAGCAAGCGTTTACACTCTTTTTTATCCAGTCTATCAATCTTTTTCATTACTCTGAATTATCAGATATTTTCAAGCTTTCTGGTACTTCTTTTTCTTTCAAAAAATAGATTTTTTCGGTATAATAGTCAAAGATAGTCAATGTTAGAGAAGACTTGAATGCTTATTTTTAGATATAACAGATAGAAAGGTATATCATGGGCATCAAAAATACCTCAGATAGTATAGAAGAATATATCAAAACAATTTTGGCGCAGGCGGGTATGGTCGAGCTGAAGCGCAGTGAGTTAGCTGATGTTTTTCAGGTGGTTCCGAGTCAGATCAATTATGTGATTAAGACACGCTTTACGGAGAGTCGGGGCTATATCGTCGAAAGCAAGCGCGGTGGCGGTGGCTATATCAGGATTGGTAAGATTGAATTTTCTGATCGGCACCAGATGCTGTCTGATTTGTTGACCAATGTCGGTGAGTCGCTCAGCCAGCCAGTTTTTTCAGATATTTTGCAGCTGCTCTTTGATGAAAAAATTATTGGCCAGCGTGAGGGAGATCTGCTCCTAGCGAGTGCCAGCGATGCTGTATTGGGAGCAGAGGCTCCGAGGATTCGAGCTAGAATGTTACGGAAAATTTTGCAGCAATTAGATAGAAAAGGAAATTAAGAATATGAATTATTCAAAAGCTTTAGTAGAAAGCTTGGAAGCGGCTCAACTTTTAGCCGGTCATTTTGCTACCGATTATTTAGAATCGTGGCAAGTGCTGATGGCTCTGGCTAATAATCCCTACAGCGTGGCAGGCTCGGCTCTAAATGAATTCCCTATTGAAGTGGATAAACTGGAAGAAGCAGCCTTTGACATTACTGGAAAAGAGTATCAAAAACAAGGCGGTTTTGACTTATTGCCTTTCTCTCACCGTTTGGAGGAGCTCTTTACTCAAGCAGGACAGATTGCGGAAGCCGTCCACGCTAAAAGCTTAGGGACAGAACATCTTCTCCTAGCCATGCTATTTGATCGTGGGACTTTGGCAGCTCGTGTGCTAGAAGCTGCGGGTTTCGGCTATGATGATAAAAGTGCAGCCCCTCGGTTCAGTGATTTGCGAAAGGTTTTAGAGCAGCGTGCTGGCTGGGGCAGAGAGGAAATCAAATCGATCCGCTCGCTAAATAAAAACACGGCCTCTGCCAAACAAACCATGGCGAATATGATGGGCATGCCTCCTTCAACTAGCGGCGGTCTGGAAGACTATACTCGGGATTTGACAGAATTGGCTCGGGCTGGTCGTCTGGAACCAGTTATCGGTCGGGACGAGGAAATTTCTCGGATGCTTCAGATTCTTAGTCGCAAGACCAAGAATAATCCCGTTTTAGTCGGTGATGCGGGGGTCGGTAAAACGGCTCTGGCTCTGGGCTTGGCTCAGCGCGTGGCAGCTGGTCAGGTTCCAGCAGAACTTGCCAAGATGCGCGTCTTGGAACTAGACTTGATGAATGTTGTCGCTGGGACTCGTTTCCGCGGAGACTTTGAAGAACGGATGAACAATATCATCAATGATATTGAAGAAGACGGTCATATCATCCTCTTTATCGATGAGCTGCATACCATCATGGGCTCTGGCAGCGGGATTGATTCGACCTTGGATGCGGCCAATATCCTGAAACCTGCTCTGGCTCGGGGAACCTTGCGAACAGTTGGTGCTACGACGCAGGAAGAGTATCAGAAACATATAGAAAAAGATGCAGCCCTTTCTAGGCGTTTTGCCAAGGTCACTATTGAAGAGCCTACTGTGGCCTACAGCATTGCTATTCTGCAAGGTCTGAGAAAGAGCTATGAGAATCACCACAAGGTGCAGATTAGTGATCAGGCCATCGAAACAGCGGTCAAGTATGCACATCGCTACCTGACCAGCAAGCATTTGCCAGACTCTGCCATTGACCTTTTGGATGAGGCTAGTGCGACTGTGAAGAATAAAGGACCGCAGAATTATAAACAGTCGGATTTGACGCCTGTGGATCAGGCTTTGATGGCTGGAAAGTTAAAAAAAGTCGGCCAGCTACTGGCAAAAGAGCAGGAACCAACTGTTTACAAGCTGAAAGTGGAAGCAGAGGATATCTTAGAGACTCTCAGTCGCTTGTCTGGTATTCCTGTGCAGAAATTAACTCAGACAGATGCCAAAAAATACCTCAACTTGGAAAAAGAACTACACAAGCGGGTCATCGGGCAGGATGCGGCAGTTTCGGCTGTCAGCCGAGCTATTCGTCGCAATCAATCGGGCATTCGCACTGGCAAACGCCCAATTGGTTCCTTTATGTTCTTAGGGCCAACGGGTGTCGGAAAGACAGAGTTGGCTAAGGCCTTGGCAGAAGTTCTCTTTGATGATGAATCAGCCCTGATTCGCTTCGACATGAGTGAATATATGGAGAAATTCGCAGCGAGTCGTCTCAACGGGGCGCCTCCGGGCTATGTAGGCTACGAGGAAGGCGGCGAGTTGACGGAGAAGGTTCGCAACCGCCCATATTCTGTCCTCCTCTTTGACGAGGTAGAAAAGGCTCATCCAGATATCTTTAATGTTCTCTTGCAGGTCTTGGATGATGGCCAGTTGACTGATAGCAAGGGCCGCAAGGTGGACTTCTCCAATACCATCATTATCATGACCAGCAATCTGGGGGCAACGGCCCTGCGGGATGATAAGACGGTTGGTTTTGGGGCGCGGGACATCCGCTTTGATCAGGTCAATATGGAAAAACGGATTCTGGAAGAATTGAAAAAGACCTACCGGCCTGAATTTATCAACCGAATCGACGAAAAGGTGGTCTTCCATACTCTGTCTGCTGAGGATATGCAGGAAGTGGTCAAGATTATGGTGCAACCGTTGATTAGGAGTCTGGCAGAGCAAGGCATCGTGCTTAAATTCCAAGCTAGTGCCCTGAAATTACTGGCTCAGGAAGGTTACGATCCAGAAATGGGAGCGCGGCCGCTGCGCCGTACCCTGCAGACGCAGGTGGAGGACAAGCTGTCTGAGTTGCTCCTGACTGGAGATTTGGCAGCTAGTCAAACGCTCAAAGTTGGCGTCAAAGGCGGTCAACTCAAATTTGAAATGGCCTAGGGAGGATGTGTGCAATGGAAATTCGTGTGATGACAGAAAAGGATTATGCCTCTGTTTACCAGCTGTGGGTCTCTTACCCTGACATGGTACTCGATAGTCTAGATAATTCTGAAGAAGAGATTGTCCGTTTTTTGAAGCGCAATCCTGAAACCTGTCTAGTTGCCTTAGAGGATGAGAGCTTTATCGGCACTATTTTGATCGGAACGGATGGCTACCGAGCTTATATCTATCATGTGGCTGTCCATCCATATTTTCGCAGAAAAGGAGTAGGAAAGGCTCTGGTCAAACAGGCCTTGTCAGCAGTGAAAAAACTTGGCATCCATAAAGTATCACTAGTCGGTTTTGAAAAAAATCAACAGACCAACCTCTTTTGGGAAAAGATGGGATTTTCAGCTAGAAATGATCGACTTTACCAAAATCAGGAACGGGCGGAGATGATTCGGCAGGATACATAAAAAGCTGATTTACTTAGCATTCTTGCTAGGCTAATCAGAACCATGTTATCATACTGAAGAATATCGTTTAGAAAGGCAGAAACTGTGTCTCTTCGTTATCTTGTTCGAATCGCTCTTCTGGCGGCTGTCTGCGTCGTGCTTCGTTATGCCTTTGCTGGCCTGCCCAATATCAAACCGATTACAGCGCTGTATTTTCTCTTGGTGGATTTTGAGGACTTGAGGGGTTCGCTTCTAGTCATGTCTATCAGTATCTTTGTGTCTTCATTCCTCTTTGGAATGGGACCATGGGTCCTTTTCCAGATCTTATCCTTTGCGGTGGTCATTTGTCTATGGTATCTGCTGTATCGGCGACTAGGCTTGTTTGGTCAGAGTATGTTGGCCTTGCTTTTAGCCTTTAGCTATGGTCTTGTGATTGATGGTATCACAGCCTTGCTTTATCAAATGCCTTGGTGGACTTATGTGGCGGCAGGAGCAGGCTTCAATCTAGCCCACGCCTGCTCAACCATGCTCTTTTATCCTATCTTGTGTTTTATTTTAAGGAGACTTTATCATGAAAAAAATCTTTAGCTTGCTTACGCTTGCCTTTGCTCTCTTTTTAGTGGGTTGTAGTAATAGCCAAACAAAAACTGATACCAGCTCTAGTTCGGCTGCTTCTTCCGTCAAAAAGGAACTGAAAATCAGCATCAGTATTGCACCAGATGGTCAGGAGAAGAGCGAGAAAACGGTGGCTGTTGCAGAAGGAAAGACAGCAATGGATGCTTTGAAGAAGGCCTATAAGGTCGAAGAAAAAGATGGTTTTATCACTTCTATTGACGGTCATGCTCAAGATGAAGCAAAGGGCCTCTACTGGATGTTTAAGGTCAATGGAGAAATGGCTCCTAAGGCAGCCAATCAAATCACTGTCAAGGATGGAGACAAGCTGGAATTCTACCAAGAAGTCTATCAGCAATAAATCTTGTAGAATAAGAATCTGATGTTTAAGACATTAGGTTCTTTTTTTGTGCCCTTGATACAGTTTTAAAGTGTCTGAAAAATATTTTTATAAAATTTTATAAAAAACTATTGACAAAAGAAAAATATAGTTTATAATAAAATCATAGAAAGAATAAATTATAAAAAACGATAAAAAGGTGAAATTATGAAAAAACAAATTGCAATCGTCTTTGGAACCTTTGCTCCCTTGCATCAGGGGCATATCGATTTGATTCAGAAGGCGAAGCGTTCTTACGACAAGGTGCGCGTGGTGGTTTCTGGTTATCAGGGAGACCGTGGAGAGGAAGTAGGTCTGTCTCTGCAGAAGCGCTTCCGCTATACGCGTGAGATATTCGCCGATGATGAATTGACTCAGGTTTATAAGCTAGATGAAACTTTCTTTCCCCGCTATCCTCTGGGTTGGGACAAGTGGCTGTCAGCTCTATTAGAGTTGGTGAGCTATGATGCAGAAGGTGAAGAGCTGATTTTCTTTGTTGGGGAGGCTGACTATCAGGAGGAGTTAGAAAAGCGTAGCTTCAAAACTTCTTTGCAGGAGCGGCAGTTTGGGATTTCGGCAACGATGATTCGGGAAAATCCTAGCCTTTATTGGAAATATATCGCTCAACCTTTCCGCCGTCACTTTACCAAGAAAGTGCTGCTTATGGGCAGCGCCAGCAATGGTAAAACGACCTTAGCCAAGGATTTGGCTCGCTTCTATGATGCTCCTGTCAGTCTGGAATATGCTCGAGAATACCAGATTCAAAATAACGTGCGAGACGATGAGCTGACACCTAAGGACTACTATTATCTGCTCTTGGGACAATATGCTCAGACTTCCCGCTTGATTGACAGCAGTGCCAACCGTGGTCTGGTCGTGGCCGATACAAATTCGCTAGTAACCAAGGCCTACTATGATTACTATCTGAAAGAAAGTCCCGTTCAAGACGAGGAGACAGATACCTTTGACAATCTCTTTGCCAGCATTTTAGCCAAGGAAAAATGGGATTTGATTCTCTTTGCTGAGCCAGTAGGAGCCTATGTCAACGATGGCTTTCGCGATATGAGTATGGCAGACGAGGCTATCCGTAGTGATTTTTCTAGCTATTTGAAAAGGCTGAAAGAGGAGTGTTTAGCTCATATTCCGACGGTCTATCTGGCTAACAGTTATTTGGACAATTATCAGGCGGCTAAAGAAGCGATTAACAAGATTTATCAAGCAGATTAAAAAAGAAAGTGGTAAAATAGAATGGTAGTAAAAAATCAAAAACTCTCTCCTGCGGCTCTCTACGCAGGACTAAAACAAAACTCTCAAACCTTTGCTCGGAATTTTCAGAATGTCTGTGCAGCAGCTAAAGAACAGGGTTTTAGCGGTATTGCCAAATTGCTCTGGCAGGATTTATTTGGCGGGCGTAGCTTGTCTCAATGGCTCTACTTGATTGCTCTTTCCAGTCTGCCCTTCATTCTGGAGTTTACCAGTGGGCAGGAGCAGCATGACTGGTTGGGACTCTTTGCTTCCTGGACAGGCATCGTCTGCGTCATCTTAGTAGCTGAGGGGCGGGCCAGCAATTATCTCTTTGGAGCTGTTAATTCGGCGATTTATCTCATCTTGTCCTTTCAGGCTAGCTTTTATGGAGAAGTGCTGACTACGGTTTACTTCTTTATCATGCAGCCGATTGGCCTTTATACTTGGCTGTCCAACCGAGTCAATGAACAAGATAAGGAAGAACCCTCTCATTTTGAAGCTAAGAAGTTAGACTGGCGTGGCTGGCTTAAATATTTGGCCTTGACTGCCTTGATTTGGATTGGTATGGGCTTTGCCTATAAGAGCATTCACAGTCACCGGCCTTTCCGCGATAGTGTGACAGATGCGACCAATGGTATCGGCCAGCTTCTCATGACGGGGCTCTATCGCGAGCAATGGATTTTCTGGATTGCGACCAATCTCTTCAGTATCTACCTCTGGTGGGGTAGCAACCTTCATATCCAGGCCATGTACTGGGTCTATACCCTCAATAGTATCGTCGGCTGGTATCAGTGGACCAAGGCAGTGAAGAAAGCTTAGAGCAAGATTTGGAGGATTTTTGATAGAAAAAATGGCTTAGGAAAGGAAGAAACTCATGACCAAACAGGATATCCCAGCGGGAATGTCGGAAAAAGAGTATTACGAAACAATGGCGGATGAGTCCGCCTTTTTAGCATGGTATAAGACACAGGATTTGCCCAAGTATGAGACACCTAGCGTAACAGCAGATATGGTGGCCTACTGCTTCGTAGAAGGTCAGATAAAACTCTTGGTTATCAAGCGCAAGGCTCATCCTTATCAGAATAAATATGCATTGGTTGGAGGCTTTATGGACAAGTATGAGGATGCCTATCAAGCCTGCATTCGCGAGGTTAAGGAAGAAGTAGACCTCGAGATACCGCTAGAAAAAGTGGAGCAGTTGATGACAGTATCCACTCCAGGACGCGATCCGCGCGGTTGGGTCATCACCATTGCCCATCTGGTCTATCTGCCGGCAATTGCTATCAACCAAGTCAAGGCTGGTGATGATGCCAAGGAAGTCACTTTCCTTGATGTGGACTTTAAGACAAGGAGCTTTAGAGATGGTGAGCGACTTCTGACAGCAGAGGACTTTGCTTTTGACCACTACCAAATCCTGCTGGAATCTATTAAGAGGATTCAAGGACGACTGGACTGGAATCCAACTTTTCTCCATTTGCTGGAATCACCCTTTACCGTTTATGAAGGAACCGAGCTGGTCAATCTCATCACGCCTAGACGCCCCATCGTCAGCAATAATTTTCTAGTTAAATTTGGAGAATACTTGGAGGAGGCTGGCGTCAAGCGCGTGCCAAAGAAGAAGCCGAGAAAAGTTTATAAACTGAAGACGGGAAAATCGGATTAAAAGAAAATTGATGATATAGTTTACTTGCAGGACAAAAATGTTCTGCTTTTTTTATGTTCATTACGAATATAAAAGTAGCGACATATCTGCTGAGGAAGAGAGGAGGCCTAAGTCCTAGATATTATTTGTTTCAAAATTTTTTGAAAAATTCCATATATCTAGTTGACATACTTTATTACGAGTGTTACAATAATATTACAAAAAGATTTCCAAATGTTACAAAGGAGAAGAAAAAATGAAAACTAAGACTTATACAAAATTGATGGCTGCTACTGTTCTAGCTTCTAGCTTGCTTTTAGGGGCTTGTGGTCACAAAGAAGAAACTAAGACTAGCGCAAGTTCTAATAAGACGGTGCAAACTTCTTCTAGCTCTAAAGTTGCTTCATCTAGCAAAACTAGTAGCGCTCCAAAAGCCAGCAGCAATGCTTCTTCAAATAAAACAGTAGGGCAAGCAGAACAAGTACAGAAAGCTGTGGAATCCGTTCAACCTTCACAAAATCAAACTCAACAAGGAGTGGATCAGCAAGTTCAAGCTCAACAAAATACACAGGCTCAATCAGGCCAATCTCAACAAGCTCCTAGTCAACAAGCTACGCCGACTCAACCAACTAAACCAAATCAAGCGACTCAGCCAGCCCAACCGAGTCAACCAGCTCAAAATCCAGCCACTGATCGTCAGCTTCAAAACAAGCAGGCAGAAACAAATGCTCGTTATAAAGGCGTTTTGAATATGGTAGATGGAGATTTCTCTGCAGCTGCAGGTAATTGGACAGATGCAGGAGGTAGTACAGTGACTGTTTCAGTAGGCGGACAGTTTAGTGTCAAGTCAGCGAATGGAACTGTCAATACTTACCATGTTGCTTCATATGCCTATACTTTGGATGATGGTCGCTATACAGCTCAGCTGGGTTCTGCTGAACCGTCTGCTCCTAAATTGGGCATCCAAATCACTACTGGCGCTGACGGTAAAGTAGCTAGTGTTCAATTGATCAAATAAGAAAAAAGAAATTTGCAAAAAAAGGAGGCACCTTTGTAGATGCTTCCTTTTTTATTTCTTTAATGTTGGAGTTGCAAGAGTTCTTCAATCTCTGCCAATGTGCTGGCCTGTGAAATGGCACCGCGAAGTTTAGCTGCACCAGATGTTCCACGAAGGTAGTGGGGTGCTAGACCGCGGAATTCACGAACGGCTACGTTTTCTCCTTTGAGGTTAATCAAGCGTTTCAAATGTTCGTAGGCGATTTTCATCTTGTCCTCGAAGGTCAAGTCTGGCAGAATTTCTCCTGTTTCAAAATAGTGATTGATTTGGTTAAAGAGGTAGGGATTTCCCATAGCCGCACGACCAATCATGACAGCATCGGCACCGACCTCTTCGATACGTTGTTTGGCTTCTTGCACGCTGCGGATATCACCGTTAGCGATGAAAGGAATCTTAGTCAGAGCATGGGCTACGTCATATAAGGTCTCAAGGTCAGCATGACCAGTATACATTTGCTCACGGGTACGGCCGTGCATAGCTAAGGCTGAGACGCCAGCGGCTTCAGCTGCCAGAGCATTTTCTACAGCTAGTGAGCTGTCAGACCAGCCAGTCCGCATCTTGACTGTCAGAGGAATATCCAGAACGGATTGGACCTTGTTGATGATTTTATAGATTTTCTCAGGATCCTTGAGCCACATAGCTCCAGCTTCGTTTTTGACGATTTTGTTAACAGGGCAGCCCATGTTGATATCGACGATATCCGTCTTGGTATTTTCTTGAATAAATTCCGCTGCGCGGGCCAGGCTGTCTTCATCACTACCGAAAAGCTGGATAGAAACAGGATTTTCGCCTTCATCGATGTGAAGCATGTGAAGGGTTTTTTCGTTGTTGTATTGGATGCCCTTGTCAGAGACCATTTCCATAACGACGAGGCCTGCTCCCAGCTCTTTGGCAATGGTCCGGAAAGCAGAGTTGGTTACACCGGCCATGGGTGCTAGAACTGTGCGGTTGGGAATTTCAACATTTCCAATCATAAAAGGGGTATTAAGATTTGTCACGAATCAGTTCCTCCAGGTCGTTTTGGTCAAAGTGATAGGCAGTCTGGCAGAATTGGCAGACGATTTCAGCCCCTTGGTCTTGGTCACGCATCTCTTCCAGGTCAGTCTTTGGCAGGGTAGCCAAGGCATTCATGAAGCGCTCTTTGCTGCAGTCGCACTGGAAGCGGATTTCCTCTTCAGACAGGCGTTTGTAGGGTTCGTCTCCATAAATAGCAGCCAGTAGAGCTTCGATATGGTCATCGGATTCTAACAGCTTAGAAATGGCAGGCATTTCTTGAATCCGCTTCTCAAAGCGAGCGATGTCAGCTTCCTTAGCACCAGGCAGGACTTGTACCAAGAAACCACCAGCAACCTTGACTTTATCATGCTCATCCAAGAGAACATTGAGGCCAACAGCAGAAGGGGTTTGCTGACTTTCGGTTAGGTAGAAGGCTAAGTCTTCACCGATTTCACCAGAGATGAGTGGCGTCATAGAATTGTAGGGATTGCCAGTGCCGTAGTCCGTGATAACCAAAAATTGACCAGAGCCGACAAAAGGACCAACCAGAACTTCGCCAGTGGCTGTCTTTTTTATATCGACACCGGGATTTTGCACATAGCCCTTGACATTGCCTTCGGTGTCTGCCACGGTGATGATGGCGCCTAGCGAGCTAGTACCAAGAACCTTGACGGTGATCTTGGTCTGGCCCTTTTCATTAGCCGCCAAAATCTGGCTGGCAATCAGTGTGCGACCAAGTGCAACGGTAGAGCTTGCTTGAGTTTGATGTTTTTCTTGAGCGGTCCGAACCGTCTCTGTGCTATCCAGCACATAAGCTCGGAAAGAACCATTTTCTGAGATAGTTTTAATAATTTTGTCCATGCCTTTTATTTTAACATAAAAATAAAAACAAACGTAGCCTTTGTGCTTGTTTTGTCAAAGATTTCTTCTTTACATTGTGCTAGAATCAAGTTAAACAAAAAGGAGAAGATTGATCAATCAGGATTCAAAGGCATCCATCTATGATCTAGCAGTGTCGGATGCGTTTGATTTGACAAATGTAACATAATTAGTTACAATTAAAACATAAATTACGAATGGAAGCCAAAAGGAGAGCATATGATTGAAATTACTTATCTAGATGCAGCTAAGTCAGAACGGAAGATAACTTTCGAGTCTTATGAGGAGTTTGAACTATCTCAGCAAGCTTGCCTGATCGGGGTGGCGGATTATCATCCAGTTAAAAAGTTAGTTTATAATGGTCATGATTTGGACTACCATGGGACTTATGGAGATGTGTACTTTTTCCTGATGAAACAGGATTTGAGCCAATATAAGTAAAAAGGAGAACTACAATGGCAAAAGCAATTACAGATGTAACATTTGAACAGGAAACAAAAGACGGTTTGGTCTTGGTTGATTTCTGGGCAACTTGGTGTGGTCCATGTCGTATGCAAGGTCCAATCTTGGACAAATTGTCTGAGGAACTTTCAGAAGATGTCTTGAAAATCGTTAAAATGGACGTAGATGAAAATCCAAACACAGCTCGTGCCTTTGGTATCATGTCTATTCCAACCCTTCTCTTCAAGAAAGACGGCCAAGTGGTCAAGCAAGTCGCTGGTGTTCACACAGCAGAACAAATCAAGGCGATTGTTGCGGAATTGAGTTAAAAGCAAAGCACTTCCCATTCGAAACGGGGAGTGTTTTTGCATAGAAAAAGCCCTGTTCTTCAAACTGAGGACAGGACTCTTTTTCGTTTCTTATTCTTCTGTTCCAAGGAAGTTTTTCGCAACAAGAGCTGCAAGAACACCACCTACGATTGGAGCAAGGATGAAAATCCATACTTGTTGAAGGGCTGCACCACCTACCAAGACAGCTGGTGCCAAGCTACGAGCTGGGTTTACTGAAAGTCCAGTGATGTTCAATCCCACAAGGATCATAGCTGTCAATGACAAACCAATCACCAAACCAGCAATCGCACCATTTCCCTTGCTTTCTGAAGTCACGGTCATGATCACTAAAACAAACAAGAAAGTTGCGATGACTTCAAACAAGAAACCACCAAAGACAGTTACACCGTTTGCCAAGGCATTTTCACCGAGACTAGCAGTTGACATGCCTGAGTTTGCCAAGAGGAAGAAGACTGCACCAGACGCAAGGAAAGCTCCAACCACTTGTCCAAGGATATAGTTGACAAGGTCTTTTGATGACAAGCGTTTGTTTACAAACATAGCGATTGAAACAGCTGGGTTCAAGTGAGCGCCTGAAACAGTTCCGATTGAGAAAGCTGCTACAACGATTGCCAAACCAAATGCCAAAGCAATTCCAAGGTGTCCAAGACCTTCAACACCATTTCCAAAAACAACAGCTCCTGTTCCGATGAACACAAGCATGAAAGTACCGATTAATTCAGCGACAAATTTTTTCATTTTCTATCTCCTTTTTTAAAAAATCTATGTATTAGTCTATCAAAACAAACAGGTGGATTCAAGAAAAGTGCTCTGAACATATATTTTGACTGGAATATCCTTTGTTTATTACAGGAAAAATAGAGTAAATGGTCTATCTCCCGGTTTTTTTGTTGGAAAATATAGTTTTTAGGTTATAATAGGAAGAAGGTAAATTATAAGGTATGGAAAGGGCACTGTTTATGCTTGAGTCATTATCGCAGTTTGGCTTTATTTTGATGGTTTTTACACCGTTTATTGCGGTGCCGATTTTATGTTTCTTTGTGGGCTGGATGATTCCTAGATCGCAAATAACGGAAAAAAGCATCATGGCTGTATTAAGCTTTGTCCTTTTTTGCTTGGTTTTGATTTCATATTATGCTCCTCAATTGTTGGGAATGTTTTTTTGGGGTCTTATCTGGTTCTTTATTGGCCTCCTACGTGCTAAAAATTATAGTAAGTCACAGTTCTGGATAAGGTGGCTTATATTTAGCGTCTGTTTTACAATCTATATTTTGGTTTATCTATATTTCTTCAAACTTTTTTAAAAATTTAGCTTCAAATTTCATTTTAGGAACAGATTTATTGAAATATGTAAAAACAGAGAGTGGGACAGAAATCGGTAATTCGTTAGAATTCGATTTCGTCGTCCCACCTCCGCACAGTTGAGTAGGGCTGTAAAAGCTGATGAAATCAGCGTAGTAGAGCCCACTCAACCACTGCGTCTTGCTCGACAATCCAAAGACAATTGAGAGGCTAGGACTTTTGTCCCAGCCCCTTGTTTTTTTACTCCCCCAACTCTTTACTGTAGGCAATAATCTGATCTACAGTATCAGATAGAAATTGAATCGTGTCGCGGAGTGGTTTATCCGTCGAAATATCTGCTCCAATAATCATAGCTGACTCAAGCGGAGTCTTGCTGCCGCCAGATTTGAGCAGTTCAAGCCAGTCACGGGCACCATTTTCATCATTTTTTAGGTGTAGGTAGCCGGCGGTAGAGATGACCAAGCCTGCGGAGTAAGTATAGCTGTACAGCCCCATGTAGTAATGGGCTTGGCGCATCCAAGTCAGGGCAGCGTCGTCGTCAATCTCAACAGCATCGCCCCAGAATTCTGTCAAGACTTCTTTCATGATAGCGTTGAGTTTGCTTGCACCGAAGGTTCCGCCTTCTTCGATCAAAGTATAGACCTTGCGTTGGAAGGCAGCTTCCAGTAAGTGGGTGATGAAGTTGTGGAAGTAGGTATCCGTCAGACGGTGAGCCAGAGCAAAGCGTTTTTGGCGAGGGTTATCAAACTGGCGCTCCAGATAATCACTGAGCAGGAGCTCGTTAAAGGTAGACGGTGCTTCCACATAGTAGGTGGACATGTGGGCATTGAAGTAGCTTTGGTGATTGTCGGAGAAGATGAACTGACCAGAGTGGCCAATCTCGTGAATCAGAGTATAGACATCACTCATACGGCCAGTCCAGCTCATGAGGACATAAGGGTGGACCCGATAAGGATCCGCAGCATAGCCTCCAGAGTCTTTCCCGGCATTGGCCGCAAAGTCGACCCAGCGTTCCTCTTTATAGCGGGCAATTTCTTGACAATACTCTTGTCCGAGTGGCTCGACTGACTTCATGACGAGGTCGTAGGCGTCGTCAATGCTGACTTCGGGATTGAGCTCGCTGTCCAAGTCCAGCTTCCAGTCGGCAAAAGTCATTTTTTCAAGTCCGTTTACCTTAGCGACATGCTTGAGGTATTTTTGAGCTACTGGGGCAAATTCACTCATAATCAAGTCGATCTGCCGGTCAAACATAGAGCGATCAACTTCTTGCTCAGCTAGTAAGTAGTCAAAGACAGAGTCATAGCCCTTCATGTCAGCCAGCAATTTTTCAGACTTGACTTGAGCCAGATAGGCAGCTGCAGCAGTGTTTTGATGCTGACGAAGCCCTTCTGAGAAAGAGCGGAAAGCTTTTTCGCGGATTTCTGCATTTTCATGGTTTTGATAGAAATTCTCATAGGTGACAAAGCTGTTTTTGTAAACTTTGCCGTTTACTTCGAAGTCAGCCATAACAAAGTCGCCGGCCCGCATCTTGGTATAAATATCCTGTGGACTGTAAAAGACCTCGCCTAGATTGGTCAAGGCTTTTTCTACATCCGCTCCCAGATAGTGGGCTTTTTTGATTTTAGCTTGGCGGATGGCTGAGGTCAGATGGGGCTCTTTACCTAGTTTTTCTAAGACAGCTTCATCTGCACTGATTAGGGCGTCGTCAAAGAAGCTGAGTGCGACATTGGCCTCGGTCTCAAACTCCATGGCTGCTTGGGCAATCTGCGCAAAGCTCTCGTCACCGAAGTCAGTGGTCTGTGGCATAAAACCGTAGTTACCGATGTGGCTGATTTGGATATAAATCTGCTCTAACTCAGCAAATGCCCGTTCAAAATCTTCGAAAGTGCTGAGCTTGCCTTGGTAATCACGGACGAATTTCTGGATGTCCTCTCTGGCCTTTTCGATGGCTCGCAGGAAGTCCTCTTGATCTTGGTAAAGGGCTGTTAGGTCCCAGAGTTCATTTTCTGGAAATTCAGAACGATGTTTTTGTTCCATAGTTTACTCCTTTTGATTAAATAGCTATATTAAGTATAGCAAAAAATCCTTTAGAATGCCTTGCTCATAGGAAAAAATTAGAGAAATATGATTTCAGCAGTCTGCTTAGAAAAAAGAAAAATGTATTTTCAGTAATTTTATAGAAAAAAAGCCATTTCCAGTCTTTTTCTTTTGGCTGAAATTGTGGTAAAATAGGGTCTGTACGTGCTTGATACAAAGATGAGGATATAATAAGCTACCAAGGCTATGATATTAAAGCAAAAGTGCTAACCGAACACGTCCGATAAGTTGTTTAAAGGCTTAGTATCTTGATCTTTGTAGCCAAGGCGTATGAAAAAATTTGAGCATGTGCTCGGCAAGGAGTCTTTATGACAAAACAAGTTTTTAAAACAATTTTTGCAGGTCGTGAGCTGGTAGTTGAAACCGGTCAGGTTGCAAAGCAGGCAAATGGCAGCGCCGTTGTTCGATATGGAGAAAGTACCGTTTTAACTGCGGCAACCATGTCCAAAAAGATGGCTACTGGTGACTTTTTCCCATTGCAGGTCAACTATGAGGAAAAAATGTATGCAGCTGGGAAATACCCTGGTGGCTTTAACAAGCGCGAAGGCCGTCCGTCAACGGATGCGACTTTGACTGCCCGCTTGATTGACCGTCCAATTCGCCCTATGTTTGCGGAAGGCTTCCGTAATGAAGTTCAGGTTATCAATACCGTTCTTTCTTATGACGAAGATGCTTCGCCTCAAATGGCTGCTATGTTCGGTAGCTCTCTGGCTCTTTCTATCTCAGATATTCCTTTTAACGGCCCGATCGCAGGAGTTCAGGTCGGCTATATAGATGGTGAATTTATCATCAATCCTAGCAAGGAACAAAAAGAAGTTTCGCTTTTGGAACTGACAGTGGCTGGTACCAAAGAGGCTATCAACATGGTAGAATCTGGAGCCAAGGAGCTGTCTGAAGATGTCATGCTGAAAGCTCTTCTCAAAGGGCACGAAGCGGTCAAAGAATTAATTGCCTTCCAAGAAGAAATCGTTGCAGCAGTCGGCAAGGAAAAAGCAGAAGTAGAATTGCTGCATGTTGATGAAGAGCTGCAGGCAGAGATTGTCGCAGCCTACAACAGTGACCTCCAAAAGGCTGTTCAGGTAGAAGAAAAGCTGGCGCGCGAAGCCGCAACTCAGACTGTCAAAGACCAAGTCACGGCAGTTTATGAAGAAAAATACGCAGACCATGAAGAATTCGACCGTATCATGCGTGATGTGGCTGAAATCTTGGAACAAATGGAGCATGCAGAAGTGCGTCGTTTGATTACAGAAGATAAGGTCCGTCCTGATGGCCGTAAGGTCGATGAAATCCGTCCGCTAGATGCGGAAGTGGATTACCTGCCGCGCGTGCATGGATCTGGTCTCTTTACTCGCGGGCAAACCCAAGCCTTGTCTGTTCTGACTCTGGCACCAATGGGCGAAACGCAAATCGTTGACGGCTTGGATCCGGAATACAAGAAACGTTTCATGCACCACTATAATTTCCCGCAATACTCTGTCGGGGAGACAGGCCGTTATGGTGCTCCTGGTCGTCGTGAAATTGGACACGGTGCTCTTGGGGAGCGTGCCTTGGAGCAAGTCTTGCCTAGCTTGGAAGAGTTTCCTTACGCGATCCGTCTGGTAGCAGAAGTCTTGGAGTCGAACGGCTCTTCCTCCCAAGCCTCTATCTGTGCGGGTACTTTGGCTCTGATGGCCGGTGGTGTGCCGATTAAGGCGCCAGTTGCCGGAATTGCCATGGGCTTGATTTCAGACGGCAGCAACTACACAGTTCTGACGGATATTCAAGGTTTGGAAGACCACTTTGGCGATATGGACTTTAAAGTGGCTGGTACTCGCGAAGGGATTACAGCCCTGCAGATGGATATCAAGATTGAAGGAATTACAGCGGAGATCTTGACAGAAGCTCTGGCTCAGGCTAAGAAAGCCCGCTTTGAAATTCTGGATTTGATTGAAGCGACGATTCCAGCTCCACGTCCTGAGTTGGCTCCAACTGCTCCGAAAATCGATACCATCAAGATTGATGTGGACAAAATTAAGATTGTCATCGGAAAAGGCGGGGAAACCATCGACAAGATCATCGCTGAAACAGGCGTTAAGATTGATATTGACGAAGAAGGAAATGTATCTATCTACTCTAGCGATCAAGCGGCTATTAACCGTGCCAAAGAAATCATTGCTGGTTTGGTTCGTGAAGCTAAAGTGGATGAAGTTTACCATGCCAAGGTTGTTCGGATTGAGAAATTTGGTGCTTTTGTCAACCTCTTTGACAAGACCGATGCCCTCGTTCACATCTCTGAAATGGCTTGGACTCGAACCAACAATGTCGAAGACTTGGTACAAATTGGTGATTTTGTCGATGTTAAGGTCATTAAGATTGATGAAAAAGGCCGCGTAGATGCGTCTATGAAAGCTCTCTTGCCACGTCCGCCTAAGCCAGACAAGCCAAAGAGAGACCACGATAAACATCAGGAAAAAGGGCATTTTCATAAGAAACATGAAGAAGCTCCTAAAACTAAATCGGAAGAATAATGAAAAGGGAGTGATCAGGCTCGATTACCTTACAAATTTCTTTGTGTAGGGCCTACTCCCTTATTTTACCTAATGAAAGGAGAAGAAGATGGGCTGGTGGAAAGAAGCCATTGAGATTGTAAAAGAAAATGATCCGGCTGCTCGTACTTCGCTGGAGGTCATCCTGACTTATCCAGGTGTCAAGGCCTTGGCAGCCCACCGTCTTTCTCATTTCCTATGGAAGAAAGGCTTTAAGCTACTGGCACGCATGCACAGCCAATTTTGGCGCTTTTGGACTCAGATTGAGATTCATCCAGGTGCTCAGATTGAGTCAGGTGTCTTCATTGACCATGGTGGTGGATTGGTTATCGGTGAAACGGCCATTGTGGAAAAGGGTGCGCTTCTGTATCATGGCGTGACCTTAGGCGGAACTGGTAAGGATACAGGGAAACGGCATCCGACTGTGCGTCGGGGCGCCTTGGTCTCTGCTCATGCTCAAGTCATTGGCCCAGTTGAAATTGGTGAAAATGCCAAAGTTGGAGCTGGAGCAGTTGTTGTGGCTGATGTGCCTAGTGATGTAACTGTAGTTGGAATCCCGGCTAAGATCGTGCGTGTTCATGGTCAGAAAGATGAGCCAACCATCCATGAGGTGGAAGAACAGCGAGAATATTATTTGGATAAGCTGGAGCATGCCCGCGAAGCCAGCCACCATTCGTCAGAGCTCTAAGAAAGGCCAATTTTGGACAGCTAACAAGATACTTTAGGAGGTCTTGCCAAGGAGTAATTTGGCAAACTGTAACCTAATGGGCTCACTATAAGTGAAGCCGAAAAGATGAGACCAAGCTGCGCCGCATAGAAAAGATGAAGCTGGATTTGCTGAAGTCTTAAAGAAAGTGAAGTTATGTTATTAGAGGAATTTGAAGATGTAGCTGGAGTTATTGAACCGACAGATAGGCAGATTATGGACAAGGGTGAGATTTGTGAAACTATCATCCTGTCCTTTAACGGAGAAATTCTGCAACGTTTGATTGAGTCAGAAAAAGTCTATCAAGGAGGCTATTTAAAAAGCATCAACGGACAGCATCCATGGTATATTTATGACCAAGGATCTAGCAAGCTAGCAGTTATGTTGGCTCCGATTGGAGCTCCCATGATAGTCGGCCAGCTGGAGGAGTTGGCGGCCAGAGGCTTCAAGAATTTCATCATTCTAGGTTCCTGTGGCGTTTTGGACCGCTCAATTGAGGCGGACAAGATTATCCTGCCGGCTGCTGCTTTGCGAGATGAAGGCACTAGCTACCACTACGCCCCACCGGGTGATGAAGTCACTTATGACGAGTCTCTGTTAGTTAAGCTTGAAGCTATCTTTGACAAGTACGATATTGAGCATGTCCGCACCAAGTCTTGGACGACAGATGCCTTTTATCGAGAAACGCCTGATAAGGTCAAGCGTCGCTTGGCTGCTGGAGCCAAAGTGGTGGATATGGAAGCCTCAGCAATCATGGCTTGGAGTCAATTTCGACAAGCAAAAGTCTATCAGTTCTTCTACACAGCTGACTATGTGGATCATCATAACCGAACCTGGGATGCCCGCCATGAAGAGCGGACAGCTAATGCCATGACTTTTTTCACTATCGCTTTGACAATAGCAAAGGAACTAGAAAGGTAACTACAAGAATGGCAGTATATTTTTACGGCTGTATCACCATGGATGGCTACTTGGCAGACAGCCAGCACAGGATAGACTGGCTGCATCAGCTTGGTTCTGTAGAGGATACAGGCTATGATGACTTTTACAGGCAAATGGATATCACCATCATGGGCAAGCGGACCTTTGAGGAAATCCAAGAATTGCAAGATGTAGAAAGTTTTTATCAAGCTACGGAAAACTATGTCTTTACGCATGATAGGCACCTGCCTGTCAGCAATTACCAGCCAGTAGCTGGGGATGTGGTGGACTTTGTTCACCAGATTGACAAAGGCAAAAATGTATTTGTGATTGGTGGTAATTCCTTGGTAGGACCGCTCTTGGATGCGGATCTTTTCGACCACCTCATTATTCAGATAGCGCCCCTTATCCTAGGAAAGGGGGTTCCCCTCTTTACCCAAGAGGAAGGGCAGCGCTTTTACCAACTGGATAGCCTCAGACAATTTGGCCCTTTTGCAGAGCTGGTTTTCAGCCGAAAAAGTCAGAAATAGAGAAGGGAGTGGACCGCATGATTAAAATTTACGACACCATGACCCGCAGCCTACGTGAATTTGTGCCCATTGAAGAGGGCAAGGTTCGCATGTATGTCTGCGGTCCGACGGTTTATAACTATATCCATGTCGGCAATGCCCGCTCAACAGTAGCTTTTGACACAGTTCGTCGCTATTTTGAGTATCGGGGATTTGAGGTCAACTATATTTCCAATTTTACGGATGTGGATGATAAAATTATCAACCGTGCTAAGGAAGAAGGCATCACACCAAAAGAAGTGGCTGATAAGTATATCGCAGCTTTTCGTGAGGATGTCTCAGCTCTGGGTGTAAAACCTGCGACTCGTCATCCGCGTGTTGTGGAGTTTATGGCTGACATCATCCGCTTTGTGCAGGACTTGATTGACAAAGGCTACGCCTATGAGTCAGAGGGCGATGTCTACTTCCGCGTCGAAAAGTCTCGTGATTATGCCAAACTAGCCAACAAAACTTTGGCAGACTTGGAGTTGGGTGCTTCTGGTCGAACAGATGAAGAGACCGCCCGCAAGGAAAATCCGGTAGATTTTGCTCTCTGGAAGGCAGCTAAGCCGGGCGAGATTTCCTGGGACAGCCCTTGGGGAGCAGGTCGTCCGGGCTGGCACATCGAGTGCTCGGTCATGTCAACGGAGATTTTAGGTGATACAATTGATATCCACGGTGGCGGGGCAGACCTAGAGTTTCCTCACCATACCAATGAAATTGCCCAATCAGAGGCCAAGACTGGTCAGACTTTTGCCAACTACTGGATGCACAATGGCTTCGTCAACATCAATGACGTCAAGATGTCCAAATCTCTAGGCAATTTTATTACTGTTCACGATGCTCTCAAGACCATTGAGGGTCAGGTGCTGCGTTTCTTCTTTGCTACCCAGCATTACCGCAAGCCTATCAATTTCACAGAAAAAGCTGTTCATGATGCAGCGACCAATCTCAAGTATTTGAAAAATACCTATGGGCAGCCTTTCACTGGTCAGGCAGACTCTGCTCAGCTTCAGAGTTTTCTTGACAAGTTCACCGCTGCTATGGACGAAGATTTCAATGCTGCTAACGGTATCACGGTTGTCTTCGAGCTCGCCAAGTGGATCAACTCTGGCAATTATACCGTTGAAGTTAAGGAAGCCTTTGCCAAACTCTTAGAAGTTTTTGGTATCGTCTTTGTAGAAGAAGTCCTGGATGCGGACATTGAGCGCTTGATTGAGGAACGCCAAGAAGCGCGTGCTAATCGAGACTTTGTGACTGCAGACCGTATTCGGGATGAATTAGCCGCTCAGGGCATCAAGCTTTTGGATACTAAAGACGGAGTGAGGTGGACACGTGACTGATGTCAACCTGATTAACGGCATTGCCCTCGCTTTTGAGGGGGATGCCGTCTACTCCATGTATATCCGGCGTCACCTGATTTTTCAAGGGCTGACCAAGCCAAATCAGCTGCACAGGGAAGCGACCAAGTACGTTTCTGCCAAGGCTCAGGCTAATCTCATCTCTCTCATGCTGGAAGAAGGAATCCTGACGGAGAAGGAAGAGGATATCTACAAGCGCGGTCGCAATGCCAACAGCCACACCAAAGCTAAGAATACGGACATCGTCACCTACCGTATGTCTACTGGCTTTGAGGCAGTCATGGGCTACCTGCATATGACCGAAGCCATTGAGCGACTGGAAGAGCTGATTGACTGGTGTATTCGGAAGATTGAGGCTTCGTTTTGATTCGCTGCTATCTTATTTATTCTGAGATTGAACTCTTTTATTAACAATCACTAAAATTCAAGAAATTTACATATCAAAGACGAGTTTTACATAAAGCTCGTTTTTTTGATACTCCCATAAAAACAAACATGCTGTCTCAAGAAAAACTGGAAAATTTTATAGAAGATTGAGTTTGAAACTTTAAATATATTATTGGATGAAAAGTAGGAGACTGAAATTTATTTTCAGAAAAGTATTGACATGTTTTCTGAAAAAGAGTAGAATGGCTCATGTTTTTAAAGGAGGAACTTATGTTTTCCAAGCTAAAAGGCTTTTTTATTGGACGTCCATTAAAATCTGGAAAAGAGGGAGAAGATGGCCATTTACTGACTAAGATGCAAGCTTTAGCCATGCTCTCCAGTGACGCTCTATCTTCGATTGCTTATGGACCAGAGCAGGTTGTTTTGGTCTTGACTTCTGTTTCTATTGGTGCCATTTGGTGGTCGCTTCCCATAGGAATTGTCGTATTGATTCTATTAGCGAGTTTAACGATTTCCTATCGTCAGGTCATTCATGCTTATCCTCAAGGAGGAGGAGCTTATATGGTGACGACAGAAAATCTATCTCCAACGGCAGGCTTGATCGCTGGCGGAAGCTTGCTGGTAGATTACATGTTGACAGTAGCCGTTTCGGTCGCTTCTGGAGCGGACGCAATTACCTCTGCGATTCCCGTCTTACATCCTTACAATTTACATATTTCCATTTTCTTAGTTCTCTTGTTGATGCTAATGAATCTCCGAGGACTAAAAGAATCGGCCACTTCCTTGATGATTCCTGTCTATCTTTTTATTGTCAGCACCTTGCTATTGATTGCTTTTGGTTTTGTGCAAATCCTGACAGGAAATTTAGACTATCACGCAACTGCGCGGATTGGTAGTCCGATTACTGGAGTAAGTTTAATCTTACTTCTTCGTGCTTTCACCAGTGGCTCTGCTTCCTTGACAGGAGTGGAAGCTATTTCCAATTCGGTTCCCTTTTTCAAGAAACCAAAAGCTCACAATGCCGCAGCCACCCTATCGATTATGGCTTTAATCCTAGGAATCATGTTTGCTGGTATTACCTTCTTGAATTATTGGATTGGCATCGTGCCTGTCAAAGGTGTAACGACTCTGGCTCAAATGGCGCAAGCGATTTTGGGAAGCTCTCCCCTTGGTCGCATCTTGTTCTATGTTTTCCAATTGTCGACTGCTTTGATCTTAGCAGTGGCAGCCAATACAGGCTTCTCAGCCTTTCCGATGCTTTCCTACAATATGGCTAAGAATAAATACATGCCTCATATGTACATGGAAAAAGGAGATCGGCTCAGCTATTCTAATGGCATTTTCACTTTGGCTTTTGGTGCCATTGCTCTTTTGTTTATCTTTAAGGGAAATACAGAACGCTTGATTCCCCTGTACACGATTGGTGTGTTCGTACCCTTTGCTCTCTCCCAGACCGGTATGGTTGTCCATTGGAAGAAAAAATATGGAAATAACTTCTTGAAGCATTCGATTGCGAATATCCTTGGTGCGATCATTTGTTACGGGATTGTCCTTATTTTACTTTTATTCCGTCTCCAAGATATTTGGCCTTTCTTCCCTATTATCATCGTCTTGACTTGGCTGTTTTTGTCTATCAAGCAGCATTATAATAGAGTCGCTAAACAGTTGAGATTGCATGACCACATTGAGCGCCAGAACTACACTGGTAATACAGTAATTGTCCTGGTCGGGAATGTTACCCGAGTCAGTGTTGGTGCGATGAGCTATGCGCGCAGTATCGGAGATGAAGTCGTAGCAATGCATGTTTCTACAGCAGAGACAGCTGAAAAAGATGCTGAAGTCGCCGAGGAATTTGCTGACTACTTCCCAGATATTCGCTTTGAGACAGTCACAACTAGCTATCGCAATATCATCAGTCCGACAGTTCAGTATGTAATTAAGGTAGCCAAGCGAGCCAAAAAAGAAGGAAGAACAGTGACAGTCCTAGTACCTCAGTTTATACCTAAAAAGAGATGGCAAAATATCTTGCATAACCAGATGAGTTTAAAATTAAAATACTATCTGAAGTGGTATGAGGATGTCGTGGTTGCAAGTTATTCTTATCACTTAAAAGAATGAGCGAATGCCTTTACTGAATGAGAAAAAGGAGTTGAAGAATTTTCAACTCCTTTTATTATTTATTGGGAATAGCACAGAGCTAACTTGCTTGTACCTTTTGGTAATTTTGATAAAATTCTACTTTAATCTTAATAAAAGTCTCCAAGTCTCGTAAAAGTTGCAGAAGTGTGGCCCGGGTTTCAAATTCTTGCCGAGTCTTAGGAAGCGGGCGTTCGCGAAAGACAGCTAAGCAGGCTTCGATTTCTTCAACTAGTTCGTGAGCGGGATTTTCTTGACTAAGTTGCTGAGCTGTCTTGGAGAAAAGACGTGCTAAAATCAAGCTCTCGCTAGCTGCCAACTGACAGTTGTTGATATTTCCTGCCATGTCTTTTAGAATGCGATTCTGCGCCTGCCGCATTTCAAAATAATGAATATGGTAGTTGGTTTGATGAAAGAGGTGGTTGGAGTGGTCCAGATAGACCAGTTGTAAGGCTTCTTGAAGGATAGTATCTAGTTCCTTGATTAGAGTTGCATCGTTTCGACCGTCTCCAGCTTTTAAGAAATATTCAAAACGCAGTAGAATTTTCTTCAGTTGCTCTTCAACTTGAATATGATAGTCGTCAATATCTTGCTGGTTTGAAGCCATATATAAATTGGTTAGGAGAGCAAATCCCGTTCCGATGAGGAAGACAGCCATTTCATTGGCTAAAAGAGACCAAGAAACAGAATGGGCCAGCAGTAGATGAGTGACCAAAACTGTGCTGGGGGTGATGCCTATTTCCCAGCCAAAGAGATAAGCTAAGGGAACGTAGAGCAGAATATAAATCCCTAAGCTCCAAAGGTTAAATCCTAGAAGGATGAAAGATAAGCTCCCGATGGCTAGTGCTAAAATAGTAGACAAGAGGCGGTTACGGGCTAGTTTGATAGTGCTTCTGCGGGTGTCAGAAACACTGAGGATAGCAATAATACCGGCTGATATAGCATTGCTTAAACCTAAAAAAGCAGCTAGAGCCGCAGCAAGACATGTTGCAAGAGCTAGTTTGATGGTACGTTGGAGGAGAGGCATAAGCTTCTTTCTATTTCATAAAGTTTTATCTATTATATCACATGATTAGTCGTAGACATGTGAGCACAATATGTCAATGTTTAAAAATTGCAGAAAGGTGCTGCTCCATAGATGCTACGATTATGGTAGAATGACTGGAGTTGAAAAGTCGGATGGTCTAGGTGAAATTTTTTTGACTAGACGGCAAATTTATCGTACAATAGAAAGTAGCGAAAAAATGCCTGGCTAAATGCCTGTGTAATCTTAAGGAGAATAACTTTGGAATTAGAAGTATTTGCAGGACAAGAAAAAAGTGAGCTTTCGATGATTGAGGTAGCACGTGCCATCTTAGAATTGCGCGGGCGTGACCATGAAATGTATTTCGATGAGCTTGTCAATGAAATTCAAAATTATCTGGAAAAATCAAATAGCGAGATCCGAGAAGCGCTGCCTCTATTTTATACAGAGCTGAATGTAGATGGCAGCTTCATTCCACTTGGTGACAATAAATGGGGCCTTCGTTCTTGGTATGCGATTGACGAAGTCGATGAGGAAATCATCGCTTTGGAAGAAACGGACGATGAGGACGAGCCTAAGAAACGCAAGAAAAAACGCGTTAATGCCTTTATGGACGGCGACGAAGATGCAATTGATTACAGCGATGATGATCCTGAGGATGAGGACTCTTATGAAGAGGATCCAGCTCTTTCATACGATGAAGACAATCCAGATGATGAAAAGAGTGAGGTTGAAGCCTACGATGCTGAAATCAATGAAATAGCTCCAGATGATCTCGGCGAAGAAGTTGAGTTAAATGAAGAAGACGATGAATATTCTGACGATGATCAGGATGTTGAAGACGAAGAATAATAATCAAGAAACAACTGCTTCAAAAAGCAGTTGTTTTTGCGTTCTAACATGTCTTAAAATGATCCTGAGATGTCTC
>NZ_KQ969062.1:1700358-1734855 GCF_001578775.1 Streptococcus cristatus | reverse complement strand
CTAATTCATAAAAGACAACGGCTATATGCTGTTGTTTTTTATATTTTATGGGTTCTGGTTTTTTGCTTTTCTATAATGTCTCTATAATTTATAAGTTTTCGTAAATTAGATAGTATCCATATAGGATGTGGTCTTTTTACTTTTTGATTAAGGTATTTGGCTTACTTCATATTTTTTGCTATTTATGCGTGCCTATTGCCTTGATTGAATTTTTACCAGATTTTTTGTATACTAATATGAGGATAATCATTTATTGATGGGAGATTTTTATATGTTAAAGCAAGATTGGCTCGAATATTTTGAAGCTGTGAATGGTCGTTCAGCAACGGATGCTGAAATTGCTCAAGCTTTGCTAGCTGGTGAGTTTGTGGAACCTGAGGTGACAAGTACGAACCAAGTTGGAAGTGAAACTGGCTCAATCATATCAGACTCTGTTCGAGCACAAGGAGGAGCTTCAAACGGTGAATACTATGCTCAGCTGCAAAATGCTTTTCAGGAACAGAATGGGCAAGCACCGTTCGCTCACCCAACTGGACAGCAATATCAAGAGCTTCCTCAGCAACAGCCTAACCAAAACCAATTTGCTAATCAAGCACAATCATTTGCTCAACAGGGATATCCTTATCAACAACCAAATGGTGGGCAACCTAACCAGTTTGTTGCTCAGCCTCAATCTTCTGGTCCGCAAGGCTTTAACCAGCAAGTCTATCAAAACAATCCGCAAGGCCAGTTTAATGGGCAGAATTTTCAGCACGGGTCACAGGCATATTACAGTCAGCAACAGTCTGCGCAACCAAGTGAATTTTCTAAAACAATGAAAGGTTTCTGGGCTTGGCTTGTTTCTGCTTGGAAGTCGCCAACTTCAGAAGTTGAAAGTAGCAAATTAAATGGCTATCTTTCCCTAGGATTGACTGTTTTCTTTGCGGCTATTGTGGTGAATTATAATTTTTATAATATTATTTCTTCGGTGAGTTTTGGCTTTTACAGTGGTCCGACTTTTGATTTTAGACTTTTCTTGGTCTCACTGATAGCGGCAGCCCTCGTTCTTTTCTCCATTATTTTAGGAGGCTTTGCTGTAAAACGCATGGTCTATAAGGATGGAAGCTTTAGCTTTAATAAGGCATTTGACTGGTATGGCAGACTCTATGCGATTGTCTTACCTTTTGTGGCTTTTTCTGCCTTATTTAGTTTACTTGGGATTATGTCAGTTTCCCTCTTTCTAGCATGGATTGGCTTAGTGTTAATTGGGGTCGGAGCAACCTTTGCTTTGATTTATTCAAAATCTAGCACGTCAATGGATCCTTTTTATAAATATTTACTGGCAATTATTGTCAATGGCGTGATTACATTTATCTTTACTTTCATCGCTTTCTCATTGCTGATGAGTCTTATGATGATGTAAGGTTCTTGGAGGTGATTTATGACAACGAAAGAAAAGTGGGTTGAGCTTTTTGAGCAGGTTATTGGTAGAAAGCCAACCGCAGATGAGTTTTTAGAAGGAAAACGTTCTGGTTTTGATCCCAGAAAGATTATTTCTATTGCGGCTCCAGCAGGACAAAGTAACGATGGGCCAGCTGAAGAGAAGCAAAGCTCGGTGACTCAGGAACAAAATTTTGGGCAAGATGAGCCATCCCTAGAGTTTTTCAAAGAAGAATCTGTTGTGGAGCCTCTTAAAGAAGAAAAGCAAGAGTTTTCAGAATCGGATCAATACCAAGAGCAACGGGAGAGTTGGCTGCAAGCTTTCGAGATGAATATTGGTAGAAAGCCGACTAAAGAGGAATTTTTAGAAGCTAGAAATCAAGGTTTTCTTAATCTACCTATTCGCTCTGAATTACTGGAATCGGAATTTCCTCAAAAACCAATACAAAAAAGAAGGTCGAAGAAGAAGGTCGTGATGATTGCTTTTCCTCTTATTCTACTTTTTGTTTTGGTGGCAGCCTTTCTTTATTTGAGCTCAGTGACAGGTGTTAAAGTTGTTACGGATGATTTTGCAAAAGCGGTTACTAAAAAGGATTATGATGGAATCGCAAACCTACTTTCTTCTAACTCAGATAAGTGGACACGTGCAGATGCGAGGGCTTTGGTCGAGCACTTAGAGAGTCAAGAAATCAATATTGAGACCGAGTTGGACAACATTGCTAAGTCAAAGGGGAAATCAGCCTATATTGATGACAATCAGAATAAACTTTTAGGTGTAACTGAAAAAAGCAAGAAATTTGGTATTTTTCAGGAATATCAAATAGTGGCCTATCCAGTAGAGGTGAAGGTTAACACGAACTTAGACAATGTGAGCATTAAAGCAGGAGATAAGAAAAGCCTTCCTTTGAGTAAGAATGCTGAGACGAATATTGGCAAATATCATTTTATCAAGCAGGAATTTACCCTGAAAGGTAAGACGGAAGTTGGAGAGATTGAGAGTAAGATTCAGCTTGATTTAGCCACTGCTAAGAATAATGAAATTAAATTGGATCTTAAGTCTGAAAAGAAACGATTGAAGGTTACTATGCCAGCAGAAGCTTCAAATGCAACAGACCTTAAAATTGTTGTAAATGGCAAGGAAATTGGTAGTAGCTTGGAAACAGATATTCAAGTCGTACCACATCAAGAACTGGAAGTCTATGCTAAGTTTGTTGTTGCTGATAACACTTTTGTAACCAACAAGGAAAGTATTGTTGTCAAGGGAGACACGCTTGATGTTGCTTTATCTTTACCTAAAGAAGTGACAGATAAGATCAAAGAAAAGGACGAAGAAGCTAAAAAGGTAGAAGCTAACAAGGCAAAAATTACCAATTTCCTTAGTGAATATCGCACGGCTGTTTTCAGATCGGTCTCTAATCGTTCTAATTATTATGCTCAATATTATGATACTTCTAGTCCAGCATACAAGGAAATGGTTGAGTGGACTACAGGTGGTGGTGTCAAGAAGGCGAAAATTGATTATTACGATCCAGGAGCTTTGGATATCCGTGAAGTGAGAGAGGAGAACGGCTCCTATATTGTGACGACTTATGAAGACTATACAGTTCACTATATTGATAGTACTCCAAATAGTGTCAATCGAAAAAATAAAACTTACTATTTGAAGCCGACCGGAAATTCCTTTGCAATCTACAATATTGAAGTTTCAGAAAGTTAGTGGAATACAATGAAATATAATAAACTTATTTTTCTAGCAATGTCAGTCTTGGTTTTAAGTGCTTGTTCAGCAGCCAAAGACAAGACTGAAAGTAGTACAAACAAGCAGGCAAGTAGCTCAAAGGTATCTGTTGAAAAAAAAGAGGCTGAAAAAGACCGGTCATCTAGCCAAGATACAAGGAGTGAATCGGATAGTGCGGAGTCTAAGAAGGAGCAGAAACAGGACGTAACTGTTGATAAAAATGTTTCTTACAATGGAAGCTATTATAGCGTTCAAGGGAAATATGACGAAATAGTCATCGCCAATAAACACTATCCATTATCAGCTGATTACAATCCAGGTGAGGATCCGACTGCTAAAGCAGAACTACTTAAGTTAATCGCAGATATGCAGTCCAAAGGTTATCCTATCAGCAACCAATATAGCGGTTTTCGTAGCTATCAAACTCAGGTAGACCTTTATCAAAGTTATGTGAATCGAGATGGACAAGCTGCGGCTGATCGTTATTCGGCAAGACCAGGCTACAGCGAGCACCAAACTGGTTTAGCATTTGATCTGATTGATAGTAGCGGCAATCTGGTTGAAGAAGCTGGAGCTAGTCAGTGGCTCTTGGACAATGCCTATAAATATGGTTTTGTAGTACGCTATCCTGTTGGCAAGGAGGGGTCTACTGGCTATGTGCCTGAAAGTTGGCATTTACGCTATGTAGGAAAAGAGGCCAAGGAAATTTCCGAATCTGGTCTCACACTGGAAGAGTATTATCATTTTACAGGTGGTAATTATGCCCAGTAAAATCTAATTGCAGACTCAGCATCTACCTTATTCTCAAAAGTTAGAAGCTACATATCTCACTTTAAAAGTGGAGTTGAACTGCTGGATGATTAGAAAAATGCATAGTAAAACCAGTCCTCGTTTTTTGGGGACTGGTTTTTTGTTTTATTGGCACTAAGACCTAACTCATAAGATGAGAGAACTCGAGTTGACTTTTTCCTATTCTTTTATAATTTCAATCTTTTCGATTTTAATATCTGTTTTGGGTTTATCTTTATCGCCAGTTTCTGTGGCAGCAATTTTGTCTACTACGTCCATACCTTCAATGACTTGACCAAAGACAGTATAGCCACCGTCAAGGCTTGGATTTCCGCCGTTTTTGTAAGCTTCAATGATTTTAGCTGGGAAGGTGTCGGTCGGTAATTGTTTGGATAAGTCTTTCTTGCTTTGGTTGATGAAAAATTGACTGCCGTTGGTGTCTTTTCCAGCATTGGCCATGGCTAGTGCACCACGCAAGTTGTAGAGGTAAGGAGAATATTCATTCTTGAAGCCATTTCCTGAGTCAATAGACTCATTCTTGCCTTTCCAAATAGATTCGCCACCCGTGCCATCTCCTTTAGGATCGCCTGTCTGAATCATGAAATCATTGATAACGCGGTGGAAAATCACACCGTTATAATAGCCTTCCTTTGCATGTGTCAGAAAATTTTCGACAGCTAAAGGAGCGTATTTAGGAAACAGCTTGAGGCGAATGTCTCCTTGTGTTGTGATAATCTTGACTCCAGCCTCATCTTCGGCAACTTCTGTAGATAGTTGTGGGAAGTTGGCATTTTCATTGGTCATAGCATCCTTGTACTGTTCACGGAGTTTTTGAGCTTCAGCTGCCTCAGAGCTGGTATCGCTAGCAGAAGACTGCTTAGTAGCACTGGAGGACTTGGTAGTAGAATCTTCTTTAGTGGAGCAGCCTGTCAGAGCAAGTGCAGATAAAAGACTAAAAAGAATGATTTTTTTCATAAATAACCTTTCTATGCGTAAGTTTATGAACTATTGCTATTTTACTATAAGTGCTTTAGTTTTTCAAACTTTCCTGCGTCAGAAATTCCAAGAGCAAGGATTTGAGGCTTTCTGGACGCAGATTGTAGTTGTAAAGTTCTTGCAAGCTGACCCATTCGGGCTGGTAAATGTTTTGGCGACTACTGCGCTCAAGCTCCTCGCCCTGCATGAGTGGAGTCTCATCCGTACTTAGACTGGTGTAAAAATAATACTCCTCTTTTCCCTGATTGTTCAGGGAAAAAGCTGTGTACAGCTGGTCAGCAGAAAAGTTAAGATTGACTTCTTCTTTCATTTCCCGTAAGGCGGCTTCTAGAGGTCCTTCTCCAAGTTCGATAGTCCCACCGGGAATTACCAAATACTCTTGTCCATTCTTCCAGCGGTGAATGAGCAAAATCTTGTCCAAGAAAGGATTGTAGACAATCACACCTGCTCGCATACTATTCTCCTTTCCGATATTTTCTTCTAAATAGTCTAGCAAAAATAGCTAGAGATTACCAATCTGAGCTATAGAAACACTTTCTTGAAATCTCTGCCTGTTAGAAAAAATATATATGCTAGAATGAATGTGATACTTCAGAAATGGAGCACTTGTGCCTATAAATTTTAAGGAAGCTATCTTGTTCATCTGGTTTTATAGTAGCATTTCTAATAGATGTTCTTTTAGTGGGACCATTGGTCAAAGATCTGCTCTTTCGTTTTTTGAAAGATCAACATAAGCACTGGCAAAATATTAGGGTGTATCCTTGTTAGTGGAACGCTATTTGGGAACTTGGGGAATAAATTTTGTAATGGTTGTTTCCCTCAACTTTCTCTTGGTTAGACCGCTCTCGCCTTTTATACTAGGGCGTATCCAGAAACCTTTCCCGAATTAAGAAAAAGTTGAAGATTTTGAGGGCGATAGTGAAGTTCCAACAATTATTTGAGGAAAAATTATGGTAAAATAAGATAAAAATCATTGGTTTAATCTAACAAAAACTTGTAATGTATCTGAAGGGAGTTTGCTCCGGCTTGGCTCGATATTTTAATATAGATCCGGTCATTATCCGTGTTATCTGGGGAGTTTCCTTTTTTGCTTATGGGATCGGACTTCTTCCCTACCTCATTTTCTGGGTAATTTTGCCAGAAGAATAAGGCAGAAACTAGTTGCAAAAGGCAGCTAGTTTTCTGTTTAGAAGATCTTAAAATATGGTATAATGAAAGTTATGGCAAATAAGAAAAATACAAAAAACGGTCGCACTACGAGACGACCGACAAAAGCGGAATTAGAAAGACAGAAAGCGATTCGACGGATGATAGTCACCTTTGTTTTGGCTATCGCTTTGTTGTTTGCTGCTTTGAAGCTGGGCGCTTTTGGAGTCACCATCTATAATTTAATTCGGGTTCTGGTAGGGAGTCTGGCCTATGTGGCGATTCTGGCTGCCTTGTTTTATCTCTTTTTCTTTAAGTGGCTGCACAAACATGAGGGGAAAATCTCAGGCTTTATCAGCTTTTTCTTAGGTCTAAGCTTAATTTTTCAAGCCTATTTTGTACATGTTTTACATTTGAAAGGGCAGGTTTTATCTACAACGCTTACGCGAGTCCTGACAGATTTGATGGCCTTTAAAGTGACCTCATTTGCTGGTGGCGGGTTGATTGGGGCGGCACTTTATGCTCCGATTTCTTTTCTCTTTTCAAATATCGGCTCCTATTTCATTGGCCTGCTCCTGATTTTGTTGGGGGCTCTGCTCATGAGTCCATGGTCGCTTTATGATCTTGCTGAGAAATTTAGCCTGGCTTTCCAAAACTGGAGAGAAAAAGAGGAAGAAAAACGTCAGCTTCGTTTTCTTGAGCAGGAGGAGAAAGCTGCACAGGCAGCTATGCAAGCCATTGAGGTAGAGCAGGCAGAAGCTGAAGTGGATCCTGAAACGGGGGAGATTTTAGATGTTGAGGATTTGTCTTACTTGCCTATGGACTTTGATGAGGCGGACTATGCTGAATCGGGAGAGTATGCTCCTCATGAGCCCCTGGACTTTGACCGCGACGAGGAAATGGAGGAAGCAGAGGCAGATACAGATGTAGAAGTGGATTTTACAGCTAAAGAAAGTCTGGACTATAAATTACCGACCATCAATCTCTTTGCGCCTGACAAGCCTAAAAATCAGTCCAAGGAAAAGAGGATTGTCCGAGAGAATATCAAAATTTTGGAAGAAACCTTTGCTAGCTTTGGGATTAAGGTTACTGTCGAGCGAGCTGAAATCGGGCCTTCTGTCACCAAGTACGAAGTCAAGCCAGCTGTCGGCGTTCGGGTCAATCGGATCTCCAATCTGGCGGATGACTTGGCTCTTGCCCTAGCTGCTAAGGATGTGCGGATTGAGGCGCCGATTCCTGGAAAATCCCTTGTCGGGATTGAGGTACCTAACTCTGAAATTGCGACCGTGACTTTCCGAGAACTTTGGGAACAGTCGAAGACAGATGCCAGCAAGCTCCTAGAAATCCCACTTGGGAAGGCTGTCAACGGCTCTGTCCGCTCCTTTGACTTAGCTAAGATGCCTCATCTCTTGGTGGCGGGTTCTACTGGATCCGGTAAATCAGTAGCTGTTAACGGCATTATCGCTAGCATTCTCATGAAAGCCAGACCGGATGAAGTCAAGTTTATGATGGTGGATCCTAAGATGGTAGAGCTGTCTGTTTATAATGACATTCCCCACTTACTTATCCCCGTCGTGACCAATCCTCGCAAGGCTAGCCGTGCATTGCAGAAGGTCGTGGATGAGATGGAAAACCGCTATGAACTCTTTTCCAAGGTCGGTGCTCGTAATATTGCTGGTTATAATGCTAAGGTCGCTGAGTACAATGCTCAATCTGATTACAAGCAGGTGCCCCTGCCTTTAATCGTCGTCATCGTGGACGAGCTGGCTGACCTTATGATGGTGGCCAGCAAGGAAGTGGAAGATGCCATTATTCGTCTGGGGCAGAAAGCGCGTGCGGCTGGGATTCACATGATTCTGGCTACCCAGCGGCCATCTGTAGATGTTATCTCCGGTCTGATTAAGGCTAATGTGCCCTCTCGGATTGCCTTTGCTGTTTCCAGTGGGACAGACAGTCGGACCATTCTGGATGAGAATGGAGCGGAAAAGCTTTTGGGACGTGGCGATATGCTCTTTAAGCCGATTGATGAAAATCATCCAGTCCGTCTGCAGGGCTCCTTCATTTCAGATGAAGATGTGGAGCGAATCGTAGCTTTTGTCAAGAATCAAGCTGAAGCTGACTATGATGATAGTTTTGATCCAGGCGAAGTATCTGAAAGTGATTTGGATACTGGCGGGGGCGATGATGAAGGCGATCCTCTCTTTGAGGAAGCCAAGGCCTTGGTTATCGAGACTCAGAAAGCCAGCGCTTCGATGATTCAGCGGCGACTCTCGGTCGGCTTTAATCGGGCCACTCGTCTCATGGAAGAATTGGAAGCAGCAGGCGTTATCGGACCAGCCGAAGGAACGAAGCCGAGAAAAGTGTTGCAGACAAGTTAAACATTTTCCCGAGCAGTTGGTTAACAAGAATAATGTCCTGTAATACAAATCTGCCAGCAGATTTTCTCTACTGAAGAATGAAAGGAAAAAAGTTATGAAACTAGATAGCATTCACCATATTGCGATTATTGGTCATGATTATGCCAAGACTAAGGATTTTTATGTGGATAAGCTGGGCTTTGACATGCTGGATGAGCACCATCGACCCGACAAGAAGGACATTCTCTTTAATGTCCGTAAAGGAAATCTGACGCTGGAAATTTTCATCAAGGAAGAGGCTCCTAAGCGGCCAGCCCTGCCTGCTCCAGAGCATACTGGGTTGCGGCATCTGGCTTTCCGAGTGACAGATGTTGAAGAAACGCTAGCGGAATTTGATCGTTTGGAGATTCCCCATACCGAGCTGCGCTATGATGACTTTGATGGCCGTAAGATGGCTTTCTTCTTTGATCCGGATGGTCTGCCTTTAGAAATACATGAATAAAAGAAAGAGAATCGGAAGATATAAAGCATGACTTGTAAGTTCCGCATACGAAAACCCCATCGGTCAGTACAGACCGATGGGGTGTGTTTTACATTTATAAAAAGAGAGCGATGGCCATGGCTAGGTACATAAAGAAGGTCAAGATAAAACCAGCCCGCCAGAAAAATTTAAAGAACTTGGGATAGTAGAAAGTCCGTTTTTTCCTGAGAAAATAAGCTGTGATACCGATAGACAGGCCAGACAATACTAATAATAGGTGGGGTAAAAGACTGTGATAGAAGGCCTTGTCTGAAATGATATACAGCTCTATAGCAAAAAAAGGGAAAGCCAAATCTGCAAAATTCAAGCCAAATTTTCTTAGCCTGAAGACCTTCACCGCGATAATCGATAAGATAAGTGTTAAAAAAATAAATAATACAGAAGCAATTTTTAATAATAACATGTAACCATTTTACCATAAAAATGAGAAAATATAAGAATTTTTCTTGCATTTTGAAAAGATTAGTGTATAATAGAAAAGTATGCAAAAAGCATACTTGTGGGAGGTAAAAATCTCTAATTACCGCCAAAACCACAAAGGAGGATTTAAAAATGGCTAAAAAAGTCGAAAAACTTGTAAAATTGCAAATCCCTGCTGGTAAAGCTACTCCAGCTCCACCAGTTGGACCTGCTCTTGGTCAAGCTGGTATCAACATCATGGGATTCACAAAAGAGTTCAACGCTCGTACAGCTGACCAAGCTGGTATGATCATTCCAGTTGTTATCTCAGTATATGAAGACAAATCATTTACTTTCGTTACAAAAACACCACCAGCTGCTGTTCTTTTGAAAAAAGCTGCAGGTGTTGAAAAAGGATCAGGTACACCTAACAAAACGAAAGTTGCTACAGTTACTCGTGCACAAGTACAAGAAATTGCAGAAACTAAGATGCCAGATTTGAACGCAGCAAACATTGAGTCTGCAATGCGTATGATCGAAGGTACTGCTCGTTCTATGGGATTCACTGTTGTTGACTAATCAATAACACAGTAGAAAATCTCACAGCAGTCTATTAGTTACTTTTCATACTAGGCAAGTGACTGAGGCTTGTACTTAGGTACAGCAAAGGAACTTAACGAAGTAGGAAAAGAAAAATAATAGACTGATAACCCGCAAGACTTCATCATTTCGAGGAGTGACGTGGGAGATGAAAATCGATTGAACCACTTACAAGGAGAATAGAAAATGGCTAAAAAAAGCAAACAACTTCGTGCTGCTCTTGAGAAAATCGACAGCACAAAAGCATACAGTGTAGAAGAAGCTGTAGCACTTGCAAAAGAAACTAACTTTGCAAAATTTGACGCAACTGTAGAGGTTGCTTACAACTTGAATATCGACGTTAAAAAAGCTGACCAACAAATCCGTGGCGCAATGGTATTGCCAAACGGTACTGGTAAAACTTCACGCGTTCTTGTTTTCGCACGTGGTGCAAAAGCTGAAGAAGCAAAAGCTGCTGGTGCAGACTTCGTTGGTGAAGATGACCTCGTTGCGAAAATTAACGACGGTTGGTTGGACTTTGATGTAGTTATCGCTACACCTGACATGATGGCTCTTGTTGGACGTCTTGGACGTGTCCTTGGACCACGTAACTTGATGCCAAACCCTAAAACTGGTACTGTAACAATGGATGTTGCTAAAGCAGTTGAAGAGTCTAAAGGTGGTAAGATCACTTACCGTGCTGACCGTGCAGGTAATGTTCAAGCAATCATCGGTAAAGTATCATTTGAAGCTGAAAAATTGGTTGAAAACTTCAAAGCATTCAACGAAACAATCCAAAAAGCAAAACCAGCTACAGCTAAAGGAACTTACGTAACAAACTTGACTATCACAACTACTCAAGGTGTTGGTATCAAGGTTGACGTGAACTCACTTTAAGAATAGAACTTGAGCTACCTACGGGTAGCTCTTTTTTTGGACAAAATATGCTGAAGACGGTTACAAAAAATGTAAAAACATGGTATAATTTTATGGAGCTATTTATTTTATATTCAAAGGAGATGAAATGATGAAAAAAGATCAGAACCAGCTGACTTGGCTGATGGTGTCCCTGATTGCCTTTAATATGGTTTGGGGTCTGGGAAATGTGGTCAACAACTACTCCCAACAAGGGATTTCGGTCGTTGTTTCTTGGATTCTTATCCTGGCCATTTACTTTATTCCCTATGCCCTCATCGTGGGGCAGCTAGGATCGACCTTCAAGGAGAGCGGAGGTGGTGTCAGCGACTGGGTGGAGAAGACCTCTACCAAGCGTTTGGCTTATTTTGCGGCTTGGACTTACTGGGTAGTGCATATTCCCTACTTGGCTCAAAAGCCACAGGGAGTTCTGATTCCTTTAGGATGGGCTATCCAAGGGAATGGCGATTTTTTGAGCAGTCTAGATATTCACTGGATTGTTATTCTTAGTTTGCTGATTTTCGGTGCCTTTCTCTACTTGTCTACTAAGGGTCTATCCACACTCAAGGTCATTGGTGGTCTAGCTGGAAGTGCCATGCTGATTATGTCCTTCCTCTTTGTTCTCTTAGCGGTCGGTGCGCCTTTTATCAAGCCGGATATGCAGTTCACAACGGCTAATATGGACAAGCTCAGCACTTATATTCCTAATTTTGATTTTTCATACTTTACAACTATCTCACTTTTGGTCTTTGCAGTCGGTGGTGCTGAGAAAATTTCGCCTTACGTTAACCAAACTCGCAATCCAGCCAAGGAATTTCCAAAGGGGATGATTGTCATGGCTATCATGGTTGGTGCCTCTGCTATCCTAGGCTCTCTGGCTATGGGTATGCTCTTTGACGGTAGCAATATTCCTGAAGATTTGATGCGTAACGGTGCTTATCAAGCCTTCCAAATGCTGGGTAACTACTGGGGTGTAGGTAATGTACTGGTAGTTATCTATGCCCTGACAAATATGGTCGGACAGATTGCGGCCTTGGCTTTCTCAATTGACGCTCCTCTACAAATCTTGCTCAATAATGCAGACGAAGAATTTGTTCCAAGCTGGCTACGCAAGCGGACATCAAAAGGTGTACTGATTAACGGCTATATCCTGACAGGGATTTTGGTAAGCTTCCTGATTGTCCTACCAATCTTTGGAATCAAGGAAATTGATGGTTTGGTTAAATGGATGACCAATCTTAACTCCATCGTTATGCCGATGCGTTATCTTTGGGTATTTGTGGCCTATATGTTGCTCAATAAAGTTTGGAAGAAATACAAGGATGCGGAATACAAACTTACTAAAAATCCAAAATTTGGCTTTATTATCGGAGCTTGGTGCTTCCTTTTCACAGCTTTTGCTTGTATTTTAGGTATGGTTCCCAAAGTAGATTATGCAGTTGATCCAGCTGGTTGGCGCTTCTCTCTGATGACAAATATCTTGACACCGATTGTCTTGATTAGTTTAGGTGTCATCTTGCCATTTTTGGCTAAACGGGAGAAGAGACAGTCACTTAAATAGTAGTGACGATCGCCTCTATCGCTAAATTGATAAATCTTTCAGTCCTATCTTATGATAGGGCTATTTTTTAGGAAAAAATTCCTTTCACAGGAAATAAAAATGATAAGGTAAGCGTTTCTTCTGGGGGACTTTCATAAGAGATGATTCTTGTATCGACGGTTAAGGTTGAATGATTATTTTGAAGGTTCAGCTCAGCCCTCTATTGCAAAGCTACAATTTTTTTCAAGAAAATATCTTTCTCCTTTTGTGAAATACCCATAATTGTGGTAAAATAAGTGGAATAAATATTATTAAAAACAAAGAGGTATTATCATGTCTAAGATTCTAGTATTTGGTCATCAAAATCCAGACTCAGATGCCATCGGGTCATCTGTAGCTTTTGCTTATCTTGCAAAAACAGCTTACGGTTTGGATACAGAAGCAGTAGCTCTTGGAACTCCAAATGAAGAAACAGCCTTTGTATTGAACTATTTTGGTGTAGAAGCACCACGCGTCATCACATCAGCTAAAGCAGATGGTGCAGAGCAAGTCATCTTGACTGACCATAATGAATTCCAACAATCTGTTTCAGATATCGCTGAAGTGGAAGTTTATGGCGTGGTGGACCACCACCGTGTAGCTAACTTTGAAACTGCAAGCCCACTTTACATGCGTTTGGAACCTGTTGGGTCAGCGTCTTCTATCGTTTACCGTATGTTTAAAGAACACGGTGTAGCTGTTCCTAAAGAGCTTGCTGGTTTGATGTTATCTGGTTTGATTTCAGATACACTTCTCTTGAAATCTCCAACGACACACCCAAGTGATAAGGATATTGCTCCTGAGTTGGCTGAGTTAGCCGGTGTGAACTTGGAAGAATACGGTCTCGCTATGCTGAAGGCTGGTACAAACTTAGCTAGCAAATCTGCAGAAGAATTGATTGACATTGATGCTAAGACTTTTGAACTCAACGGAAACAATGTCCGTGTAGCGCAAGTCAACACTGTTGATATTGCTGAAGTTTTAGAACGTCAAGCAGAAATCGAGGCAGCAATGCAAGCGGCTATTGCAGCAAATGGCTATTCTGACTTTGTTTTGATGATTACAGACATCGTTAACTCAGACTCAGAAATCCTTGCAATTGGTGCAAACATGGACAAGGTCGAAGCAGCCTTTAACTTCAAACTTAAAAATAACCATGCCTTCTTGGCTGGTGCTGTTTCACGTAAGAAACAAGTGGTGCCTCAGTTGACTGAAAGCTTTAATGGGTAATTCTTAATGAATGTTTGGAACTGTTAATTTGACTATTTATAGAAGGTGACAGTATGATACTATTGATTGAAGGACTGCGCTTTTTGGTTGAGGTTGTGGCAATTCTTGGTCTTTTCTCCGTGTCTGTGATACAAACTTCTTGGCTAGAAAAATTCCTATTTTTTCTTCTAACAGTTCTATTAATCTTATTTTGGGCGCGTTATATGGCACCAAAATCTCCACATACTTTTAAAAAATGGCAGCGCCTCGTTGCTGAGATATCGATTTTTATTTTAGTTAGTGGTAGTTTTTGGTATTTGTATGGATTGCAAATAGGAATCCTCTACTTAGCTCTGTCTTTTGGAAGTTTGGTTCTACTTTATTATTTTCAGCTAGAGTGATTCTTATAATATAGTTAATGAATTATTTTAATGGTAATCATTTGACTAGAGATTGACACGAGAAAACGATGTTTTCCTTATAGCTAAAGGGGTTTCGGCTCCTTTTTTGATAGACGAGAGAAATGAAGATTCAAGATTTACAAAATGGTGATCTATTGTTTATAGTTGGGCAATCCGAGATGGCAGCAGCGATTCGGACAGCAACGGGCTCCTATAGCCATGTGGGCATCTTTTTTGATGGTGAGATTTACCATGTGACGCAGGACAAGGGAGTGACGCATCAACCCTTGAGCCAGTTTTTGGAGGAAGGGGACATGTATCATGTCTTTGCTTATCCAGAGATAGATGCCTCTGCTGCCTTTAAAGAAGCTAAGTCCCATCTTGGAAAGCCTTATAATGCTAGTTTTTATGCTGAGAGCGAAGGATTTTACTGTTCGGAATATATTGCTCAAATTTTGTCAATTTTTGAGACTATTCCCATGCAGTTTGCTGATGGTGAAAATGTGGTTTCTGCATTTTGGCAGGCTTACTATGAGGAATTGGGCTTAGCAGTGCCTGTAGGACATCCTGGAACCAATCCCAGTCAGTTGGCTCAGTCAGCCAAGCTCATTTTTAAAGGAGAGCTCCATGATTAAAATTATCAATCCGACTCGGCTGACACGACAGCCCTTATTTGAAAAACTAATCAATTATCTGGATCAGCATAATGATGTGATTTTAAGAGAAATCAAACGTGAATTTGCGGGCTTTCCCAATCTAGATCGCTTCATGGAGGAATGCATCAAGGCGGGCTACATCCGGCGGGAGAATAAGCGCTATTATCAGCAGCTTCCGCTTTTGGAGAATCTTGAAAATCTATCTTTAGATCAGGAAATCTTTCTTCGAGATGACAGTCCGATCTATCAGGAATTGCTGGATTTGCGCTTTGAAACCCAGCTTGCCAATCAGACAAACGCCGCTATTTTACTGGAAAAGACCGATTTTCAAAGGGATCAGCTGACCTTGTCCAATTATTTTTATAAAATGCAGCATCAATATCCGCTGTCTGAAGCACAAAAGCCTCTCTATGCTATCTTGGGCGATGTGAATCCAGAATATGCCCTCAAGTATATGACGACTTTCCTCCTCAAGTATGTCCGCAAGGATGAGCTCATGCAGAAGCGCCGCGATATTTTTGTTGATAGTCTGGTGATTTTAGGCTATATTCGTCAGAATGAGGCTGGCAAGTATGAGTTGCAGGCTAGCTTTGACAAGGAGCGCCTAGTGTTCCAATTGGACTGATAATTATTCGAATAAAAAAATTAGACAGACCCACCTGTCATTTTGCCATATTCTGTGCTATAGTAGTATATAGAATTTGGGAAAGGAATTAGAATGACAATGTTGAAAAAAATCTATCCTGAGCAACCACTGGAGAACCTTAGATGGTTCGATATGTTGATTTTAGCAATTATTATGTTTGGCCAATTTATTTATTCCTCAACAATAAATTGGCTGACTATGTCCAGCTCTGTAGGACAAGCAATCGTGCCCAGACCAGAGGATGAAAATTTTGCCTTGCTGAGCAATTTGAAATTGCAAGTTTTCCTGCTGGTGTTGGCACTTATCTATCTAGGCATCCGCCATTATGATTTTAAACAGCTGAAACTACGCTTGTCTTGGTCTATTCTTTGGGCGCCCTTGATTTTTGCGGTTGTCGGCCTGACTTCTGATCTGATAGCAGCTTTAGTCGGTTCCTATAATTATTTTGACTTAGAAATCTTGCAGCATATCGACTGGACCTTTGTCGAAGTTTTTCGCAAACTAGCTGCACTGGGACCTGTCGTCATTCTCTATTCTCTCTTCAATGGTGTTTATGAGGAATTCTTTTTCTTAGGCTTGCTCACATCGGTGAAAGAAGAGAGCAAATGGTGGGTTTTAGGCTTTTCAACGCTGGTTCGCTTTTCTGTCCATACCTATCAGGGGCTAGTCTCTGCTTTTCTGATTGGCGTGGTCTTCGGTCTGTTCTATTATTTCTTTTACAAATACAAGGTTAAAAACTTGCTGCCTTTCTTTTTGGCACACGCCTTTGCGGATATGGTGGGTAGCAGCTTGCTCTATGTCTTAGTGATGTGGAATGGATAATAAAAAGGACTCGAAAGTCCTTTTTTAGATGTATTTTTCTGCCAGTGCATAATCACCGGGATAAGGGACCTTTTGGTCATTGATGATTTGGTAGGCATCCGCTCCCTTGCCAGCTAGAATGACTGCATCGCCTTTAGCATTGGTTAGGCTGAGGGCTTTTTTGATAGCTTCTTCGCGGTCAGCAATCATATCCACCTCAAAGGAAATGTAGCTAGCAATTTCTTTTGCGATAGCAATCGGATCTTCACGATTTGGATCATCTGCGGTTAAAATGACTTTGATTTCAGGATGCTGGTTGAGTAGGAGGCCAAAGTCCTTGCGTCGACTTTCTCCCTTATTGCCAGTAGCCCCTAGTACAAGAACGGTCTGTCCTTTTTGATGTTCTTGAACGACAGACAGCAACTTAGCCAAACTGTCGCCATTGTGGGCATAGTCCACGAAGACCTTGGCACCGTTTGACTGGGTCAAGACCTCCATGCGTCCCGGCACTCGTGTCTGGGCAATACCAGCTTGAATATCTTCCGATGAAGCTCCGAGTCGTAGGCAGGCTAGGCCAGCAGCAATGGCATTTTCTTGATTGAAGCGACCAATCAGCTGGATATCGTAGGAACCAGCCAACTTCCCTTGCGCTTCAAAGGAGAAGGCTTGCGATTGCAGGATGCTATTGGCGGAGTCTGGTCCATAGAAGTCGTGGTCATAGTTGGCCACTTGCTCAGCCAAAACTTGAAAGTGATCCATGCCGCCATTGACAACAACAGCTCGGCTATTGTCCATCAAGAGTCTCTTGTGGTAGAAGTAGTCTTCAAAAGTTGGATGCTCAATCGGGCCGATATGGTCAGGGCTGATATTGAGGAAGACACCTACATCAAAGGTCAGGCCATAGACCCGCTTTTTAAGATAGGCTTGGCTGGAGACTTCCATGATGAGATGGGTACGACCATTGGCTACAGCCTGGGCCATCATCTCAAAGAGGTCTAAACTTTCAGGAGTGGTCAGGGTTGATTTAAAGAAAGTTTCGCCGTCCAGAGTGGTATTCATAGTAGAAAGCAGGGCTGGTTTATGGCTTTGTTTTAAAATATTAAAAGCGAAATAAGCCGATGTGGTCTTACCCTTGGTACCAGTGAAGGCCAAAAGTTTAAGTTTTTGCTCTGGGTGACCGTAAAATTCCATAGCAATGAGACTCATAGCTTGTTTAATATCATTGACCAGAAGCACTGGAATTCCGACTTCGAGGTCAGTCTCACTCAGGTAAAACCCTAGTCCAGCTGCTACAGCCTTCTCTAAAAATTCCCGCTTGAAATGCTCGCCCTTGACAAAGAAGAGAGTTCTGCTACCTGCTTTGCGACTATCATAGCTAATCTTGTCAAAGGACAAGCCCTGATAGTTGAAGTGGTAGTCTCCATCAGCGATGATTTCACGAAAATTTTGGTCTTTTTTTAAAATATCTAGTATTGTTTCAATTTTTATCATATCTCTATTGTAAACCGAAAGGCTATGTTTTACAAGAGGCAAGGAAAAGTTTATAATAAAAGAAGAACAAATAGAAGAGGTTTTCTATGAGCCAAGAAACAACAAGCCAGCAGCAGAAAATGCTAAGAGGGACTGCCTGGCTGACTGCTAGTAATTTTATCAGCCGCCTTCTTGGGGCTGTTTATATCATCCCTTGGTACATCTGGATGGGACAGCATGGGGCGGAAGCGAACGGTCTCTTTACCATGGGCTACAATATCTATGCTTGGTTCCTTTTGGTTTCCACAGCAGGAGTACCGGTAGCTGTTGCCAAGCAAGTTGCTAAGTATAATACGATTGACAAGGAGGAACACAGCTTTGCCCTCATTCGAGAGTTCCTCAAGTTCATGCTGGTATTGGGACTGATCTTTGCAGTCATCATGTACTTGATGGCACCGGTTTTTGCCTCAATGTCTGGTGGCGGGGCTGACCTGATTCCAGTCATGCAGAGTTTGTCTTGGGCTGTGCTCATTTTTCCGTCTATGAGTGTCATTCGAGGCTTCTTCCAAGGATTTAATAATCTTAAACCGTATGCGATTAGCCAGATTTCGGAGCAGGTGATTCGGGTTATCTGGATGCTACTGACAGCTTATTTCATTATGAAAATCGGTTCAGGTGACTATGTTGAAGCCGTGACCCAGTCTACCTTTGCTGCTTTTGTCGGGATGCTGGCAAGTATGCTCGTCTTACTTTTCTATCTAGCAAAAACGGGTATGCTACGCTCTATCCTGAGAAAGCCAAAAAAATCTGCGGGAATTAGTGGTCGCTCCCTTCTCTGGGATACGATACGAGAAGCCATTCCCTTCATCATTACAGGCTCAGCTATTCAGCTTTTCCAGATTATTGACCAGGCGACCTTTATCAACATTATGACCCAGATTAGCGATTATACGAAATCAGAGCTCCTAGTGCAATTCGCCTATTTCTCAGCTAATCCGAATAAAATCACCATGATTTTAATTGCGGTGGCAACTTCTATCGGTGGTGTCGGGATTCCTCTCTTGACCGAAAATTATGTCAAGGGTGACTTTCGCTCGGCTGCCCGCCTAGTGCAAGATAATCTTAGCATGTTGCTCTTCTTTATCTTTCCGTCAACAGTGGGAGCAGTTCTGGTGGCTAGTCCGCTTTATACCGTTTTCTATGGTAAGCCAGATAGTTTAGCACTGGGGCTCTTCATCTGCGCTATGCTGCAGACCATCATTCTCAGCACCTATACAGTTCTGGCTCCGATGATTCAAGCTCTGTTCCAAAACAAGAAAGCCATTCTCTACTTCTTTTATGGAGTTCTTGTCAAGCTTAGTCTGCAGGTGCCGATGATCAATCTCTTCCATGCTTATGGTCCCTTGATTTCAACGACCGTCGGCCTTTTACTGCCAATCTTCTTCATGTTTAGAGAAATTCGCAAGGTTGTTGGCTTGAATCCTAAGAATCTATTAAAGCGCCTGCTGTTGAGTATGATTCTCACAATTGCCATGGTGATCTTGGTTCTGCTTGTCGAGTATCTACTAAGCTTTATCTTCCAGCCAACTAATCGGATGTACAGCTTTATCTATGTCGCTGCCGTTGGAGGAGTCGGAATGCTCGTCTATATCGTACTGTCTCTCAAGGTTCGGCTCATAGACCGTTTTATCGGACAAAAGGCAGATAGTTTACGCCAACGATTAAGAATGAAATAAGAAACGAAGAGTCGTTCAGCGACTCTTTTTTTATGGACTGTTACTCTATAGTTTCAGACTATAGCTAGCTCTTGAAAAGAAAAAAGCTCAAGACTTTCTTAAGATGTTACAATAGAAAGGTAGAATATTTTAAAAAAGAGGAACGGTTAAATGGAGAGAGAACGGAAATTAAATACCTTGTTGGCTCAAGCGGGAGTAAAAACAGACACAACAACGGGTGCCTTAACAACCCCCTTGCATTTTTCAACGACTTACCAGCATCCAGAGTTTGGCCAGTCCACAGGATATGACTATACTCGAACCAAAAATCCTACACGGGCTAGCTTGGAAGAGACTCTAGCTGCTATTGAAAGTGCGGATTATGCCCTAGCAACTAGCTCTGGTATGTCGGCTATTGTGCTGGCCTTTAGCGCCTTTCCAGTCGGCAGTAAGGTTTTAGCTGTTCGAGATCTTTATGGTGGCTCTTTCCGCTGGTTTGCTCAGGTCGAAGCGGAAGGACGCTTTAGCTTTACCTATGCTAATACGGAAGAAGAACTCCTGAACAAGCTAACAGAGGATATAGATATTGTCTATATCGAGACACCGACCAATCCTCTTATGGTAGAGTTTGACATTGCTCGCATTTCCCAAGCGGCTCATGAGCGAGGAGCAGCTGTCATTGTGGACAATACCTTTTACAGTCCTATTTACCAAAGACCGCTGGAGGATGGAGCTGACCTTGTCTTGCACTCTGCGACCAAGTATCTGGGTGGACACAATGATGTCTTGGCTGGAGCCATCATGACTAATGATGCTTCTATTTATGACAAACTTTTCTATAACCTCAATACAACTGGGCCAGTCCTGTCTCCTTTTGACAGCTATCTGCTTTTGCGTGGTCTTAAGACGCTAGCTCTCCGTATGGAGCGCTCTACTCAGAATGCGCAAGAAGTAGTCGCATTTCTGAAGTCATCTCCTGCAGTAAAAGAAGTTCTCTATCCAGGTAAGGGCGGCATGATTTCCTTTAAAGTTGTCGATGAAAAAAAGATTCCTCATCTCTTAAATAGCCTGAAAGTCTTTACCTTTGCAGAAAGTTTAGGTGGAGTAGAGAGTTTGATTACCTATCCGACAACCCAGACTCATGCAGACATTCCTGCTGAAGTGCGTCATTCCTATGGCTTGACTGATGATTTGCTGCGCCTGTCAATTGGGATCGAAGATAGTCGAGATTTGGTAGACGATTTACGCGCAGCCTTGGAGGACTAATATGGGAAGTTATAACTTTGAAACAGCACCCAATCGGATTGGTCAGCATACTTATAAATGGAAAGAGGCGGAGAAAGACAGTCAAGTCCTGCCAGCCTGGATTGCGGACATGGATTTTGAAGTCCTGCCTGAAATCAAGCAAACTGTGCATGATTACGCTGATCAGTTAGTCTATGGCTATACCTATGCTAGTGAGGAGTTGATCAATGCTGTGCTAGCTTGGGAGCGGGATGAGCATGGCTACACATTTGACCAGGAAGCCTTGGTCTTTATCGAGGGAGTTGTTCCTGCGATTTCGACGGCTATCCAAGCCTTTACCAAGGAAGGCGATGCCGTTCTGATCAATACTCCTGTTTACCCGCCTTTTGCCCGCAGTGTCAAGCTCAATGATCGTCGGCTTATCACCAATTCTCTGATAGAACAGGACGGTCTCTTTCAGATTGATTTTGAGCAGCTGGAGCGGGACATCGTAGACAATGAAGTTAAGATTTACGTGCTTTGCAATCCACACAATCCCGGAGGCCGAGTTTGGGAAGAGGACGTTTTAGAGAAGATTGGTCGTCTCTGCCAAAGGTACGGCGTTCTCGTGGTCTCAGATGAAATTCACCAAGATTTGACGCTGTTTGGACATAAACACCAGTCTTTCAATACTGTCTCGCCTGACTTTAAGGACTTTAGCTTGATTTTAGCCAGTGCGACTAAAACTTTTAATATTGCTGGAACTAAAAATTCCTATGCAGTGATTGAGAATCCTAGCTTGCGACAAAAGTTTCAAAAACGCCAACTGGCCAATAACCAGCATGAAATTTCGGGTCTTGGTTTTCTAGCGACAGAAGCTGCCTATCGTCATGGCAAGCCTTGGTTGACAGAGCTCAAGGCTGTCTTAGAGGAAAATATTGATTTTGTAGTCGATTATTTTGCTAAGGAAGCACCACGTCTGCGGGTCATGAAGCCTCAAGGGACTTATCTGGTTTGGCTGGACTTTTCAGATTATGGACTGACAGATGACCAGCTTTTCCACTTGCTTAGAGAAGAGGCTAAGGTTGTCTTGAATCGGGGAAGTGATTTTGGCAAGGAGGGCAAGGGCCATGCCCGGCTCAATGCGGCCGCTCCTAAGTCCATCCTTGAAGAAATCTGCCGGCGCATTGCTGCAGCCCTGCCTCAGTAACGGACCCAAAAGCGCTTGAAAGGACATTCTGTGAAAGATTTTCATAAAAAATGAAAAAGAAGAGGCCATTCCTATTGACAATCATTCTAAAGAGGAGTATAGTTAGAATGAAAAATCGGTAGGTGAGGCTACCATAAGGATACGGATGACTACCGCAAAGCAGTGGAGACACTGCTCGTTGGTCAACAGTCCTGATCGCCAAGGTCAAGACTAAGCTCATTTCATCGCCTTATGGAGTTAAAGCTTGAACGGTGAATGCTTGTTTTATCTGTGTTTAAAACAATGAAGCGAACAACCTGACATGCAAATAACCCTGTCGAGAAATTGGCAGGGTATTCTTTTTTGCTGAAAATATTTCAAGAGTATAAATAGTTGATTGCCTGCCTTTTAAGAAAAAAGAAGGAGGAATAGTAATGAAATTTTGGTATTCTAGTATCAGTCCTTTTGCGCGTAAAGTCTATGCTACAATTTTACATCATCATTTAGAGGAGCAAGTGGATATTCAGAGAGTTCAGGTGGCTTTCGACAAAAATTCACCGCATAATCAAGATAATCCTTTGGGTAGAATTCCTGTTTTTCAAGCTTCCAATGGAGAATGGTTGTATGGTAGTGATTTAATTTCCCAATATTTAGATGAGCTAGGTCAGGAAACTCCGCTTTTTCCTAATGGAATAGAGAAGTGGCACGTTTTGAACATACTGTCCGTTGCTGAAGGAATTTTGGAAAACACAATGCCGATGGTTGCGGAAAAATTTTTTCATGAAAAAGAGCATTGGTGGAAAGACAGACATCAGCAAATTGATGAGAGAAATGTCCGGAGTTTGGCCTTATTAGAGAAATTGGCTACTGAGCAGGGACTTTCTTTAAATATTGCAACAATCCAAGTAGTTGCTCTTGTAGATTGGTGGAATTTACGTGAAGAAGTCATTGGATTTTCTTTGAGAGAAAATTTTCCCGACTTGCAAGAATGGACACAGAAGATGAATGCTACTTTTGATGTCTTGCAAGCATCTTGGGATTATTAACTGCTTTTATAAACTAAGAAAGGAGAAGTACGATGCAAATTGACGATCATCCGGAACCGCACATACACAGCCAATCGCTGATTTGTGTCGTTCTGTCCTCATAAAGTGATTGGTCTCTGTGTATGAACCACATTATTCATACAGATAGGAGAAACCAATGAAAAACGTAAAAGAAAGATTGCTGGCAGCGCTGCAGCTGCCTGTTCAAGAAACTCTGGCATATTATAAGAGTGCCTTTCGCGGTCTGACCGAAGATCAGGTCGAAGAAAATCGTGACCTCTATGGTGAAAATGTCATCACAAAGGGTCAGGAAGACTCTATTTTCAAGAAGATTTACGAGTCTATCATTAACCCCTTTACAGTCATCTTATTGGTGATTGCCCTAGTGTCCTTAGTGACCAATGTCTGGCTGGCTAAGCCTGGTGAGGAAGATCCGACGACTTCCATCATTATTGTCGTTCTGGTGCTGATTTCCGGCGGCATTCGTTTTATTCAGGAACTGCGGAGTGACCGCGCTGCTAGCAATCTGTCTCGACTGATTGTCAATACGGCTACGGTTATCCGTGAAGGAGCAGAGCAGGAACTGCCCATTGATGAGCTTGTTGTAGGGGATATCATCAAACTTAGTGCCGGAGACATGATTCCTGCAGATGTATTGCTGCTGGACTCACGTGATTTCTTTGTTCAGCAGTCCGGCCTGACAGGAGAAAGTGATGCAGTAGAAAAGATCTGTTTGACCAAGGCGGATGGGCAAAATCTCGATAGCCTTTTAGAGACAGAATCATTGGCCTTCATGGGAACTAACGTTATTTCCGGAAGAGCTACGGCTCTGGTGCTGGTGGTTGGTGATGAGACCATGATGGGAGCTATTGAGCAGACGCTTAATACCTATGATGAGCCGACCTCTTTTGAGCGCGAGATGAATAGCATTTCCTGGCTCTTGATTCGTCTGATGCTGGTCATGGTTCCGGTCGTGTTCTTCATCAACGGTCTGACAGACGGTGACTGGTTGGAAGCAGGTGTCTTTGCCCTCAGTGTTGGGGTCGGCCTGACCCCAGAAATGCTGCCCATGATTATCACAGCGAGCTTGGCTAAAGGTTCTATTATTATGGCTCAGGAAAAGGTCGTGATTAAGAAGCTAAACGCTATTCAGGATCTAGGAGCTATTGATATCCTTTGTACGGATAAGACGGGGACATTGACCCAAGACGAGATTGTGTTAGAATACCCTCTGGATATTCATGGTGATTTGGACTTGGCAGTGCTCCGCCGGGCCTTTCTCAATTCCTATTATCAAACGGGTCTCAAAAACCTCATGGATCGAGCTATTATCAATCGGACGGAGAAAGAAGCAGAAAAGCATGAGATTGTTCGTGACTTAGACCAAACCTTTAAGAAAATTGATGAACTTCCCTTTGACTTTGAACGTCGTCGCATGAGCGTCATCGTCAAAGATGATGAGGATGTTATCAGCATGGTAACCAAGGGGGCCTTAGAGGAAATGCTGGCCATCTCTAGCTATGTAGAATACAAGAATCGCATTACAGAACTGACTGAGGAGATCCGTCAGGAAATCCTTGCGGAAGTGGCTCAACTTAATGAGCAAGGGCTGCGCGTACTTGGTGTTAGCTACAAGTCAGACTTAGAAGAAGATTATGAGTATGAAGTAAAGGATGAGTCCGATATGATCTTGACGGGCTATCTAGCTTTTCTAGATCCACCTAAGTCATCTGCGGCTCCAGCTATTGAAACTCTGGCCGAATATGGTGTTTCCACTAAGATTTTGACGGGCGATAATGAAAAGGTAACCCAAGCAGTCTGTGAAAAGGTTGGGTTAGATGTAGACAATATCTTGCTAGGTGTAGAAGTAGATGCTTTATCTAATGAGGAATTGAGTCAGGCGGTGGAGAACACGACAGTCTTTGCCAAGCTCTCACCTGACCAAAAAGCTCGGATCATCCTCCAGCTCAAAGCCAATGGCCACAAGGTTGGCTACATGGGTGATGGCATCAATGATGCCCCTTCTATGAAGGTAGCAGATGTTGGTATTTCTGTTGATACGGCAGTCGATATAGCCAAGGAAACAGCAGATGTCATTTTACTGGACAAGGATCTCATGGTTCTGGAGAAGGGACTGGTAGAGGGACGCAAGGTCTATGCCAATATGACTAAGTATATCAAGATGACGGTCAGTTCCAACTTTGGAAATATCTTTTCTCTTCTTTTTGCTAGCATTTTTCTGCCTTTTCTGCCTATGGCACCAGTCCATTTGATTGTCCTCAATCTAGTTTATGATTTGTCTTGTATCGCTCTGCCATTTGATAATGTAGATAGTGAATTTCTCAAGAAACCTCATATTTGGTCAGCCAGTTCCATTACCCGATTTATGGCTTGGATTGGACCGATTTCGTCCGTTTTTGATGTTTTGACCTATCTGGTGCTTTACTTTATCATCGTGCCTATGATCACAGGAGGCAGCTATCAAGCTGGTACTGAACAGGCAGTAACCTTTATCACGCTTTTCCAAACAGGCTGGTTTATTGAGTCTATGTGGACCCAGACCATGGTTATCTACATGCTACGCTCACCTAAACTGCCTTTTGTGCAAAGTCGTCCCGCTTTGTCTGTCATTGTGACGACCATGGCGGCAGCGCTCTTTGTTACTTCCTTGCCATACAGCCTCTTTGCGTCAGTTCTGAAGACAGCTCCATTGAATGGCACCTATTTCCTTTGTCTTTTCTTGATTATCGTGCTTTATATGGTTAGCGTAACCCTTGTGAAAGGTCTTTATATCAAGCGTTACAAGGAATGGCTGTAATAGAAGGGCTAGCAGATGTTTAAGAATTATAAAAAAGAGGCTGGGACAAAAGTCTGGCTTCAAATATAAAAAGCGAACAAAACTAGTTTTCTGGTAATCAGAATTCTGCTTTGTTCGCTTTTCGCATTTAATTGTAGATTTGAAGGGCTTAATAATTAAGATTTTTAAAAATTGAAATATTTTTGTCCCAAACTCTTTTTTGTATGTATTATTCTTTATCAGGTTGCCATTGCCAGCTTGCTCCAAATTGGGCGAGTAACTCAAAGGAGGCTTTTGGTCCCATAGATCCGACAGGATATTCATGGAGTGGCACTTGATTTTGGCTCCAGAGTTCTTCGATGCGATCGATGAGCTCCCAGCTGGCTTTTACTTCGTCCCAATGACTGAAATTAGTTGAGTCGTTATTAAGGACATCAAAAATTAATTTTTCATAAGGATCTGGAGAAGCTCCTGACGCTGTAGCATCTGTCCGATAATCCAATGAGATAGGAGCTAGATTAAAGAGTTCTCCAACTTCCTTGCCATTGAGACTGAGTGAAATCCCCTCGGTTGGCTGGATATAGATGGTTAGGACATTTGGTTTGAGAGGCTCACCAAAGATAGAGTCCATTTGCTTGAAGACAATATTGACATGGGTGCCTTTTTTGGTGAGGCGCTTCCCTGTTCGGAAGAAGAAAGGAACGTCACGGAAGCGGTCGCTATCAATGAAGAAAGCCCCAGAAGCAAAGGTTTCAGTAGTAGACTCAGGATTGACATTTGGTTCGCTACGGTAAGAAATATATTTTCGACCGTTGATTTTGCCAGACTTGTACTGGCCGCGAATGAAGAAACGTTTCAAATCTTCCTCGCTTGGCTGAACGAGGCGCTCAAATACCTTGGCCTTTTCTGCTCGGATATCTTCTTTGGTAAAGCTTTTTGGCTTATCCATGGCTAATAAGGAGAGAAGTTGCAAGGTGTGGTTTTGCACCATATCACGGAGGGCACCGGATTGATCATAGTAGCCACCGCGTTCTTCAACTCCCAACTTTTCAGCAAAGGTAATCTGCACATTATCAATGTATTGGCGGTTCCAGACATTTTCAAACAGTAGATTAGCAAAGCGGATGGCAAAAATCTTTTGAATCATTTCCTTGCCCAGATAGTGGTCAATGCGGAAAATCTGTTCTTCGTCAAAGGTAGCCAGTAGATCTTCGTTAAGCTTGCTGGCAGTTGCCAAATCTGTCCCAAAGGGTTTTTCAACAATTAGGCGCTCAAATCCTTTTCCATCAACGATTTGCTCAGATTTGAGATGCTTAGCAATGGTTCCGAAAAATTGTGGTGCCATAGAAAGGAAGAAGAGTTTATTATTTTCTGCCTGATATTGCTCGTTGAGTTTATTTTGCAGCTTGCGCAATTCGATATAATGCTCGGTATCTTGCACATCATGGCTTTGATAATAAAAGTGGCTAGCGAACTCTTGAGCCTGCTCTGCACTGTCGGCTAGGTCTGAGATTGACTCGACAACGACCGACTCGAAATATTCCTTGCTCCAAGGTCTACGGGCAGTTCCGATTACGGCAAAATGTTGCGAAAGATTGCCGGATTTATAAAGTCGAAAGAGGGAAGGATAAAGTTTTCTTTGAGCCAAGTCTCCGCTGGCACCGAAAATTGTAATAATAACTTTTGAAGACATGATATTTATTACCTATCTAAATGTGATTGTCTCTATTTTATCACAATTTTCAGAAAAATTGTATTTGAAAAATCTGGATTTGACCAAAGAAAATATCCCGAGGAGAAGTCGGGATAGAAAATTAGGCTTCTTTCTTCTGATGAATCGCTCGAAACAGGAAATAGTAGAAAATAAAGTTGCCTATTGCAAGAAGGAGAAGTAGACTAAAGACATTGTGGACGCCGCTTGTCGTATCGGGTGCTTGGTTGAGCAGGACGGCTGCAATTGCCGTTCCCAAGGCACCAGCAAAGGTTTGCGCTAGTTGAAAGAGAGCAGTTACATCCGCCGTCTTTTCTCTGCTGACTTGAGAAGCGGATAAAGCCATAGTATTGTTGAAGGCCATGTTGCGCCCTAGAGTAAAGAGGATATAAGATCCTAAGATTAAAGGCAGATTGAGCCAGCTTGTAAAGAAGCTAAAGACAATCATGACCAGAAAGACTAGGGAGTTGCCGCCTAGCAGAGACAGCTTTGGGCCTTTGCTATCGTACAATTTTCCCAGAAAAGGCGACATAAAAGCTCCGATCATGGTTCCGGGAAGCAGGGAAAATCCAGCTTGGGCAGTCGAGACATTCTTGACCAGCACGAGAAAGTTGGGAATGAGAAAGTTGCTGGATAGATTGGAGAATTGGAAGATTAAAAAGGGCAGAATTCCAAAGAAAATCGTTGGTTCTTTCAAGATACGGATGTCCAGAAATGGGTGTTGAACTGTCAGACTACGCCAGATGAAAAAGGCAAAGGAAAGGAGGAAAATAGCTAGATAGAGCCAATTGACATTATCGCCACCTTCCAAACTGGAAATGGTCATCAGAGAAAAGGAAAGAGCCGTTGCGAGCGAGAGAAAGCCCAGCACATCAAAGGGGCGCTTGCTTTTTCCTGCCGAATTTTCCAAGTTAACATAAGCCAGTAAAAAAGAGAGAATGGGAACTGGCATGATAAAGCTGTAGATCATGTGCCAGTCGAAGGAGCCAATCATGAAGCCTCCGTAGGTCGGGCCGATGGCTGGTGCTATGCTGATGACTAGGCCGCTCAGCCCCATATAAAAGCCGATTTTCTGCCGAGGAATTCGCTCCACGATGAGATTAAACATAAGTGGAATGGCAATCCCAGTCGCTCCCCCCTGAAGGATCCGTCCCAGCATAAGGAAAGTAAAGTCTGGGGCAATCATGGCAATCAGATTGCCAAGGGTAAAGATGGAAAGCGAGGTAAAGAGGATGCGACGCTCCGTCCAATTGTGGGCGAGAGTTGCGCCTAAAGTTATGGTGATGGCGACGGCCAGCAGATAGCCAGTCGTAATCCATTGTAGCACTCCTAAGCTCAGATCAAATACTTTGCTGAGGTGGGGAAAGGTCACATTCATACTAGTCTCTGAAAGAATTCCAGCAAAGGCGACTAAAGCCACAGCCAGAATAGAAAGCAAATCTCGTTTCTTTACTTTTTCTTGATTCATAAAAAGAACTCCTTTTCAAATGAGATAGTATTATTGTAGCATGATTTTCCAAGATAAGAGAGAAAAAATTAAAGAGCGACTTTCATCAAGCCTCTTCTAATTTCTAAAAGTCGGTCAGATCAACTGAGTAAAGGTTAGAGAATAGCATATAAAAGAAACACCTATGAAAACAGACTTTCATAGGTATTTGGCTCTAAAAGACACGATAGACATAGGGATTGTCTGGTTTTTCTACCTTGTCAAAGCTTTCAACTTCTAAAGTTGGTAGGCTTTGCCCCAGACTTTTATGGTAGTGCATGGCAAGTTTCCCCTTGGCATGAATCCAGGTATTATTCTCGAAACGCTGGGTATTTCCAGTCGTCAAGAGGCCATAGACACCTGAGTCGGCGATACAATGGATAATACCAAAGCGAAAGAGAAATTGGCTCTTCTGGTCGCTGGGGTCATTGTAGACAAAGCCGGTGAACTCCAGCGTCTTGCCCACAAACTCGTCGGGATAATCATAGATAACTTCCATGACCTCCATGTAGTTCTCAGTGGTGACCTGAATGGTATTTTTGTTGATATACTTCTTGGCGGCTGCCCGCATTTCTTTTTCGTAAGCCCCTTTTGTAAAGTAGGTGCTGGTGTCTGGTTTCAGATACTGACTTGTCGTGCCTTCGTCCTGCTGAATAGCAGTTGAAGTTCCCTCAGCCAGCGGAAAATGAAATCCTTTAGCCGAAACGGTGGTCGAATCCAAGGTGACAGTTGGAAAGAAAATTCCCACAAAGAGCGGAATGATAAGGAGCAGCACGCTGCCTAACTTGGCCCAGCGAGTGCTTAAATGACTGTGGACCTCCATCTTTTTCATCCAGATGATCAGCTGCACAACTGCCAAGATAAAGGACAGAATCATAGACAAGTAGGCCAGATAGGAGTAGTGGAGATTGATATATTGGTTGAGCTTGCCTGTCAGCTGCAGATACATGGTGATCTCAAAGTAGCCGACTAAGATTAGAAATCGAATCATAGCACTACCCCCACAAGCCAAGAGTAAAGAAAGACGACGACGGTAACCAGGCTGATAAATTGCCAGATAAAGCGTGTCTTAAAGTAGTTTTTCATCATCAGCAGATTTTTGACATCTAGCATAGGCCCAATGACCAAGAAAGCTAGGACTGGCGATAAGCCGAAACTAGCAATCAAGGAGCTCCCGATGAAAGCATCAGCTTCGCTGCAAAGTGAGAGCAGGAAGGACAGCAGCATGAGCAAGAGAATAGCAACAGCTGGTGTTGAGCTGATGGAGGTCAAGATTCTGGTTGGCACATAGACCTGGACTAGGCTAGCAAAGAGACAGCCAAAGACTAAATAGCGACCTGTATCGAAAAATTCGTCAATGGCTTGAACGAAGACCTGAAAAAGCTTTTGCCCCTTGCTGAGATGTGAAAAGTCATGCTCATGAACAGCCTTGCGATTTTCTTTTTGGATATTGCTGTCTGCAAAGAAGCCCAGAAAAATACCTAAAAGAATAGCCACGACCATAGAACCTAAAGCACGAAGCAGAGCCATTCGGAAGGAATTACCAAAGGCTGAGTAGGTCGCAAAGAGCACGATGGGGTTGATGACTGGAGCCGTTACCAGAAAAGGTACAGCCGTGTAACTGGGAACTTTCTTTTCCAAGAAGCGGTTAATTATGGGAACAATTCCGCACTCACAGGACGGAAAGACTATACCGATCAAGCTTCCAAAGAAAATCCGAGCCCATTTGTTCTTGGGCAGGAAACGATAAACCTTGTCTGGCGTGACATACACCTCGATAAAGCCGGAAATAATACTTCCGATCAAGACAAAAGGCAGGGCCTCAATGATGATGGAGAGAAAGATAGCGCCAGCCTGTAAGACGCTGGAAGGAAGGTTAGAAAAGAAACTCATGCTTTTCTAGCCTTTTCTTGCGCTTCTTTTTTCTTTTTGTTATCTGGAAATTCTACTTTTTCAAGCTTAGGCAGGGTCGCAAACTCCTCGAACATCTTATCTAAATCATCTGTTTTGGTAAATTTCACAGCCATAGGGCCACCTCATTTCTAAAATAATAATTCTATTATACTACCAAACGAAAAAAAATGATATTTTCAGCCATGATGGATCAGAGAGAGCGGACTCACCCTAGCAAGAAAAAGATGGATTAAACTAGTCTTTATAGATTTTTCAGCTTCATATTATGATATAATAGAAGCGTTATGGAAAATATAAATATTGAAAAAATTGCCCAGAAATTGGACCTTAAAGAAAGCCAAGTATCACAGGCCCTAGATCTGACCGCTGAGGGAAATACGATCCCTTTTATTGCTCGTTACCGTAAGGAAATGACGGGAAATCTGGATGAGGTCGAGATTAAGGCAATCATTGACTTAGATAAGAGTATGACTGCTTTAGCAGAGCGCAAAGCGACGGTCTTAGCTAAGATTGAGGAGCAGGGCAAACTAACGGATGCTCTGCGCTCTGAGATTGAGGCTGCTGAAAAGCTGGCTGATGTGGAAGAACTGTATCTTCCTTATAAGGAGAAGCGCCGTACCAAGGCTACTGTTGCGCGTGAAGCAGGTCTCTTTCCTTTGGCCCGCCTCATCCTACAGGATGCGGCTAACTTGCGGGAAGAAGCTGAGAAACTGACTAGTGAAGCCTTTCCGACAGCAGAAGCTGCTCTTGCTGGATCAGTGGATATTCTGACCGAGGCGATTTCTGAAGACACCAAGCTGCGGGCTTGGACCTACCACGAGATGCAGACCAATTCTTCTATCGTATCCAGTCTCAAAGACGGTGATTTGGATGAAAAGCAAGTCTTCCAGATTTATTATGATTTTTCCGAAAAAGTAGCGACTATGCAAGGCTACCGTACCTTGGCTCTTAACCGTGGAGAGAAACAAGGAGTCCTCAAGGTAGGTTTTGAGCACAATCTTGAGAAAATCCTGCGCTTCTTTGAAGTGCGTTTTAAGGTGAAAAATGCCTATATTATCGAAGCTGTCCAGCAAGCAGTTAAAAAGAAAATCATTCCAGCCATGGAGCGCCGTATTCGGACCGAGCTGACTGAAGCTGCTGAGGATGGTGCGATTCAGCTCTTCTCAGAAAATCTCCGCAATCTCCTCCTAATTGCCCCTCTCAAAGGTCGCGTAGTACTGGGCTTTGACCCGGCCTTTCGGACAGGAGCAAAGTTGGCTGTTGTGGATCCAACAGGTAAGATGCTGACGACTCATGTCATCTATCCAGTTCCACCAGCAAAGCCAGCTCAGATTGAAGCTTCTAAGAAGGAGTTATCAGAGCTGATTGAGCAGTTTGGCGTGGAAATCATTGCCATCGGAAATGGAACGGCCAGCCGAGAAAGCGAAGCCTTTGTAGCGAAAGTTTTGAAATCTCATCCAAATGTCAGCTATGTCATCGTCAATGAAAGCGGAGCATCTGTCTACTCTGCTAGTGAACTGGCTCGTCATGAGTTTCCAGATTTGACTGTTGAAAAGCGCTCAGCTATTTCCATTGCCCGCCGTCTGCAAGATCCTTTGGCTGAGCTGGTCAAGATAGATCCTAAGTCTATCGGAGTTGGTCAGTACCAGCATGATGTCAGCCAGAAAAAACTGTCTGAAAGTCTGGACTTTGTCGTGGATACCGTGGTTAACCAAGTCGGAGTCAATATCAACACCGCCAGTCCTGCCCTGCTGGCCCATGTAGCTGGTCTTAATAAAACTATCTCAGAAAATATTGTCAAATACCGGGAAACAGAAGGCTTGATTCGGTCTCGCGAGGCCATCAAGAAAGTGCCGCGTCTGGGTGCGAAGGCTTTTGAACAGGCAGCCGGCTTCTTACGTATTCCTGAAAGTGATAACCTGCTAGACAATACAGGCGTTCACCCAGAATCCTATAAGGCAGTGGAGGAGCTCTTTAAGCGTCTGGAAATTAGCAGTTTGGATGAAGCAGCCCAAGCCAAATTAAAGGCTGTTCAGATTGCTAGTTTAGCTGCAGAGCTAGGCTTGGGAGAAGAAACCCTCAAAGATATTATTGCGGATCTGCTCAAGCCTGGCCGTGATTTGCGAGATTCTTTCGACGCGCCAGTTTTGCGGCAGGATGTCTTGGATATCAAGGACCTGCGCATCGGTCAAAAGCTGGAAGGGGTCGTCCGCAATGTCGTCGATTTCGGAGCCTTTGTGGATATCGGTATTCACGAAGACGGTCTTATCCATATTTCTAAAATCAGTAAAAACTTTATCAAGCATCCTAGTCAAGTCCTGTCAGTCGGTGATTTGGTCACTGTCTGGGTGGATAAACTGGATGTGGAGCGGGAAAAGGTCAATCTCTCTCTGATAGCGCCAAATGAATCTAACTAACTATGTCAAGCGGGTTTCCGTTGAAGATTTTGGCTGGGAATTCCGCCACCAAGCTTATTGGAATAAGCGTCTCCGTACTACAGGAGGACGCTTCTTTCCAAAGGACGGGCATTTGGATTTCAACCCAAAAATCTATGAAACTTTTGGGCTGGAGACCTTCCGAAAAATTGTCCGCCATGAGTTGGTCTACTATCATCTCTATTATCAGGGCAAAGGTTACCGCCATGGAGATAGAGATTTTAAAGACCTCCTTAAGCAAGTTGACGGTCTGCGTTACGCTCCGTCCTTGTCCAACTCGCAAACCTTTCTCATTTATGAATGCTTAAGCTGCGGAACACTTATCCGTCGTAGACGCAGAGTCAATCTTCAAAAATATCGTTGCGGTCGTTGTAGAGGGAAATTGTCATTCCTAAAAGAGGAGATAAACGGAAGCTAAGCGAACCAAAAAACGAATAGATGCAGAATCAGCCTTGGGGCTGATTTTTTTGTTCTCTCGCTATGATAAAATGGAAGAAAGAATGAGAGTTGAGGTCATCATCATGAAAACTAAGTTTTATAGATTAAGAAGAAACCGAGTGATTTCTGGGGTTTTGTCGGGACTGGCTGATAAATTTAACTTTGATCTTGGCTTGTTACGCTTTTTATTCATCATCTTTACAGTTTTCAATTTTGGCTTAGGCATTTTGATTTATATTTTGTTGGCCATCGTGATGCCTTACAAGGAAGATGTGGAAGCGGAAATGTATGGAACGGGCCCTCGCAAAATGAAAGATGCCGAGCCAATCAATGACAATGACGGCTGGTTTTGGTAATTATAAAATAGAGAAATTCGGGGAGTGTTCCCGAATTTTTGCTGGATGTAGAGGAAACGAAAAGAGAGAATCTAAGGAAACGCAGCTGACGGAATCTGGAAGCTGATGCCGAAATACGAATGACTTATCCAAGGAGGAAATATGACAGAAGTTTGGAATGCCTATGACTTGAATCGAAATCAGCTCCCGCATCTCCTAGTTCGAGGAGAAAACATTCCTGAAGGGCAATTTCATCTCTGTGTCAATATCTTGGTTCGCCATCAGGATGGTGATATTCTCTTTATGCGGCGGTCAGCAAATAAAAGTCTCTATCCTGGCTATTATGAGTTCGGGGCGGGAGGTAGTGTGCTGGCAGGAGAGGATAGTCAGACAGCCGCTCTGCGGGAACTGGAAGAAGAAACAGGACTGGTTCCCGACAGTATCAGACTGTTGGAGCAGGTGTGCTCTGTCGAAGACCAGTGCCACTTTGACTTCTATGAAGCGGTAGTGTCTGGGGACAAGAGTCAAGTCCGCTATCAGGCAGGCGAAACCGATGCCCATCTCTG
>NZ_KQ969062.1:1697554-1700326 GCF_001578775.1 Streptococcus cristatus | reverse complement strand
CCTTGCTTTCGAAATCAAAAAAGAATTCTCAAAAAATGGATTGGCTAGTTGTTTTGACTGGCCTTTTTGATGGCTGAGATATGTTTTCATAAGCATCTAGGGAAAAATCCTGCTTAATTTCCAATCTTAAAAACTCTTTTAGGGTAAAAATTTGCTATAATAGAGAAAGATAAATTTGAAGGGAGCAGGGAATGTCTGTAAAGGTCAAAGATTTGATTGAAAAAGTCCGTTTACGCATCGTTTACGGCAGTGATGACCTCTTAGAAAAGGAGATTTCGACATCGGATATTTCGCGGCCGGGTCTTGAAATGACCGGCTATTTTGACTACTACACGCCAGAACGGATTCAGCTGATTGGGATGAAGGAGTGGTCTTATCTGATGAAGATGACATCCCACAACCGTCATCAAGTCCTTCTGAAAATGTTTCAGCCAGAAACGCCAGTTGTCATTGTGGCGCGTGATTTGGAGATTCCTGAAGAAATGCGGCGAGCAGCTGAAGAAAAGCAAATCGCGATTCTTACCAGCCGCACATCAACTAGTCGTTTATCAGGGGAAATTTCTAGTTTCCTTGACTCACGCTTGGCGGTCAGAACCAGTGTCCATGGAGTTTTAATGGACATCTACGGAATGGGCGTGCTGATTCAAGGAGACAGTGGTATCGGTAAAAGTGAAACTGGTCTTGAGTTAGTCAAGCGTGGCCATCGGTTAGTGGCGGATGACCGGGTTGATATCTTTGCCAAGGATGAAATGACTCTCTGGGGAGAGCCTGCTGAGATTCTTCGCCATCTCTTGGAAATTCGTGGTGTCGGTATTATTGATGTGATGAGCCTTTACGGAGCTAGTGCGGTCAAGGATTCTTCACAGGTACAGATTGCCGTCTATCTTGAAAATTATGATACTAATAAGACCTTTGACCGTCTGGGTAATAATGCAGAAGAACTGGAAGTTTCCGGTGTCAGAATTCCTCGTATTCGCATCCCAGTTAAGACAGGACGCAACATTTCTGTCGTGATTGAAGCCGCAGCCATGAACTATCGGGCTAAGGAAATGGGCTTTGATGCCACCAAGATTTTTGAAGAACGACTGACTAATCTGATTAGCCAGAATGAGGTGAAAGATGCTTGATCCAGTAGCTTTTTCAGTCGGTCCCTTTAGTATTCGTTGGTATGCGATTTGCATTGTCACTGGCTTGATTTTAGCCGTTTACTTGGCTATGAAGGAAGCGCCACGCAAAAAGATGATTCCAGATGATATTCTTGATTTCATTTTGATTGCCTTCCCCTTAGCCATCCTTGGAGCGCGATTTTACTATGTGATTTTTGAATGGTCTTATTATGGCAAGCATTCTCTGATTGAGATTTTTCAGATTTGGAATGGTGGTTTAGCCATTTACGGTGGTTTGATCACTGGTGCCCTTGTCCTCTATTTCTTTTCACAAAGAAGGCTGATCAATCCTGTTGATTTCTTGGATATTGCAGCGCCTAGTGTCTTGATCGCTCAGAGTATCGGCCGTTGGGGCAATTTCTTTAACCAAGAAGCCTATGGAGCGGTGGTCAAAAATCTTAATTATCTACCGTCCTTCATCCGCAACAATATGTACATAGATGGTGCTTATCGCCAGCCAACCTTCTTATACGAATCCCTTTGGAATTTACTTGGTTTTGCCCTACTGCTGATTTTACGCCGCCGCCCTAGATTCTTCCGCCAGGGAGAATTGGCAGCCTTTTACCTGATTTGGTACGGTTTTGGCCGGATGATTATCGAGGGTATGCGGACTGATAGTCTCATGTTCTTGGGTGTGCGTGTATCTCAGTGGCTGTCTGCAGCTCTGATTTTACTCGGCATCGGCATTATGATTTACCAAAGAAAAAAACAAGCCCCCTATTATCAAGAATGAGAGGAGAATATTATGCTTGAAATTGCTTATACTTTAGTTGCTGTCGCTTTGATTGTTTTTCTAATCTACATGACCCTCACCGTCAAAACTATCGGTGATAAGGCTGCAAAAATGCTGGATGAGACCGAAAATACGATCAAAGTGTTGACTTCTGATGTCAATGTTACCCTGCATCAAACCAATGATTTGATTGCCAAAGTCAATGTGTTGACAGATGATATTAACCACAAAGTAGCAACGATTGATCCGCTTTTCAATGCGGTGGCAGACTTATCCGAATCAGTCTCTGATTTAAACGATCAGGCGCGTGTTTTAGGAAAAAAGGCAGTCGCAGCAGGAAGCACGACAGCCAAAACAACAGCAGGTCTAACGGCCCTTCGTTTGTTTACAAAATTATTCAAAAAATAAGAAAGTAGGTTTACTATGGGAAAAATTTCATCACTTTTATTAGGTGCTGTGTCTGGTGCAGCTGCAGCGTACTTTCTAACCAGCAAAAAAGGCAAAGAAATCACTGAAAAAGTTCAAGACTTTGTCGTCGATTATCGTGAAGATCCAGACAAGACTCACGAAGCCGTTGTCCAATCAGTAAAGGACTTTTCAGATCAGGCTGTTAAGGCCATCAACCAAACCAAAGAAAAGGTTGAAAATGGCGAAATTACAGCTGAAACAGTATTGGAGTCTGTTAAGGATACGACCAAGTCAGTAGTAGACTATTCGCAGGATAAATTCCAAGAAATCAAAGAAAAGTTTGAAAAAGAAGAGGAAATTCTTGAAGAAGAAATTTCTGATATCGTGGTGGAAGAAGGAGAAAAAGCCCCTTCCGAAGAAATCATCATTGATTTAGAAACAGAAGAACTTGAAAAATAAAAAATA
>NZ_KQ969062.1:1696848-1697364 GCF_001578775.1 Streptococcus cristatus | reverse complement strand
ATGCTTTCCGCTCTTCTGTTTGCTTATTCTCAAGGCGTTTTTAGCGGACGTAAAATAGAAAGGCTCATGGCTGAGAACCTAGCTATGCAATATTTGACAGGGCAATTAGTTGTTTCCTACCGCACCATTAATCGTTTTCGTGTGACGGACTGCATGGAAGAGTTCATCAAAAATCTCTTCATTGAACTCAATCTTCGCCTCAAGATGGAAGACTTGATTAGTCTGGACTGTCTCTTCATCGATGGGACAAAAATTGAAGCCAATGCCAACAAGTACAGCTTTGTCTGGAAAAAAGCAACGGATAAATTTCAAGCCAAACTGCAAGAGACCTTGAAGGAATATTTCCAAACAGAGGTTCAGCCCTTGATTGCTCAGGCCATTGAACTGGATGAAGAAGAGGCCGTTTCGAGAGAACAGCTTTCTGTCTTTACCGAACTCTTGCAAGAAGATTGAATCAGGTTCATCAAGCCATTGAGGAAAATCCAGTCAAAGGCAAGGATGAACGCAAGACCAAGC
>NZ_KQ969062.1:1654508-1696678 GCF_001578775.1 Streptococcus cristatus | reverse complement strand
TCCTGCCTTTTCTGAAATCATGTCCAGCAGAGGTTGAAACAGTCGTCGCTGATGCCGGGTATGGGAGCGAAGAAAACCTCCTCCGTCTCGACGAACAAGGAATAGGCCATTATATCAAATACAATCAGTTTGACAGGGAACAAAAACGCTCCCATAAAAACTCGGCCAAAAATCTGGCTAATTGGCTCTATGATGAAGCTTCAGACAGCTATACTCATCCGGATGGCTTTGTATATTCCTTTCATCACATCGAAACTCGGAAAACAAGCACAGGGTTTGAACAAGAAATCAAGGTTTATCTCACAGATCAGCCAGAGCAGGCACCTCAACAGGGGCTTTATATCAATGAGCGTTATCAAGCCCTGAAACTCAAAGAAAGCCAGACGCTTTTATCGGAAGAAGGCCGCCGCATCTATGCTCAGCGGAAGATAGATGTCGAGCCTGTCTTTGGTCAGATAAAGGCTTGTTTGGGCTACACTCGCTGCAATCTGCGAGGCAAGCGCAAGGTGAAAATTGACATGGGACTGGTTCTCATGGCCAATAACCTCAAGAAACTGAGTAAGAAAATGGCTCAAAACTAGAAAAAAGGATAAGATCTTAAACTGACCTTATCCCTTTTTCATGAGTTGAAGCTTTTTGTCTCAGCCTCATCTTGATTTTCGAACAAGAAAGCGTTATCATATGAATAAAAGGGGGTGTTGGTATGAAAAATTTAAAAGTACTTGCCTTGCTTGGTTTAGGCTGCTGCTTACTAGCTTGTTCTCGACAGAAAGCTTCAGAGTACCCTAAGTCTGGAAGCCCTGACTCTTCTTCTAAGGTTTCGAGCACGAGTCAAGCCCACTCGAAAACAGCTAGCAGTAGTCAATCTAGTGCTAATCAATCCAGCCCTAGTCAGAGTTCGACTTCTGCGGAGTCGGAAAGCTCTAGTCAGACCAGTGAAAAGGTCAGAGAGGAGGAGACACAGCCTTCTAGTAAAGAAAAGCCTTCTCCAATCCGAAAACGCCTGGAAGTTCCTATGCAGATCCAGCGAGCTTGGAATACTTGCGCACCGACCTCTGTCAGTATGATTTTAGCCTACAGGGGTGTTCAGGCTAGTCAGGAAGAATTGGCACGAGCGATGGGGACCGATGAGACTTTCGGCACCCATAATGTCAATGCAATCCGTGTCTTAAATCAATATTTATTTGGTTATGCGGAAGTGCCAGCAGGCCAAGCAGGCTACCATCTTGCTACAGTGACTAGTAGCGCCTCGAATTCGGAAGATATGCGGCTCTTTAAGGAGCGCCTGCGCAAGAATATTGATGATGGCTATCCGCTCTACTATACGATTGATAATGCCTCCATCTACCCAGGCCACAAGGGTGAACACAATGTTGTGGGGACGGGCTATGAATTATCAGCAGACGACAGTGATGTACGTGCAGTTTATTACATTGATCCGTCTTACACCGTTCAGGATCCAATCTATGGAGGGCTGAAAAAGGTAACTCCGGAAGAATTATTGGCAGCTATGTGTGCTTGTCAGGAACCAAATTACGCTTGGTAAAGAAAAGAAAAACGAGATCTTTCGATCTCGTTTGATTTAATTCGTAGATAATTAATGTCTCTTTCTTCGAACAGTGCGATACCCTTGAATAATCATAAGACTTAGGACAATAGCAAGTGAGAAAGATAGAAAGGTGCTCATCTTTGCAGACAAAAAAATAAAGCTAAAAAAGACTGTCAAAATACAGAATAAAGCGATATTTATAAAGAAAAATAGCTCACGTAATTGTGATGCTGATTCTGCTTGGGGCAGGTATTCTTGATAGGATATTTCCTTAGTTTGTTCTGTCGAATCATGCAGGGGCGCTGATTCAAACTGTTTAAAATCTCTTACAGCCATTGTCTCTCTCCTAGTAGTACCTTATCATTCTATCATGTTTCTATGATTAGATATATTACAAGATAGTTACAAAACGAATAAAATCGAATTAAGAAATCATAAATCCTATTTTTTTGGTATAATAATGATATGAAAAAGATAATCATTACAGCAACAGCTGAAAGTATAGAACAAGTTCAAGCCTTATTGGAAGCAGGAGTAGATCGTATTTATGTTGGTGAGGAAAAATACGGCCTTCGTTTATCGCATAACTTCACTTACGACGAATTAAATCGTATTTCACAAATGGTTCATCAGGCAGGAAAAGAAATGACCGTTGCCGTCAATGCTTTGATGCATCAGGATATGATGGACCAGATCAAGCCTTATTTGGATTTTCTTCAGGAGATTGAAGTGGACTATATCACTGTCGGGGATGCAGGCGTATTCTACGTCTTACAGCGGGATGGTTATAAGTTGAAAACGATTTATGATGCTTCAACCATGGTTACCAGCAGTCGCCAGATTAATTTTTGGGGCAAGAATGCTGGGGTGTCAGAAGCTGTTTTGGCTCGGGAAATTCCATCGGCAGAACTCTTTAAAATGCCAGAAATTCTTGAGATTCCAGCAGAAGTCCTAGTTTATGGTGCGAGCGTTATCCACCACTCTAAACGCCCGCTTTTGCAAAATTATTATAACTTTACACACATCGATGATGAAAAATCAAGAGAGAGGGACCTCTTTCTTGCGGAACCGAGCGATCCTCAGAGCCATTATTCGATCTTTGAGGACAAGCATGGGACTCACATTTTTGCCAATAATGACTTGGACTTGATGACCAAATTGATAGAATTGGTTGACCACGGCTTTACTCATTGGAAATTGGAAGGTCTCTATACTCCTGGTCAGAATTTTGTTGAGATTGCTAAGCTCTTTGTTCAGGCAAGAGATTTGATTGAAAAAGGTGAATTTAGCCATGACCAAGCTTTCTTGCTAGATGAGCTGCTTCACAAATTGCATCCGAAGAATCGTTTCCTCGATACAGGATTTTATGATTACGATCCAGACATGGTGAAATAGGACAGGATTTTGTTGCCTTTAGCTAAGTGGGCATCACCAAAAAGCTATTTGCTCAACAGAAATGTTTTAAGAAAAGGCACAGATGAATCTGCGCCTTTTTGAGTTTTCATCTATAAAAGTGGAGTGCTGGTTATGATTTCCAATAATCATAATTGCAGGTAGTTAGGATCATTTGAGTAATTTCTTCAGGCTCTTCCTGAGCTCCGCCAGCTATCCAAAGAGAAATAATCCCCTCGACACTGGATAGGAAGATTTCCAAGGCGTATTTCTGAGGGATATGAAAGTTCTCTTCTAAAAAACGCTGGGTAGCAGCTTTTTGATTGTCGATCAGAATGATACTGGTTATGAATTCCCGAATAGCTCCGCGAAAGTCAATATAATGGCTTCTGGTCAGGGCGTTGATCAGACGTTCATTAGCACGGAGAATATGAAAATTTGCTGTCAATAACTTTTTGGGAGATTCTCTTTCTCCCTCAAAAAAACTATAAAGCTGGGAAACAATGTCACTTTTGAGGCTATCAATCATCTGATACTTATCTTGGTAGTGGAGGTAGAAGGTGCCGCGATTAATCCCTGCCCGTTTGCAGAGTTTGCTGATGGAGATAGTATCAAACCTTTCCTCTGACAGTAGCTGAATCAAGGCTTCTTTGATGTCTTCCTTGGTACTAGTTTTTCGTTTCTGGACCATTTTTCTTCCTTTTCACTTAAATCAACACTTTGTCGATTTTTGATTATTGCTTTTTGTCTAAGCTCATTATATAATATCTGTGATTTAGAATCAATACCCTGTCTATTTAAGGAGGTGGGGTTGAAAAGGAGAGAAACGATATGGCTTATATTGAAATGAAACATAGTTTTAAACGTTATCAGGTAGGTGATACAGAAATTGTTGCCAATCATGATATTTCTTTTGAGATTGAAAAGGGGGAACTAGTCATTATCTTGGGTGCTTCTGGTGCTGGTAAGTCTACGGTGCTCAATATTCTCGGGGGTATGGATACCAATGATGAGGGAGATATCCTGATAGATGGCCAGAATATTGCGGACTACAATTCCCACCAGCTGACGGACTATCGCCGCAATGATGTGGGCTTCGTCTTTCAGTTTTACAATTTGGTGCCCAACCTGACGGCCAAGGAAAATGTCGAATTGGCTTCGGAGATAGTCAAGGATGCCCAAGATCCAGTAGCGGCTCTGACAGCAGTGGGGCTGGAAAAACGCCTCAATAATTTTCCAGCGCAGTTGTCAGGTGGGGAGCAGCAGCGGGTATCTATCGCTCGGGCAGTGGCAAAAAATCCCAAAATTTTGCTCTGCGATGAGCCGACAGGAGCTCTGGACTACAATACTGGTAAGCAAGTGCTGCAAATCTTACAGGACATGTCCCGCAATCAAGGAGCGACAGTGATTATCGTGACCCACAATGCTGCCTTGGCTCCCATTGCTGACCGAGTCATCCGCATGCACGATGCGAGAGTCAAGAGTATCACAGTGAATGAGGAACCACAGGACATAAGTACATTGGAGTATTGATATGAAGAGAAAGATTTATTGGAAAGATATTCTGCGCTCCTTCACTAGCTCTAAAGGACGTTTCCTATCTATTTTAATCCTTATGATGCTGGGCTCTTTAGCTCTCGTGGGACTCAAGGTCGCTCCACCCAATATGCGCAGAACAGCAACAGATTACTTGAAAGAGCAGCAAACCATGGACTTGGCTGTTATGGCGGACTATGGTTTGGATAAGGCGGATCAGAAAGAGTTGGAAGCGATCAAGGGGGCAGATATTGAGTTTGGTTATCTAACAGATATCACCGTAAACGAGGAGGCCCTCCGAGTATTCTCAGATACCAAGGATATTTCAAACTTTCAAGTGACCTCCGGTCGTCTGCCTAAGAAAGATCAAGAAATTGCTCTGGCTAGCTTTTGGTCTAAGAAATATAAGCTTGGTCAGGAGATTCATCTGACCGAGAAAGCAGGTAGTCGGTCAGTTCTGAAAAACAAGACCTATAAGATTGTGGGATTTGTCAACTCGGCAGAGCTCTGGTCTGATATAAATCTGGGCAATGCGACTAGTGGCAGCGGGGCTTTATCTGCCTATGCTGTAGTCAGCCCTAAGGCCTTTGATACAGATGTTTACAGTATTGCCCGCCTGCGCTATCATGATTTAGAAAAGCTGGCTCCCTTCTCTGAAAGATATCAGGAGCGTTTGGAGCAGCACCAGACTGCTTTGGACAAGAGCCTGGAAGATAACGGAGCGGCTCGCTTTAAGCGATTAGAGGCGGATACCAAAAGTACTATTCAGAAGGGCGAAGATAAGATTGCTCAGGCTGAGAGCGAACTGACCCAAGGGAAAAAACAATTAGAGCAAGCTCAGAATCAGCTGAACCAGCAAAAAAGTCAGCTAGAAACAGCCCAAGCTGCTTCAATCTTATCTCCTGCTCAGCTCAGTCAGAGCCAGCAGCTGATTCAGGAAGCTGAGTCCCAGCTCAATCAGAAAAAAGCAGAGCTAGCAAAGGCAGAGAAAGACTTATCAGCTAGCAAGGACAAGCTAGCTGACGCTAAGGCAGACCTGAGTCGTTTGAAAGAGCCGGCCTATCATAGCTATGACCGCAAGTCCCTGCCAGGTGGTAATGGTTATTATATGTATACAAACTCCATGAATAGTATTGCGTCGATTGGCAATATCTTCCCGGTGGTGCTCTATCTGGTGGCAGCGATGGTGACCTTTACCACCATGACTCGCTTTGTCGATGAGGAGCGAACAAATGCAGGTGTCTTCAAAGCTCTAGGCTATCATAGCCGCGATATCATTCGTAAGTTTGCTCTTTACGGTTTGGTAGCGGGGAGTCTAGGTACTTTCATAGGGATTCTGCTGGGACATTATTTCTTGTCTGGAGTGATTTCTTCTATTATTACCAGAGGGATGGTGCTCTCTGCCCCTCATGCATATTTTTATGTTTCCTATAGTTTACTGGCCCTTGGACTTTCCCTTCTTTCCAGCGTTCTCCCTGCCTATTTTGTGGCAAGACGGGAGTTGACGGAAGAAGCTGCTCACTTGCTTTTGCCCAAGCCGCCAGTCAAAGGCTCCAAGATTTTCTTGGAAAGATTGACCCTTATCTGGCGACGTCTTAGCTTTACTCAGAAGGTCACTGCTCGTAATATCTTTCGCTATAAGCAGCGGATGTTTATGACCATCTTTGGTGTGGCGGGTTCGGTTGCCCTGCTCTTTGCCGGTCTAGGACTCCAATCTTCTATTGGTGGTATTCCAAAACGTCAGTTTGAGGAGATTCTGCGATACGACTTGATTGTTGCTGTCAATATTGGGGAAAATCAAGCCGAACAAGACAAGCTGAAAAAGATGCTGGCAGATGACTCGATTGCAGCCTATCAGGAGATCCACAGTGAAACCTTGACAGAGAATACAAAAGGGAAAAAAGAGACAGAGTCAGTCACTTTAATGGTTACGGACAAGGAAAATTTTGAACCGTTCATCTCGTTAGAAAGTCCTGACAGCCGACAGAAGCTGTCCCTGAAGGACGGTGCAGTTATTTCGGATAAATTGGCTCGTATAGCTGGAGTTAGCCCTGGTGGCAGTATAGAGCTGGGTGGCAAGTCTGTCAAGCTTGCAGCAGTCAATGAGAATCATTTTGGGCATTTTGCCTTTATGAAGGCAACTGACTACCAGAAGATTTACGGCAAAAAGCTCGATAAAAATGCTTATCTAGTACGGCTCAAGGACTCTTCCAGTAAAAACATTGTGGACAAGGCCAATGAATTTATGAGCCTCAAGGCTGTCAAGAGTGTTTCTCAAAATGCAAGCATGGTGAAGCAGTTCAATGTTTTAGCTGATTCTCTTAATAATACGATGATGATTTTAGTGCTGATTTCTATTCTTTTAGCAGTTGTCATTCTCTACAATCTGACCAATATCAATGTAGCTGAGCGGATTCGTGAGCTGTCCACTATCAAGGTTTTGGGCTTCCATAATAAGGAAGTGACCCTCTATATCTATCGAGAGACCATTATTCTTTCAGTGATTGGGATGGTAGTTGGGCTTCTAGGCGGTTTCTTCCTGCATCGTTTTTTGATTGAGAAGGTTGCGCCTAGCATTATCAGCTTAAACCCTCAAGTAAGTCCCTCAGTTTATCTGCTTCCTCTAACAGCAGTGACTCTTATCCTGACCTTGCTTGGCTTCTTTGTCAACTACCGCCTCAGAAGGGTGGATATGTTGGAAGCACTCAAGTCTGTTGATTAATTTAAAAAAACATTTCAAAACTTTCACTCACTTGATGAGTGGAAGTTTTTTTGAACTTTGATATAATATTCCTTGTAAAGAAAGAGAAAGACACATGATGACACGAAAAATTGCCTTATTATCAGATGTGCATGGGAATAGCACAGCCTTGGAAGCAGTACTGGCGGATGCGGAAAGCAAGCAGGTGACAGACTATTGGTTTTTGGGAGACTTGCTCCTGCCAGGAACCGGTCGCAGAAATATTTTAGATAGAATGGAGCAGCTGCCCATCAGCCTCCAGGTCAAGGGGAATTGGGAAGACAGCCTCTGGCATGCTCTACACCAAAAGCTGGATTTGAATCGTCCCAGTCACCTCTATCTGACTCGGCTCTGCCATTTTGTCCTAGAGGAAATTCGTCCTGAAGAGATTGAGCGTATGCAGGAACTTCCTCTGCAAATCTTGACAGAAGTAGAGGGATTGAAGATTGCAGTTAGCCACCATCTGCCAGATAAGAATTGGGGACGGGAGCTGATTCATATTGGCGAGCAGAGCGATTTCGATCGACTTTTTGAGGGGAATGACTGCGCTATCGCTGTTTATGGTCATATTCACCAACAGTTTCTCCGCTACGGGACTAAGGGGCAGCTGATTATCAATCCCGGCTCTATTGGTCAGCCGTTCTTTCTAGATTCAGCTTTGCGTCAGGACCTGCGAGCCCAGTATGCCATTTTAGAGATTGATGAAACGGGTCTGGCTGATGTCGACTTTCGGCGCGTGGCCTACGATGTGGAGCAGGAACTACGATTGGCTCGGGAGCTTCACTTGCCTTACTATGAGATTTATCGAGAAAGTTTGGTCAATGGTATCCACCATACCCACAACCATGACCTGCTGCGGGAAATCAGTGAGCGGGAAGGCTATGCAGATGAGATTGTAGCTTTCTTAAAGTCTGGTCGTAACTCTTGAAGTTACACCATTTTTGAGATATAATAGTGAGAGAAATTGATGAGGGAGGAGAAAAAATGCAGATTTCTAGTCGTTTTACCATTGCCACTCATATGCTGATTGTACTGGCTTTGGAAGGAAAAAAGCAAAAACTGACAAGTGATATCCTTGCTGGCAGTGTTGGAGTCAATCCAGTTATTATCCGTAAGACCTTGTCCCAGCTCAAGAATGCCGGAATGATTACCGTTGCTCGTGGGACTGGAGGAGCAGAGATTGCCAAAGATTTGAAAGACATTAGCCTGTTGGATGTCTATAGTGCGGTTGAATGTCTGGGCAAGAGCGGCCAGCTCTTTAGTTTTCATGATAAGCCCAATCCAGACTGTCCTATCGGCAAGAACATTCACAATGTCTTAGATGACCGCTTGGCGGCTATTCAGGCAGCCATGGAAGCTGAATTGGCTCAGACCAGCCTCGACGTGGTCGTCGCAGCAACCGAAAAAGAAATTAAAGAACAATCTGTTTCCTAGTGAGCAGGTTGTTTTTTTACTTAAAAATTTTCTGAGATGTAATCATTGACATTACATTAAGATATGTTATACTAATAGATGTAATAAAAACAATTACAATACAAAATTAACTATCGGAGGATAAGACTATGAAAATCGCAGTAATTGGAGCAAATGGAAAAGCTGGCAGCCTCATCGTGAATGAAGCAGTTAAACGGGGGCATGATGTAACGGCCATCGTTCGGTCAGCTAATAAAAGTGAGGCCCAGCATGAATTGATTAAAGATTTGTTTGACTTGACTAAGGAAGACTTGCTTGAGTTTGATGTAGTCGTATCAGCTTTTGGAGCTTTTGCACCAGACAACCTGCCCCAACATACAAGTTCCTTAGAACATCTAGCAATGCTTTTGGCAGATACAAAGACTCGATTGTTGGTTGTCGGTGGTGCAGGCAGCCTCTATATGGATCCAGAAATGAGTATCCAACTGTCAGATACACCAGATTTTCCAGCGGATTACAAGCCTTTGGCTAAAGCTATGGCGGAAGGGCTGGCTCATTTGCGTCAGTTTGATAATGTTCTATGGACTTACATCAGTCCCGCAGCAGATTTTGATGCAGATGGTGCTAAGACGGGCGATTATATCTTAGCTGGCGAGGCCTTTACTGTCAATGAAGTCGGTCAAAGTCGAATTAGCTATGCAGATTATGCTGTGGCTATGCTGGATGAGATTGAAAAGGGCAGCCACATCAAGAAACGTATTTCTGTTCTGGGAAAATGAAAAAAGATGGAGCAGGCGAACTGCTGACATTTAAAAGTAAAGAGAGGAGAAAGTACATGACTTTTGAATATCAAAGCAAGATTTATCTAGGAGAGGCGGCACTTTATGTGGCCGACTTAGCAGGACAAAGGGATTTTTATCAGCGCGTTTTAGGACTGGAACTTTTGGAAGAGCAGGACGGACAGGTGGCTTTGGGCAGGGACGGACAAGCGCTGGTGAGACTCTTAGCGACCAGTGACCGGCAGTCCGTTAAGTCGGTTTACGGTCTTTATCATCTGGCGCTTTTGCTTCCCAGCCGTCAAGACTTGGCGGATATCCTGAAGCATTTATCAGAAAATAAAGTTCCTATGGTTGGAGGAGCGGACCACGGTTATAGTGAAGCCATTTATCTGGAGGATCCAGAAGGCAATGGCATTGAGCTTTATCGGGACAAGCCTCAGATTGATTGGGATATTCGAGAAGATGGCCGCATTATCGGAGTGACAGAAGCGCTCGCGGCTCAAGAAATCTATGAACTAGGTCAGGAAGTTCAACCATTTAGTATTGCTGAAGGCACTCGAATGGGCCATGTCCATCTATCTGTGAAAAATAGCAGTGCTGCTAGTCATTTTTACCAAAAGCTTCTAGACTTGGAGGATAAATTTTCTGTACCTTCTGCAAGTTGGCTGGCATCAGGAAACTACCATCATCATTTAGCGGTTAATGAATGGGGAGGTTCTCACTTGAATCATCGCCAACCGAAGCAAATGGGACTGGCCTATTTTGAGGCGCAAGTAGAAGGAAAAGAAGACCTAGTAGCAATTTATGAAAATGCTCTGGATCTGCAGGCGCCAGCCCGATGGATTAGCTCCCAAGAGCTAGAAGTCACAGACCCAGATGGGATTATGGCAAAAATTAAGACAAGAGTGGTATAATAAGGCATATCAAGAAACTCGAAGAAAGAAAAAATATGTACAAGACTTATTATGCATCACCGATTGGCCGGATTCTTATCTTGACAGACGCAAATGCCTTGCTTGGACTTTGGTTGGAGAATCAGAAATATTTTGGGGCAGGCTATGATTTGGAGCAAGCGCAGGAGGAGGATACAGAAGTCAGCCGACGCATCTTTGCTTGGTTGGACGCTTATTTTAAGGGAAAAAATCCCGCAACTGATGGGATTTCATTGGCACCTCAAGTGACGGAGTTTAGAAGCAAGGTTCTGACAGTACTGCAGAAGATTCCCTATGGGCAAACGGCTACCTATTCAGACATTCTACGAGAATTACAAGCTGAGTACGGTAAGATTGGCTCTGCTAGAGCAGTTGGTGGCGCCATCGGTCATAATCCCATTTCCCTTCTGATTCCCTGCCACCGGATTGTCGGAAGCGACGGCAGGCTGATCGGTTATGCTGGCGGCCTTGATAAAAAAGATTTCTTGTTGAAACTAGAGGCGAGGGAGAAGACTGAATAAATCTTTCTACTCAAGATTTTTATCATTTTACTGGTGAGAATCTTTTTTACGTACAGTAATAAGCTAAAAACCCCTTTGTCAGCTGCTGTAAGTGACAAAGGGGTTTTTAGTTAGTCAATATGCCATTGTGTGGCCAGCCAGTCGGCAAAGGCAGCATAGCGTTCTTTGAGAGCTTCATGATGCCCATAAGGGTCAAAGATGGAGTAGGTGGTAAGGATTTCTTTCTGAATCAAGCGATGAATTTCTTTGGCATAAAAAGGAGCTTTGGAAAGTCGGTTCGAGTGATTCGCGCCTTCTGTCTTCCCATTCTGCAAATAAACCAGACAATCCTTGTTTTTCGAGTTCTGGGTCCGGCAATAGTCGGTAAAACCTGGGTACCAAAAGGAACCGCAGATAGAAAAGACACAGGGAATCTCGCAGCCGCTATAGAGACTGTAAACAGCCGCTAGTCCACCGAGAGAGTAGCCACCATAAGCAATTCTCTTGTCATCCAGTAGGTAGTGCTGTCTGATTTTTGCTAATATACCGCTGAAGAGCTCTTGGTGGTAGCTATCCGCTCTGCCGCCAAAATCAGGATTACCAGGCTTTAGAGCATTGGCTTTCCAGGGTGTATAATCGTCCAGCCTGTTGTTTGATATCAGTCCGATTAAGATTACCGATGGAGAAAGCTTGCTTAGGTAGTCTATCTGACCATCATTTAGCAAGATTGCTGGATAAGATCGTGATTTGTCATAATCTTGGGGCAGGGCAATATTGACAGTGATACCCTCCCAGACAAAGGTCTTATTTATTGACAAAGTCATTGATCTTCTCGAGTGAGTCAATTACAGCAGGTCCATAATCCATGAACTCATCATAGGAGATGGTCATGATTTTTTGATTTTTGACCGCTGGGACATCTTCCAGAACTGGATTGGCTTTCATTAGATCGACTGCTTGACCATCCATGGACTTGTTGCGGTCGCTGGTTACGTAAATGATGACTTCTGGATCCATAGAGACCAGATTTTCCAAGGTCAAGCCAGAGGTCCCAGTCGCTACATTGGTATAGCCGAGCTGGTTAAGCAGACTCTCCTGCAGGGCAGATTTATAGGCACCGAAAGTCTCATCGTTGTAGGCACACATGATGAGCGCTTTTTTCTTTTCGCCTTGGCTAGCCTTATTGGCCTTCTTGACAGTGTCAATTCTTGCCTGCAGCTGGTCAGCATACTGATTGGCCTTGTCTTGAACGTTAAAGATGGTTCCTATATTCTTGACATCTTCAACAATATTGCCTAGGTCTTGTTTGGTATTGGACAGGGAAGCCTTCTGTGTGTAGACAGGGATTTTGTTTTCATTCCAGGCACTGACTGTCCCCAGAGACTTCTCGGAAAACATCATGTTTCGGCCAAGAAGAGCATCTGGCTCATAGGATAGCACAGTTTCCTGTGATACGGTTTTCTTGTCGCCGACTTGCGGAATGGTGGCAATATCAGCCTTGTATTTATCTGTGACATCGTTGTCTGGATTGAGCATACCAGCGATCTTGTCTTTCAATCCTAGTTCAATCAAGATTTCGGTCGTTGAAAGGTTGTTGGTGATGACCTTTTCCGGTGCCTTTTCAAAGACCTGATCAATCTCCTTGCCTTCGGCATCGTAAGTTTTGATTGTCACTGGATATTTTGTCTCTGCTGTGCTCTTTTTCGCGCTTTCAGTTTTGGAGGAAGATTGCGAAGTTGAGCTTTCTTTCGTACTTTCTTTAGATGAAGAATTGCAGGCTGCCATTGTCAGTGCAGCAGTTGCGACGAGTAAGATACTGAGTGTTTTTTTCATATTGCCTTCCTTTCTTGGGCTTGGAGCTTGTATAGATAAAGCTGAGAGCAGGCTCTTATAGATACTGAATCATGGCCTGTCGATCCTTGGTCCAGATCACTTTGCTCTGAATGCCGTAAACGGCTTGCAGTGAATCATGGGTGATGGCCTCTTCTGGAGCGCCTTGGTATGCAATCTCACCTCCCTTCATGAGGTACAAATAATCTGAATACTGACAAGCCAGTTGGATATCGTGTAAAACTGCTAAAACATTGATGTTCAGGTCTTTCACGATACGCAGCATATCCAGCTGGTATTTGATATCCAAATGATTGGTCGGCTCGTCTAGGAGCAGTAGGCTTGGCTGTTGAGCCAAAGCGCGTGCCAGCAGGACTCTTTGCTTCTCACCACCAGACAGGGATAAATAGGTTCGCTCTCCCTTGTCTAGCATATCTACCTGACTCAAGGCATGACGGACAAGGGCATAGTCTTTTTCGCTCTCTTTTTGAAAAAAGGATAGATGCGGCGTCCTGCCCAGCATGACGATTTCTTGGACGGTGCAGTCAAACTGAAGATGGTTAAACTGAGTCACAACGGCTATTTTCTGGGCTGCTTTTTTTATGCTGACCTGTTCAAGTGGCCTTCCGTTTAGATAAATGTTTCCGCTGTCGGGTTTGATTTGGCGGTAGATGGTTTTGAGCAGACTAGTTTTGCCGCTTCCGTTGGGCCCTAAAATGGTGTGAAACTGATTTCCCTCGACCCTGAGCGAAATTCCTTTTAAAATCTCTTTTTGGCCGACAGCATAGTGGATATTTTGGCAAGTTAGATCCATATCAGCTGCTTACCTCCTTTCGGCTTTTGGCTACAATGTAGATAAAGAAGGGTGCGCCAACCAAAGCGGTAAAGATCCCAATCGGCAGCTCTGCATTTTTGATCAGAGTCCGAGCCAAAACATCTGCCCAGACAAGAAAGAGGGCCCCCAGAAGAGTCGCGATGGGGAAGAGCCTTCTGTAGTTGGTACCGACCAACCTTCGGGCAATGTGCGGCGTGATCAGACCGACAAAGCCGATGATGCCGCAGCTGGCCACCAGCACTGCTGTGATGATGGCGACGACAGTAATATAGAGGTACCAGTAAACATGCAGTGGCACACCCAGTGTCAGAGCAGCCTCTTCCCCCATCATCATGGCATTGAAAATACGGTACTGGGAGCAGAAAAACAAAAAGGCAAGACCGACAGCGAGAGCCGGCAAGGTCAGATCTGACCAGGAAGTTCCGGCCAGTGAGCCCATGGTCCAGAATTTCACAGTCATGATACTGTCAGCATTGGCACCGACGGAGATGATAAAGTTGGCAAAGGCGATAAAGAGAGCATTGACCACCGTTCCGGATAAAATCAGACTGCCCGTCGTCATTTTGCCCTGCATGGATGCGATAAGGACGACGACTGCCGTTGCCAGAATGGCTCCGATAAAAGCGCCTGTGCTAGTAAGGTTCTTGAGTCCTAAGATGATGCTCAAGGTTGCCCCAAAGGTCGCTCCCGCTGAAATTCCCAGAATATAAGGCTCTGCGATGGGGTTGTTGACTGTAGACTGCATGACGCTGCCGCATATGGACAGACCGGCTCCAGCTAGGATGCCCAAGAGCACTCTTGGGAGCCGCATATTCCAAACAATCGCGATTGTGGACGGAGATAGTTTACCTGTGCCGAGGGAAAAGCCGAGCTTACTGAAAATAATCCGGTAAGTATCTTGTATGTCAATAGTGACTGATCCCAAGGAGACAGCAAAAAAGAGGAAACAAGCCAGAAAAATGATGAGAAGCAAGAGTAGGCAGACATAGCGAGAAAATCTGTGATTTTCTGACTTTTTGAAGAACATCCAGACCTCCTTAACAGAAATGATTAGAATTTTTAGACAATTTCATAAAAATTATAACATTTTTAAATCAGAATGACAAGAAGGGATGAAAAACTCTGATATGATGAGGATTTGTGACGCTTGCTCTTCTCAGTGATGAAAACACCTTGCTGGTGTAAAAACTGACCGGTGTGGAGTAATTGAGATCTTCGGAACGTCTCGACAGACAACTTCATTCGGAAGAAAAGCAAGTAAGCCTAAATGACTTTGGTATAATTATTAGGAAACAAGAAAAAACGACAGAAAGTTTTCTATCGTTTTTTGAAAATATAAATGCTTAAGGACTAAGATAGCTATAACGATATGCAACAATGATAGCTTAAATAATTGGAAAGTCTTTGCTCTATAAAGTAATCATTCAACATTAATAGAGGCTTATAAAATTCTATTCAAAATACAGTAAGTCCTTGCTGGTCTCAGTGAAAAGTTCAAAGCCATTCTTGGTAACATAGCCGCAGTCCTCGATGCGGACACCGACCTTGCCAGGAATGTAAATGCCGGGCTCGACAGAGAAGCACATGCCTTCCTCAATGACCATATCGTTGCCCTCCATGATGGACGGAAATTCGTGGACATCCATACCGATACCGTGGCCGAGACGGTGGTTGAAATACTCACCATAACCAGCCTTTTCGATGACCTCACGAGCTGCGCGGTCTACTTCATGAGCTGTGACGCCTGGTTTGATAAAGTCAAGCGCTGCTTGCTGAGCTTCCAGAGTCAGATAATAGATATCTTTTTTGAACTGATCTGGCTGGCCGACAGCAACGGTTCGTGTCATATCGCTGGCATAGCCATTGACCATGCAGCCCAAGTCAAAGAGGAGGAGAGCATTGTTTTCGAGTTTATTGGCTCCGGGAATGCCGTGCGGATTGGCTGCGTTGTTGCCTGTCAGAACCATGGTTTCAAAGCTCATTTCATAGCCTTCTCGCTTGATAGCAAAGTCGATTTGAGCGATGATGTCTGTTTCAGTATTTTCTAGTGAAATATTGTCAAAACCGATATTGACAGCCTTGTCAGCATATTGGCCGGCTACTAGCATTTTCTGGATTTCATCGGCAGATTTGATCAGGCGCAAGCGGTTAATATAAGGGGTCAGATTGACAAATTCAGCTCCATTAAAAACAGTACGCAGGCCGTGGTACTTAGTTAAAATTAGATTATCAAACTCGACCGGTACTTGTTTGAAGGATTGAGATGGTAGAGAAGCCTTGATCTTTTCCCAAGGGTTTTCAGAATCAACATAGCCTATAACCTGAAAGTCTACGGTAGAAGAAGCACGCTCAACTTCCAGTGCTGGTACGAAAAGGAGTGGCTCATGGTCAGTGTAGACGAATAGGAACATCTGGCGTTCATGTGGATCGCTGTAAAAGCCTGTTAGGTAATGAATGGTTACAGGATCAGAGATTACAGCTACATCCTGCTTTTCATTTTCAAGATAAGTGATGATTTGATTGATTTTTGTCATAGTTCAACCTTCTTTCTATGCCTCTATTTTTGCAGAAAAAGTGAAAAAAATCAAGGATTCTAATGAAGATTCCTCATCCTTGCTTGGAATTTTCGTAAGAGGGAAAGCTAAGATGAAATTTCAATAAGAATGTTGGAATATAGTGTGCGAAAATAGTATTTTTTAAGAAAAATTTGATATAATGGTGCTTATGGAGTGGTAGGACAGATACAAAAATAATAGTGTCTAAGCTTAAAAATTATATAGATATGAAGGAAAAAAATGAAAAAAATATTAGTTGTAGATGACGAGAAGCCAATCTCGGACATTATAAAGTTTAACATGGCTAAGGAAGGCTATGAAGTACTGACAGCCTTTGATGGTAAGGAAGCTCTAGAAATGTTTGAAGCAGAGCAACCGGATATTTTGATTCTGGATTTGATGTTGCCAGAAGTGGACGGACTGGATGTTGCTCGGACCATTCGCAAGACCAGCAATATGCCGATTATTGTACTTTCGGCCAAAGATAGCGAATTTGATAAGGTAATCGGTCTGGAAATCGGAGCAGACGACTATGTGACCAAGCCCTTTTCGAATCGTGAATTGCTAGCTCGGGTCAAGGCCTTGTTGCGCCGTTCTGAACTAGTCCCAGATAGTCATGTGGACGAGAGCAGTCCAAAGGAACTTTTTATTGGGGATTTGCAGATTCTTCCAGATGCTTTTGTGGTGAAAAAACACGGGAAAGAATTGGAATTAACCCATCGTGAATTTGAGCTCTTGCACCATTTGGCGACTCATGTTGGTCAGGTCATGACGCGTGAGCACTTGCTGGAAACTGTCTGGGGCTATGATTACTTTGGAGATGTGAGGACAGTCGATGTGACCATTCGCCGTCTGCGCGAAAAAATCGAAGATACTCCAAGCCGTCCGGAGTATATCCTGACTCGCCGCGGTGTCGGTTATTACATAAGAAATAATGATTGAAACACTAAAAGAATTCGTGCTTTCTCCTGACTTTGTCTTTTCACTGATCGTTGTTGGCTTTATCATCGTCGTGGCTCTTTTGTTGCTGGAAAATCGACGAGATACTCAAAAGCTGGTGCAGTTAAACCAAAAGATCAAGGGATTGATTGCAGGAGATTATTCAGAAGTTTTAGATATGCAGGGCAGTCCTGAAATCACGGACATGACCAATTCCATCAATGATCTCTCTGAAGTCATCCGCCTGACGCATGAAAATTTGGAGCAAGAAACCAAGCGTCTATCCAGCATCTTGTCTTATATGACGGACGGGGTGCTTGCGACCAATCGTCGAGGGCAGATTATCACCATCAATGACATGGCAACCAAGCAATTGGGTGTCAAACGTGATGATGTCCTTAATACCAGTATCTTAGATTTGCTGGATATTGCTGATGAGTACGATCTACGCGAATTGATCACCAAGGTTCCAGAATTGACCATTGATTCTCAAGATGAAAATGGTGAATATGTAAGCCTGCGGGTTCGATTTGCCTTGATCAGACGGGAATCAGGCTTTATATCCGGACTGGTAGCAGTGCTGCATGATACAACGGAGCAGGACAAGGAAGAACGGGAGCGTCGGCTTTTCGTTTCCAATGTTAGCCATGAATTGCGGACGCCTCTAACCAGTGTGAAATCCTATCTGGAAGCCTTGGATGATGGTGCTCTGTCAGAGCCTGTTGCACCGGAATTTGTCAAGGTTTCACTAACTGAGACAAACCGGATGATGCGGATGGTGACAGACTTGCTTAGCTTATCGCGGATTGATAATAATACCAGCCATCTGGACGTTGAACTGACTAATTTTACGGCCTTTATCACCTATATCCTCAACCGTTTTGATAAGATTAAAAATCAGGATGAGACCAAAAAATATGAGATTATCAGGGATTATTCAATTACGCCGATTTGGGTAGAGATTGATACGGATAAGATGACCCAGGTGATTGATAATATCATGAACAATGCCATCAAGTATTCGCCTGATGGTGGGACGATTACGGTTTCTGTGAGGACAACAGATGTTCAGTTGATTCTCTCGATTTCAGATGAAGGTCTGGGCATTCCCAAGCAGGATCTGCCAAAGATTTTTGATCGTTTCTATCGGGTGGATAAGGCCCGCAGTCGAGCTCAGGGAGGAACGGGCTTGGGTCTGGCTATCGCTAAAGAAATTATCAAGCAGCATCATGGCTTTATCTGGGCTAAGAGTGAGTATGGCAAAGGATCTACCTTTACCATTGTTCTTCCATATGATAACGATGCTGTCCGTGTAGATGACTGGGAAAATGAAGAGAATGTAGAAAGTGAACATGACTAAGGGATTTCAATATAGTATTTTGGCATCTGGCTCGAGTGGTAATTGCTTTTATCTGGAAACAGACCAAAAACGCCTACTTGTCGATGCTGGTCTATCAGGGAAAAAAATTACGAGCCTTCTGAGCGAAATTGACCGCAAACCAGAGGACTTAGATGCTATTTTGGTCACCCATGAGCACAAGGATCACATCCATGGTGTAGGGGTTTTGGCGCGTAAATACAATCTGGATATTTATGCCAACGAAGCAACTTGGCGAGCGATGGAAAAGGACTTAGGCAAGCTAGATGCTAGTCAGAAGCATATCTTTGAAATGGGTAAAATGAAGACCTTTGGTAATCTAGATGTCGAAAGTTTTGGAGTGAGCCACGATGCGGCTGCTCCCCAGTTTTATCGCTTTATGAAGGATGGAAAGAGCTTTGTCATGCTGACGGATACGGGTTATGTCAGTGACCGCATGGCTGGAGTGATTGAGAATGCGGATGCTTATTTGATTGAGAGCAATCATGATATCGAGATTCTTCGGAGCGGTGCCTACCCGTGGAGCCTGAAACAGCGCATCCTGTCTGACTTGGGGCATTTATCCAATGAAGATGGTGCGGAAACCATGATTCGTACCCTTGGCAATCGAACCAAGCGCATCTATCTGGGGCATTTGAGCAAGGAAAATAATATCAAGGAACTGGCTCATATGACCATGGTCAACCAACTGGCTCAAGCTGACTTGCCAGTGGGCCATGATTTCCAGGTCTTTGATACTTCTCCTGATACAGCGACGCCTTTGGTGAATATCTAATCATCAGTCGCTCAGAAAGAGAGTGGGACAGAAATCGGTAATTCGTTAGAATTCGATTTCGTCGTCCCACCTCCGCACAGTTGAGTAGGGCTGTAAAAGCTGATGCAATCAGCGTAATAGAGTCCACTCAACCACTGCGTCTTGCTCGACAATCCAAAGACAATTGAGAGGCTAGGACTTTTGCCCCAGCCTCTTTTTTAGGATTGACAAGAATTATTATTTATGGGAAACTAGTTTTATATTTTTTAGCCTGTTTTTTTACACTTGAAAGGAAGCTAAAGAATAGAAATGAAGAACGACTATGAAAATCTACGTGAGGAAACCAAATGCGCCTGATTTATTTTGTGATTGCCTGTCTATCTTTAGCTCTAGGAGTGCTGGGGATTTTTCTGCCCCTTCTTCCTACGACTCCTTTTTTACTTTTGTCTATTGCTTGCTTTTCGCGCAGTTCCAAGCGGATTGAAAATTGGCTTTATCACACCAAGATATACCAGACCTATGTTGCAGATTTTCGGGAGACCGGCTCGATTGCCAAAGAGCGCAAGAAAAAGATTATCGTGTCCATCTATATCTTGATGGGAATTTCTATTACGTTAGCCCCGATAATTTGGGTGAAAATCTTCTTGTTCGCCCTGACAATCTTTATTACCTACTATCTTTTCAAGGTCATCCCAGATAAGGAATAGACCGGGAAATACGCTAAGAAGACAAGTAAACAAGTGCGTTGGCACTTGTTTTTTGGTATAATGGTAGATAGTTCACAAAGAACATCATTTTAGAAAGGATGGATTGGACTCATGCTCTGCCTTGGCCTAGCATGAAAAAGAAACTATGGAACAATTAAAAGATGCACTGCTGGAGCAGTTTGGACTGGTGTTTGAAGACAGCAGTCTGCTAGAGACCGCTTTTACTCATACCAGCTATGCCAATGAGCACCGCCTCTTAAAAATTTCACACAATGAACGCCTGGAATTTTTAGGAGACGCTGTTCTGCAGCTGATTATTTCTGAGTATTTATATAAAAAATACCCTAAAAAACCAGAAGGAGATTTGTCAAAACTACGCTCCATGATTGTTCGGGAGGAGAGTTTGGCTGGCTTTGCACGGGACTGTCAGTTTGATCAGTTTATCAAGCTAGGTCGCGGTGAGGAAAAGTCAGGAGGTCGCAATCGCGATACCATTCTGGGTGACTTATTTGAGGCCTTTTTGGGTGCCCTTCTTTTGGATAAGGATGTGGAGACTGTCAAAGACTTTATTTACCAAGTCATGATTCCCAAGGTAGAAGCAGGTGACTTTGAGCAGGTGACTGACTATAAGACTAAGCTGCAAGAACTCCTACAGGTTAATGGCGATGTGGAGATTGTCTATCAGGTTACAGATGAGACAGGGCCAGCCCATGCTAAGAACTTTGCTGTGGCTGTGTTGATCAATGGTCAAAAAGCGGGTCAGGGACAAGGCCGTTCTAAGAAACTGGCTGAGCAGGAAGCTGCCAAGGATGCATTTGAAAAGGAAAGTCACTAATGTTTTTAAAGGAAATTGAAATTCAAGGCTTCAAGTCATTTGCAGATAAGACCAAGGTAGTTTTTGACCAAGGGGTGACTGCTGTTGTTGGTCCCAATGGCTCAGGTAAGTCCAACATTACGGAGAGCCTGCGCTGGGCTCTGGGTGAGTCGAGCGTCAAGAGTCTGCGGGGCGGTAAGATGCCCGATGTCATCTTTGCAGGGACGGAGAACCGCAAGCCACTCAACTATGCTTCGGTCGTTGTGGTTTTGGATAATCAGGACCAGTTTATCAAGCAAGCAGGCAAGGAAATCCGTGTCGAGCGACATATCTATCGCAGTGGTGATAGCGAGTACAAGATTGACGGTAAAAAGGTCCGTCTCCGCGATGTCCATGACCTTTTCATGGATACAGGGCTAGGACGGGATTCTTTCTCTATCATTTCCCAAGGGAAGGTAGAGGAAATCTTTAATAGCAAACCAGAAGAGCGCCGAGCTATCTTTGAGGAAGCAGCCGGTGTACTCAAATATAAGACTCGTCGCAAGGAAACAGAAAGCAGGCTAGCGCAGACTCAAGACAATCTGGATCGCTTGGAAGATATTATCTACGAGTTGGATAGTCAAGTCAAGCCACTGGAAAAGCAGGCTGAGACGGCCAAGCGCTTTTTAGAACTGGATCAAGAGCGTCAGGAGCTTTATCTGGATGTCTTGGTGGCTCAAATCAAGGCGAATAAAAGTGATTTGACGGCGGCAGAAGCTGATTTGGAAGCGATCAAGCAGGAGCTGGCGGCCTATTATACGAAACGGGATGAATTGGAACGTGAAAACCAAGAGATTAAGGTTAAACGTCAGGAAGTGAATCAAAAACTGTCTGACGATCAGGCCAGTCTTTTGGAGTTGACGCGTTTGATCAGTGATTTGGAGCGCCAGATAGACCTAGCTAAGCTGGAATCTAGTCAGGCGGCCAGCAGCCGTTTGGAAAATGAAGAACGCTTGGCTGGATTGAGAGAAAAAAGCCAGCAGTTGACAGTTGATATTTCCTCCAAGGAAGCTTATCTAGCTGATTTAGCAGTTCAGCTGACAGAAAATCAAGAGGCTATGAGCCAGTTGGAAGCAGAATTGGCGGACTTTTCAGATGACCCAGATCAGTTGATTGAAAATCTGCGGGATCGTTACGTCAAGCTCATGCAAGAAGAAGCAGATCTGTCCAACGACTTGACCTCGCTAGAAAATCGACTGGAGAATGAGCGGAGTCAAGCAGCCAGCAAACAGGCTGAGTTTAGCAAACTGCAGGCTGATTTAAAAGCTGGTAGGGCAGAAGAAGCGGCTCGACAGGCAGAATTGGAAGCGGCTCAGGCTGCTCTCAGAGCCTTGCTAGATCAGTATCAGCAGCAGCAGGGGCAGGTCGAGAAGTTGGCGACTGCTTATCAAAATGAGCAGACCAGCATGTTTGCCCTGCTGGATGATTTGAAAAATAAAAAAGCCCGTGCGGCTAGTTTAGAAGCTATCCTTAAAAATCACAGTAATTTTTATGCAGGTGTAAAAAGCGTTCTGCAGGAGGCTGATCGTCTGGGTGGTATTGTCGGGGCAGTCAGCGAGAAATTAAGCTTCGATCCTCATTACCAGACTGCTTTAGAAATTGCGCTGGGGGCAAGCAGTCAGCATATTATCGTTGAGGATGAGGGAGCAGCGACCAGAGCTATTGATTTTCTTAAGAAAAATCGGGCTGGTCGGGCTACCTTCCTGCCTCTGACGACCATCAAGGTCCGTCAACTTCCCGAACAAAATCAATCCAGAATTGAGGCCAGTCCAGGCTTCCTAGGTTTGGCTTCAGAGCTGGTGACCTATGAGCTAGGTTTGGACAATATTTTCCAAAACCTGCTGGGAACAACCGCTATTTTTGATACGATTGAGCATGCGCGTGCAGCTGCCCGTCAGGTTCGTTACCAAGTCAGAATTGTAACGCTGGACGGCACGGAACTGCGCACAGGCGGTTCTTATGCTGGAGGAGCCAATCGTAATAATAACACAATCTTTATTAAGCCTGAATTGGACAGCTTGCTTGGAGAAATGGAACAGCAGTCCCAAAAGCTGAAAGTTCAGGAGCAACAAGTCGAAAGTTTGCAGTCTCAGCTATCAGAGGCCAAGCAAGCCTTGGAAGCCATCAAGTCTGAGGGTGAGCAAGCTCGCTTGACGGAGCAAAGAGTCAAGTTGGCCTACGAACAGATTGCAGAGCGGGTTGCGGAACTCAGCCAGCTGGAGCAGCTACAGGAGCAGGACTTGGCTAGCCAGACTGAAACGGCAGGCCTGACTGAAAAGAAAAAAATGGAAGAGCGGCTGTCGGCTATTGAGGCTGCAAAAACAGCCATTACTGCTGAAATTGAGCAAGTCAAGTCGAATAAAAACGCTGTTCAGGATCGCTTCGATCAGCTATCGGCTAACTTGTCTGAACTGAAATTGAAGAGCACGGAGCTGACTTCTAGCCAGCGCTTTGAGAAGAATGATTTATCGCGTTTGCTAGAGGAGAAGGCTGCCTTGGACAAGGAAGTTGCTACTTTGCAGCTTTTGATAGAGCAAAAGGAAGAAGCTGTCAGTCAAAAGGTGGATATTTCCGTCTTGGAAGAGCAACTTAAGACTGCCCAAGAGAAAAAGACAGACTTGGATCAGAACCTCATCCGACTCAAATTTGAGCTGGACGACTTAGAGGGGCAGTCTGAGGATATTCTAGGGCATTTAGACCAAGCACGTCAGCAAAATGAAAGTTTGATTCGCCGTCAGGCCAAGGCAGAGGCAGAAAAAGAGAAATTTTCAGATGTCTTGCGTCGTCTGCTGACCAATCTGACGGATAATTACCAGATCAGCTTTGAAGAGGCTGATCAAAGAGCCCGCTCTTTGGAAAATCTTGCAGCTGCGGAAGCTCAAGTCAAAGACTTAGAAAAGGCTATTCGTGCTTTGGGACCGGTCAATTTGGATGCGGTAGAGCAATTTGAAGAAGTTAGCAGCCGCCTGAGCTTTCTCAATAGTCAGCGGGATGACGTACTCTCGGCCAAAAATCTTCTCTTGGAAACCATTGAAGAGATGAATGACGAGGTCAAGGAACGTTTCCAAACAACCTTTGAAGCCATTCGTGAAAGCTTTAAGCTGACCTTTAGCCAGATGTTTGGCGGCGGTTCAGCAGACCTCATCTTGACAGAAGGCGACCTGCTGACAGCTGGGGTAGAGATTTCGGTTCAGCCTCCGGGCAAGAAAATCCAATCTCTCAATCTTATGAGTGGTGGAGAAAAAGCCCTGTCAGCCTTAGCCTTACTCTTCTCCATCATCCGTGTCAAGACCATTCCGTTTGTCATCTTGGATGAAGTTGAGGCAGCTCTGGATGAGGCCAATGTAAAGCGCTTTGGGGATTATCTCAATCGCTTTGACAAAGAAAGCCAGTTTATCGTTGTGACCCACCGCAAGGGAACCATGTCTGCAGCAGACTCTATCTATGGAGTGACCATGCAGGAGTCAGGAGTTTCCAAGATTGTGTCGGTCAAGTTAAAAGATTTAGAAAGTTTATAGTATGAGCATAAAATTAGTAGCAACAGATATGGACGGTACTTTTTTAGATGACAAGGGCCAGTTTGATATGGAGCGGCTCAAGCATCTGCTGGCCCAGTTTCGAGAAAAGGGCATCTATTTTGCTGTTGCCAGCGGTCGAGGAATTCTTTCTCTTGAAAAGCTCTTTCATGAAGTTCGAGATGATATCATCTTTATCGCGGAAAATGGCAGCCTTGTAGAGTTCCAAGGAAAAGATCTATACGAAGCAACCATGCCAAGAGAATTTTATCTCAAGGTATTTGACAAGCTCAAGGAGTCGCCCTTTGTCAATATCAACGAGTTGCTCCTAACAGGGAAAAAAGGCTGTTATGTCCTAGAGACAGTAGATCCGACTTATCTCTCTTTCAGCGCTAATTATAATGAAAATATCCAAAAGGTAGCTGATTTTAGTGAAATTACAGACGATATTTTCAAATTCACCACCAATTTCAGCGAAGAAACAGTGGCTGACGGCGAAGCATGGGTTAATGAAAATGTCGCGGGTGTTAAGGCGATGACAACAGGCTATAAGTCGATTGATATCGTGCTGGACTATGTGGATAAAGGGGTGGCTCTTGTCGAGCTAGCTAAGAAGCTAGGCCTAGAGATGGATCAGGTCATGGCTTTTGGTGATAACCTCAATGACCTACATATGATGCAGGTAGTGGGCCATCCGATTGCACCAGAAAATGCACGGCCGGAAATTTTGGCAGTTGCGAAAGAAGTGATTGGGCACCATGCGGCCCAATCTGTTATGACCTACATGGAGGGCTTATAATGGCTGATATTAAATTGATTGCTTTGGACTTGGACGGGACGCTTTTAACCACGGATAAAAAGATTTCTGAAGAAAATCTAGCAGCGCTCAAAGCGGCTCAACAGCAGGGAGTCAAAGTTGTATTGACCACAGGGCGTCCGCTCAAAGCTATGGAATTTTTCCTGCATGAGCTGGGCACCGATGGTCAGTCAGATGAATACACCATTACCTTTAATGGTGGTCTGGTTCAGCGCAATACTGGCGAAATTTTGGATAAAACGGTATTTGCCTACGATGATGTAGCTAGAATTTATGAAGAAACTGAGAAATTGGGTCTGCCTCTGGATGCGATTGATGGTGGCTTGGTTTATCAGATTCAATCAGACCAAGCATCGCTCTACGCAGAGTTTAATCCGGCTCTGAACTTTGAATCCATTGCTTTTGAAGACCTTTCTAGCCAGATTACCTATAATAAATGCGTTACAGCCTTTGCTCAGGAACCGCTGGATGCAGCCATTCCTCACATTTCTCCAGAACTGTTTGACCAGTATGAAATTTTCAAATCACGGGAAATGCTGCTGGAATGGTCACCGAAAAATGTCCACAAGGCGACTGGTTTGGAGAAACTGATTGCCCACTTGGGAATGGATAAAAGCCAAGTCATGGCCTGCGGTGACGAAGCAAATGATTTGTCAATGATTGCTTGGGCTGGTCTGGGCGTTGCCATGCAAAATGCCGTACCAGAAGTCAAGGAAGTAGCAGAAGTTGTCACTCCGATGACCAATGATGAAGATGCAGTTGCTTGGGCAATTCGGAAATATGTATTGAAGGAGAACTAAAGAATGGGATTATTTGACCGTCTTTTTGGACGTAAAAAAGAGGAACTTGAAGAAAAGCCCCAGATAGAGGAACAGGTAGAGGAGAGTTATCAGACTACAGAGATTGAAGTTCCATCTGAGACAGATTTCCAGCCCCTTGCTGCTTCTAATGAAGAAACAGCGGAAACTCCGGTAGTAGAATCTGTGCCAGAAGAGAAAATAGAGTCCGCAGTTTCAGCAATTTCTGAGCAGGAATTTGCCCTAACTGCTCAACAAGCTGACTTATCTGAGCCAATGCTTGAAGACGAGGAAAGCCCTGAACAAGTTTTGATTGAGGTAGAAGAGCAGTCTGAAACTTCAGCAAATCAAGCTTTGGAAAGTAGTAGTGAATCAGAAGCGAGAGATTATTACCAAGAATTGCAGGAGCGTTTGGCTGCAGCTAGAGAGCAAATCAGCTATAAACCAGAGCTAGAGGTGTCTAGCAAGCAGGAAGCAAGCACTTCCTCACAAGTAGACTCGACAGAGTATGGAGAAGAGGCGGAGGAAGAACAGGTTCTAGTCGAAAGTGAGACTCCCGCAGAAACAGCTGAGATTTCTACTGAATACCAAGAAGAGAGTGTCCAAGACAAGTATGACCGCAGTCTAAAAAAGACTCGGACTGGCTTTGGTGCTCGTCTCAATGCCTTCTTTGCTAATTTCCGCTCAGTTGACGAAGATTTCTTTGAAGACCTGGAAGAACTGCTGATTACTAGTGATGTCGGTGTACAGGTAGCTTCCAATCTAACTGAAGATCTGCGCTATGAAGCTCGTCTGGAAAATGCTAAGAAACCAGAAGCCTTGCGCCAACTCATCATTGAAAAATTGGTCGATATCTATGAGAAAGACGGCCGTTTCAATGAGAAAATCAATTTTCAAAATGGTCTAACAGTCATGCTCTTCGTCGGTGTAAATGGAGTAGGGAAGACGACCTCAATAGGCAAATTAGCCTATAAATACAAGCAAGAAGGTAAAAAAGTGATGCTGGTGGCAGCAGACACCTTCCGAGCTGGAGCCGTTGCCCAGTTGGCTGAGTGGGGGCGTCGAGTAGACGTGCCAGTCGTGACTGGCCCAGAAAAGAGCGATCCAGCCAGTGTAGTGTTTGACGGTTTGGAAAGAGCCAAGGCTGAAAATGTCGATATTCTCATGATTGATACAGCTGGTCGCTTGCAAAATAAGGACAATCTCATGGCAGAGCTGGAAAAAATCGGTCGTATTATCAAGCGGGTAGATCCATCAGCGCCGCACGAAACCTTCCTAGCCTTGGATGCCTCTACGGGTCAAAATGCACTGGTTCAGGCCAAAGAATTTTCAAAAATTACGCCTGTGACTGGTATTGTCCTAACTAAGATTGACGGAACAGCGCGTGGTGGTGTTGTGCTTGCCATTCGTCAGGAACTGGATATTCCAGTGAAGCTGATTGGTTTTGGCGAGAAAATTGACGACATCGGCGAGTTTAATTCTGAGAACTTTATGAGAGGCCTCTTAGAAGGTTTGGTGCAATAGTCTATCAATAAAGCCTAAATTGAAATCAAACTCTTCTATCAAAAAGTAATCAAAATAGATGAAAAGGTTTGCTTGTTGCAAGCCTTTTTTCTTCTTTTTTGATATAATAAGAAGAAAAAATTGAAAGAAGGAAATCCAATCATGGGAAAACTTGAAGTTATCGCTCATCCACTTATTCAGCATAAATTGTCTATCTTGCGTCGTACAGATACCTCTACCAAAGCTTTTCGTGAATTGGTAGATGAAATCGCAATGCTGATGGGATACGAAGTTTTGCGCGATTTACCACTTGAAGATGTAGAAATTGAAACACCAATTACGAAAACAGTTCAAAAGCAGATTGCAGGGAAAAAATTGGCTATCGTCCCAATCTTGCGGGCTGGTATCGGTATGGTAGATGGTCTCCTGAGCTTGGTTCCTGCTGCTAAAGTCGGCCACATTGGAATGTACCGTGACGAAGAAACCTTGAAGCCAGTTGAATATTTGGTAAAATTGCCAGAAGACATTGACCAACGTCAAATCTTTGTTGTCGATCCAATGTTGGCTACGGGTGGATCTGCTATTTTGGCTGTAGATTCTCTGAAGAAACGTGGCGCAAGCAACATCACCTTTGTCTGCTTAGTGTCTGCTCCAGAAGGTGTTAAAGCCTTGCAGGATGCTCATCCTGATGTAGATATTTTCACTGCTGCCCTTGATGATCATCTTAATGAACATGGCTACATCGTTCCAGGTCTCGGAGATGCTGGTGACCGCCTCTTTGGCACAAAATAATAGCTAGAAGTTACAAAAAGGAAAGTTCTGCCAAACCGGTGGATTTGTGCTTTCTAAACCAAAGATAATCTCAGCGCTGTTCTCTGTCATCCGACAGAGAAAGCAAATATTTGACCTTTTTTGACCAAAAAGATATAATAATGAATAGATCGAATGAAGGAGAAAATATTCATGATTCCTGTAGTTATTGAACAAACCAGCCGTGGTGAACGTTCTTATGACATTTACTCACGTCTTTTAAAAGACCGTATTATCATGCTGACAGGTCCTGTTGAGGACAATATGGCTAATTCTGTTATTGCGCAGCTGCTTTTCCTAGATGCACAAGACAGCACCAAAGACATCTATCTTTATGTCAATACTCCTGGTGGCTCTGTGTCAGCGGGATTGGCGATTGTGGATACCATGAACTTCATCAAGTCTGATGTGCAGACAATTGTCATGGGAATGGCAGCTAGCATGGGAACTATCATCGCATCTAGCGGAGCTAAGGGCAAACGTTTCATGCTTCCAAATGCAGAGTATATGATTCACCAGCCAATGGGTGGTACTGGTGGAGGTACTCAGCAAACAGATATGGCTATTGCAGCAGAGCATTTGCTTAAGACTCGTAGGACCTTGGAGCAAATTCTTGCCGACAATTCTGGTAAATCGGTTGAGCAGATTCACGCAGATGCAGAACGTGATTACTGGATGAGTGCCCAAGAAACCTTGGAATATGGTTTTATCGATGAAATCATGGCTAATAATAATCTTAGCTAGTTTTCATTTATAACTACGAAAAATGCCCCATTTGCGGGCTTTTTTTGATATAATCAATAGAGTACAAATGACCAGAGAGGATTGTCATGTTTAAAAAAGAGGAACGAATGGGCTTCATCATTCATCTATACTATAATCGAGATGCCAAGAAGCTGGCTCATGTTGGAGATATTATTTATCATTCTAAGAAACACCGTTATTTGCAGCTTTATGTGGCAAAAGATCAGGCAGATTCTCTGAAGGAGAGCCTGTCAAAAGAGTCCTATATCAAAAAAATCCAGACTTGCAAGATTCAAAATCTGGATACGAATTTTGTTGGAAGTTTATTTAGAAACCAAGAAAACGCTATTATTTAAAAAAATGGCTTCTTTGGGTTGACAATTGTCAGATAATTCGGTATATTCTTACTATATCATTTGCAAACAAAGCAAAAAACAAAATAGAGGAGATTATTCATGAAGAAAAAATTTGCACTTTCGCTTGTAGCTTTTGCTAGTGCTGCGCTTCTAGCAGCCTGTGGAGAAGTTTCTACAAACAACTCATCTGCTACTGGAACAGAAATCGGTAAAACACTTAAGTTCGGTTTCAACTTTGAAGAAACTGGCGCTGTAGCAGCTTACGGTACTGCAGAACAACACGGTGCTCAACTTGCTGTTGATGAAATCAACGCAGCTGGCGGTGTAGACGGTAAGAAAATCGAAGTAATTGATAAAGACAACAAATCAGAAACTGCAGAAGCTGCTACTATTTCTACAAGCTTGGTAACTCAAGATAAAGTTAATACAATCATTGGTCCTGCAACTTCAGGTGCCGTAGCTGCCGCAATTGCAAATGCTGGTAAAGCAGGCGTTCCTTTGGTAACACCAAGTGCTACACAAGATGATTTGACAAACAAACAAGATTATTTGTACCGTGCAACCTTTACTGATGGTTACCAAGGTAAAATCATTTCTAAATATGTAACTGATACTTTGAAAGCTAAAAAGGTTGTTCTCTACTATGATAATTCAAGCGATTATGCAAAAGGAATGGCAGAAGCTTTCAAGAAAGAATATAAGGGTGAAATCGTTGCGACAGAAACTTTCGCTTCTGGTGACTCAGACTTCCAAGCTGCTTTGACAAAAATCAAAGGTAAAGACTTTGATGCACTGATTGTGCCAGGTTATTACACAGAAGCTGGTAAATTGGTGAACCAAGCGCGTGGTTTGGGAATTAACCAAACAATCGTTGGACCTGATGGATTTAGCGATGCCAAGTTTGTTGAGCAAGCAACTCCAGCAGCGGCAACTAATGTTTATTATGTATCTGGTTTCTCAACTTCAGGTGACATGACAGATAAAGCGAAGAAATTCGTTGCAGCTTACAAAGCTAAATATAACGAAGAACCTTCAATGTTTGCAGCCCTTTCATATGACGCAGTTTATATGGCAGCAGAAGCATCTAAGGGTGCAAAAACATCTGTAGATATTAAAGATAACCTTGCTAAGTTAAAAGACTTTGAAGGAGTTACTGGATCTATTACCATCGATAAAGATCACAATCCTGTGAAGACAGCCTTGATGATTGGTTTGAAAGATGGTAAAGTAGAAACTGTTGAAACAGTTAAACCTGAATAAAGGGTCTGAGGCTGGGGACAAACCCAGTCTTTGACTTGTTTCTTACTTGCTTATGATGTTTGAGTAGAGACGGCAAGACAAGGCTTCGTCTGAGATTGTTGTTTCTGCTCTTATTTTATATTAGAAAGAGTGGTGTGGAATGCTCGAACAATTTCTTCAGCAATTGGCTAATGGATTGATTTTGGGGAGTGTTTATGCGCTTCTGGCCTTGGGTTATACCATGGTTTATGGAATTATCAAACTGATTAATTTCGCGCATGGAGACATTTATATGATTGGTGCTTTTATGGGATATTACCTGATTAACACCCTTCACCTAAACTTCTTTGTAGCCCTTATTTTATCTATGGTTGGAACAGCGATCCTTGGTGTAGTGATTGAGTTCTTAGCCTATCGTCCTTTGCGCAATTCAACACGGATTGCTGCTTTGATCACAGCAATTGGGGTTTCTTTCCTCTTGGAGTACGGGATGGTCTTCTTTGTAGGTGCCAATACTCGCTCCTTCCCTCAAGTGATTAAAACAGTGCGTTATACGCTTGGGCCAATTTCAATTTCCAATATTCAACTGATGATTTTGGGAATTTCTATTTTACTCATGGTTGGTTTGCAGTTTATTGTGCAAAAGACGAAAATGGGTAAAGCCATGCGGGCTGTTTCCGTGGATAGCGATGCTGCCCAGCTGATGGGGATTAATGTCAATCGTACGATCAGCTTTACTTTTGCTTTGGGTTCAGCCTTGGCAGGAGCAGCAGGGGTGCTGATTGCTCTTTACTACAACTCACTTGAACCACTGATGGGAATGACCCCGGGTATCAAGTCCTTCGTTGCTGCAGTTTTGGGCGGAATCGGTATCATCCCAGGGGCAGCTTTGGGTGGTTTTGTAATCGGTCTCTTGGAAACTTTTGCAACAGCAGTTGGATTGTCAGATTTCCGTGATGCAATTGTGTATGCGATCTTAATTATCATTCTATTGGTTCGTCCAGCTGGTATTCTAGGTAAAAACGTGAAAGAGAAGGTGTAATGTATGAAAAATAATTTAAAAGTAAATGCGTTATGGCTTGCTCTGATCCTCTTTGGCTATCTATTGATGACAGTGCTTGCTAGCACAGGTATTCTCAATCCTTTCTATCTGCAAATTTTTGAGCAGATTGGGATTAATATTATCTTGGCTGTTGGCCTCAATCTTATCGTTGGTTTTTCTGGGCAATTCTCGCTTGGGCATGCTGGCTTTATGGCCATTGGTGCCTATGCAGTAGCTATTATGGGCTCTAAATCTCCAAACTATGGTACTTTCTTTATTGCTATGTTGGTTGGCGCTGTGATTGCAGGTGCAGTAGCTCTGCTTGTTGGTATTCCGACCCTGCGCTTAAAGGGAGACTATTTGGCAATTGCGACGCTGGGTGTTTCTGAAATTATCCGGATTTTGATTGTCAATGGAGGCGATCTAACTAATGGTGCGGCAGGTATCCTATCCATTCCTAACTTTACCTCTTGGCAGTTGGTTTATGTCTTTGTCGTAATTACAACTATTTTGACTCTTAACTTCCTACGCAGTCCTATCGGACGTAGCACCTTGTCTGTTCGCGAGGACGAGATTGCAGCAGAGTCTGTTGGTGTCAATACAACAAAAATTAAAGTCATTGCTTTCGTTTTTGGGGCTATTACAGCTTCTATTGCAGGTTCTTTGCAGGCTGGATTTGTCGGTTCTGTTGTACCAAAAGACTATTCCTTTATCAATACAATCAATGTCTTGATTATCGTCGTTTTTGGCGGTCTTGGATCAGTGACTGGAGCAATCGTTGCGGCAGTGGTACTGGGTATCCTCAATATGCTTTTACAAGATATCTCAAGCGTTCGGATGATTGTTTATTCGCTTGCCCTAATCTTGGTGATGATTTTCCGTCCAGGCGGCTTGCTTGGTACTTGGGAATTTAGCTTGGCTAAGCTCTTTAAAAAGAATAAGGAGGTCAAAGAATAATGGCACTTCTTGATGTGAAAAAATTAACCAAAAATTTTGGAGGACTAACAGCTGTTAGTGATGTGACTCTGGAATTGAACGAAGGGGAACTGGTCGGTCTTATCGGGCCTAACGGTGCTGGAAAAACAACTCTTTTCAACCTTTTGACGGGTGTTTATGAACCGAGTGAGGGAACGGTTACTTTGGATGGTCATTTGCTGAATGGTAAAACACCTTACAAGATTGCAACACTGGGTCTCAGCCGGACTTTCCAAAATATCCGTCTTTTTAAAGATTTAACTGTTTTGGATAATGTACTGATTGCTTTCGGTAATCATCATAAACCTCATGTATTGGCTTCTTTCTTCCGTCTTCCAGCATTTTATAAAAATGAAGAGGAATTGAAAGCAAAAGCTCTGGAATTGCTGGCTATTTTTGATTTGGATAAGGAAGCAGAAACCTTGGCTAAAAATTTGGCTTATGGTCAACAGCGTCGTCTGGAGATTGTCCGAGCGCTTGCCACAGAGCCAAAGATTCTCTTCTTGGATGAGCCAGCTGCTGGGATGAATCCACAGGAAACAGCTGAGCTGACTGCCCTGATCCGTAGGATTAAAAATGAATTTAACATTACCATCATGCTGATTGAGCATGATATGAGTCTGGTTATGGAAGTAACTGAGCGCATCTACGTACTAGAGTACGGTCGCTTGATTGCCCACGGCACACCAGATGAGATTAAGAATGACAAACGCGTTATTGAAGCTTATCTAGGAGGTGAAGCCTAATGTCCATGCTCAAAGTTGAAAACCTATCTGTCCACTATGGCATGATTCAGGCTGTCCGTGATGTCAGCTTTGAAGTCAACGAAGGAGAGGTTGTTTCCCTTATCGGTGCCAATGGTGCTGGTAAAACGACCATCCTCCGCACGATCTCTGGTTTGGTTCGCCCAAGTGCTGGGAAGATTGAATTTTTAAGTAATGAAATTCAAAAAGTGCCTGCTCAAAAGATTGTGGCTGCAGGGCTCTCACAGGTTCCAGAAGGACGCCATATTTTCCCAGGTTTGACTGTCTTGGAAAACCTTGAAATGGGAGCTTTTCTTAAGAAAAATCGTGAAGAAAATCAAGCCAATCTCAAAAAGGTCTTCTCTCGTTTCCCACGCTTGGAAGAGCGTAAAAACCAAGATGCTGCAACCCTTTCGGGTGGTGAGCAGCAGATGTTGGCTATGGGGCGAGCACTCATGTCTACTCCTAAGCTCTTGCTCTTGGATGAGCCATCAATGGGGCTAGCGCCAATTTTCATTCAAGAAATCTTTGATATCATTCAAGATATCCAAAAGCAGGGGACAACTGTGCTTTTGATTGAGCAAAATGCCAATAAAGCACTATCTATCGCAGACCGCGGTTATGTTCTTGAAACAGGAAAAATCGTTCTGTCTGGAACTGGTCAAGAGCTTCTCGCTTCTGACGAAGTCCGAAAAGCATATCTAGGTGGTTAAAAAGGTCCAGTGGACCTTTTTAAGTTGTAGATAAAGAAAACAGAGTTTTCTTCAAAATTTCTGGGAGACATTTTTAGGTTGTTGATAGAAAGTTATGATAGTAACTTAACATTTAGAAAAGGTCCAATGGACCTTTTTTGTTTTCAAGATAAATTTGTTTATTTGGATGGGCCGTTAGCCGTTTTTGGTTACAACCAAAAAGTTACATTAGCAGCTGCATGTTTTTAAAAATCCGCTGGGCCCTTTTTAGATGAGGCTAGAGTTTCGTAGTATAGTTTTCTTTGATAAAAGTCTCCATTTTTTAGATACTGTGGTAGTAAGCAATGTAATAATTTCATGCGGCCTTTCTCTGAATCTGTTTCTTCATTTTAAGTATCGAGCGAAAATATGGTAAAATATGGGAGAAGAAAAATTGCTCGGGTTGAAATGAAGAATGGAAATTTCGGAAAAAAATTGTCAAGGTATAGGATATACTTATTGGCGGTAACTGGTGAGATGGAGAGTCATTTTAGCTTTTGATTTTGAAGTGACAAAAGATAGTGCTTTTTGTTGGGCTCAACACTGTTCTCTTACGCAACTAGAATTCAATAGAGATATGCTTATCAGGGATAGAAAATGGCAGTCGAATTTCTTTGCTTGATGTGCTTGAGCGGGTAATATTGGTTTTTGAAAACGTTTAAATAATTATAGAGGATCAAAGATGAAACTAGTCAGTGACAGGCTTTTGAAAAAGGTTATTATAAATCGATCGCCAGACAGCCATAAAGGCGACTATGGTCGCCTGCTCTTGATTGGTGGGACCTATCCCTATGGCGGAGCTATTATCATGGCTGCTTTGGCCACAGTAAGGAGCGGAGCTGGTTTGGTGACTGTTGCAACTGAACGTGAAAATATTCCCGCCCTCCATGCCCATCTGCCAGAGGCTATGTCCTTTGATTTGCGGGAGCAAGAGCGACTGATGAAGCAGATCCGCAAGGCTACTGTTATTTTAATCGGGCCGGGTTTGGCTGAAAATTCTTTAGAGAAATCGGTACTGCAGCTGGTTTTACAGCTTGTAAACAAACAACAAATCTTGATTATGGATGGGGGTGCTATCTCGCTTTTTGCCAAGCAAGCTCTGCCTTTTCCAAACTCCCAGACAATTTTTACCCCTCACCAGAAAGAATGGGAAAGCTTGTCTGGCTTGCCCATCGAGTCGCAGGACGAAAAATCTAGCCAAAAGGCTGTTGACCAATTTCCTAAGGGAACTCTAGTCGTACAGAAAAGGAATGGGACACGAGTTTTTCAGAGTGGAGAAAAGGATATTTATCAGCTGCAGGTTGGTGGTCCCTATCAAGCAACCGGCGGTATGGGAGATACCTTGGCAGGGATGATTGCCGGCTTTGCAGGTCAATTTCAGCAGGTTTCACTTTTTGAAAGAGTGACAGCTGCGACCTACTTGCATTCAGCCATTGCGGATGAATTAGCCAAAGAGGTTTATGTGGTATTACCGACAGAATTGAGTCGACAAATTTCGACTTGGATGAAGAATTTTAGTCAATAAATCTTGGGAGGCTTGGAAAAATCCGAGCCTCTTTTTGCGGATTAGGAAATCTTGTCTTAGTTAGGAAAAGTATAAGATTCATCAACTTTCTCACATAATTACTTTTTTAATTTATAGAAAAAAGTTAATACGATAGAAAACTTTTTTGTGCTATAATAAAAATAAAGTATGAGAGTTAGAAGTATAAAAACTAGTAGAAAAGGATAAGTGCGGAAAGTGCCATGTCAGAGCTAAAAGTAGCAATTGGGAAAAAAATTCGAGAACTGCGGGAACAACGTAAAATGACAAGGGAATTGCTGTGTGAAGATGAGACTCGTTTGACGGTCAGACAGCTGGCTCGTATTGAGGCAGGCGATTCGATTCCTAGTTTACTAACCTTAGAATTCATTGCGCAACAGTTGCGCATCGAAATGTATCAAATTATCAAGGAAAGTACAAAATCTTAGTGATTTTTATCATGAAAATTGGGAACTTGGAAGCACTGACTTCCTCCATTTTTTGGTATAATAAAAGTTACGCAAATACTAGAAAATAGAAAGGGAGCGACATGCCAGATTATTTATCGGTTTCTACTTTGACCCGTTATCTGAAGATGAAGTTTGACCGTGATCCTTATTTGGAACGGGTTTATCTGACAGGTCAGGTCTCTAATTTTCGCAAGCGTCCCAATCACCAGTATTTTTCCCTCAAGGATGAGAAGGCAGTTATTCAGGCGACTATCTGGTCAGGTGTTTATAAAAAGCTTGGTTTTGAACTAGAAGAGGGCATGAAGGTCAATGTCATTGGCCGTGTGCAGCTCTATGAGCCAAGTGGGTCCTATTCGATTGTCATTGAAAAGGCCGAGCCAGACGGCATTGGCGCCTTGGCTGTTCAGTTCGAGCAGCTCAAGAAAAAACTGGGAGAAGAAGGTCTTTTTCAAGATAAATTTAAACAAGCCTTGCCTCAATTTCCTAAGAAAATTGGGGTGGTGACCAGTCCTAGTGGAGCTGTCATCCGAGATATTATCACGACAGTCAGCCGCCGTTTTCCCGGTGTGGACATTCTACTTTATCCAACCAAGGTGCAGGGCGAAGGAGCTGCCGCCGAGGTAGCAGCCAATATCCGTCGAGCCAATGAGCGAGAAGATTTGGATGTCTTGATTATAGGTCGAGGTGGCGGGTCCATCGAGGATCTCTGGGCTTTTAATGAGGAAATCGTCGTACGAGCTATATTTGAGTCCCAGATTCCGATCATTTCCAGCGTGGGGCATGAAACGGACACAACGCTGGCTGACTTTGTGGCAGACCGACGAGCAGCAACCCCAACAGCAGCAGCGGAATTGGCAACGCCAGTCACCAAGCTGGATCTTCTGGGGCATTTGAGTCAGCAGCAAAATCGTCTGGCAAATGCAGCTTCCAATCGTCTGGCCTACCAGCGAGAACGTTTGCGCAAGCTGGCTTCCTCTGTTATTTTTCGGCAGCCAGAGCGACTTTATGATGGCTACCTGCAAAAGTTAGACCAGCTCAATCTACGATTAAAGCAAAAAATTCGCGAATATTATAGTGAAGAAGTCCAGCAGGTCAAGATTCTCCAGCATCGCTTGGAATCTTTGTCACCTCTGCGGCAGGTGCAGCGCTATCAGGAGCAGGTGCACCAGCAAGAGCGCTTGTTGCGTAGCAATATGGCAGTGATCTATGATCATAAGGTGGCTGAAGCCAAGCGGCTATCAGATGCGCTACTCATGCTGGATACCAGTCGCATTGTAGCGCGGGGCTACGCTATTATCCAAAAAGATGAAACAGTAATCGAGTCCAGTCAGGATATCAAGAAGAAGGACCAGCTGACCATTCTCATGCGGGACGGTCAGGTCCAAGTTGAGGTAAAAGATGTCAAAAGACAAGAAATTTGAAGAAAACTTAGCTGATTTGGAAGCCATTGTCCAGAAGCTGGAAAATGGGGATGTGGCCTTGGAAGAGGCCATCGCTGAATTCCAGAAGGGCATGCAGTTGTCTAAAGACTTGCAAAAGACGCTAGATCAGGCAGAGAAGACCTTGGTCAAGGTCATGCAGGCGGATGGCACGGAAACGGATATGGAATGACAAGAGAGCATAAAATCAGGCAAATTGGCCTGACGATTCAAGATTTTTATCAAAGTAAGGGAGTGTCAGCGAATTTGACTGAGACCATTCTCTATTCTGTCGAGGCCGGTGGTAAGCGGATCCGACCTCTCTTGCTTTTGGAGTTGTTAGAGGGCTTTAGTCTGGAATTAACTCCCGCTCACTTTCAGGTGGCGGCAGCCTTAGAGATGATTCACACCGGTAGCCTGATTCATGATGATCTGCCGGCTATGGATAATGATGACTACCGCCGTGGCCGTCTGACCAGCCACAAGAAATTTGGGGAGGATATGGCCATTTTGGCGGGAGATTCTCTCTTTTTGGATCCTTATGGTTTGGTGGCAATGGCAGAGCTCCCTAGTCAGGTCAAGGTGGATCTGATAGCAGAGCTGTCTCTGGCTGCTGGATCCTTTGGTATGGTGGCCGGGCAGGTTTTGGATATGCAGGGCGAAGGTTGCAAGTTGACCATGGATCAGCTACAAACTATTCATGCCAATAAGACAGGTAAGCTCTTGGCCTATCCTTTTGTAGCAGCGGGGATCATTGCTCAGACTAGTCAATCAGTCCTAGGGAAGCTCCGTCAAGCGGGAGAGCTCTTGGGTTTGGCTTTTCAGGTGCGGGACGATATTTTAGATGTGACGGCCAGTTTTGAGCAGATCGGTAAGACACCGCAGAAGGACCTGGCGGCTGAGAAATCAACCTATCCAGCTCTACTAGGTTTAGATGGAGCTAGAGCTTTTTTCGATGAAACGCTGGAACAAGCGAAAAGTCTACTGGGGCAACTAGAAAAAGAAAGTGATTTTTCAGCTAAAGAAATTCAAAAAATAATAGAAAGTTTGAGACTGGATGGCTAAGGAAAGAGTGGATGTACTGGCTTATCGACAAGGACTCTTTGAGACTCGAGAACAGGCCAAGCGTGGAGTAATGGCTGGTCTGGTCGTGTCACTTGCGAATGGAGAGCGCTTTGATAAGCCGGGTGAAAAAATCGATGATGGAACAGAGCTCAAGCTCAAGGGAGAAAAACTCAAGTATGTCAGTCGGGGCGGCCTAAAATTAGAAAAGGCTTTGCAAGTGTTTGGCCTTTCGGTGGCAGACCGAGTGGCCTTGGATATCGGAGCTTCAACTGGAGGATTTACCGATGTCATGTTGCAGAATGGAGCTAAGCTGGTCTATGCGGTTGATGTTGGGACTAACCAGTTAGCCTGGAAACTTCGCCAAGACGAACGGGTTGTCAGCATGGAGCAGTTCAATTTTCGCTATGCGGAGCCAGCTGATTTTGACTTTCGGCCCAGCTTTGCCAGCATTGACGTTAGCTTTATCTCACTTAGCTTGATTTTGCCGGCCCTCTATCAGATTTTAGAAGAGTGCGGTCAGGTCGTGGCTTTGATCAAGCCTCAGTTTGAGGCTGGCCGCGAGCAGATTGGCAAGAAGGGGATTATCAAGGACAAGAAAGTTCATTTGGCGGTGCTGGAAACTGTGACAGCCTTTATGCTGGAAGCAGGTTTTTCAGTCAAAGGTTTGGATTTTTCTCCGATTCAGGGTGGGCATGGCAATGTTGAGTTTCTAGCCTTTCTAGAGAAAAGTGAACAGCCGAAAAATGACTTGGAACAAGACTTAGTTGCTGTCGTAGAGGCAGCCCACAGGGAATTTAAAGATGAAGAAGAAGGATAGATTAGAGAAAATCAGACGATTTGTCAGCGAATTTGAGATTGGCACCCAAGAGGAAATTGTAGAACATCTCAGGGAGTCTGGTATTACAGCGACACAGGCAACGGTTTCACGAGATATCAAGGAGCTAGGGATTGTCAAAATCCCTTTTAAAGATAATACCTATATCTATGAGCTTCCCAAAACAGCGACCAATAGTCTGAAGCTGGCTGAAAATAATATTTTGGCCTGTCGAAATCTAGGAAATATGCTCAATCTTAACCTAGTACCAGGGAGTGCGGCGGTCGTCAAGCGTCATCTGAGTAAAGAATTTGCTGAGGAAATTTTCAGCATCATTGCGGATAACGACAGTATCCTAATCGTTGCAGTGAGTGAAAGTGCAGCCCAAAAAGTCACGGCTGAAATCAATAATTGGTAGGAAAGTCTATGTTATTAGAAATTTCGATTAAGAATTTTGCCATTATTGAGGAGATTTCCCTTAATTTTGAGCAAGGTATGACGGTTTTGACCGGGGAAACTGGAGCCGGTAAGTCTATTATTATTGACGCCATGAACATGATGCTGGGCAGTCGTGCTACGACGGATGTGATTCGTCATGGGGCACCCAAAGCTGAGATAGAGGGACTTTTTTCGCTAGAAAATAGCAGAGCTTTGCGAGAGATTTTTGAGGAGCAAGGCTGGGAGCTGACCGATGAGTTGATTATCCGTCGGGAAATTCTGCAAAATGGCCGCAGTGTCAGCCGTATCAATGGTCAGATGGTCAATTTATCTGTTCTAAAGACTGTTGGTCAGCATTTAGTGGATATCCATGGTCAGCATGATCAGGAAGAGCTGATGAGACCCCAGCATCATATTGCCATGCTAGATGAGTTTGGCTCAGCAGACTTTTTAAATCTCAAGGGTCGCTATCAGGAAACCTTTGACCGCTATCGAAGCCTGCGCAAGCAAGTCCTGACTTTGCAGAAAAATCAGCAGGAGCATAAGGCCAGAATTGAGATGCTGGAGTTTCAGATGGCGGAGATTGAGAGTGCTGCTCTCAAAAGTGGTGAAGATACTGCCCTGCATCAGGAACGAGATCGATTGCTCAACCACAAGCTCATTGCAGATACGCTGACCAACGCCTATACCATGCTGGACAATGAAGATTTTTCCAGTCTGACCAATGTCCGCTCAGCTATGAATGACCTTGAGTCTATTGAAGATTACGATCCAGCCTACAAGGAGCTTTCAGGCAGCTTGTCAGAGACTTATTATGTCTTAGAAGATGTCAGCAAGCGCCTAGAGGACATTTTAGATGGACTGGACTTTGACGGAGATCGACTGCTGCAGGTGGAGAGTCGCTTAGACTTGATTAACAGCATCACGCGTAAATACGGCGGCCAAGTAGATGATGTGCTGGATTACTTTGCTCAGATTTCCAAAGAATACAGCCTTTTAACTGGAAGTAACTTGTCTTCAGAGGATATGGACCGAGAGCTGAAGGCCTTGGAGAGAGAGCTGGTAGAGCTGGCCCAGGAGCTGAGTCAAGCTCGTCACGGCCTAGCAGCCCAGCTGGAAGCAGAAATCAAGCAGGAGCTGCAGGACCTCTACATGGAAAAGGCACGCTTTAAAGTGCAGTTCAGTAAGGGCAAGTTCAACCGTGAAGGCAATGAGCAAGTAGAATTCTACATCTCGGCAAATCCAGGTGAGGATTTCAAACCTTTGGTGAAGGTTGCGTCTGGCGGGGAGCTCTCCCGTCTCATGTTGGCGATTAAATCGGCCTTTTCTCGTAAGGAAGGCAAGACCAGCATTGTCTTTGACGAAGTGGATACGGGCGTTTCTGGCCGTGTGGCTCAAGCCATCGCTCAGAAGATTTACAAGATTGGCTCCAACGGGCAAGTCTTGGCTATTTCCCATCTGCCGCAGGTCATTGCGATTGCTGATTATCAGTTCTTTATTGAGAAGATTTCGGATGAGAATTCGACCGTCTCAACGGTTCGTCTGCTGACAGCTGATGAGCGTGTTCAGGAGGTTGCTAAGATGCTGGCTGGCGAAGATGTGACGGAGGCTGCTTTGACGCAGGCTAGAGAATTATTAAAAAAATAAACAAGCGAGGCTGAGACACGGGTGTCTTGGTCTTCTTTAGAAAGTGGCAACTATGACAAAATATTTTGTAATCGGTGATGTCCATGGTAAGGCTGGCATGCTTGATGAATTGCTCCAGCATTGGGACGGTCGTAGCCAACTAGTCTTTCTAGGCGATTTGATCGATCGTGGCGAAGACAGCCGAGCAGTTTTGGAGCGGGTCAAGGACTTAGTGGACCAAGAAGGAGCTGTTTGTCTGTCTGGCAATCATGAGTATATGTTTCTGACCTGGCTGGACAATCCTGAAAAATCTTATGACCACTACCGACGCAATGGCGGAGATACGACGATTAATTCGCTTTTAGGCCGGCCTCTCAATGCTCCTGTAGATGGACTAGCAGACGCGGAACGTATCAAGATGGAGGCGGCCGATTTAGTAGATTTTATTCGCCAGATGCCTTTCCTATTGGAGACAGAGCAGTACATTTTTGTCCATGCTGGTCTAGATTTGGAGCTGAAAGATTGGCGAGAGACAAGTGATTATCAGAAAGTCTGGATTCGCGCGCCTTTTCACGAAGGCAGCAATCAGACTGGCAAAAGGATTGTCTTTGGTCATACACCGACATTTTACCTCTTGCATGAGGCGCCGGGAACTGATCAGCTCTGGATGACTGAGGATGGCAAGATTGGCATGGATGGCGGAGCTGTTTATGGCGGAGTCCTCCACGGAGTTCTCTTTGGTTATAATGGCATCATAGAGCAGTATGCGATTAGAAATGATGGTTTTGCGGCGGAGGACGAATAGAATATTTGATTGCTAGCGTCTCGATAAAGAAATCAAGAAGATTGAAGA
>NZ_KQ969062.1:1649623-1654488 GCF_001578775.1 Streptococcus cristatus | reverse complement strand
GAGGCCGGGACAAAAAGATTTTGATTTTAGGAATTCTTTATTCTAAATTTTTAAAATCGATAGATTAGACAAAAAAGCGAACAAGACCGAATTCTGAATGTCAGATAACTCGTTTTGTTCGCTTTTTATATTTAAGGTTAGACTTTTGTCCCAGCCTCTTTTCAATCTTTTTTCGTACTCAGGAGATAGAAGTATAGTCAATACCTATTTTTACTTATGATGATTATTCATTTCATAGGAAACCAAAAACGCGAAGAAAAGGCTCTCTTAATATGCAATTATCACTATTTATGCTATAATAGTTGCCAAGAAAGTAAAAGAGGAGGAAAGGATGTCTTTTCAGGACAGAAAGATAAAATATTCGATCCGCAAATTATCAGTTGCTACTGTGTCCCTTGCGATTGGATTTTTGTTTGCACCCACTGCGATTGGAGTGGACCAAACAGTCCACGCCGATGAGCTCGAATCTACAGCACAAGTGGGAAATAAGTCAGATAATCAAGCCTCAGAAGGAGCGTCTGAAGCGACAAAAATAGAGAATCAAGAGACGACTTCAACAATGGCTTCTGCGTCAGTACAAGCAGAGACTAAAGAGGACAATCAAGCTATCTTAAAATCTGCTACCCCTACTGTGACAGAGACAAGTCAAGTGACAGATTCAACTGCTCTTAGAAATTCTCAACCAGCTGCTGAAACGGTTCAGCCATCCACAGAAGGAGCTGCACAGTCGCCTTCTGCAAATGTTAGTCTGAAGAAGAGTGCTTTAGAGAACTATCTCAAAGAGTTGCGTAACAAGGATTTTTCAAGGAAAACAGATGAGAGTTTAGAAATCCTTAATGATTTGATGACAGCAGCTGATAGCGTACTTCAAACTGCGACAAAGCAAGAAGAAATTGATAAAGTTTACCGAAATCTGGTAACCTTCGTTAATTCAGGACTTCGTAATAAAAATTCAAAAGTCATCTTGGGAAAGGATAAGATTCCTTCAAAAGGAGCAGAGTCTGGAGACACTTCCTCTAAAGGAAAATTGCCTGAGGATTCTACAAAACAGACTGATACTACCTACAGAGTAGAATATAAATTTAAGAACTCAACTCCGATCTATCCTCTGCCCAATAAGATTCGCTCAATGCTTCCAGCTGCTAGTGAATTTGTAGCTCAAGCGGACGATTACAAAGATGTGATTCAACTTGAGACAACTACAGTAAGTGTTCCAACTGGTACTTGGACTTTCCATGGTTTTGATACAGCTAAATATGGAAAAGCTATTGCAGGAACGAGAGTCAAAACCATAACTGGAACGTGGAGCTTTGAGCCAAATGGTGTCGACTATGAGTTCCAGTCAACCAATCCTGATATTGCATTGCCAGCATACATTACCAAGCTGACTCCGAAAAATCCAACTGATTATAAGATGGGCGGCCTGTTTCTTACAGAAGTAGATGCTGAGCAACCGAGTGAAACGACTTATGTTGATGCAGTAAATAAGGTGACTTGGAGATTCGAAGGATACGATAAAGAAAAGGTCATTATTGGAGTGGGAAGACGGACTTTTGTTGGAAGTTGGGTACCTACTCCAAACCCAGAATATGTATTCAAATCATCTAAAGCAGGTGTCCAATTGCCACAAAGTATCTTGGACATGCTTCCGAAAGATGAGGCCTCTTACAAGATTGGCGACACAATTGTAGCCAAGCAACCGACTAAAGAATCAGTAGAAGAAGCCGAAAAAGATTACATATGGACCTTCAAGGGATATGAGCACAAGAATGCGACTTATGATGGCAAGCGCGTGATACATACTGGTATATGGGAAGTAACGCCTAGACCGCACCATGTAAGCTATCGTTTTGAAAGTGGGACGACTGGACTTTCTTTACCTGACTTTATCCAGAAGAAAACACCAAAAGACACCTCAACTTACTACAATACACAAAAAGTTCTACCAGAAGAGCTAACTACAACGACTTACACAGATGATGTGAACGACGGTATATGGACTTTTGTTGGTTACGATGCTAAAAGTAAGATTGTGAAAAAGGCTGATTTAGCTTTCATTGGTAAGTGGGAATTTAAGGCGAATCAGTATCAAGCCGCTTACCGATTCGAAAGTGCGACCGCGGGGAAAGATCTTCCAGCTGCTATCACGGCCTTATCTCCAAATGATAGTGCAACTTACGTGAATGGCGCAGCAGTTTCAGCCAAACAACCTGTTCAAACGACTTATACAGACACAGTGAATGACGGTACCTGGACGTTTAAGGGCTACGCTGCAGATAGTGCAGTCGTGAACAAGTCCGATGTAGTTTTCGTGGGTAAGTGGGTCTTTGAAGCTAACAAGTACCAAGCAGCTTATCGCTTTGAGAGTGCAACAGTAGATAAAGCTCTTCCAGCAGAAATCAAAGGTTGGACTCCAAGCGATAGTGCGACTTATCTGAATGGTGTTGCAGTTTCTGCTAAGCAGCCAATCCAAACGACCTACACAGACGTAGTGAATGATGGTATCTGGACCTTTAAGAGGTACATTCCAGCTGGTGCTGTGGTCAATAAGGCAGATGTTACCTTTGTTGGTCAGTGGGAATTTAGAGCCAATAAGTACCAAGCAAGTTACCGCTTCGAAAGTGCGACTGCTGGGAAAGGTCTTCCAGCTGCTATCACGGCCTTATCTCCAAATGATAGTGCAACTTATGTGAATGGCGCTTCTGTTTCAGCTAAGCAACCCGCTCAAACTACTTACACAGATACTGTGAACGATGGTACTTGGGCCTTCAAGGGTTACGACGCAGCTAGCGCCGTTGTCAACAAGGCTAATGTAGAGTTTGTAGGAAAATGGGCCTTTGAAGCTAACAAGTACCAAGCAAGTTACCGCTTCGAAAGTGCGACTGCTGGGAAAGCTCTTCCATCAGCCATCACCACTTTGATTCCAAGCGACAGTGCAAAATATGTGAATGGTGCCTCTGTTTGGGCTCAACAACCCGCTCAAACTACTTACACAGACGCAGTGAATGACGGTGTATGGACCTTCAAGGGCTACGCTGCAGATAGTGCTGTTATCAACAAGGCTAATGTGGAGTTTGTAGGGAAATGGGCCTTTGAAGCTAACAAGTACCAAGCAAGTTACCGTTTCGAAAGTGCGACTGCTGGCAAAGCTCTTCCAGCGGCTATCACATCCTTGACTCCAAGCGACAGTGCGACTTATGTGAATGGTGTTGCAGTTTCAGTTCAACAACCAGCGGAAACCACTTACACAGATACTGTGAATGATGGCACTTGGACCTTCAAGGGTTACGACGCAGCTAGCGCCGTTGTCAACAAGGCTAATGTAGAGTTGGTAGGTAAGTGGGAATTCAAGGCAAATCCGAAAAATGCTGAAATTTATACGCCTCAGGTAACGGAAGAAATCATCAAGGTTGGAGACAAACCAAACTTGATCGATAATGTGACGAACTTGTCAAGCCTTCCAGCTGGCACTAAGGCAGTTGATATCACACCTGTGGGCCAAATAGATACCACAAAACCAGCTACTTATAGCGGTACAGTTCGTGTTGATTATCCAGATGGTTCTTCTACTGAAGTTTCCGTACCAGTTAATGTTTTGCCTGCACCGGTAACTGAAACCTATAAAGTGACTTACCGCTTTGAAAGTGCGACAGCAGACAACAACTTGCCAGCAGAAGTATTGAGCTTACTTCCACAAAGTGGAACATATACTACAAGTTCTTCTGCAGCGATTGCTTTTGTTCCAGAAGCACCGATGCCTGTAGAAGTGGCTGCTACAAATGGTACTTGGAAATTCCTGGGCTATGAAAAAGTGGAAGAGGGAACAAGTTTGACTTTCGTAGGAAAATGGGCCTTTGAAGCGAAACAAGCTCCTAGTCCGCAACCACAACCGGAACCAGCACCGCAGCCGAAACCAGAACCACAACCGGAACCAGCACCACAGTCAAAACCAGAACCTCAGCCAAGTCCGGTTCCACCAGTGACTCCAGAAATGAAGCCAACTCAAGAGACTGATTCAGCAGCTAAAGTTCAAACGGATCAGTTAGAGAAGAAGCCTGAAAGCAAACCTGTTCCAAATGCTAAGCCAGCTGTTCCAACTCCTGCAGGAGATAAGACTAAACAAGCGACCTTACCAAATACAGGTAGCACAGCTCCAGTTTCTATCGCGGGAGCGACAACAAGTGCTCTTCTTGCGAGTCTAGGATTCATGATTCTTGGTCACAAGCGCAAAGATGATGAGGCTTAAAAGTGCAGCTCTTTGTATAAACTTTGGCTAGGACCTAATCAAATCATTAAGAGTCTTTTAAGTATCGTTTGACTTAGAAGGCTCTTATTTTTCTGAGATTTATGGATTAAGCTAAGATTGATTCACAAAAACTTAGGATTTTTTGGTATAATAGACTCAATAACAGGATAAAAGTAGGGAAAATATGACAAAAATTAAAATTGTGACAGACTCTTCGATTACGATTGAGCCTGAACTAGCAAAAGATTTGAATATTACGATAGTTCCTTTGACAGTCATGATTGACGGTGTAGTCTACTCGGATTCCAATTTGAAGGAGGGAGAGTTCCTTCAGTTGATGAAGTCTAGTAAAAATCTGCCCAAGACTAGCCAGCCACCAGTTGGAGTATTTGCAGAAGTTTTCGAAGATTTGTCAGCAGAAGATGTTCAAATTATCTCGATTCACATGTCTCATGCTTTATCTGGCACCGTAGAGGCAGCTCGTCAGGGTGCTACCTTGGCCAAAGCTGATGTAACGGTTGTCGATAGTTCTTTCACGGACCAAGCCATGAAATTCCAAGTCGTTGAGGCTGCTAAAATGGCAAAAGCCGGAGCGACTTTGGAGGAGATTTTACAAAAG
>NZ_KQ969062.1:1624637-1649197 GCF_001578775.1 Streptococcus cristatus | reverse complement strand
AAATTTGGTCAAAGGTGGCCGTATCGGCCGTGTGACTGGTCTGATTAGCTCGCTTTTAAATATTCGTGTCGTCATGCAGATGACAAATCATACTTTGACTCCTATTGTCAAAGGCCGAGGTGCTAAAACTTTTAAGAAATGGCTGGATGACTTGAAAGAGTCTCTGAAAGAAAAGGAAGTTGAAGAAATCGGAATTTCCTATGCGGGTGGACCAGAATTTGCTAATCAAATGAAGGAAGAGCTGCAGGAGTTTGTTGAAAAACCAATCCCTGTCTTAGAAACAGGTTCCATCATCCAAACTCACACTGGAGAAAATGCATGGGCCGTTCTAGTTCGCTATAAATAAGGTAAATTATTTGTAAAATGTCTGCTTAAGACTTGACCTAGACGCTTTTTTTAGATATGATAATATCTGTTAGGGTTATTAACCCAGAAAAAAATTGGAGGATTTGTTAAATGGCTAACAAACAAGATTTGATCGCAAAAGTGGCAGAAGCTACAGAATTGACTAAAAAAGATTCAGCAGCAGCAGTTGACGCTGTATTTGCAGCAGTTACAGAATACCTTTCAAAAGGTGAAAAAGTTCAACTGATCGGTTTTGGTAACTTTGAAGTTCGTGAGCGTGCAGCACGTAAAGGTCGCAACCCACAAACTGGTAAAGAAATCACAATCGCAGCTTCTAAAGTTCCAGCTTTCAAAGCAGGTAAAGCTCTTAAAGACGCTGTAAAATAAAACAAAAATCAAAAGCCTATTGTATCAGCTTCCTAGCTTGTGCAGTAGGTTTTTTCTTATGTTTTGGAATAACATTAATCATCTGAACTTTCTAGAAGACATAGTATTTTTTTTGTTAGAGAAGACAGTAAAAATCAGGATGCTCCTCCTGCTAAACTTAAAATATGATATAATGTAGCTAAGAAATGGGGGTAACTATGTATTTTAAAAGAATCATAACCTTTTTAACCATGCTTGCAGCTGTCATGGCTTTGACAGCTTGCTATTATCCAAGGAAAAGGGTTCCTAGGTCTGAAGCTTCTTCTGTCCAAAAGGTGAAAATACCAAAGAAATCAGAATCGACGAAAGCTACAGGCTCCAGTCAGCAAGAAAAATCAAAGAGTAGCCAGACCTCATCATCTAGTGCTCCAGCTTCTGAGAGTAAGGCGACAAGTTCGCCAGATGAAGTAACGGATGGCTTGCCTCAAGATGCACAGTCTGCCAATAAAGACAAAATTTATGCAACAGGAAATGCCAAGGTGTATTATCGTTCTTTTGAGGGAGGATTTAGCGCTCAAGCGCCTGATTTCAAAGGCTATACAGAGGAGCAAGTCAAAAAGGTTCTTGGCGAGCCAGAGGCTGTCATAAAGGATCCGAACTACATTAAGGACACTTTTAAAGCTCAGGAGTTAGAAAATATAAAAGAGCTCTATCGAGGTCAGCATGTGACGGAAGAACAGGCAAAGGCTTTCTATGTAACGGCAGCGGATATTGCTCAGGCAGCTAGCTTGAACCAAGACTATCAGTTGGAGAGTGATTATATTTTATATAGCTACAAGCAACATAAAATTAATCTGATTTTCTCTAAAGGAGAGTTGTATTATATGACTCCCAATCCTGATTATCTTTATTTTAAATAATCTTGGAAAATTCTTGCGCTAGTTTACTAGGCTTGCTATAATAGCTAAAACGAAATGAGAAGGAGCAAGGATGAAAGCTTATACGAATGTCAATCTGGTGACCTGTGACAGCGAATTTCATGTTTATCGGGAAGGTTTGTTGGTCGTGGAAGATGAACGCATTGCCTACTGTGGTCCCTATGACGAGGCTTGGTTAGAACAATGCAGCGAGCTAGTGGATTATGAGGGTGCTTGGATCATGCCAGGGCTGGTTAACTGCCATACTCACTCTGCTATGACCTTGTTGCGCGGGATTCGTGATGATAGCAATCTGCACGAATGGCTGGAGGATTATATTTGGCCAGCAGAAAGCCAATTCACATCGGATCTAACAACCAAAGCTGTCCAGCTGGCTCTAGCTGAAATGCTCCAATCGGGAACAACGACTTTTAACGACATGTACAATCCTCAGGGAGTGGAGATTGACAGGATCTATGAGACTGTGCGGCAGTCTGGTATGCACTGCTATTTCTCACCAACCCTCTTTAGCTCAGAGGCGGAAACAGCCGAAGAGACTCTGGCTCGTACTCGTGCCATTATTGAGGAAATCCTCGCTTATGAAGATGAAGATTTTCAGGTCATGGTGGCGCCACATTCGCCCTATGCCTGTGACGAAGATCTGCTCAAGGGCAGTCTTGAGCTAGCTCGTGAGCTGGATTTGAAGCTTCATATCCATGTGGCAGAGACTCAGGAAGAAAATAAAATTATCCTGGAACGCTATGGTAAACGTCCTCTGGCTTTCTTAAAGGGTTTGGGCTACTTGGAGCAGCCAGGTATTTTTGCTCACGGAGTTGAGCTCAATCCGTCAGAGATTGCAGATTTAGCGGCTTCACCAGTCAGCATCGCCCACAATCCTATCAGCAACCTCAAGCTGGCTTCCGGTGTAGCTCCAGTGACGGATTTACTAGCCGCTGGGGTGACTGTTGGCTTAGCGACGGACTCTGTTGCTTCCAATAATAATCTGGATATGTTTGAAGAAGGTCGGACAGCAGCCCTCCTTCAGAAAATGCGAGCAGGTGATGCAACCCAGTTTACGATCGAGCAGGCCTTGAAAGCTTTGACCATTGAAGGAGCAAAGGCGCTGGGATTGGATAACAAAATTGGCAGTCTGGAAACGGGCAAGCAAGCCGATTTCATTGCCATTCAGCCTAAGGGACGACTTCACCTCTATCCTTTGGAAAATATGTTGTCGCACCTAGTATATGCAGTCAAAGGCAGCGATGTTCAGGATGTCTATATTGCAGGGCAGCAGGTTGTCCGAGACGGTCAGGTACTGACAGTTGATCTAGAATCGTTCCGTTAGAAAGAAAAGCCGAGTTTGTCTCGGCTTTTATGTTGGTCAGGAGAGCTCTTTTCAATTTTTGCTGGCTAACAGATTCTTTGTCAAAGAAAAACTCCAGGATACCCCAGAGTTAGTGTTAGATTTAAGCTTTCTTTGATTTAGAAATATAGAATAATTGTAGAACGATACCAAGGAGTGCCATACCAATAACGATGTAGAAAGCCATTGAATAGTCTCCCTTGTTTGCTTGAGCAAGTCGAGCACCCAACTGTGGTCCGGCAATAGCTGCAACACCATAAGCCGTGAACATCCAGCCATAGTTTGTGCCGACATTGGCTACGCCCCAATTTTCGGCTGTAATACCTGGGAAAGATCCAAGGAAGCCACCGAAGGACAGGGCGACAAGCATGACGCCTAAAATTGCAAGGATGCTTCCCTCCCCTTTAAAGAGAGCGGTCAGCGCCAAGCCACCAGCGACAGCGCCAAACATGGCGATTACAGTAGGGTAGCGGCCGATTTTGTCCGATACAGCTCCCCAAAAGATTCGTCCAAAAGTATTGGCAATAGAAACCAGCATAACGAATAGAGTTGCTTCTCCAACTAGTTTATATTGGTCAGAGATAGACGCTGCTGAACCGATAATCATCATACCACCAGTAGCACCTAAAATGTAGATGAGCCACAGCAACCAGAAGTTGCCTTCGCGTAGCATTTCTTTGTGAGTTTTGCCTGTCGGTGCAGAACTTCCTGCTACTGGAGCAGCTGCTGGAGCTTTTTCCATGACAAGAGAAGAGCAGCAGATAACGACAAGTAGGGCAATCCCCAGAACTTTAAATGTAGAATAAACGCCCATTGAAGCGATGAGAGTTTTGGCAAGTGGTCCGATGATTAGTGGTCCAAGTCCAAAGCCAGCTGCGGTTAAACCACCCGCGAGACCTTTTTTATCAGGGAACCATTTGGTAGCGACAGAAGTTGAAGCGCCATAGGCTGATCCGATACCGAGACCAAGGACAACCCCGTAGGTTAAGTAGAGTACAGGAAGAGAAGTTGCAAATCCTGTAGCAAACATACCAGCACCAAAGAGAATGCCTCCTAGAAAGACAAATTTCTTAGGGCCTAATGAATCGACTTTAGGTCCGAAAAGAATCATGCCGATTGGCACCATTGCAAAAGAGATACTGAAGGCTAGAGAGGTTTGAGCTTGCACCCATCCTTGGCTAGCATTGGCTTCCAGTAGCGCTTTTTGAAAAACAGACCAGGCGTATCCAGCACCTAAAGAAAGGTTGGTTAAGATAGCTGCTGCTAAAATGAACCAGCGATTTGGTGTTTTTTTCATAATGATATCCTCATTTATATATTTTTTTCTAAAAAGTGGTAGAAAACCAGCCGTACCCAAATAGTTGTCCTGCATGTTTCCTGCAAGGCAGGTAAAATAGCAGAAGCTTGGCTACAGAATTTGTTACTATAAAGCTGACATGTCATATAATTTAAGCGCTTACATGTTTGTTAACATCTCTATCATATCGTGCTTTGAGGCAAAAATCTACTTAATTAAAATGAATAGGTCTATTAGGTGAGTTAATATTTTTTCTTATTTACAATCATTCTTAATAGCAAATCCCTCCTTGTCGTGATATAATGGAAATAAGCTAGAAATGAATGTAGATGGGGTATAGAGAAGATGAATGAAGAGTATGAAAAGAATTACCAAGAAGTAATTGAACATCTGAGGCTGAAAGGTGTTCGAATCACAGAGACGAGAAAGGCCGTGATTGCTTTTATCATCAGCAGTCATGACCACCCTAGCGCAGAGATGATTTACCAAGCCCTCTTGCCTAAATTTCCTAATATGAGCTTGGCCACTGTTTATAACAACCTAAAAGTGTTGATTGATGAAGGCTTTGTATCTGAGCTCAAGGTTCGTAATGACACGACGACCTATTATGATTTTATGGGGCATCAACACCTCAATGTCATTTGTGAAAAATGTGGTCGAATTGCGGATATGGACTTGGATTTGCCAGACGTTCAGCAGGAAGCAGCAGAGCAGACCGGTTATCAAATTACCAAGAGTCAGATGGTCGTTTATGGCATTTGTCCAGAGTGCGCCCAGCAAGAACAAGTGGCTAGCTAGAAGTCTTGAGTGAGAATTGATTTTCTTAAAAGTCCGAGCAAGTGGAAAATTTCACAAATATTTCACTGAGACTAGATTTTTGAGAGAAAATTTTGTAAAATAGAATAGATAAACGGGGTAGACCTCGGAAAATAAAAGGAGAATCCATCTAATGGTAAAATTGGTTTTTGCTCGCCATGGTGAGTCTGAATGGAACAAAGCTAACCTTTTCACTGGTTGGGCTGATATAGATCTTTCTGAAAAAGGTACACAACAAGCAATCGACGCTGGTAAATTGATCAAAGAAGCAGGTATCGAATTTGACCAAGCTTACACTTCAGTATTGAAACGTGCAATCAAAACAACAAACTTAGCTCTTGAAGCAGCTGATCAACTCTGGGTTCCAGTTGAAAAATCATGGCGCTTGAACGAACGTCACTACGGTGGTTTGACTGGTAAAAACAAGGCTGAAGCAGCTGAACAATTTGGTGATGAGCAAGTTCACATCTGGCGTCGTTCATACGATGTATTGCCTCCGGCAATGGACCGTGATGATGAGCACTCGGCTCACACTGACCGTCGTTACGCTTCACTTGACGACTCAGTAATCCCAGATGCTGAAAATTTGAAAGTGACTTTGGAACGTGCCCTTCCATTCTGGGAAGATAAAATCGCTCCAGCGCTTAAAGATGGTAAAAACGTATTCGTAGGAGCTCACGGTAACTCAATCCGTGCCCTTGTTAAACACATCAAACAATTGTCAGATGACGAAATCATGGACGTGGAAATCCCTAACTTCCCACCATTGGTATTCGAATTCGACGAAAAATTGAACGTAGTTGCTGAATACTACCTTGGAAAATAATTGGTGATAAAGCTCTGCCTAGCAGGGCTTTTTCTCATTATTGGAGAAAAATTCGGCTCTTTTCTACCATTTGTCAAGTCTATCAAGGCTTTAAGTAAAAAAAGAGATAAGACAGTAGCTATTCTGAGGTTACTGTCTTATTTTTAACACTTTTTGATCCATAAAAGGGCATGCTAAAAAACACCTCATCTGGTATTTTTGAAACAAGGTGTTACAATAATACGGCATAGAAAGCCTTATCGATTTTGGGTCAAAGAATAATCGTAAAGTTTGTTATGCGTAATGAGGTAATACATTGTTCGAATGAGACGATGTATAGAGGCAATCGTATGTGGCTTAGTTGAAGCTATTGTTGATTGTCTTTTTCGTTTCTCATAAAAGTCAGCGATATGGCAGGGATTGGTATGACTAGCTGAAGCGATGTTGTGAATGCACTTGAACAAGATTTTTCTGGCATAGGGATTACCTCGTTTAGTGATGTGTTCCTTAGCGAGAAAGTTTCCAGATTCATAGTGTCTCAGGTCAATGCCAATAAAAGCGTTGATTTGATTGGTAGACTGAAAGCGACGAATATCTCCCAATTCGCCAATGATAGATGTCGCTGTGGTTTCTGCGATGCCAGGAATTGACCGTAAGGTGTCATACTCTGGTAAAGGCTGAGCTAGAGCTACCATGTCGTTTAAGACAACTTGTCTGCGTTCAGAAAGACGAAGCAATTCTTGAGCATAGTAACGAACCTCTTCAAGCATTGGAGAGGTTTTCTTGACCGCACAAAAAGATTGTTTAGCGAGTTTTATCAGTTTATCAGTCAGGTAAGCAATACGCTTTTCAGAGATGCGTTTGGAGGTAGATTGACGGATAATCTCATACAAGTCACTTTGAGATAGGCTTAATACAAACTCTTTACATGGAAAAGCCATCACTAAGTTCCAATATTGCTCTCCAGTTGGTGTGGATAAGAGATTTTCCAATTCAGGAAAGGTGACTTGTAGGACCTTGTGCAGACGGTTTTTAGCTCGAACAAGATCTTCAGTCATATTTTGATAGAAACGGCTTAAATCACGCAGATGTTGATAAACTTCTTCCTGCACGTAAGTTGGTTTACGATTGTGCACAAGCTGAGATTTAGCCAACTTTTCAGCGTCAATTTTATCTGTTTTACGAACTCGCAGACTGTCCAATTGCTTCTTAGCTTCCAGTGGATTTAGCCGTATATAAGAGTAACCACATTCCTCAAGAAAGGCCTGAAGACGTCGAGAATAGACGCCTGTGGCCTCAAATATAATCTCAGGGTTATGAACAGTTTTCAAGTCCCCCAACAGGCGATTGAATCCAATGGCATCATTGAGTATGGTGTAGCCATGAACCTTCTCACCGTTGACTAAAATTGCCACCTCAGAACTTGTTTTACTTACATCCATTCCAAGTACTGCACGCATGACATTACCTCTTTTGTCTTGAATAATTCCATGTTTTAGTGATTTTATTTTCAATACGCGACGTTTAGCGTCCCACATACTTTGATCAAACTCCACCTAAAACAAGGTGTCTTGCCAGTTTTTCAAGCGACGTCTAGCGCCATAGAGCCCTACGACTTTACAAGACACCACTACTTTAACATCAAGAAAAAGTAGTGAGTACTCTCTTCCGTCGGAGATTTCTTCACTACTAATCTTAGTATGTTTGTCAACTGTAGTGGGTTATCCAAAAGTCATACCCTGGAGAGGACCAAATTGGTTCTCTCCTTTTTGATGTTCAAAGCGATGAGGATTCTAGTTTTAAAATTGTCAAAGTTCCGAAAGCCGAAAGCATTGCGCTTGATGACCTTGATGAGGTTATTAGTGGCTTCTAGCGTTGCGTTTGAGTAGGTAAGATCTAAGGCGTTTATAATTTTAGATCCATAATTTCTACAGTGGTTTTACCCACTACAGAAATTATAGATTTTCTCATTATTGGAGAAAAATTCTTTTTCGATCCTTTTAGATTTCCATGCTTCATTGCTGGGGAAATGTGATAAAATAAAAGATAGATTTTTACGAGGATGAGAGAAGAAATGTCTAAGAGAAAATTTGATAGCCATTCTATCACAGGCCGACTCTACCTTCTATTTGGGATAGTCGGGGTCTTATTTTTGGTGCTGATCGCTCGTCTGGGCTATATGCAGGTCGTCAATCAAGAATTTTATACAGATAAATTAGCTAAAGCAAGTAAAACAAAGATAAAATCGAGTTCGGTTCGTGGGCAGATCTATGACGCTTCAGGCAAGCCCCTGGTGGAGAACACAACCAAGCAAGTGGTGACCTTTACGCGAGATAATAAACTGACAGCAGAAGAAATCCGTGAAACAGCACAAAAGTTACTGCAGTATGTGTCCGTGTCTGACCTAAAGGTGACCGAGCGCCAAGAAGTTGACTATTATCTGGCGGATAATAAAGTTTACCGAGAAGTGGTTGAAAAATTACCCAAGGAAGAAAAGTTTGATACGGATGGCAATCGTCTACCTGAAGCCAAGATTTATAAAGCGGCTGCAGAGAGTATTGATCCAAGTCAGCTGGGCTATACGGATGAGGAAAAGAGGATTATCGCTCTATTTAGCCAGATGAATGCCGTGCCAAACTTTTCAACAGGGACGATTCAGACAGATGATTTGACGACGGAGCAGGTCGCTACGATTGCGTCCATCGGCAAAGAGCTTCCGGGTATTAGTATTTCAACTAGCTGGAACCGGAAGGTTTTGGAAACATCGTTGGCTTCGATTGTTGGTCAAATTTCGACCGAAAAAACAGGTCTGCCAGCTGAGGAAGCAGACGACTATGTCAAGAAGGGCTATTCTCTGAATGACCGAGTGGGAATTTCTTATCTGGAAAAAGAGTATGAGTCTGTTTTGCAAGGAAAACGAGCAGAGAAAGAAATTCGGCTGGACAAAAATGGCAACATGGAGAGCGTTGAGACCATTTCCGAGGGAAGCAAAGGGAACAACCTGAAGCTAACCGTAGATCTGACCTTCCAGCAGGGTGTTGAGGATATTCTTAGAAATGCCTTTAATATGGAGCTAGCCAAGGGCAACGCCACCTATTCAGAAGGTGTCTATGCCGTGGCTATGGATCCCAATACGGGGTCAATCTTGGCCCTGGCTGGTGTCAAGCATGATCTGGAAACAGGCGATATCTCAGCGGATGCGCTGGGTACCATTACCAATGTTTTCGTTCCTGGTTCTGTCGTCAAGGCGGCCACCTTGACCGCTGGTTGGCAGTACGGAGCCATTTCTGGTAATCAATCCTTGGTCGATCAGCCGATTCTTTTCGCGGGTTCTGCTCCCATCAATTCTTGGTTTACGGCCTATGGTTCACGCTCTATTACAGCGGTGGAGGCTCTGGAATACTCGTCTAATACCTATATGGTTCAGGTGGCCCTAAATATGCTTGGAACTCCGTATAGCCCAAATATGGCTTTAGGAACCCATAATGTCGATGCTTCAATGAAAAAGCTCCGTTCGACTTTTGCAGAATATGGTCTGGGGAATGGAACAGGGATTGATTTACCGACAGAATCAACAGGCTATATTCCTAAAAACTTCACAGTCAGCAATTATATTACGGATGCTTTTGGTCAGTTTGATAACTACACCCCGCTTCAGTTGGCTCAATATGCGGCGACGGTAGCCAATAACGGCAAACGGGTAGCTCCGCATCTGGTTGAAGGCATTTACGCCAACAATGACCAAGGTGGACTGGGAGACTTGATTGAGAAGAAGGAAACAAAAGAATTAAATCAGGTCAATATTTCTGAGGAAAATATGGCTCTGATAAAACAAGGTTTCTATCAGGTGGTCAATGGATGGAGTGGCTTTACAACTGGACGGACGATTGCCCAGGGCGCTATGGTTTCGATCAGTGCCAAAACAGGTACTGCTGAAACCTTCGTCAACAGTGGTACATCTGCTATTAATACCAATGTTGTATCCTATGCACCAAGCGATAATCCTAAAATAGCTGTAGCCGTAGTCTTTCCGCACAATACTGACCTTTCCTCAACGGTCAGCCACAGTATTACCCGTGATATTATCAATCTTTACAACCAACAGCACCCTGTGAATTAGAAAGGAAAAGCAGTAAAATTTGCTGATTATTTTATTGCTCAACTATTACCATTATGCTTTATCCAACCCCTATCGCTAAATTGATTGATAGCTTTTCCAAGTTGCCAGGTATCGGCATCAAGACAGCTACTCGTCTGGCCTTTTATACCATCGGGATGAGTGACGATGATGTCAATGAATTTGCCAAAAATCTACTAGCTGCTAAACGCGAGCTGACCTACTGCTCTATCTGTGGTAATCTGACGGACGATGATCCTTGTGCCATCTGTACAGATCAAACGCGTGATCAGACTGTGATTCTGATCGTTGAGGATAGTCGCGATGTGTCTGCTATGGAAAATATCCAAGAATACCACGGCCTTTATCATGTTCTCCACGGCCTCATCTCCCCCATGAACGGTGTAGGACCAGATGACATCAACCTCAAGAGTCTCTTGACTCGCTTGATGGACAGCCAAGTGACGGAAGTGATTGTGGCTACCAATGCAACGGCTGACGGAGAAGCGACTTCTATGTATATTTCGCGGGTGCTCAAGCCCGCTGGTATCAAGGTGACTCGTCTGGCCCGCGGATTGGCTGTCGGCGCTGATATCGAATATGCAGACGAAGTGACCCTGCTCCGAGCGATTGAAAATCGGACAGAATTGTAAGATGAAAGAAAGATTTCCTGCTGAAAAACAGCTTTGGAAGTCTTTTTTCTATTCAAAAATGCGGTGAAATATGGTATACTGAAACAGTCTAAAAAGAAGATGGGGCAACCCAAAATGAACTTATAGCTAGAAATGTTAGGATAAGATAATGGTCAAACAAACCTTGATTTTACTATATGGTGGCCGCAGCGCTGAGCGAGAAGTTTCAGTCTTGTCGGCTGAGAGTGTCATGCGAGCTATCAACTATGACAAATTTTCTGTCAAGACTTATTTCATCACAAAAGCCGGCGATTTTATCAAAACGCAGGAATTTACAGAAAAGCTGTCTGCAGATGAAAAGCTCATGACCAATGCAACGGTTGATCTTTCGCAGCAAGTCAAACCGAGTGATATTTATGAGGAAAATGCAGTTGTCTTTCCTGTTCTTCATGGACCGATGGGCGAGGATGGCTCTATTCAAGGTTTCCTTGAAGTGCTGCGCCTTCCTTATGTGGGCTGCAATATCTTGTCTTCCAGTGTTGCCATGGACAAAATCACTACCAAACGTATTCTGGAGTCTGCTGGAATTCCGCAGGTGCCTTATGTAGCGGTGATTGAGGGTGAAAATCTGGAAGAAAAAATTGCCGAAATCGAAGAAAAATTGACTTATCCGATTTTTACCAAACCGTCTAATATGGGCTCTAGTGTCGGTATTTCCAAGTCTGATAATCAAGAGGAGCTGCGGGCAGCGTTGGATTTGGCCTTTAAGTACGACAGCCGTATTTTGGTTGAGCAGGGAGTCAATGCGCGTGAGATTGAGGTTGGTCTCTTAGGAAATTATGACGTTAAGAGCACCTTGCCGGGCGAAGTGGTCAAAGATGTGGCTTTCTACGACTATGAAGCCAAGTATATTGACAATAAGATTATCATGGACATTCCTGCGAAAATCTCGGACGAGGTTATTGCAGTCATGCGTACGAATGCTGAGATAACCTTTCGTGCCTTGGGTGGACAGGGATTGGCGCGCTGTGATTTCTTTTACACTGAAGAGGGGGACATTTTCCTCAATGAGCTCAACACCATGCCTGGCTTTACTCAATGGTCTATGTATCCCTTGCTTTGGGAAAATATGGGACTGCCTTATTCCGAGTTGATTGAGAAATTGGTAAGTCTAGCTGAAGAAGCCTTTGCTAAGAGAGAAGCGCATCTTTTATAAATATGATATAATAGAGGGACTGAGATGACAGACTGAGTGTTCAACATTTGGTCTGGCCTCACTCCCTTCTTTTTTGGGAAAAAGCGGAAAAATGAGTTAAAAATATGAAATTAGATTTATATGAAATAGCAGAAGTCTTAGCTGCGAAAAATGATGTCAGTCAGTTTGAAAATGTGACTTTTAGAAAGGCTGAATTTGACAGCCGTTTGATTGAGGCGGGGGATCTTTTTATCCCGCTTAAGGGTGCGCGTGACGGTCATGACTTTATCGCGACAGCCTTTGCTCAGGGAGCTGCGGCTACCTTGTCTGAGCATCCGGTAGCAGAAGGACCCTATATTTTGGTCGATGATGTGCTCGCGGCCTTTCAAGCCTTGGCTCAGTACTATCTGGAAAAGACAGGCGTAGATGTGCTCGCTGTGACGGGCTCCAATGGGAAGACTACAACCAAGGACATGCTGGCCCAGCTACTGGCTACTAGCTACAAAACCTATAAGACCCAAGGCAATTATAATAATGAAATTGGCCTGCCTTACACAGTCCTCCACATGCCGGACGACACAGAAAAGCTGGTTTTGGAAATGGGACAGGATCATTTGGGAGATATCCATCTTCTGTCTGAAATTGCCAAGCCAAAGACTAGCATTGTGACCTTGATTGGCGAAGCTCACTTAGAATTTTTCGGAAGCCGTACGGAAATTGCTAAAGGAAAGATGCAAATTGCAGATGGCATGAAGAAAGGCGGCTTGTTCTTGGCTCCAGCTGATAAGATCGTCAATGATTTTCTGCCAGACCAGCAAAAAGTAGTTCGCTTTGGTCCCGATGCAGATATTTGTCTGACTCGTCTAGAAGAGCGCAAAGACAGCTTGACCTTTGAAGCGAATTTTCTGGAACAGGCGATTGACCTACCTGTGACTGGCAAATACAATGCGACTAACGCTATGATAGCCTCTTACGTAGCCTTGCAGGAGGGTGTCAGTGAGTCGGCGATCCGTCAGGCTTTTGCCCAGCTGGAATTGACCCGCAATCGAACCGAGTGGAAGAAGGCGGCTAATGGAGCTGATATCCTGTCTGATGTTTACAATGCCAATCCAACAGCTATGCGCTTGATTCTTGAAACCTTCTCAGCGATTCCAGCTAATCAGGGTGGCCGCAAGGCTGCAGTCTTGGCGGATATGAAAGAGCTGGGTGCTGACTCCAAGCTCATGCACGGAGCTATGATTACCAGTCTCAATCCAGAGATTATTACCGATCTTTTCCTCTATGGAGAGGACATGGAAGCCCTCTACGTCTATGCTCGGGAAATCTACCCACCAAATCGGGTGCATTATTTTGTTAAAAATGCTGACAAGGATCAGTTTGAAGATTTGACCAAGACTGTTAAGACTTGGTTGCAATCATCCGACCAAATCTTGCTCAAGGGCAGTAATTCGATGAAGTTGGATAAACTAGTGGAGGCCTTGGAGCATGGGGACAACTGATACAGCTTTAATTTTGCAACGACTGTTAGCTATAACGGATACAGGCTTGTCTTTTGCTGCCAGTGACTTTGATCGAGAACGCTACGCGGATATCAGAGACAATCTGAATCAGTTGCTCAACGAGACCAGCCATCTGGAACCGGATGAGCTGTCTGACTTGCTCCGGCCGACAGATTATTATGCGACTCCTTTAGTCGATGTCCGAGCTTTTATCGTTCAGCAGGGCAAGATTTGTCTAGTACGAGGTCAGCAAGAGGAGACATGGGCTCTGCCGGGTGGTTTCTGCGAAGTAGGCTTATCTCCCAAAGAAAATATAGTAAAAGAAATTCAGGAAGAAACGGGATTTCAAGCTAGCGTAGTACGCTTGCTGGCTGTCTTTGATAGCAATAAATTTCAGCCACAAAGTAAGCAGTATGTCAAGCTCGTGTTTGAGTGTCAGCTGAAAGAGGGAGATTTTCAGCCCAATTTAGAAATTACCGAGCTGAGTTTCTTTGCCCCACAGGATTTGCCTCTTCTATCCGAGAAAAGGATAACAAAAGAGCAGCTGCAGCTTCTCTGGGATATTTATCAGAATCAGCAAGAACAATATATAGACTAGATTGAAGTTGATGCTGACTGGATGCTTATATCTAGTAGCCCAGATAATCTAGCTCAATCTGACTAGAGTTGTAATGGCCAGAAGCTATTACTCTAGGAAGTTGAAAAACTTTTTGAAAAGAAATTAAGGACTTTACTAGGAAGAGCAAGCCCAGTGTCCTTAAAAATTATTTATTAGGATGAAAATTTTAAAGATGAATTTACTAGATTTTTTTACTAGTCACAAAACAGAACCGCCTGTGATAACGCCTTTTGCTTATATTCTGCTCATGATGAGCCTAGTGTCCGTCATCTATGTTGCTAGTCGTTATTTTGAGCGAAAGAAAGTACAGACTTTTTTTAGAGTTGCCCAAATTGTGCAATTAGTCTCTTTGTATGGCTGGTATTTGGCTATTCAGGAGCCTTTGTCGGAGAGTCTCCCCTTGTATCATTGCCGAGTGGCGATGTTTGCTGTCTTGCTACTGCCAGATAAAGTAGCCTATAAGCAATATTTCGCCTTATTGGGAGTGTTTGGACCGATTTGCGCCATTGTCTATCCGATTTTGGATCCCTATTCATTTCCGCATATCACGCTATTTTCATTTTTCATCGGTCATTTGGCTTTGTTAGGCAATTCGATTATCTATCTGATGAAACATTATGATAGACTTAATCTGTCCTATCGACGTATCATAGAAATTACCTTTGGCTTAGATTTCCTCATCTTGCTTGGAAATATTGTATTTGGGGGCAACTACGGTTTCTTAAAGGATCCGCCTCTGGTAGGAGATCATAGTATGCTTGGGAATTATATGATCGTGTCTGTGGTCTTAGCGACGGCCTTGCTTCTATTTTCTTACTTGTTCAAAGAAATGAAGGAAAGACAGGCAGAGCGATTGATCCAATAAAGATTGGAAGAGGAAATGATTTCTCTGGTAACTAGAAAAATTCTGCCTAGATTTTCAAGCTGCCTGGGAGTTTGAAAATACAGATTTTAAAAGTAGAAAGGAAACTGGATGCATCATTTTTTGACTACCAACCAAACTGAACCACCCTTTGTTTCAGCTTTGGCCTACTCTTTGATGATGGCATTGCTTTTGCTGTCTGTCTACGCATCGATAAAATACCATAAGAATTCTAGCTTTATCAAAAGCATGAAAATCCTTCAGATGTGCCAACTGGCAATTCTTTATAGCTGGTATGTGGGTTTTCAGCTCCCTCTGGCAAATAGTCTGCCTCTATACCATTGCCGTTTGGCCATGTTTGCGGTGGTCTTTCTGCCAGATAAATGGCCCAGCAAGCAGTATTTCGCTCTTTTAGGAGCCAGCGGGGCAGTCTTCGCCCTCGGCTATCCAGTCTTTGATCCTTATGATTTCCCGCATATTACCAGCTTCTCTTTCCTGATTGGTCACTATGCCCTCTTGGTTAATTCCCTGATTTATCTGATGAATCACTACGACAAGACCCAGCTCAAGAAATATACGATTGTCCTCTATACTTTTGTGCTTGATGCCTTTCTTGTCGGTGTTAATCAAGTGACGGGTGGGAATTACGGTCTGCTAAAAAGCCCGCCTTTTATCAGCCAGCACAATCTTTTAGTAAAATATCTAGCTGTGTCGATTATTTTGTCCGCTACCTTACTTCTTTTTGATGAAGTATTTAAGAAACGGTGGAAAAAACAGCTAGAAATTGTTTAATATTGAATATTATAGCTCCTGTCAAGTTTATTTGGCAGGAGTTTTCTTAAATCTGATTTTAATCTTAATCATTGCAATTTTCTTCTTTAGCAATGTCATTGTCAGATTTTAAGATAAGTTAGCCAAATATAAAGAATAGAATCGCTGGAAAGAGCGATTTTTATATTCTTCAGATAATTGAAAAAAAGCGCTAAATCCGCTATAATAGGTAGGTTGAAAGGATTAGAATATTCCAATGTAAAATAAAAAAATACTGACATTCACCATTATCCTAAAATGAAAGAAAGAGAAGAAGATGACTTTACAAGAAGAAATTAAGAAACGCCGCACCTTTGCCATTATTTCCCACCCGGACGCGGGGAAAACAACCATCACTGAGCAGTTGCTCTACTTTGGGGGCGAAATTCGTGAGGCTGGTACCGTAAAAGGTAAGAAGACAGGGACTTTTGCCAAGTCTGACTGGATGGATATCGAGAAACAACGTGGGATTTCGGTCACTTCATCTGTTATGCAGTTTGACTACGACGGCAAACGTGTCAATATCCTAGACACACCAGGGCACGAGGACTTCTCTGAAGATACCTATCGGACCTTGATGGCGGTGGATGCTGCGGTCATGGTCGTGGACTCTGCCAAGGGTATTGAGGCCCAAACCAAGAAATTATTTGAGGTTGTCAAACACCGTGGGATTCCCGTCTTTACCTTTATGAACAAGCTGGACCGTGATGGACGTGAGCCACTGGCCCTCTTGCAAGAATTGGAAGAAGTCTTGGGGATTGCTAGCTATCCGATGAACTGGCCAATCGGGATGGGGAAAGCCTTTGAGGGTCTCTATGACCTCTATAACCAACGTTTGGAGCTCTATAAAGGGGATGAGCGTTTTGCCAGTCTGGAAGAAGGGGATAAGCTCTTTGGAAGCAACCCTTTCTACGCTCAGGTTAAGGACGACATCGAACTGTTGCAAGAAGCAGGAAACGAGTTTTCAGAGGAAGCTATTTTAGCTGGTGAGTTAACCCCAGTCTTCTTCGGTTCAGCCCTGACTAACTTTGGGGTGCAGACCTTCCTTGAGACCTTCCTCAAGTTTGCTCCAGAACCTCATGGACACAAGAAAACAGACGGAGAAATTGTGGATCCTTATGACAAGGATTTCTCAGGATTCGTCTTTAAAATCCAAGCCAACATGGACCCTCGTCACCGTGACCGTATCGCTTTTGTCCGTATCGTATCGGGTGAATTTGAGCGAGGCATGAGTGTCAACCTGCCTCGTACTGGGAAGACTGCCAAACTGTCGAATGTTACTCAGTTTATGGCGGAAAGTCGTGAGAATGTAACCAATGCCGTAGCAGGAGATATTATCGGTGTTTACGATACTGGTACTTATCAAGTTGGAGATACCTTGACAGTTGGAAAAAATAAGTTTGAATTTGAACCGTTGCCAACTTTTACACCTGAAATTTTCATGAAAGTTTCTGCTAAGAACGTCATGAAACAAAAATCCTTCCACAAGGGAATCGAGCAATTGGTGCAAGAAGGAGCTATTCAGCTTTATAAGAACTACCAAACAGGTGAGTACATGCTAGGGGCTGTGGGACAACTCCAGTTTGAAGTCTTTAAGCACCGTATGGAAGGCGAGTATAATGCAGAAGTTGTCATGAGCCCAATGGGTAAAAAGACAGTTCGCTGGATCAAGCCTGAGGACTTAGACGAGCGCATGTCATCAAGCCGCAATATCTTAGCGAAAGACCGTTTCGACCAACCAGTCTTCCTTTTTGAAAACGACTTTGCCCTCCGCTGGTTTGCGGATAAATATCCAGATGTAGAGTTAGAAGAGAAGATGTGATTCAGTAACACCAATTGGAACTAAAGTTCCTAATTGGTGGACGCTAGCCGCTATTTGGCGGACTAGCTAACTTCTTTACAAGCTACATTTAAAAGATGATATTGACTTGCTGGCTTTCTTGTCAGGACCTAGGAGCTTTGACTTTTGGGCTAAGTGTGGGCATTATGTATGAGCTATTAGACAATCATTCTAGATCGCAGAAAGGAGTTCTATGTTTCTGGAAAGAAAACTGAAAGATCAATCTGTCTGGATCAACATTGACTCAGATGATGTTAAAAAGAATGGACAGATTTATCAGGATTATAATATCGATCTTGAAACCATTGAGTATGCGCTGGATAAAAACGAGCGGGCTCATATGGACTACAATCGTGAGAATGGGACAGTTCTTTTCATCTATAATGTGTTAAATTTAGCGACAGAGAAGGACTACTATGAGACTATTCCGATGACTTTCGTGGTACAGCAGGATCGTCTCATCACCATCAGCAATCAAGACAATGCCTATGTGGTCGATATCATGAAGGCCTATACGGAGCATCATGAGCCGGTGTCGGTCTATAAGTTTCTTTTTGCTAGTCTAGAGTTGATCTCCAATTCCTACTATCCGGTCATTGAGCAGATGGACAAGCGCAAGGATGAGCTTAACCGACTTTTGCGTCAAAAGACCACCAAAAAGCACCTGTTTGCCCTCTCGGACTTAGAAACCTCCATGGTCTACCTAGTAGCGGCATCCAAGCAAAATAGTATACTTTTAGAGCACATCAAGAGCCATGCTGTTTATCGTGGGTTTGATGAACTAGAGACCGAGCAATTTGAAGATGCCATGATTGAGGCACGTCAGCTGGTTTCAATGACGGATTTGATTGCTCAGGTTCTTAGCCAGCTTTCGGGCTCCTACAATAACATCCTGAACAACAATCTGAATGATAATTTGACTGTCTTGACCATCATTTCAGTTCTTCTGGCAGTCCTAGCAGTTATCACCGGCTTCTTTGGTATGAATGTTCCCCTGCCTTTGTCAGATGATAAAAATGCTTGGCTTTATATTATCATCATTAGCTTTGTTCTCTGGACTCTTTTGACCAAGCTCCTCAACTGGGTGGTCAATAAAGAGCGATGAATAAAATACATTAAACAATTGAGGTTTTCGAGCCTCATTTTTTTGTGGTATTAGTTGGAGTGAGTTTCATCTTCTATTTATGAAAAATAGAGAGAAAATTTCTTGTATAGTAGGACAAAAGGATGAAAAACTGCTTTCAAAGTAGTATAATAATCTTAGTATCATAATAGGAGGTTTCGTATGCTTCATGTAGAAAAACTAGAAAAAAGTTTTGGGCAAAAGCAAGTCTTGTTCGGTATTGATTTTGAAGCCCAGCCGGGGCATATCCTTGGTTTAATTGGGAAAAACGGTGCTGGGAAAACAACGATTTTTCACAGTATTTTGCGCTTCCTAGACTATAGTGGAGAGATTCATTTCGAAGGGCAGGCTATTGAGCAGGAGACCTATAGCAGGATTGGCTATCTGCCTGAGGAAAGAAGCCTGATGCCCAAGCTGACGGTCTTTGAGCAAGTGCGCTATCTGGCAAATCTAAAGGGTGTGCCGACAGCTGTTGTCAAAGAAAAACTGCCCCAGTGGATGGAAAAGCTTCAGGTCAAGGGGAAATTAACCGACAAAATCAAGAGCTTGTCTAAGGGAAACCAGCAAAAGGTTCAGCTGATTATCACGCTCCTGCATGAGCCAGACTTGATTATTTTAGACGAGCCTTTCAGCGGTCTGGATCCTGTCAATACTGAAATCCTGAAAGAAGTCATTATTGAGGAGAAGAAGCGCGGAGCGACGATTATCTTCTCGGATCATGTCATGACAAATGTGGAAGAGCTGTGCGATGATGTCTTGATGATTCGTGACGGGCAAGTGGTCCTCAATGGGGAGGTACAAGCAGTTCGCAACCAATATGGGAAAACTCGTCTTTTCGTCTCAAGTGACCTGTCACAGGCTGAATTAGAAGCCCTGCCCCATGTTGTCAAGGCGACGCAGACCAAGCAAGGCATCTGGAAATTGATTCTGGACGATGAAACAGCTGGTCCTGAATTGTTTGATCGCTTGACGCAGGGAAGATATGTGGCAACTTTTGACCAGCAGGCACCGACAATTGATGAAATTTTCAAATTAGAATCAGGGGTGGAAGTATGAAACAAATGTTAATCGTAATCAAAGAAACCTACCTGCGTCATGTCAAGTCTTGGAGTTTTGTCTTTATGGTCTTGTCTCCTTTTCTCTTTCTTGGGTTGAGTTTGGGAATTGGCTATCTGCAAGGAAGCTCGATGGCCTCTTCAAAAAAAGTAGCAGTGCTGACCCAGCTTGATTCTGTCCGAGAAGTATTAAGAGCTGAAGATCAGCTGAGTTTTCAGTACAAAGATGAAGCAGCAGCCAAGCAGGCTGTAAAAGATAAGAAAATCGCAGGCTATCTGACGATTGAGGAAAAAGGCGGACAGCTCTCTGCCACCTACTATGCAGAAACCAGTATGAACGCTGCAACGAAAATGGCTTTGTCCAATTCCCTTATTCAGGTCCAGCAGGCTTTAAACTTGGCTCAGGCCAATTTATCAGCTGAGCAGAGTCAGATTCTTGCGCGGACAGTCCAGTTTGAAGAAAAAATCGATGAAAATAAAGAAGGTAAGAAGATGGTTCAGACCTTTGCTGCAATGGGACTGGGCTTACTGCTCTATATGATTCTGATTACTTATGCTAGCGTTACTGCCCAAGATGTGGCCAGTGAAAAAGGCACTAAAATCATGGAAGTTATCTTCTCCAGTATTAAGGCAACTGATTATTTCTATGCTCGTATGATTGGGATTTTTGCAGTGATTCTTAGCCATCTGGGCATTTATGTGCTCGGTGGACTAGCAGCCTTTCTCTTTGCGGATAGCATTCCTCTTGTATCCCAAGTCTTGAAGAGCAATCCAGCCATTCAGCAGTATATCGGAGAAGCTGTTTCTTTGAATACCCTAGCTTTTGTAGCAGTTAGTATCTTTATGTATGTTGTTTTGTCAGCCTTTCTTGGTTCAATGGTGGCGCGAGCAGAAGATACAGGAAAAGTCCTTTCGCCCGTTATCATGCTGATTTTAGTTGGCTTTATGGGAGTTTCTTCGCTAGGGGCAGCAGGAGACAATGTGATTTTGAAGGTTGGTTCTTATCTTCCTTTCATCTCAACCTTTTTCATGCCCTTCCGAGCTATCAATGGTTATGCGACCAGCTTGGAAGCTTGGCTTTCTCTAGGAATTACAGCTGCTTTTGCGGTGATGATGACCGTTTTCATCGCGCGAATCTACTCCAGCCTTGTTCTACAAACAGATGATTTAGGAGCTTGGAAGACCTTCAAACGTGCTTTAAGATATAAATAAATCACAACTTCACTGGAGTCATCTGGTGGAGTTTTCTTTTTGTATTTTAATTTAATATTTTGAATAATAGGGCTAGGTAAAAAGTGGAATTTATGGTAAAATAGTACAGATAAAACAAGGAGTGGAAAAATGGTAGAACCTAAATATAAGCGTATTTTGATTAAACTATCTGGAGAAGCTTTGGCTGGCGAAAAAGGTGTAGGGATCAACATCGCCACTGTTCAAAAAATGGCTGAAGAAATCAAGGAAGTCCATGAACTGGGCATTCAAATTGCCTTGGTTATCGGTGGTGGTAATCTTTGGCGAGGCGAGCCAGCAGCAGAAGCAGGTATGGATCGCGTTCAAGCGGACTATACTGGCATGTTGGGGACAGTTATGAATGCACTTGTAATGGCAGATTCTCTGCAACAAGTGGGCGTTGACACCCGCGTTCAAACAGCAATTGCGATGCAACAGGTAGCTGAGCCTTATATTCGTGGACGTGCTCTTCGTCACTTGGAAAAAGGTCGGATCGTTATTTTCGGTGCTGGTATTGGTTCACCATATTTCTCAACAGATACGACAGCTGCTCTGCGGGCTGCGGAAATTGAGGCAGATGCTATCCTCATGGCTAAAAATGGTGTGGATGGGGTCTATAATGCCGATCCAAACAAGGATAAGACGGCTGTTAAGTTTGATGAATTGACCCACCGTGACGTTATTAATAAAGGCTTGCGCATCATGGACTCGACTGCTTCTACCCTTTCTATGGACAATGACATTGACCTAGTTGTCTTTAATATGAATGAACCTGGCAATATCAAACGAGTAGTCTTTGGCGAGCAAATCGGGACAACTGTCTCAAATAATTTATAAAAATCAGGAGAAAAGAAAATGGCAAATGCAATTGTAGAAAAAGCAAAAGAAAGAATGACCCACTCGCACCAAAGTTTGGCGCGTGAATTTGGTAGCATCCGTGCAGGCCGCGCTAATGCTAGCCTTTTGGATCGTATCCATGTGGAATACTATGGAGTAGAGACACCGCTTAACCAACTTTCTTCTATCACAATTCCAGAAGCGCGTGTTCTTTTGGTGACACCTTTTGATAAGTCTTCTATCAAGGATATCGAGCGTGCGATCAATGCCTCTGACTTAGGTATCACACCATCTAGCGACGGATCTGTCATTCGTTTGGTCATTCCAGCTCTGACAGAGGAAACTCGTCGTGAATTGGCTAAGGAAGTAAAAAAAGTCGGTGAAAATGCTAAGATTGCGATTCGTAACATCCGCCGCGACGCGATGGACGAAGCTAAGAAACAGGAAAAGGCTAAAGAAATCACTGAAGATGAATTGAAGGTTCTTGAAAAGGATATTCAAAAAGTCACTGATGATGCAGTGAAGCATATCGATGATATGACAGCGACTAAAGAAAAAGAACTTCTAGAAGTTTAATATTTTAGCAGAATCAAAACTCAGTTGGCCTTGGCTGACTGAGTTGTTTTAACATAAAAATCCTTGCGATTAGAAGAGGCAAGGTAGAAGTAGGACTATATGAACACAAATCTTGCTAGCTTCATCGTGGGGATTATCACGGATGAAAACGATCGTTTTTACTTTGTCCAGAAGGATGGACAGACTTATGCGCTTTCTAAGGAAGAAGGACAACATGAGCTCGGTCAATCTGTCAAGGGCTTTGCCTACAGCGATATGAAGCAGAAGCTTCGCCTAACGACTCTTGAGGTCACAGCGACCCAAGAGCAGTTTGGCTGGGGAACAGTGACGGAGGTTCGCAAGGATCTGGGGGTCTTTGTCGATACGGGTCTGCCAGATAAGCAAATCGTGGTGTCACTGGATATCTTGCCAGAAATCAAGGAACTTTGGCCTAAGAAGGGCGACCGTCTCTATATTCGTCTCAGTGTGGACAAGAAAGACCGCATCTGGGGACAGCTGGCCTATCAAGAAGATTTCCAGCGTCTGGCTCGTCCAGCCTACAATAACATGCAGAACCAAAACTGGCCAGCCATCGTTTATCGGCTCAAGCTTTCTGGCACCTTTGTCTATCTGCCAGAGAATAATATGCTGGGCTTTATCCATCCGAGCGAGCGCTATGCAGAGCCACGTCTGGGGCAGGTCTTGGATGCACGAGTAATTGGCTTCCGTGAAGTAGACCGCACCCTTAACCTCTCCCTCAAGCCTCGTTCCTTTGAAATGCTGGAAAACGATGCCCAGATGATTCTGACCTATCTGGAGAGCAACGGCGGCTTCATGACCTTGAACGACAAATCTTCACCAGACGATATCAAGGCTACCTTTGGTATTTCCAAAGGCCAGTTTAAAAAAGCTCTAGGTGGGCTGATGAAAGCTGGTAAAATCAAGCAAGATCCGACTGGAACGGAGTTGATTTAAATGAGAAAATCTTTTTACAGTTGGCTGATGACGGAGCGCAATCCTAAAAGTAATAAGCCCAAAGCAATTTTGGCGGATTTGGCTTTTCAGGACACGGCCTTTCCTAAGCACACGGATGATTTTGATGAGGTCAGCCGTTTTCTAGAGGAGCATGCCAATTTTTCCTTTAACTTGGGCGAGTTCGATGCTATTTGGGAAGAGTATCAGGCCCATTAAGTGAATAGTGGCTAGGGATAGTCATTTTCTGCTTGCTTTGATATAATAAAGGTAATTCATTCAATAAATCGAAATAGAGAGGTTCTTTGTTTGCAAGAACATTCAGTAGAATTAAAACTGGGCCATCCAGATGATGCTTTTCATCTCTTTGGCTCTAATGAACGCCATCTGCGCCTGATGGAGCAGGAATTGAAGGTCACCATACATGCCCGAACCGAGATTGTGCAGATTCTCGGTACGGAGGCTGCCTGTGAGGAGGCTCGTCAGGTCATTCAGGCTCTCTTGGTCTTGGTCAATCGTGGCATGACCATCGGTACACCCGATGTGGTGACAGCCATTACCATGGTCAAAAATGATGAAATTGATAAGTTTGTAGCTCTTTACGAAGAAGAGATTATCAAGGACAGCTATGGCAAGCCAATTCGGGTGAAGACACTTGGCCAGAAAATCTATGTGGACAGTGTTAAAAATCATGATATTGTCTTTGGTATCGGTCCAGCCGGGACAGGGAAGACTTTTCTTGCGGTGACCTTGGCGGTGACAGCTCTCAAACGTGGGCAGGTCAAACGCATCATCTTGACGCGACCAGCGGTAGAAGCTGGTGAGAGTTTGGGCTTTCTGCCTGGTGACCTTAAGGAAAAGGTAGATCCCTATCTGCGTCCGGTCTATGATGCCTTGTATCAGATTTTGGGTAAGGACCAGACGACGCGCCTGATGGAGCGAGAAATCATTGAGATTGCACCCTTAGCCTATATGCGGGGGCGGACGCTGGATGATGCTTTTGTCATTCTGGATGAAGCTCAAAATACGACCATCATGCAGATGAAGATGTTCCTGACACGTCTCGGCTTCCAGTCTAAGATGATTGTCAATGGAGATATCAGTCAGATCGACCTGCCTCGTAATGTCAAGTCCGGCCTCATTGATGCTCAGGAGAAATTGAAAAACATCTCCCAGATTGATTTTGTGCATTTCTCAGCTAAGGATGTGGTTCGCCATCCAGTAGTGGCGCAGATTATCCGTGCCTATGAGCCGCCAGCTCCTAAGAAAGAGAATCGTGAAGTAGCTGAGGACGAAAGCGCTAGT
>NZ_KQ969062.1:1589613-1624565 GCF_001578775.1 Streptococcus cristatus | reverse complement strand
AGCGCTAGTTGATGATAAATGATAGAAAACGACTAACTTGATGACCAAGTTAGCGTTTTCTAGTGTCTGCAAATTATTTGGTTAAACCGTAGTTGTAGTCATCGTCTTGCATGGCTTCAACTTCACCAAGAAGGTAACCATTTCCGACCTGAGAGAAGAAGTCGTGGTTAGATGTTCCTGTTGAGATCCCGTTCATGACGATTGGGTTGACATCGTCCGCTGAATCTGGGAAAAGTGGATCTTGTCCCAAGTTCATGAGTGCCTTGTTGGCATTGTAACGAAGGAAGGTTTTAACTTCTTCGGTCCAGCCAACACCGTCATAGAGACTTTCTGTATAGCCCTCTTCGTTCTCGTAGAGGGTATAGAGGAGGTCGTACATCCATTCTTTGAGCTTTTCTTGCTCTTCTTCAGGCAATTCATTGAAACCAAGTTGGAATTTGTAACCAATGTAGGTTCCGTGAACAGATTCATCACGGATGATTAGTTTGATGATTTCCGCAACGTTGGCTAGTTTGTTGTTACCAAGATAGTAGAGGGGTGTAAAGAAACCAGAGTAGAAGAGGAAGGTTTCAAGGAAAACGCTGGCAATCTTCTTTTCTAGGGGGCTACCATTGAGGTAGATTTCATTGATAATTTCAGCTTTTCTTTGAAGATACGGGTTTGTGTTGGTCCATTCAAAGATTTCTTCGATTTCAGCCTTGGTATTCAAGGTAGAAAAGATGGAAGAATAAGATTTTGCGTGGACGGATTCCATGAATTGGATATTATTGAAGACGGCTTCTTCGTGGGCAGTACGGACGTCCTTGCGTAGGGCATCTACACCAGATTCAGACTGGAGGGTATCCAGCAATGTCAATCCTCCGAAGACCTTGCCGACCAAGTCTTTTTCCTTGTTGGACAATTTTCTCCAGTCATCGAGGTCATTAGACAAGGGAATCCGTGTATCGAGCCAGAATTGCTCCGTCAGCTTTTCCCAAGTTGATTTGTCGATGACATCTTCGATGGCATTCCAGTTAATGGCTTTGTAGTAAGTTTCCATGATAATCTCGCTTTAAACTTCTAATACTTGCTTATGTCGCCAATGGAATGATTTCCTTGGCGTCATTACGATAGGTGTTATTTAATATTTTATTTTGTTGAATTTAAATGGTGTAATTGTAAATTGTTACTTACTAAATCACACAGCTTTCACATTGGTTGGCACCTACTTCACTGCCATCATCAGTGAAGGTGCGGACGTAGTAGATGGACTTGATTCCCTTGTTGAAGGCGTAGTTACGCAGGATAGAAAGGTCACGGGTTGTTTGCTTGCTTTCTTTTTTCCACTCATAGAGGCCTTTAGGAATATCGCTGCGCATAAAGAGAGTCAGTGAAAGTCCTTGGTCCACGTGCTCAGTTGCGGCTGCATAGACATCGATAACCTTGCGCATGTCCATGTCATAGGCGCTGGTGTAGTAAGGAATAGTCTCAGTTGATAAACCTGCCGCAGGATAGTAAATCTTACCGATTTTCTTTTCCTGACGTTCTTCGATCCGTTGAGTGATTGGATGGATTGAAGCAGAAACATCATTGATATAGCTGATAGAGCCATTTGGTGCAACAGCTAAGCGGTTTTGGTGGTAGAGGCCATCAACCTTGACTTTGTCACGAAGTTCTGCCCAGTCAGCAGCGGTTGGGATAAAGATGCCTACAAAAAGTTCTTTGACGCGGTCAGACTGAGGTACAAATTCACCCGTCAGGTATTTGTCAAAGTATGTTCCGTTAGCATAGTCAGATTTTTCAAAGCTATGGAAGGTCACGCCACGCTCGCGAGCGATATTGTTAGACTCAACTAAAGTCCAGTAGTTCATCAGCATGAAGTAGATGCTAGTGAACTCTACAGCTTCCGCTGATCCATAATCGATCAGCTGCTGTGCTAAGTAGCTGTGCAGTCCCATGGCACCGAGTCCAAAGGTATGAGCCAGACTATTACCATTGTCGATAGAAGGCACTGCAGTGATGTGAGAGCTGTCTGTGACAAAGGTCAGAGCGCGTGTCATGGTCCGGATCGACTTGCCAAAGTCCGGCGACGCCATCATGTTTACAACATTAGTAGAGCCTAAGTTACATGATACATCTGTTCCAAGACGGAGATATTCTTGCGCATCATTCAAAAGGCTAGGTTCTTGTACTTGCAGGATTTCAGAGCAGAGATTGCTCATGATAATCTTGCCGTCAATCGGATTGGAGCGGTTGGCGGTGTCAATGTTGACGACATAAGGATAGCCGGATTCTTGTTGGAGTTTGGAGATTTCTGTTTCCAAATCACGTGCTTTAATCTTCGTTTTGGTGATCTTAGGATTAGCGACCAACTCATCGTATTTCTCTGTGATATCGATATAGGCAAATGGTACACCGTATTCACGTTCGATTGAGTAAGGGCTAAAGAGGTACATTTCTTCATTCTTGCGCGCTAATTCGTAGAATTTATCTGGAATGACAACACCAAGCGAGAGAGTTTTAACCCGAACTTTTTCATCCGCATTTTCTTTCTTGGTAGACAGGAAGGAGATGATGTCAGGGTGGAAGACATTGAGATAAACAACCCCAGCTCCCTGACGTTGGCCCAGCTGGTTAGAGTATGAGAAGCTGTCCTCAAAGAGTTTCATAACAGGTACAACGCCAGATGCAGCGCCCTCGTAACCCTTGATAGGAGCTCCAGCTTCCCGCAGATTACTGAGGGAAATTCCGACTCCGCCTCCGATACGAGACAATTGCAGGGCGGAGTTGATGGAGCGGCCGATTGAGTTCATATCATCTGTTACTTGGATGAGGAAGCAAGAAACCAATTCGCCACGACGAGCCCGGCCAGCGTTGAGGAAACTTGGTGTAGCCGGTTGATAGCGCTGGTGGATGATTTCATTTGCGATATCCTTGGCAATGGCTTCATCTCCGTTGGCAAAGTAGAGGGCATTAAAGAGCACCCGATCTTCCATGCCTTCGAGATAATATTCACCATCATTGGTTTTCAGTGCATACTGGTTGTAGAATTTATAGGCAGCCATGAAAGATTTGAACTTGAAATCTTGAGCATGGATAAAAGCAGACAACTCTTCGATATATTCAGGAGAATAGAGTTGGATAAATTCTTTTTCCAAGTAGTTCTCTTCGATTAAGTATTGAATTTTTTCAGTAATAGAAGCAAACTTCATCGTGTTTGGTTCAACATTTTCTTTAAAGAAGGCTTCCAAGGCTTCTTTGTCTTTGTGAAGCATGATTTGCCCATTGACTGGACGATTGATTTCGTTATTTAGACGGAAGTAAGTCACATCTTCTAAGTGTTTGAGTCCCATAATTTTCCTTTTTCTAAAATGTCTTTTGCTTTTACAAAATAAACGGCTCCTACGAATGATAGGAGCGGCAACAAAGCTCTAAATACTGGTGAGATTATGATAATTTTTTAAGTTTACCAGGCTGGAAACCAGAAAATGCTTCAGTTGGCGTTTGAATAACAGGCGCTGCATTGAAACCGAGGCTTTTAACATGGTCGATGTATTCTGGTTGCTCATCAAGGTTGATTTCGCGATATTCCACATTGTTGGTATCAAGAAAACGCTTGGTCATCTTGCATTGAACACAATCGTTTTTAGAGTAAATAGTTACCATTAGATGATTCCTCTATACTTTCATTTTCTTAAATTTTAATCTGAAACTAGTATATCTAAAAGCGAATTCGATGTCAACAGTTTTGAACTAAATATTGTATGATATTTTCTTATAGCAACTATTGAGATACAATATATAGTGTGTAAAACATCAAAATAAAGAGAAATAACCACAAGGAGTAACAGCGCTTACTGTACTTTAAGAGAAGCTAGACCAAGAAGAATTCATTATAAAGAAGAAAGCCTTGAAACTATTTCGGAAAGAGAGGGAGTTGACGATTGAATCTACTATTTTAAAACAGAATTCATTTTCAAAGTCTAACGAAATATTTTGTAAGCGGGCTATAAAATTCTTGAAAAAGATTTCAAAAAGTGATATAATATCAACTTGTAAGGGTTATCACTTTAACTCAAAAAGAATTATTTTAAAGGAGAGTCTAACTATGGCTTCTAAAGATTTCCACATTGTGGCAGAAACAGGTATTCACGCGCGTCCAGCAACTTTGTTGGTGCAAACAGCTAGCAAATTTGCTTCAGATATCACTCTTGAGTACAAAGGTAAATCAGTAAACCTTAAATCAATCATGGGTGTTATGAGTCTTGGTGTTGGCCAAGGTGCTGACGTTACAATCTCAGCTGAAGGTGCAGACGCGGATGATGCTATCGCTGCTATCTCAGAAACAATGGAAAAAGAAGGATTGGCATAAGAAAATGACAGAAATGCTTAAAGGAATTGCGGCATCTGATGGTGTTGCTGTTGCTAAGGCATATCTATTAGTTCAACCGGATTTGTCATTTGAGACTGTTTCAGTCGATGATACGAATGCAGAAGAGGCTCGTTTGGATGCAGCTCTTGAAGCTTCACAGAACGAGCTTTCTGTTATCCGTGAGAAAGCAGTAGATAGCCTTGGTGAGGAAGCGGCTCAAGTATTTGACGCTCACTTAATGGTACTCGCTGACCCTGAAATGGTTGGTCAAATCAAAGAAACGATCCGTACTAAGAAAGTAAATGCGGAAGCTGGTCTGAAAGAAGTTACAGACATGTTTATCGCTATTTTTGAAGGTATGGAAGATAATCCATACATGCAAGAACGTGCGGCAGATATTCGTGACGTAACGAAGCGCATTTTGGCAAACCTTTTGGGCAAGAAATTACCAAATCCAGCTTCTATCAATGAAGAATCAGTTGTCATTGCACATGACTTGACTCCTTCTGATACAGCTCAATTAGACAAGAAATTTGTTAAAGCTTTTGTAACTAATATTGGTGGACGTACAAGCCACTCTGCAATCATGGCGCGTACGCTTGAAATCGCAGCCGTATTGGGAACCAATAATATCACTGAACTTGTTAAAGACGGCGATATCATTGCAGCAAATGGTATCACTGGTGAAGTTATCATTAACCCAACTGAAGAGCAAGCAGCAGCATTCAAGGCAGCTGGTGAAGCTTATGCGAAGCAAAAAGCTGAATGGGCTCTCTTGAAAGATGCTCAAACAGTGACTGCCGATGGCAAACACTTTGAACTCGCTGCTAACATTGGTACACCAAAAGACGTTGAAGGTGTTAATGCAAATGGTGCTGAGGCCGTAGGTCTTTACCGTACAGAATTCCTTTACATGGATTCACAAGACTTCCCAACAGAAGACGAGCAATACGAAGCTTACAAGGCTGTCTTGGAAGGCATGAATGGAAAACCAGTGGTTGTCCGTACGATGGACATCGGTGGAGATAAGGAGCTTCCTTACTTCGATATGCCACATGAAATGAACCCATTCCTTGGTTTCCGTGCATTGCGTATCTCTATCTCTGAAACTGGTGACGCTATGTTCCGTACACAAATCCGCGCCCTCTTGCGTGCTTCTGTACATGGACAATTGCGTATCATGTTCCCGATGGTTGCTCTCTTGACAGAATTCCGTAAAGCTAAAGCAGTTTACGAAGAAGAAAAAGCGAAATTGCAAGCTGAAGGAGTTGCTGTAGCGGACAATATCCAAGTGGGTATCATGATTGAAATTCCAGCAGCAGCAATGCTAGCTGATCAATTTGCCAAAGAAGTTGATTTCTTCTCTATCGGTACAAACGACTTGATCCAATACACAATGGCTGCTGACCGTATGAACGAACAAGTTTCATACCTCTACCAACCATACAACCCATCTATCCTTCGCTTGATCAACAACGTTATCAAGGCAGCTCACGCTGAAGGTAAATGGGCAGGTATGTGTGGAGAAATGGCCGGTGACCAAACAGCTGTGCCACTCCTTGTCGGTATGGGCTTGGATGAATTCTCTATGAGTGCCACTTCTGTCCTTCGGACTCGTAGCCTTATGAAGAAATTGGATACGAAGAAGATGGAAGAACTTGCACAACGCGCATTGACTGAATGTGCAACGATGGAAGAAGTTCTTGAACTTGAAAAAGAATATCTTGACTTCGATTAATCTGAAAATTAAGATCAGGAAATTTTCCTGGTCTTTTTTTGTTTTCTTCAGCGTCATAGTAGACCTAGTGTAGAAAGTGAGACTCGATGAAAAATCGAGAAATATGGAGAGTTCATATAAACAAAAGAAAATGATTTGTGAAATTTGTGAAAAATTTCCTTAAATTTATAAAATTTAGTTGAAATTTTCAGAAAATTTGATAAAATGATACTTAATAACATTTTGGAGGGGACACGTGACACAATATAAGAACTATATAAATGGAGAGTGGAGAGCTTCTGAAAATGAAATCACCATCTCATCTCCTATCAATAATGAGATTTTAGGAACTGTGCCTGCCATGAGTCAGGCAGAGGTTGATTATGCGATGGCGAGCGCTCGGGCGGCTTTGCCAGCTTGGCGCGCCCTTTCAGCAGTCGAACGTGCAGCTTATCTGCATAAGGCCGCGGATATTTTGGAGCGCGATCAGGAGAAGATTGGCGAAATCCTTGCAAAAGAGGTTGCTAAGGGTATTAAAGCGGCGATTGGAGAAGTTGTTCGGACAGCAGACTTGATTCGCTATGCGGCCGAAGAGGGAATTCGTATTCACGGTCAGGTCATGGAAGGTGGTGGCTTTGAGGCTGCCAGCAAGAAAAAATTGGCTGTGGTTCGTCGTGAGCCTGTAGGAGTTGTCTTGGCTATCGCGCCATTTAACTACCCAGTCAACCTGTCTGGTTCTAAGATTGCTCCTGCCCTTATCGGCGGAAATGTTGTGATGTTTAAGCCACCTACACAAGGTTCAATTTCTGGTCTGCTCTTGGCTCAGGCTTTTGCTGAGGCTGGTCTTCCTGCTGGTGTTTTCAATACCATCACAGGACGTGGTTCAGAAATCGGGGACTACATCATTGAGCATAAGGAAGTAAATTACATTAACTTTACTGGTTCGACTCCAATCGGAGAACGCATCGGTAAGTTGGCTGGCATGCGTCCAATTATGTTAGAATTGGGTGGTAAGGATGCTGCAGTCGTGCTGGAAGATGCTGACTTGGAGCATGCGGCTAAGCAGATTGTTGGCGGGGCATACAGTTATTCCGGTCAGCGCTGTACGGCTATTAAACGTGTCATTGTCATGGAGAGCGTTGCAGATAAATTAGCAGCGTTGATTAAGGCAGAGGTAGAGAAACTGACGGTTGGTGATCCCTTTGATAATGCGGATATCACACCAGTCATTGATCATGCATCAGCAGATTTCATCTGGGGCTTGATTGAAGATGCTCAAGAAAAGGGAGCGTCAGCCTTGACAGAAATCAAACGTGAAGCAAATCTCATCTGGCCTGCCTTGTTTGACCATGTGACACTGGATATGAAACTAGCTTGGGAAGAGCCGTTTGGTCCTGTTCTTCCGATTATTCGTGTGACTTCCGTTGAAGAGGCTATTCAGATTTGTAACCAGTCAGAGTTTGGTCTTCAATCTTCAGTCTTTACAAATGATTTCCCTAAAGCATTTGAAATCGCTGAGAAGCTGGAAGTGGGTACTGTACACATCAATAATAAGACCCAGCGTGGTCCAGATAACTTCCCATTCCTTGGTGTTAAGGGATCTGGAGCCGGAGTGCAAGGGATTCGTTACAGTATCGAAGCGATGACACAAGTGAAATCCATCGTGTTTGATGTGAAATAATGAGAAAGGCGGCTTTGTGCGGCCTTTTTTCTTACCTTTATGAACTTGTAATTCTAACAAGTGTTCGAACAATATAAAAATAAGCAAGCCTTTATATTTTTGATTACTTATCATTTTAAAATGTAAATTTACATATTGGTCTATACAAATTTTAACCGTTTTATCTCTAATTTTATATCAAATAATTCAGGTAAAAGCCTGTAGAATCAGTATTTCATGAGATCTTCTTCAACGATCTATTGATATAGCAACTCATTCTTGTAAAGAAATTGGGCTTTTGAAATTTTTGAGATAGTTTTTGGAAATTTACTTGAAAAATATAAGAAAATGGGGTAAAATAGAAACATAGAAAACGCTTACAAATAGAAAGGTGACTAAATGGACAAAAAAGAAGCATTAAGAACCTTTACAACAGGTGAAAACTTTCATTTGCAGCATTATTTAGGAGTGCATCAGGATGTGGTGGATGGCAAAGCTGGCTACACCTTTAGAGTCTGGGCTCCAAATGCGCAGAATGTGCATCTGATTGGAGATTTTACCAACTGGTATGGAGAGCAGATTCCTATGACTCGCAATGAAGGCGGTGTCTGGGAAATCTTCACGGATTTGCCTAAGGAAGGAGATATTTACAAGTACAATATCAAACGCAGTAGCGGTCAGGAAATCTTGAAAATTGATCCGCTGGCTATCTATTTTGAAGAGCGCCCAGGTACGGGGGCTATTGTTCGGAATATTCCAGAGAAGAAGTGGCAAGATGGACTTTGGCTGGCTCGGAGAAAGCGTTGGGGCTTTTTCTCAAGACCGGTCAATATCTATGAAGTGCATGCTGGATCTTGGAAACGTAATCCTGACGGCAGTCCATATTCTATGGCTCAGCTTAAGGAGGAGTTGATTCCTTATCTGGTAGAAATGAACTACACGCACGTTGAGTTCATGCCGCTTATGGCCCATCCTTTGGGACTCAGCTGGGGCTACCAGCTCATGGGTTACTTTGCCTTTGAACATACTTATGGAACGCCAGAGGAATTTCAGGACTTTGTCGAAGAATGTCACTTGAATAATATTGGTGTCATTGTGGACTGGGTTCCAGGTCACTTTACCATCAATGACGATGCCTTGGCCTACTATGATGGAACACCAACCTTTGAGTACCAGGACCATGACCGAGCTCACAACTATGGCTGGGGTGCCTTGAATTTTGACCTAGGAAAAAATGAAGTGCAATCTTTCTTGATTTCTAGTATCAAGTTCTGGATTGATTTCTACCATCTAGATGGGGTTCGTGTGGATGCAGTTAGTAACATGCTCTATCTAGACTACGATAGTGGTCCTTGGCAGCCAAACAAGGACGGCGGTAATCGTAACTATGAAGGCTACTATTTCTTGCAGCGTTTGAATACAGTTATCAAGCTGGCTCATCCAGATATCATGATGATTGCTGAAGAGAGCTCGTCCGAAACCAAGATTACAGGCATGAGAGAGATGGGCGGTTTGGGCTTTGACTTCAAGTGGAATATGGGCTGGATGAACGATATTCTCCGTTTCTATGAAGAAGACCCGATTTACCGCAAGTACGATTTTAATCTGGTGACCTTCAGCTTTATGTATGCTTTTTCTGAAAATTTCCTCTTGCCTTTCTCTCACGACGAAGTCGTTCATGGTAAGAAGAGCATGATGCATAAGATGTGGGGTGACCGCTATAATCAATTTGCTGGTCTACGCAACCTCTTGACCTATCAAATCTGCCATCCAGGCAAGAAACTGCTCTTTATGGGTTCAGAATTTGGTCAATTCCTAGAGTGGAAGTCAGAAGAGCAGCTGGAATGGTCAAATCTGGACGATCATATGAACAAGCAGATGCAAACCTTCACTTCTGCCCTCAATGCCTTTTATCGAGATAATCGTCCGCTTTGGGAGATCGATTTGAGCTATGATGGTATCGAAATCATTGATGCCGACAATACCGATCAGAGCGTCCTTTCCTTTATCCGTAAGACGGAAAAAGGAGATATGTTGGTCTGTGTATTCAATATGGTGCCAGTAGAGCGCAAAAACTTTACCATTGGTGTGCCAGTGGAAGCCATTTATGAAGAGGTATGGAATACTGAATTAGAGAAATGGGGAGGTGTTTGGAAAGAACACAACGAAACAGTTCAGTCTCAAGAGGGACTATGGAAAGATTATCCGCAGACCTTGACCTTTACGCTACCAGCTTTGGGAGCAAGTATTTGGAAAATCAAGCGTCGTGTGAATGTTCGTAAAAATGCTAAAAAAGATTCCACAAAGGAGTAGGATATGAAGAATGAAATGCTAGCTTTGATTCTTGCCGGTGGGCAAGGAACTCGTCTTGGAAAGCTCACACAAAGTATTGCAAAACCAGCAGTACAGTTTGGTGGTCGTTATCGTATTATTGATTTCGCGCTGTCAAACTGTGCCAACTCTGGCATTCACAATGTCGGTGTGATTACCCAGTACCAACCACTTGCTTTGAACAGTCACATCGGGAACGGTTCAAGCTGGGGCTTGGATGGTATCAATACAGGTGTATCCATTCTTCAGCCTTACTCTGCCAGTGAAGGAAATCGTTGGTTTGAGGGAACTAGCCACGCTATTTTCCAAAATATTGACTATATAGACAGTATCAATCCTGAATATGTTTTAATCCTATCTGGAGACCATATCTACAAGATGGACTATGATGATATGCTCCAATCCCACAAGGATAACAGCGCTAGTTTGACGGTTGCTGTCTTGGATGTGCCTCTCAAGGAGGCCAGCCGTTTTGGTATTATGAATACCGATGCTAATAATCGGATCGTTGAATTTGAAGAAAAACCAGAAAATCCTAAATCTACCAAGGCTTCTATGGGAATCTATATCTTTGACTGGCAACGTCTCCGCAATATGCTGATTGCTGCTGAAAAGAGCAATGTCGATATGTCCGACTTTGGTAAAAATGTTATCCCTAATTATCTTGAATCTGGCGAAAGCGTTTATGCTTACGAATTTAACGGCTACTGGAAAGACGTTGGTACGATTGAGTCACTTTGGGAAGCGAACATGGAATACATTAGTCCAGAAAATGCTTTAGACAGTCGTGATCGTCAGTGGAAAATTTACTCACGTAACTTGATTTCACCACCAAACTACCTTGGTGCAAATGCTCATGTTGAAGATTCTTTGGTAGTTGATGGCTGTCTTGTAGATGGAACTGTTAAGCACTCTATTCTTTCAACAGGCGCTCAAGTTCGTGAGGGTGCAGAAGTCACTGATTCTGTCATTATGAGTGGCGCTATTATTGGCCAAGGAGCTAAGATTAAACGTGCGATCATTGGTGAGGGCGCTGTTATTTCTGATGGTGTAGAGATTGACGGAACAGATGAAGTGCAAGTAGTCGGATATAATGAAAAAGTGGGGGTACCAACAGATGAAGATTGATAAATATTCAGCGATTTTAGGAAATACGGTCGGTTTCCACGACATGTCAACCTTGACAGACCATCGTCCAGTTGCTAGTTTGCCATTTGGTGGGAAATACCGTTTGATTGACTTCCCACTGTCTAGTCTTGCTAATGCTGGTGTTCGTAGCGTCTTTGGTATCTTCCAACAAGACAATATCGGCTCTGTCTTTGACCATATTCGTTCAGGTCGTGAGTGGGGTCTGTCTACACTTTTGAGTCACTACTATCTAGGAATTTACAATACCCGTGTAGAAAGTAGCACAGTTGGTAAGGAATATTATGAACAGTTATTGACTTATCTGAAGCGCTCAGGCTCTAACCAAACTGTAGCCCTAAACTGTGATGTGTTAATCAATATTGACCTTAATCAGGTCTTCCACTTGCATAACACAACCCAGCAACCGATGACAGTGGTTTACAAGAAATTGCCATCTAAAGATATTTCAGATGTGAATGCAGTTCTGCAAGTCAGCGAAACAGACCATGTCCTAGGACATAAGCTGCATAGTGATAGAGACGAGGGCGAGCTCTTCAATATGTCCACAGATATTTTTGTAGTAGATACGCCTTGGTTAATTGAAAAATTGGAAGAAGAAGCCCAAAAAGAATTCCCACAAAAGCTACGTTATGTTCTTCGAGACTTGGCAGCTGAAGTTGGAGCTTTTGCTTACGAGTATACAGGCTATCTGGCAAATATTTACTCTGTTGAATCATACTATAAGGCCAATAAAGATATGCTTGATCGGCAGAAATTCTACTCCCTCTTCTCACCAAATCAAAAGATTTATACAAAGGTGAAAAACGAAGAGCCGACATACTATGCAACTACATCAAAAGTAAATCGCTCTCAGTTTGCGTCAGGTAGTATTGTAGAAGGTGAAGTTGTAAACTCTGTTATCTCGCGGAATACAAGAATTTTAGCGGGTAGCAGTGTCAAAGACAGTCTCCTCTTCCCACGCGTTGTCGTTGGAAAAAATGCAGTGGTAGAATATGCAATTGTGGACAAGGGCGTTGAGATTGCTGAAGGAGTAGTCGTTCGAGGGACAGCTGAACATCCAGTTGTACTGAAGAAAGGTCAAAAAGTTACAGAGGACATCGTTTCATGAAAATTTTATTTGTAGCAGCAGAAGGGGCACCTTTTTCCAAAACGGGTGGTTTGGGGGACGTTATCGGCGCCCTCCCCAAATCCTTGGTCAAAGCTGGTCATGAAGTTGGAGTTATTCTGCCCTATTATGACATGACGGATGCTAAATTTGGTGATCAAGTTGAAGACCTCTTCTCTTTTGAAGTCAGTGTCGGTTGGCGTCGGGAGTATGTTGGTGTCAAAAAGATTGAGTTGGAAGGTGTGAACTTCTACTTTATCGATAATCAGCATTATTTCTTCCGTGGACATGTCTATGGTGATTTTGATGACGGCGAACGTTTTGCCTACTTCCAATTAGCAGCAATCGAACTGATGGAGCGCATTGATTTTATTCCAGATGTTCTCCATGCGCACGACTACCATACGGCCATGATTCCTTTCTTGGTCAAGGAAAAATACCGCTGGATTCAGGCCTATAATAACATCAAGACAGTGCTGACGATTCACAATTTAGAGTTTCAGGGGCAATTTCCGGATAGCATGCTTTGGGAACTCTTTGGTGTCGGCTATGAACGTTATGCGGACGGGACTCTCCGCTGGAATGACTGCCTCAACTGGATGAAGGCGGGTATTCTCTATGCGGATCGCGTGACGACTGTTTCACCGAGCTATGCCAACGAAATTCGGACAGTTGAGTTTGGATGCGGTCTGGATCAGATTCTTCGGATGGAGTCAGGCAAGCTGGTCGGTATTGTCAATGGTATTGATACAGATATCTACAATCCAGAAACAGATAAATTGCTGGCTTACCACTTTAATAAAGATGATTTGACCGGGAAATTGGAAAATAAACGAGCTCTTCAAGCAAAAGTAGGCTTGCCAGTTCGGGACGATGTTCCTGTCGTTGGTATCGTCTCTCGATTGACACGTCAAAAAGGTTTTGATTTGGTGGTGGAAGAGTTGCATAATCTGCTTCAGGAAGATGTGCAAATTGTGCTACTTGGAACAGGTGACCCTGCATTTGAACGAGCTTTCGCTTGGTTTGGCCAGGCTTATCCTGAAAAATTATCCGCTAATATCCTTTTTGATGTTACTTTGGCTCAGGAGATCTATGCGGCTAGTGATATTTTCCTTATGCCGAGCCGCTTTGAGCCTTGCGGTCTGTCTCAGATGATGTCTATGCGTTACGGTACACTGCCACTGGTTCATGAGGTTGGTGGCCTGCGGGATACGGTCGAACCTTTCAACGTCTATAGTGGACAGGGAACAGGCTTTAGCTTCAATAACTTCTCTGGTTATTGGCTAACATGGACTTTCAAAGAAGCCCTCAATCTTTACTGGCATGACCAAGAAGCTTGGCATAGTCTGCAAACTCAGGCTATGGAAAGAGATTTCTCTTGGGATACAGCCAGTCGAGCATATAGTGATTTATATGAGTCACTACTATAGTATATTGCAATAGAACAGCAATCCTCTCTTATTTTTGACAAGAGAGGATTTGTCGGGTAAGTGTTTTTTCTCATGTTGACATCTTATCCAGACGGATGTTTTTCCCTAAAAGAAAGGAAGTTAATTCGTAAAAATGGAATTAAATAAAGAACAGTTTATCCGAGATTTCAAGGATACTTTGCACGAACGACAGCTGATTAAGATTGCGGATGCTACAGCAGCCGAGCTTTTTCAAGCCCTCGCTAGTACTATTCGTAAATATATCACGCCACTGTGGCTGGAGCGCCGCAATAGACTCGTGGAACAGCAGCAAAAAACAGCTTATTATTTCTCAATTGAGTTTCTGCCGGGACGTATGCTGGAAACTAACCTACTCAATTTAGGTATTCTTGATACGGTCAAGGAAAGCTTTGCTGAGTTAGGAGTTGACTTTGAGGATGTAAAAAATGCTGAGCACGACATGGCTTTGGGAAATGGAGGCCTTGGCCGCTTGGCAGCAGCCTTCATGGACTCGCTGGCTACAACGGGCTATCCAGGTTTTGGAAATGGGATTCGCTATCGCTACGGTCTTTTCAAGCAGAAAATCGTAGATGGCTATCAGGTGGAAATCCCAGATGATTGGTTTGGCAGTCTAGGCAATGTCTGGGAAACCCGTAAGGATCACGGTATTGTTGATGTCAAGATCTTTGGCAATGTTTACCTCCGTGCTAATGAAGAAGGTCGCATTGTACCGGTTTATGAGAATTCTAAAACTTTGCGTGCTGTGCCTTATGACGTGCCTCAGATTGGCTTTGGCAATGACAATATCAACAATCTCCGTCTTTGGGATGTTGAAATCCCAGAAGAATATGAATTGGACTATCCGACTATTGAAGCCCGTCGGCGGGTGCAGGACATCACTGCCATTCTCTATCCAGACGATTCTAGTTACGAAGGAAAAGAACTGCGCCTGATTCAGGAATACTTCATGACCAGCGCTGGCCTGCAAACTATTATCAAATCCTACCTCAAGCAAGGTCGTCCGCTCGAGGATATTCATGAGAAGGTTTCTGTCCATATCAACGATACCCACCCAGCAGTTGCGCCAGCTGAGTTTATGCGTCTTTTGTTGGATGACTATGGTCTCGAATGGGCAGATGCTTGGAATGCTACGGTGAAGACCATGAGCTACACCAACCATACCATTTTGTCTGAAGCCTTGGAAAAATGGGATGCGGAGCTCTTTAAGAATGTCCTGCCTCGGGTTTATCAGATTATCCTAGAAATCGACAACCGCTATGTGGCAGAAATAGCCCAGCGCGGCATTGAGCCAGAAGTCATCGAAAACACTCGGATAGTCAAGGACAATCAAGTTCACATGGCCCACTTGGCTATTATTGGCGGTCATTCAATCAATGGTGTTGCCAAACTCCACACAGAACTGCTCAAAGAAGACACTTTACGTGATTTCTACAGCATTTATCCAGAGAAGTTTAATAACAAGACCAATGGCATTATCCAGCGCCGCTGGCTGCAGATTGCGGATGAACCTTTATCGGCTAAGATTGATAAGCTGATTGGTAAGGGCTGGAGAAGTGATATCCATGAGCTGCGCAAGCTTTTGGAATTCAAGGACAATCAGCAAGTGCTGGGTGATTTCTACCGAGTGAAGCAAGAAGCCAAGGCCCGTCTGGCTGACTTCATCAAGGAATCAACAGGAGTAGAAGTTTCTACAGAAGCCATCTTTGATGTGCAGGTGAAACGCCTCCACGCCTACAAGCGTCAGTTGCTCAACCTGCTTCATATCATCAAGCTCTACTGGGACCTCAAGGACAATCCTGACAAGGATATGGTGCCACGCGTCTTTATCTTCGGTGCCAAGGCTGCTCCGGGCTACCACTTTGCCAAGTCTGTTATCAAGCTGATCAATGAAGTAGCCAATCTGGTCAACAAGGATGAAAGTCTGCAAGGCAAGCTCAAGGTTGTTTTCCTAGAAAATTATCGTGTCAGCCTGGCTGAGCTCATCATTCCTGCGGCAGATGTTTCAGAGCAGATTTCTCTGGCTTCCAAGGAAGCTTCTGGTACTTCCAACATGAAGTTCATGATGACAGGTGCCATTACCCTAGCTACTCTGGACGGGGCAAATATCGAAATCAAGGATGAAGTTGGTGACGACAATATTGTCATCTTCGGGATGGACAAGGACCAAGTTTACGAGCACTATGCCCGCCACGATTACTACTCACGCGGTATCTATGAGAGCAATCCAGATATTCGCCGGGTGGTCGACACCTTTGTCAATGGCACCATTCCAAACGTCCGTGAAGAAGGATCTGAAATCTACGAAGCTCTCATCACCCACAATGACGAATACTTCCTCTTGGAAGACTTCCATGCCTATGTAGAAGCTCAAAAGAAGATTGATGCCCTCTATCGTGACAAAGAAAAATGGGCCCGCATGAGCTTGATCAACATCGCTACATCAGACAAGTTCACCTCAGATGATACCATTGAGCAATATGCCAAGGAAATCTGGAACTTAGAGAAATAATACTCCTCAGAAAACATGAATACTAAGAGATTGGGGCTTGAGTCTCAGTCTCTTTTACTATCTATCTACCATCTTGTCTAGAAATATGCTATAGTAGAGAAAGTATGAGAATTCGACTTTTTGAAAAGCAGGGAAAGCAAGTATGAAAGACTACGAGATTTTTTATCAACAATTAACAGCTCCCTTTCGCAGTCGCCCTAGGATAGTGAAAGGGATGGCCTATTTTAATAGGGGGATGACTGTTTTTATGCCTCTGGTGTATGGATTGGTCTTGATTGGTGCCTTTCTGACAGAGGGGGGGGAAGGGCTACTTGCTTTTTTTCTCCTTCCAGCTATTGGATTTGGTCTCTTGTCAGCGATTCGTAAATGGCTGAATCAAGCACGCCCTTACGAAAAATGGGCTATTCAACCCTTGCTGGCCAAGGATACATCAGGCAAGTCCATGCCTAGCCGCCATGTCTTTTCGGCGACAGTGATTTCCATGTGTTTGCTCTATTTTTTTTGGCTGCCGGGACTTATCTGCCTCTTGCTTTCAGCAGGACTGGCTCTAGTGCGCGTGATTGGCGGAGTGCACTATCCAAAGGATGTAGTGATAGGATACCTTTGCGGCATTTGCTGGGGAAGTCTTCTCTTTTTATTATAAAGGTCTGGCCAGAGCTAGATTTTTCCTTGTAAAGTAAGGTAGGAGTAGACAAAGTGCCCGAATCTATATTATAATGTAAGCAGTACCAAACTTTTATCATCAAGGATTGCCTGATTTTGGATGATGAAAAATATGTAAGGAGACTATTATGTCAGAACCGTTATTTCTACAGTCTGTGATGCAGGAGAAGATTTGGGGTGGCACCAAGCTGCACGATGTTTTTGGATATGAAATTTCCAGCGACCATGTGGGCGAGTATTGGGCAATTTCGGCTCATCCTAATGGCGTGTCAACTGTTAAGAACGGACGTTTTGCAGGTCAGAAGCTAGATGCGCTCTATGCCGAGCACCGTGAGCTCTTTGGCAATCGTCCAGAGCCTGTCTTTCCACTTTTGACGAAGATTTTGGATGCCAATGACTGGCTCAGCGTTCAGGTCCATCCAGATGATGCCTATGGACTAGAGCACGAAGGGGAGCTTGGCAAGACAGAATGCTGGTATGTTATCGCTGCAGACGAAGGAGCAGAGATTATTTATGGTCACAACGCTCAGAGCAAGGAAGAATTGCGTCAGCAGATTGAGAGCAAGGACTGGGATCATCTTTTGACAAAAATTCCAGTCAAGGCTGGTGACTTTTTCTATGTCCCAAGTGGCACCATGCATGCTATTGGATCAGGGATTCTGATTTTGGAAACTCAGCAGTCCAGTGACACGACCTACCGTGTCTATGACTTTGATCGTAAGGACGATGCTGGCAATCTGCGTGAGCTGCACTTGGAGCAGTCTATTGATGTTTTGACTATCGGTGAGCCAGCTAATAGCCGTCCCGTTACCATTCAGGCAGACGATTTGACTTCTACTCTTTTGGTGGCCAATGACTTCTTTGCTGTTTACAAGTGGGACGTTGCTGGTTCTGTTGAATTTAAAAAGACAGTAGATTACAGTCTGTTCAGTGTCTTGGAAGGTGCTGGCGAGCTGACAGTGGATGGACTAGTGTATCCTATCAAAAAAGGCTCTCATTTCATCCTACCGAGCGATGTTACAGAATGGACCTTGTCTGGCGACTTGCAACTGATTGTCAGCCATCCATAGTGAAAAAATACATAGACCGAGTGCTCATCTCGGCCTATTTTTCTTTATTTTCGCAGAATGAATAGAGAAAACAGGACTTTAACTTCAATCGGTGAAAAAGTCCGATAAATGAGGCATTTCATCATGGTTGCTTGAAGAAATTTTTTCTGAAAAATGGTACAATGAAATGGAATATCCAAAGGAGTTGAATATGGAACACAAAGAAAAAGATTTTAGTTTATCCTGGTTTTTTAGATGGTTCTTGGATAATAAGGCCATTACTGTATTTTTGGTGACCTTGCTCATCGGTTTGAATATTTTTATTCTCAGCAAAATTAGTTTTATTTTTACACCGGTGATTGAGTTTATTGGTGTCATTATGTTGCCAGTGATTTTGGCTGGGCTGCTTTACTATCTGCTCAATCCCATTGTCGACTGGATGGAAAAGCGCAAGATTAACCGTGTGGCCGGGATTACAATTGTCTTTGTCTTGATTGGTGTTTTGATTGTGTGGGGCTTGGCAGTTGCTATTCCTAACTTGCAACATCAGGTAGTAAGTTTTTCAAAAAATGTTCCCACTTATCTCAAGCAAGCCAATAAAATGATTGATGATGTTTTAACCAATCATATTTCAGGCGATTTGAAGCCACAAATCGAGCAAGTTACGAATAAGCTATCGACTCAGATCACTTCATGGGCCAGCAATTTTTCATCTAAGGCAGTTAATTGGGCTAGCAATTTGATTAGTACGGCTTCACAAATCATTGTGGCTATTATCATCATGCCTTTTATTCTTTTCTATTTATTGCGCGACGGGAAGAATCTCAAAGGTTATGTAGTTCAGTTCTTGCCAACGAAATTCCGCGAGTCATTTGGTCAGGTCATGACAGATGTGAATACCCAGTTGGCCAATTATGTTCGTGGTCAGGTGACTGTAGCGATTATTGTGGCCTTTATGTTTATGATTCTTTTCAAGATCATCGGCTTGCGTTATGGTGTGACTCTAGCCGTTGTGGCAGGAGTTTTGAACTTGGTGCCTTATCTGGGAAGCTTCCTTGCCATGTTACCTGCCCTGATTCTTGGCTTGATTGCTGGTCCGATCATGCTGTTGAAAGTCATTATCGTCTTTATTGTGGAGCAGACTATTGAGGGGCGCTTCGTGTCTCCATTGATCTTGGGAAGTCAATTAAGCATCCATCCGATTACGATTTTATTTGTTTTGCTGACTTCAGGAACCATGTTTGGTATCTGGGGCGTCTTGCTGGGAATTCCAGCTTATGCATCAGCTAAGGTTGCTATCACAGCACTCTTTAAGTGGTACAAGAAGGTTAGCGGTTTGTATGAAGAAAGTGTTCAAGAATTAGGAGAAGGCAGTGAATAAGAGTGAACAAATGTTAACAGCCCTGCAAAATCAAGATTTAGGGCAGGCTGAAAAGTATTTTGAAGAGGCTTTGAGCCAAGATACCGATCAAGAGTTATTAGAATTAGCCGATTACTTAGAAAGTATCGGCTTTTTCCCTCAAGCCAAGCGAATTTATGAAAAATTGGCTCCGCTTTTCCCCGAGTCCTATATCAGTCTGGCAATGATCGCTGCTGACGATGGTGACTTAGAAGAGGCTTTTGCCTATTTAGAGGAAATTGACTCAGAAAGTGAATGGTATGTGGCCGCTCTCTTGGCCAAGGCTGACCTCTATCAGCTAGAGGGATTGCCAGATGTGGCGCGGGAGAAATTGCTGGAAGCTGCCAAACTGTCGGACGAACCTTTGGTGACTTTTGGTTTAGCAGAAATTGAGTTTGAATTGGAAAATTTTGCCCAGGCCATCAAGGAATATGCCCAGCTAGATAATCGCTCTATCTACGAGCAGACAGGCGTATCCACCTACCAGCGTATTGGCCTTTGCTATGCCAGTCTGGGGAAAATCGAAGCAGCCATTGAATTTTTGGAAAAGGCTGTGGAGCTGGAGTACGATGAAGAGACGGTCTATGAATTGGCGGCTATCTTATATGAGCAAGAGGAGTATCAAAAAGCCAATCTGTACTTCAAGCAGCTGGATACGATTTCGCCAGATTTTGAAGGCTATGAGTATGCCTACGCGCAGTCTCTCCATGCGGAGCATAAGACGGAGGAAGCTTTGTCAATGGCAGAGCAAGGCTTGACCAAAAATCCTTTCGAAACTCGCCTTCTGCTCCTTGCTTCCCAACTATCTTACGAACTGCATGATGTGGAAAAATCTGAAAACTACTTGCTAGCAGCTCAGGAAAATGCAGATGATTTAGAGGAAATTGCTCTACGCCTGACCAATCTCTATCTGGAGCAGGAACGCTACGACGAGGTCTTAGCTTTTGAGGAACAAGAGCTAGACAATGTCTTGACTCGCTGGAATCTGGCGCGTGCTTATCAAGCCTTGGAAAATCTGGAAAAAGCTGGGGAGCTGTATCAGGAGCTGGCACTTGACTTGCAGGAAAATCCTGAATTTTTGGAAGAATATGTTTATTTATTGCGTGAATTAGGGCGTGTGGAAGAAGCAAAAATACAGGCTGGCAAATATCTGTGTTTGGTTCCAGATGACACTGCTATGGCAGATTTGTACGAAAGTTTGTAAAGTATTTTCGGAAAATCTCTTGCCTTGCTAGCTTTAGGGCATATTAGCAAGAAGATTTTCTTGCTGACACAATAGTTTGATTAAAAAAGGAGTGGAGATAATGTCCCAACTGAAACGAATCCAAGAAATGGAAGAGCATTTGAATAAATACGCTCAGACGCTGGCTACAGCTCAATCAGCTTTGGCTGAGCTGAAGGCTAGCCAGAAGAATTATATCCAGCTCCGAGATTATTACACCAGCCAAGTTTTCTTTGACGATTTGGAATTTTCCAATCAACCAGACTTTCCTGAGGATGTGGCCTGCGGCGTTTTGAGCGAAGATGCTGTCTATGACCTGATGGGAGAGCACTTTGAGACGGCTTTGCAGCTGCTAGACCTATCCAGTGCCATGATGAAAGAAAGGTAGCAGCCTAGGAAGATTCGTGAAATAAAATGACTGCTGTCGAAAAGATAAAGCATGGATAACGTCAACGAAAGGATTGGAATGTGGAAAATCTAAAACAAAGGCCGACCAACCGTTGACATTATTAAAGGAACATAAGATTTGCAGAAAGGCGGCAAGCATGCGCGACAACCATCTTCATACCTATTTTTCCTATGATTCTGAGGCGGATTTTTCTGACTATCTGGACCATTACGAGGGCGAGATTGTCACCACCGAGCACTATGATTTGTCCAATCCCTACCCTTACCAAGCTGCCTCGCCCCACGATGATGTACCTGACTATGCGGCCTATTCAGCAAAAATTGCAGAGCTGAACCAGCAATATGGCAACCGCATCAAAAAGGGGATTGAAATTGGCTATTACGCTCCGCGTAAGGATGATATTTTAGCTTTCCTAGCCGACAAGGAATACGATCTCAAGCTCCTATCTGTCCACCACAATGGCAGATTTGACTATCTGGAAGAGCCAGTCTTACAGCTGGACAAGATGGAGCTGATTCCCCGCTACCTGAGAGAACTAGAAGAGGCAATCGAGGCTGTTCCGGCGGATGTCCTAGCCCACTTTGACTATGGCTTTCGGAAATTCGACCTTACCGTAGAGGAGTTAAAAACTTTTGAACCGCAGCTGCGACAGCTTTTTCAAAAGATGAGTGATCATGGTTTGGCCTTTGAACTCAACTGCAAGTCTATGTATCTCTACGGTCATGAAGATCTCTATATCTACGCTCTTGGTCTGGTCAAGGAGCTGGGTGGTCAGCGCTTTTCAGTTGGCTCCGATGGTCACAAGCTGGAGCATTTTCGACTTAAGTTTGACCGTGTGGCTCAAATCCTAGCTGATGCCGGTATTGAGGAAGGTCAGTTGATTTAAGGCACCCCGTGCGTTTTTCCAATCGCCCATTAAACGCATTTTTTGAATTTTGACCAGAATATGATATACTTAATTATCTTAGAAAATACAGAAGTTTATGGATATAGGAGAAAAAATGGCAGAGCCAGTGAAATTATTTCAGTATAATACCCTAGGAGCCTTGATGGCTGGACTTTATGGTGGGAGCATGACGATTGGGGAGCTCCTGAAATACGGCGATTTGGGGATTGGTACACTGGATTCCATCGATGGGGAATTAATCGTTCTTGATGGTAAGGCCTATCAGGCCAAGGGATCTGGCGATGTGCCTGAAGTTGTAGAAGTTTCAGATGATGTAACGGTGCCCTACGCTGCGGTTGTTCCCCACCAAGCAGAGGTCATTTTCCGGCAGCGCTTCGAAATGACAGATGAAGAGCTGGAAAAGCGAATTGAATCCTATTACGATGGGGAAAATCTATTTCGCTCCATCAAGATTCATGGAGAATTTTCCCACATGCATGTGCGAATGATTCCAAAATCAACCTCAGAGAAAAAGTTTGCTGAAGTAGCCGTAAGTCAGCCTGAGTACCATGCTGATAATGTCTCCGGCACCATTGTTGGTTTTTGGACACCCGAAATTTTCCACGGTGTCAGTGTAGCCGGCTATCATCTTCACTTTATTTCAGACGACCATACCTTTGGTGGTCACGTTATGGACTTTGTTATCAAGGAAGGGATTGTGGAGCTAGGTGCTGTCGATCAGTTGGATCAACGTTTCCCAGTTCAAGACCGTAAGTTCCTCTTTGCAAAATTCAATGTCGATGAAGTAAGATCGGACATGGACAAGGTTGAGTAGCCAATTGCTGTGAATTGTCTACTTCTGATAAAAAAAGAGGCTAGGAATCTGCTGTCCCAACCTCTGAAAGATAACTAGAATTTTAAATTTAGTAAGTTTGAGGAGCCGAGGCTCCTCTTTTGTTTTTCAATATCCGCCAAATCGATATTTTAGAAACTGATTAGTTTACATTTTCATGCTTTTGATTTTTTCTTCGTCTGGTGTGACGCGCAGGGTTTTCTGGCCCGTATAGGTGACAAATCCCGGCTTGCCACCAGTTGGTTTGTTGAGTTTTCTGACTTCAATCATATCCACTTGGACCAGATTAGAGAGTCTGGCCTTGGAGAAGTAGGCCGCTAGCTCGGCAGCGTCTGTCTTTATCTCATCGCTGGGCTGAAGATTGCCTGTGATGACGACATGGCTACCCGGAATATCCTTGGCGTGGAACCAAAGCTCGTCCTTCTTAGCCATCTTAAAAGTCAGTTCATCATTTTGTAGGTTGTTGCGGCCGACGAGGATAATGGTTTGACCGTCAGTTGCCAAATATTTCTCCGGTTTCTGCCTTTTCTGGATTTTCTCTCTTTGGCGTCGTCGGATAAAGCCGGTCTGGATTAGTTCCTCTCGGATTTCCGCAATTTCAGTCAGGCTGGCCTGAGCAAGGGCGGTTTCCACGCTCTCTAGATAGAGAATCGTAGCCCGAGTCTCCTCAATCAAACTGGTCAGATGCTTGACGGCTTCCTTGAGCTTCTGGTAGCGTTTGAAATAGCGCTGGGCATTTTGGTTAGGAGTCAGGGCCTTATCAAGTGCAATGAGGATCTTTTCACCTGTGTAGTAATTGTCCAGCTCCACTTGGTCCTGGTCGTTGGGCACCTGATGGAGAAAGGTGGTCAAGAGTTCCCCTTTTTGGCGGAATTCTTCTGCATTCTCCGTTGCTAGGAGCTCTTCCTTTTGCTTGCCCAGTTTTTTCCGGTTCTTTTCCAACTCATTTTCTACCCTGCGGATGAGTTCGCTGGCCTGCTGGTTGACTCGATCTCGCTCGGCCTTGTCCTTATAGAAAGTGTCCAAAAGCTCGGATAGCGTGGACATTTGGGTCTTGCTGTCAGAAAATAGCAGAGCAGAGAAGGATTTTTCGGTCAGGCTAGGCTCAGTCGGACTGGAAAAGAAGGCTCGGAAAGTTTTGAGCTTATCAGCTGTCAGACGACCACTGAGTTCAGTAGCCGTATCCCGGCCCAAGCCCTGAAAAATCTGCTGCAGGCGTTTGGGCTCTAAGTTCTCTGTCTGTAGGATTTGGAAGAGCTTTTCATCATCCACAGTGAAAGGATTGAGGCTACCTGTCTGAGGTGGTGCGACATAGGTTGAGCCTGGCAGGATGGTTCGATAGCTATTTTGTGAAAATCCGACGTGTTTGATAGCTTCAATGATCTTTCCGCTGGCCTTATCCAAGAGAATGATGTTGCTGTGCTTGCCCATGATTTCGATGACCAGAGTCACAGCCACGCTATCGCCGATTTCGTTCTTATTGGAGACGCTGATTTCCAAAATTCGGTCATTTTCAACTTGCTGGATCGCTTCAATAACAGCGCCCTGCAGGTATTTGCGCATGACCATGATAAAGGTATTGGGAACAGCAGGATTTTCAAACGTAGTCTCTGTCAGTTGGACGCGTCCAAAGACCGAGTGGGCTGACAGGAGCAGTTTGTGGCTTTTTCGATTGCTGCGAATCTGCAAGACCAGCTCCTGTTCAAAAGGTTGATTAATCTTTTGGATGCGGCCGCCCAGCAGTTCGCGGCGGAGCTCCTCTGTCATATGGTGTAAAAAAAATCCGTCGAAAGACATGTTTTTCTCCTTGGAAGTTGCTACAGAAGATTATAACAAAAAACCAAGCCAAAAGCTTCTAAAGTCTCATCAAAAAGAAATTTATTTTTTGTCAATGATTATCGATATAGATAAAAACCGAACATTTTATAAAATTTTTCAAAAAAGCCTTGACATCCCTTCAGGAAAAAATTACAATATAGGAAATTAGAAAAGTAGTAGATGCATTTGTTTATAGCGAGCTTGTGGTTGGTGGAAATGAGTAGCAAATCTTTACGAAATTGGGCTAATTGATAAATATGAATTTGAAACAATAAGAATTCGGTGCGCACACCTTACAGTGCAGCTTGTTTGATGACAAGACAGAGATATGGGGAATATTAGCTATTTTCCATAATTGAGGTGGCACCGCGATTTACGCCCTCACACAGAATACCTGTGTGAGGTTTTTTGTTACTTATTATAAAAAACAAGGAGAACTGCCCATGTTTAAACGATGGCGTCCCTAGGGATTGAATAGAAAAAATGAAATAAAGAAATGGAGAAAGAACATGAAAAATAAACGTTTAATGACTATTTTAGGCCTTCTGGCTGTTTTGGTAATTGGTGGGATGGCTTATTCCAGCTTGAATGGAAAGAGCAACGGATCTAAGACTGGCGACGATAGTAAGACAGTCAAAGTTGGTGTCTTGCAGTATGTCAGCCACCCTTCGCTGGATTTGATTTATAAGGGAATTCAAGATGGTCTGGCAGAGGAAGGCTATAAGGGCGATAAGATCAAGATTGACTTTATGAATGCTGAGGGAGATCAGAGCAAAGTCTCTACCATGAGTAAGCAGTTGGTGTCCAATGACAATGATGTGCTGATTGGGATTGCCACTCCATCTGCGCAAGGACTAGCTGCGGCTACTAAAGACAAGCCTATCGTCATGGGAGCTATCACAGATCCAGTCGGAGCAAACCTAGTGAAAAATCTGGACAAGCCAGGTGGTAATATCACAGGTGTTTCTGACCACAATCCAGCTAAGCAACAACTAGAGTTGATTAAAAAATTGACGCCAAATGTAAAAACAATCGGTGCCCTCTATTCTAGCAGTGAAGACAACTCCAAAGCTCAGGTAGAAGAGTTTAAAAAATTGGCTGAAGAGGCAGGCTTCAAGGTAGAGGAATACTCTGTTCCTTCAACCAATGAAATTGCTTCAACCATGAATGTCATGGCTGGTAAGGTTGATGCTATCTGGATTCCAATTGACAATACCATTGCGTCAGCATTTGCGACAGTTGTGTCCAGCAATAAAGAAGCTAAGAAACCGATTTATCCAAGTGCGACAGCCATGGTAGAAGAAGGCGGTCTTGCCTCTGTCGTTGTAGACCAGTATGACCTCGGTGTTGCGACAGGTAAAATGGCTGCTAAAGTTCTTAAAGGTGCCAAACCTGCTGATACTGCAGTAGATATTTTTGATAAAGGTAAATCTGTTATCAATACTAAGAATGCAAAAGAACTCGGTGTCACTATACCAGAAGATGCTCTCAAAGAAGCAGGACAAGTGATAAAATAGAAAGAAAGGAAGTCTGTTCCTCAACGGACTTCTTTTTCTTCTTGTAAATTCCGCAACTGAGCTTGCGAAAAGTTTAGAAATCTGTTAGAATGAATTATAATTGAATAGCAATCCGCAAGACTAGTAACCTAGGGGAAGTTTGACAGGGAGGGGAGCCAGCGACTGAAAGCTCTCTAGATGAAAGCTAGGCGAATTCACTTGCTTTAGGATTGGTAATTAAGGTCTGGCTTGCCAGATAAAAAACGGATGGTACCGCGTGTCAACGCTCCGCTTCGGTGTGAGTGAGACCGCGGTTTTTATTTTGGAGGAACTATGTCAACAATTGAAGAACGATTGCAGAGTCTGCGTGAGGAAACTTTAGCCCAATTGCAGACTATTACTTTGGAAAATGCTAAGGATATGCAGGAGCTGAAAGTATCTGTCCTAGGGAAAAAAGGGAGTCTTACTGAGATTCTCAAAGGGATGAAGGATGTTTCTGCAGATATGCGCCCAATTATCGGGAAGCACGTCAATGAAGCACGAGATGTGCTGAATGCAGCCTTTGAAGAAGCGGCTCAAATCTTGGAAGAGCAGAAAGTCGCAGCCCAGCTGGCCAATGACGCCTTGGATGTGACCTTGCCAGGACGTAAGATTCCGGCTGGCAATCGCCATATCTTGACCCAAACGAGTGAAGAAATCGAAGATATCTTTATCGGTATGGGCTATCAGGTCGTGGATGGTTTCGAGGTTGAGTCAGACTACTACAACTTTGAGCGGATGAACCTGCCTAAAGACCATCCTGCGCGGGATATGCAGGATACCTTCTACATCACAGAAGAGATCCTCTTGCGTACTCACACATCTCCTGTCCAGGCTCGTGCGATGGACGCCCATGACTTTAGCCAAGGGCCACTCAAGATGATCTCTCCGGGACGTGTTTTCCGTCGTGATACAGACGATGCGACTCACTCTCACCAGTTTCACCAGATTGAAGGTCTGGTCGTAGGGGAAAATATCTCTATGGCTGACTTGCAAGGAACCTTGCAGCTGATTATTCAAAAAATGTTTGGTGCGGATCGTAAGATTCGTCTGCGTCCATCTTACTTCCCATTCACAGAGCCATCTGTCGAAGTGGATGTCTCTTGCTTTAAGTGTAGTGGTGCCGGCTGTAATGTCTGCAAGAAGACTGGCTGGATCGAAATCATGGGAGCTGGAATGGTGCACCCAAGTGTCTTGGAAATGAGTGGCATCGATTCAGAGAAATATTCTGGCTTTGCCTTTGGTCTCGGCCAAGAGCGGGTGGCCATGCTTCGCTACGGTATCAATGATATTCGTGGCTTCTACCAAGGCGATGTGCGTTTTTCAGAGCAATTTAAGTAAGAAGCTTAGAAACAGGATTTGATTTGAACAATTCCATCACGACAAGCCTAATTAGCAATGTCTGTGATCTTGAAATGCGTGGAAATGGTGTTCATCAGTTTAGCTGCCTATAAGATAAATTTTAGATGGGAATATCGCTCACAGCTGCTTCTGAGAAAGGAGTACCTTATGTTAGTTAGAGTTCAGCCAGAAGATCTGGATATTTTGCGGGAGTTACAAGTGCAGACCTACCAAGAAACTTTTGGTCCTTTCATCAAGCAAGAAGATTTGGAGCATTATTTTGCCCACGAGCTGGCGCACGAAAGGCTGGCGTGGGAGTTGGCGAATTCTGAGTCTGAGCATTATTTTTTACAGGACAAGGAACAAAAAATCGCTGGTTTTCTCAAGTGTAACTGGGGGCAGGCTCAGACAGAGCAGGATCTGGAAGATTCCTTTGAAATTCAACGGATTTATGTGCTTGCCTCCCATCAGGGCTTCGGCTTGGGCAAGGAAATGTTTGAATTTGCCCTAGCAGAAGCTGAGAAACGTGGTTTTAGCTGGGCTTGGCTAGGCGTTTGGGAAAGAAATTTTAAGGCGCAGAACTTTTACTTTAAATATGGCTTTGAAAGGTTTAGCCAGCATGAATATATCACTGGTGATACGGTCGATATTGACTGGCTTTTAAGGAAGAAATTAAACTAAAAAGACGATAACATCGCTGTTTATTAGGCTTTTAGTGAAAACAGAAAATTTATAGAGAGGAATCAAATACGACTGAAAATTGAATGGACTGGCTTTGTCTATGAAGTCAGAGTTAGTCCGGGTCGGTCGTAAAATCATACATATGTTAGTTAGTTATAAATGGTTAAAAGAACTGGTTGATTTGGATGTGACGAGTGCCGAGCTGGCGGAGAAAATGTCCACAACTGGTATTGAAGTAGAAGGAGTCAGCTCACCAGCTGAAGGCCTTTCGAAAATTGCTGTTGGTGAGGTGCTATCTTGTGAAGATGTTCCAGATACCCACCTGCACGTTTGTCAAGTTAATGTCGGGGAAGAGGAGCCTCGACAGATTATCTGTGGAGCACCGAATGTTCGCGCGGGTATCAAGGTTATGGTGGCTTTGCCAGGTGCTCGTATTGCGGATAATTATAAGATTAAAAAAGGGAAAATCCGTGGCTTGGAGTCACTAGGTATGATTTGTTCTCTTGGCGAGCTGGGCATTTCGGATTCTGTCGTGCCAAAGGAATTTGCGGATGGAATTCAAATCCTGCCTGAAGAAGCAGTGCCAGGTGAGGAAGTCTTCTCTTATCTGGACTTGGACGATGAGATTATCGAGCTTTCCATCACACCAAATCGGGCTGATGCTCTGTCTATGCGCGGAGTGGCACACGAAGTAGCAGCTATCTACGACAAGCCTGTTCATTTCAAAGAATTTCCTTTGACTGAGGGGGATAAAGAGGCTGCGGCTAGCTTGTCTGTTGCCCTTGAGACTGAAAAAGCACCGTTTTATGCAGCTCGTATTTTGGACAATGTGACTATTGCTCCGAGTCCTCAGTGGTTGCAGAATCTCCTCATGAACGAAGGAATTCGTCCGATTAACAACGTAGTGGACGTGACTAACTACATCTTGCTCTACTTTGGTCAGCCAATGCATGCCTTTGATTTGGACACATTTGAGGGTGACCAGATTGTCGTCCGGAAAGCGCGTGCTGGTGAAAAACTGGTGACGCTGGACGGCGAAGGGCGCGAACTGGAAGTCGGCGATTTAGTTATCACTGTGGCAGATGAGCCAGTAGCCCTTGCTGGTGTCATGGGTGGAGCAGCGACGGAAATCTCCGGCAAGTCTACTCGTATCGTTCTGGAAGCGGCTGTCTTTGATGGCAAGTCAATCCGTAAGACAAGCAGCCGTCTGGGCTTGCGTTCGGAGTCTTCTTCACGCTTTGAAAAAGGGATTAACCTTGCAACAGTAACTGAAGCCCTAGATGCTGCTGCAAGCATGATTGCTGACTTGGCAGGTGCAACTGTTCATGCCGGCATTGTCCAAGCAGGACAGTTAGATACGACTGACAAGCAAGTTTCGACTAGCCTTTCAGATGTCAACCGAGTTTTGGGAACAGATTTGACGTATGCGGATATTGAAGATATTTTCCGTCGTCTAGGCTTTGGTCTTAGCGGATCTGCGGACTTGTTCACAGTCAGCGTGCCTGCTCGTCGTTGGGATATCAGTATTCCAGCAGATCTTTACGAGGAAATTGCTCGTATTTATGGCTATGACCGCTTGCCAGTTTCCCTACCTCAAGATGCTGGAACGGCTGGCGAATTGACGGCCACTCAGAAGCTACGTCGCAAGGTTCGGACGGTGGCTGAAGGAGCAGGTCTGACCGAGATTATTTCCTATGCCTTGACCACGCCAGAAAAAGCTGTCGAATTTACGCTTAATCCTACAAATCTGACGGAGCTTATGTGGCCTATGACAAGGGAGCGCAGTGTTCTTCGTCAAAATATGCTCTCAGGCATGCTGGATACTGTCAGCTACAATGTTGCTCGTAAAAATAAGGATTTGGCCCTTTATGAAATTGGGAAAATCTTTGAACAAACAGGTAATCCAAAGGAAGAATTGCCTAACGAAATCAATAGTTTTGCCTTTGCCCTAACTGGCTTGGTAAGTGAAAAGGATTTCCAAACGCCAGCGACTCCTGTTGACTTCTTCTACGCTAAGGGTGTGGTTGAAGCGCTCTTTGACCGCCTAGGATTAGAAGCTGATTATCAAGCAACTGACCAACTTAAGAGTCTGCACCCGGGTCGGACAGCGCTGATTTCGATCAAAGGTCAGCCAGTGGGCTATGTCGGGCAGGTTCATCCAGTGACGGCTAAGGCTTATGACATCCCAGAAACCTATGTGGCAGAGCTCAATCTGACAGCTATTGAGGCGAGTCTTGAGCCAGAACAGCCTTTTGTAGAAATCACCAAATTCCCAGCTGTTACTCGCGATGTGGCCCTGTTGCTCAAAGCAGAGATCAGCCACAGACAGGTAGTTGAAGCGATTCAAGCTGCCGGAGTGAAACGTTTGACGGATATCAAGCTCTTCGATATCTTCTCTGGTGAAAAATTAGGTGTTGGCCTCAAGTCTATGGCCTACACTCTGACTTTCCAAAATCCAGAAGACAGCCTGACTGATGATGAAGTGGCTAAATACATGGAAAAAATTGAAAAATCCCTGACCGAAAAACTCGGCGCAGAAGTGCGCTAGTATATACAAAGAGAAGCAGTCCTTAAGGGCTGCTTCTTTAATAAAATGATACTTTATAAAATGCCTAAATTATGGTATTCTTGTTCTATTAAATAATGTGGTGTAAAGGAGATTTGTGTGGAATATAAGAGGAGTTATGCTGGTGAGGTTATTGGCATTATTGTCATTATCATCGGAGCAATTATTGCAATCGCTACAATTCAATCTCCCCCCAGAACTGGTGATAGCTATAATGATCGCTTAGAACAGCTAGAGTCTGGATGAAAAGATGCAAAGTTGAATGAAAGTCCGATGACTATTGAAAAAGCCAGAACCTTGGTTAATTCGGTTTATGCACCTGAGAATGAAACGCCAGAAGAGGAGCGAGAAAGACTGCAATCTTTTGTAGATAACTATAATAAAAAACTAGAGTCTGAGCAAGCTTCTATCTGAAAAGAAAAGGAAACAGAGCAAGAATTATTCAACCAAAATAATCAATATGCTGGCCCAATTCTAATTGGTGCAGGTATTATAGTTACTATTTTAGGTGTTTCGGCTTATAAGAAAGCTCATGAGCCTGCAGCTTTTACTATTTCTGATGATAAGATTGATGTTAAACCCTCTGTTTTCCAAGATATAAATCACATTAATTTAACAAATATTAAGCAAATCGAGTATGAAATTAGACGTGCTTATTCTAAAAATTCGAGATCAACTTATCGCATGCTTTATTTTAAAGATGAGAATGGTAACATTATAGAAGAACTTGATTTAAATAATCTTGCTGATGCTGATTTCAATACCATTCATAGAGAAATTAGTGAGCGAGCTCCGCATATTGAATGGATTTTTCCAGAATAAAAGGAAAGATTGTAGGAAAATTAATCATGGAAAATTCAAACCAAATCTCCCAATGTCAGACTCTTTGGGCTAGAAACAAATATCTGGTTCTCAGTCATTCCAGTAAGATATATCTGGAAATCCGCCAATATCTAAAAAGTGACTCGGTGGAAGCAGTACATGTTCAAGGCTTGATTGACCAGGCGATAGCCCTGCCTGAAAATCGCGGTCAGGTCTGCAATGCTTTTCAGCATGTTTGGGGCTATTTTAAGAAAAAAGCCAGCCCAGCTGAAAAAGAAAATTTTATGATTCTTTTAGAGCGATACCAAGTAGGTCAGGTGAAGCAGGAGGTTTTGGTAGAAGCTGTGAAAGATTTGCTTAGAAAGTACCCCAATCCCTATCTGCAACAGTCGACCTTGATATTTGGGGATGATGCAGAAGGCTCGTCCATCAAGGATGACTAACTTTGATCCTCTAGAAGAAGCAATAGATTTTACATCTCCAGTCAAGTAAGGCCGGGGAATTTTCTATTTTTAGATAAAAAATGCTATATGATTGACAAAAAAACAGACAATTGTAGAATATAATTATAAACTACAAATGTAGAAAAAAGAGAAAGCAATATGACTATTTCAAAAAAGGCTTTTATCGGCATTCTATCTCTGACAGTAGCAGTTTCACTGGCTGCTTGCTCAAGCAATGCTAATCAGGGAGGAAATGCTAACTCATCACAAAATACCCAAAGCCAAACATCACAGCCTGCGCAAGAACAGACTTCTTCATCCAATGCAGGCCAGACCAGCAATCTAAACGGACGCTACCAAGCAACCGACCATGATGGTGACCAGCATGTCCTCGAAATCAATGGTAGGACTGGTACTTGGACTGAGACCGAGGTCGATGGCAGTAAGGAAATCAAACAGGTACAAGTAGATGCTGCGAACCAGAGACTAATTGTCGGTGACGATGTCAAAAGCTATCGTCAAAATGGTAATCAGCTGATTGTGGACGAACTAGATGATGATCCAGATACTCTGACCTTTACTAAGCAGTAAAGCGTTTCTCAATCTGCTCAGAAAAAGAGTGTACGAAGCGTAAAGAAAAAGAAACAAGAACGGTTTCGGTATATGAACTGAAGCCCTTGTTTCTTTTTATTTTATGAATTTCTTTCAAGGAATGTTTCTGACTTAGGGAATCGCTATACGACTTAGTGATTTTCGTGTGAATCTAGTTACCATTAGTCTCATATGTTTTTCTAGCTTGCTTCTTTATGATATAATGATCTTTAATATCTCAAAGGAGGACAGCTTTGTTTTTAGCTTTTAAAGAGATTATCTACAGCCGTGGACGCTATCGTTTAGTGGTTGCTGTGGTCTTTCTCATTACCTATATGGTTTTCTTTTTATCCAGTCTTTCCGTCGGCTTGGCTAGGCTCAATCGCTTGGCTCTGGACCAATGGCAGGCTGAGTCAATTGTCTTGTCGGAGTACGCAAATAAGAATCTGGTTGCTTCGACTATCAAGGAAGAGGAGTATAGTAGCTTGCTTCAAGTGGACTCAGTCGCTGCTTTGGGACAAACGTCAGCAGTGGCCAATTATGAAGATGGGACTGATAAACTCAATGCTCAGGTTTTTGGTCTCTCTTGGGATAGTTTTCTAGCGCCTGACATTATTGAGGGGCGTCCTGCTGAGAATGCTTATGAAGTCATTGCGGATAAGCGCCTCCAGCAAAAAGGTGTGAAACTAGGCTACCAACTCCAGCTCAATGGCAGTGAGCGCCTCTATCAGGTTGTTGGCTTCACAGAGGATAATACCTTCTTTACGCAACCTGTAATTTTTATGGCTCTAGATGATTTCAGGGAATTAAAGTACGGCTCTAGTCAGGTTAAGAATATCAGCGCACTTGTGGTCAAAGATAGTCAAAAGATTGAAGAAACTGGGCTTAGTCAGCTTTCTATGAGTGATTTTATAGAAAATATCCCTGGTTATCAGCCTCAGGTTCTGACTTTTTCCTTTATGATTGGGGCCATGGTTCTGATTACCTTTTTAGTATTGGGGATTTTCATGTACATCATCACCATTCAGAAGACTCAACTTTACGGCATTATGCGGGCCCAAGGGATTGCCAGCGGGAAGATTATTGCTTCTATTTTCTGGCAGATTTTCATCCTATCCACTCTGGGAATCAGCTTAGCTGTCTTGGCTCTTTTGGGAACCCAGCTAGTCTTGCCGGCTTCTATGCCTTTTTACAGTGACTGGCGATCTTATGCTGGTTTAATTATTCTCATTATTTCCATGTCACTGGCTGGCGGGCTCTTGTCCATTCATCGGGTTCTAAAAATTGACCCTATCACAGCGATCGGAGGTGAGTAAATGCCAATCATAGAACTAAAAGGTGTTACAAAAGAATATGGTCAGGGGCATACACTGGTCCAAGCCTTGAAACCAACTGATTTCCAACTGGAAGCGGGGCAGTTTGTAGCTATTATTGGGCCGTCAGGGTCGGGTAAAACAACCTTTCTGACCTTGCTAGGGCATTTGCAAACTCCTTCAAAAGGACAGCTTCTCCTACGTGGGAAAGATACCTCCCAGCTTAAGGAAAAGGAACGGGCTGCTCTACGTTTCAATGATTTTGGCTTTATTTTGCAGGCTTCCAATCTCATTCCTTTTTTGAAAATCGAAGACCAGTTTCAGCTAATTGATCGTTTGTCTAAAAAAGAAAGGACAGATCTGGACAGTTTGATTGAGTTGCTAGATCTAAAAGACACGCTCAAACAGTATCCCAAAGAATTGTCTGGCGGGGAAAGGCAGCGGGCTGCTATCGCCAGAGCGCTTTACAATAGCCCAGATATTATCTTGGCTGATGAGCCGACAGCTAGTCTGGATACAGAGCGGGCTAAGCGCGTGGTCCATCTGCTCAAAGAAGTGACTCAAAAATTCAATAAGAGCGTAGTCATGATTACCCATGATACCCGTCTGCTGGACGAGGTTGACAAGGTCTATGAAATGCAAGACGGAGTGCTGACTCAAGTCCGATGAAGATGTAGCCAAGCAAAAGATAGTTTGGGACAAGGAGAGTGCCATGATTCATGATCAAGCAAATCTTTATCTGGATTGAATAGACAAACAAACACGGTTCTGTTTTTCAAGAACCGTGTTTCGTTTTCTTCATTTTTTGGTGATTTTCAGGATTTATTTTGGTGGTGCGGGCTTTGTGGAGGAGAACCTCCAACCAGCTGCGTTCTTTGAGGCGCTCTCTGACTTGTCCATTCTTTCGACTTTCTAGGTATTCGCCTAGATTTTTTGCTTTGATAAATTCTGTGACTCCCATATTATTTTCCTAGGCAGAATTGGCTGAAGAGCTGGGTGATAAGCTCGTCTGGCGCAGCATCTCCAGTGATTTCTCCTAGGATTTCCCAAGTACGGGTCAGATCGACTTGGAGGAGATCTACAGGCAT
>NZ_KQ969062.1:1479932-1589593 GCF_001578775.1 Streptococcus cristatus | reverse complement strand
GGGTCAGATCGACTTGGAGGAGATCTACAGGCATGCCTAGTTCCAGTCCCTGATTGACGGCTTGCAGGCTTTCGACAGCCTTTTCGATGAGAGAGATATGACGGGCATTGGACAGATAGGTGGCGTCTTGCTCGACAATTCCAGCATTCTCAAAGAAGAGCTGATTGATGCGATCCTCGATTTTATCAATATTTTGGTTGTGGAGGACGGAAATATTGATTGCATCAGTCGGCAGCTGGTCTAGTTCAATCTTCTCTTCAAGGTCAGTTTTGTTAAGTAGGACGATGCGATTGCTGTCTTGGCTGATTTCAAGTAATTGTTTGTCTTGGTCAGTTAGTTGCTCGCTGGCATTGAGAACCAAGAGAACCAAATCAGCTTCCTGTAAGGCTTTTTTAGAGCGCTCAACGCCAATCTGCTCCACAAGATCATCCGTTTCCCGAATCCCTGCGGTATCGATGAGCTTGAGTGGTACGCCGTTAATATTGACATACTCCTCGATCACATCACGAGTGGTTCCCTCGATATCGGTCACAATAGCCTTGTCCTCGCGCAGAAGGTTGTTAAGCAGGCTGGATTTGCCAACATTAGGTCGACCGATGATAGCGGTAGAAATACCTTCTCGCAGAATCTTGCCGCGTCGAGCAGTTTTGAGAAGATGGGTCAGAAGTTGCTCAAATTCAAGTGTTTTTTCACGAATGATTTCCGTAGTTGCTTCCTCAACATCGTCGTACTCAGGATAGTCGATGTTGACCTCGACCTGAGCCAGTGTATTGAGGATTTCCTGACGGGTGCTGTTGATAAGGTCAGAAAGAGAGCCGTCCAGCTGCTTGACAGCATTGTTCATAGCTTTATCTGTCTTGGCCCGGATGATATCCATGACAGCCTCAGCCTGAGTCAAATCCACGCGCCCATTGAGAAAGGCCCGCTTGGTAAACTCGCCAGGCTCTGCCAGTCTAGCCCCCTCGCGGATAGCCAGCTGCAGGATTTCATTGGTGACCGCAATTCCGCCGTGGGTGTTGATCTCGATGATATCTTCACGGGTGAAAGTCTTGGGAGAACGCATGGCCCCGACCATGACCTCATCCAGAATCTCCTGATTTTGAGGGTCAACGATATGGCCGTAGTTAAGTGTGTGGCTGGCCACTTTGCTTAGATCCTTGCCTTTAAAGATTTTTTGGGCAATAGCAAAGCTGTCCGTCCCGCTTAGTCTGACGATACCGATGGCTCCTTCGCCAAGAGGGGTCGAAATCGCAGCGATGGTATCAAATTCTCGTGTTATCATGTATATCCTTTCTGAAAATCTATTTTGCAAACATCTGTCCCAAATTCATCCAAAAAGTTTTTGAGATTTGTGCATCATTTTGTCCTTGTTTTGCATTAATTAATAGGTATAATAGGAAAGTGATAGTTAAATCTTTGTGTCTTAGTAAAATGCGACTGACGGCTAGAGTTCTTTCAAATATTGGTAGAAGATAAACAGCTGTCGGGTAGGATATTTATTTTACTCTAAACCTGTTCCTATCTTGCTAGTCAGTAGGAAAGAACCGTCTTCGTTTTTTGAAAAAGTTAGGATAACGGCTTGATATTTGCTTCCTACTGGTAAGTAGGTGATGGTTTTTAATTCAGAGCCGCTGACAGTAGAAGTAGTTTCGTCAGTTGGTGTGCCGTGGTCGCGAATGACGTCGTCGTATTTTGTTCCGCCTGCACCTCTTTTCAAAATATCGCCCTCTTTGAGTGCATCAAATTCTGCTTTTGTCCATGTAGACTTCGTATTTTCTTCTTTTTCCTTTTCTTCTTCTCTTTCTGACGAATCAATATAGGAACGATAAGAACTCGAAAGAGTATCAAACCTTTTTCCCATTTCATTGAACATACGGGAATAGAATGATAGAGTGACAAGTGCGATGATTAAGGAGAAAAAGGAAATGACAGAGCCAATTATAGCCAAAGTTTTCTGTTTCTTTTGGTTAATAATGAGACCGATAATAGCAAGGATAAGAGCAATAGTACCGATAAAAAAAGATAGATAATTGATGATTGGTATCCAGGAGCCAAGTAAAGCGATTGCTCCAAAGACAATAGCTAAAATACCTAAAACTTTATTTTCTTGTTGCATTATAACAGCCTCCTCAGATTTTCTGTAGCTTACTACTTGAAATATGTATTTCTTTTAGTAATTTGCCTATCTTCATTGTAGCGTAAAATAGAACTAGGAGCAAGATTTTGAGGAGATTTTCGTAAAATGAAGCACTGTTAAATCGTGAAGAACCGTTTAAAAAGCTGAAAACACTTTCAAATTTCAAAGAATTGTGATATACTAAACATAGTTGATTTGAGGAGGTGCTATGGAAACTCTAAAGAAACTAGCAGGCATCAAGGCTGCTGAATTTGTCGAAGACGGGATGGTGGTCGGTCTGGGAACAGGTTCGACTGCTTACTATTTTGTCGAGGAAATTGGTCGACGTATCAAAGAGGAAGGCTTGCAGATTACTGCAGTCACCACCTCTAGCGTTACTAGCAAGCAAGCAGAAGGCTTGGGCATTCCGCTGAAATCCATCGATGAAGTGGATCAGGTCGATGTGACCGTTGATGGAGCTGATGAAGTGGATCCTCAGTTCAACGGCATCAAAGGCGGAGGCGGAGCCCTGCTGATGGAGAAAGTTGTCGCGACACCTACCAAGGACTACATCTGGGTGGTTGATGAAAGCAAATTGGTTCAAAAGCTAGGTGCTTTTAAGTTGCCAGTCGAAGTAGTGCAGTATGGTGCGGAGCAAGTTTTCCGTCGCTTTGCTAAGGCAGGCTACAAGCCAAGTTTCCGTGAAAAAAATGGCCAACGTTTTATCACGGATATGCAGAACTTCATTATTGATCTAGATTTAGGTGTAATCGAAAATCCAGTCGAATTTGGCCGAGAATTAGATCATATCGTGGGCGTTGTTGAGCACGGCCTTTTCACCCAAATGGTCAACAAGGTGATCGTCGCTGGTCAAGGTGGCGTAAACATTTTAGAAGCAAATAACTAGAAAAGAGGTTTTCATGTCAAAATTTAATCGTATTCACTTAGTCGTTATGGACTCAGTCGGCATTGGGGCAGCACCAGATGCTAACAATTTTGTTAATGCAGGGGTGCCAGATGGAGCTTCCGATACGCTGGGACATATTTCTAAAGCAGTCGGTCTAGATGTGCCAAATATGGCTAAGCTAGGCTTGGGCAATATCGAGCGTGAGCAAGCGCTGAAAACTGTACCAGCTGAGGAAAATCCAAGTGGTTACTATACTAAATTAGAAGAAGTTTCTTTAGGTAAAGATACCATGACAGGCCACTGGGAAATCATGGGTCTGAACATTACTGAGCCTTTTGATACTTTCTGGAACGGCTTCCCAGAGGAAATCTTGACTAAAATTGAAGAATTTTCTGGACGTAAAGTTATTCGTGAGGCGAACAAACCTTATTCTGGCACGGCAGTTATTGACGACTTCGGGCCTCGTCAGATGGAAACTGGCGAATTGATTATCTATACTTCTGCAGATCCAGTGCTTCAAATCGCAGCTCATGAGGAGATTATTCCTTTAGATGAGCTCTATCGTATCTGCGAATACGCTCGCTCTATCACCTTGGAACGCCCTGCACTTCTAGGCCGTATCATCGCTCGCCCTTATGTGGGGGAGCCAGGCAACTTCACTCGTACAGCCAATCGTCATGACTATGCAGTCTCTCCATTTGAGCCAACTGTTTTGGACAAACTCAATGAAGCGGGTATTGATACTTATTCTGTTGGTAAGATTAACGATATCTTCAACGGTGCTGGTATCAACCACGACATGGGCCACAACCAGTCCAATAATCATGGTGTAGACAATTTGGTTAAGGCTATCCAGTCTGAGGACTTCAAGTATGGCTTCTCATTTACCAACTTGGTAGACTTCGATGCTCTTTATGGTCACCGTCGTGATCCGCATGGCTATCGTGATTGTCTGCAGGAATTTGACGCTCGCTTGCCAGAAATCATTGAGAACATGCGGGAGGACGACTTGCTCATGATTACTGCTGACCATGGAAATGATCCGACCTATGCTGGAACAGACCACACTCGTGAGTACATTCCTCTCTTGGTCTTTGGTAAATCCCTCAAGGGGAACGGTCACTTGCCTGTCGGACATTTTGCGGACATTTCAGCAACCATCGCTGACAACTTCGGTGTGGACAAGGCTATGATCGGTGAAAGCTTCTTGGACAAATTGGTATAAGCATAAGAGAGTGAGGAAAATATTTTATGACAACATTATCTGAGAAAATCAAAGCAACGGCAGCCTTTCTGAAAGAAAAAGGCATGGCAGAACCTGATTTTGGGCTGATTTTGGGCTCTGGTTTGGGAGAATTGGCTTCTGAAATCGAAAATGCCGTTAGTCTTGACTATGCGGATATTCCAAACTGGGGTCGCTCAACTGTCGTTGGCCACGCTGGAAAATTAGTCTATGGAGACTTGGCAGGACGTAAAGTCTTGGCGCTGCAAGGCCGTTTCCATTTCTATGAAGGAAATCCTTTAGAAATCGTTACTTTCCCAGTGCGTGTGATGAAAGCTCTTGGTGCGACAGGTGTTATTGTTACCAATGCTGCCGGTGGTATCGGTTATGGTCCTGGTACACTGATGGCCATCACTGACCATATCAATATGACTGGTCAAAATCCTTTGATTGGTGAAAACTTGGATGAATTTGGTCCACGTTTCCCTGATATGTCTAAATCTTACACCCCAGAATATCGTGCAACTGCTCATCAAGTCGCTGATAAGCTTGGCATTAAGCTGGATGACGGTGTCTATATTGGTGTTACCGGTCCAACTTACGAAACGCCAGCAGAAATCCGTGCTTATAAGACGCTCGGAGCAGACGCAGTTGGCATGTCTACTGTTCCCGAAGTGATCGTGGCTGCCCATTCAGGCTTGAAAGTTCTCGGAATTTCATGCATTACCAATCATGCTGCCGGTTTCCAAGAAGAACTCAACCATGAGGAAGTGGTTGAAGTAACAGAGCGTGTCAAAGGTGATTTCAAACGACTACTTAAAGCCATTCTTGCTGAATTGTAAGAAAATAAAATATTAAACAAAGGAAAGGTAGAGCGAGGTGTTCAGATGTGAACACGAGCGGAAAACTATCTTTCAAATAAACACAGAAAGGATGGGCGTCCGAGTTTAAATTGAACTCGGGCTAGAGGCGGTGCAAAAAAGATAAATCTACCTAGATGCAGTCGCATCTTCGTTCAATTTCCTATTTTTGCTTTGCCTCTTTTAAGCCCTTAGTATCTTATATTATGTCTATCCATATTGCTGCTAAGCAGGGTGAAATTGCTGATAAAATTCTTCTTCCAGGGGATCCTCTTCGTGCCAAGTTTATTGCGGAGAATTTCCTTGAAGATGCTGTTTGCTTTAACGAAGTGCGGAACATGTTTGGTTACACTGGTACTTACAAGGGTCAGCGGGTTTCTGTCATGGGAACTGGGATGGGAATGCCATCTATTTCGATTTATGCACGTGAGTTGATTGTTGACTACGGTGTGAAGAAATTGATCCGTGTGGGAACTGCGGGTTCGTTAAACGAGGATGTTCATGTCCGTGAATTGGTTCTAGCTCAAGCGGCTGCGACCAACTCAAACATCATTCGCAATGACTGGCCACAGTATGATTTTCCACAAATCGCTAGCTTTGATTTGCTAGACAAGGCCTACCATATCGCCAAAGATCTCGGTATGACCACCCATGTCGGAAATGTCTTGTCATCAGACGTTTTCTATTCGAACTATTTTGAGAAAAATATCGAGCTGGGCAAATGGGGCGTGAAAGCTGTTGAGATGGAAGCTGCGGCACTTTACTATCTGGCTGCCCAGCACCAAGTAGATGCCCTGGCTATCATGACCATTTCTGATAGCTTGGTCAATCCTGACGAAGATACGACAGCAGAGGAACGCCAAAATACCTTCACCGATATGATGAAGGCTGGTCTGGAAACCCTGATTGATTAAGCATGAATCTAGATTTAAAAGAAGAAATTCTCTTTGCGATTTCCCGTTATGACTATGCTTATGCCTATAAGCTGGCGCAACAGTTGATGAGCGGCTCACCAGTTTTGACAAAATTGTTGCATATTCTGGCAGAGCGCAGAGAGCTCAATATTCTGCCAGCCATGGATAAAGAGTTGAAGACTGCCTTGCAGATGCAAAGTGGTTTTCAGCTTTTTTGTCATACCGATTTGGCTGATGAGCAGCTGGCTAACTATCTCTATGATTTGGAAGCCAAGCTGCGCATTGAGCAGATTATTGATTTCGTTCGAGCGGTTAGCCCGGCGATTTATCGGATTTTCATTCGCTTGATCAAGCTGGAAATTCCTGATATTGAGCACTTTATCCATAATTCTCGTGAAGCCAGCTATGACCGTTGGAAGTTTGAACGGATGCGGGAGTCGGATTATGCTGTCTTACAAGCCTTTCATGCAGAAAGCACGGTCAATTCATCCAGTCTGACAGAGTTGATTTTGCATTTGGATCTGCCGGAGTCTGTCAAGGAAGAGGTCAGACAGCTGCGGGAATTGGAGAAGTCAGTCCGAAATCCGCTGGCTCATCTGATTAAGCCCTTTGATGAGGCAGAATTATATCGGACAACAGGCTTTTCCTCCCAGCATTTTATGGAGATTTTGGTGGACTTGGCTCGCTTCACAGGGATTGTCTACGATCGGGAACATTTTTATTTTGATGAGGCAAACCGCTTGGTTAGAGCTTTATTGACAGGAGAGGAAAAATGGATAAAACACAGCAGTTGCAAGACATGATTGACCAAAGTCAGAATATCGTTTTTTTCGGTGGGGCGGGTGTCTCGACCGAGTCTAATATCCCTGACTTTCGTAGTTCGGATGGAATTTATAGTGTCAAGCTGGGTCGGCATTTTACAGCAGAGCAGCTAGTTTCGCATACCATGTTTGAGCGCTATCCGCAGGAGTTTTTCGACTTTTACAAGAAATACCTGCTCTATCCAGATGCCAAACCCAATGCGGCTCACGCCTATCTGGCTCATCTGGAGAAGATCGGCAAGCTCAAGGCTGTAGTGACGCAAAATATTGACAGCCTGCACGAAATGGCTGGATCAAAAAATGTCCTCAAATTGCACGGCAGTGCGGATAGAAATTTCTGTCTAAACTGTCAGCGATTTTATGATTTGGAGGCATTTTTAGCTCTGTCTGGAACGGTGCCCTACTGCCCTGACTGCGGTGGCATAATCAAGCCTGAAGTGACCCTCTATGAAGAGCCCTTGGATATGGAGACTTTTCAGCAAGCTGCGCAAGTCATTCATCAAGCCGACCTGCTGATCATCGGGGGCACTTCCTTGGTGGTCTATCCCGCAGCCAGTCTCATCCAGTACTTTGCGGGCAAGCATCTGGTCGTTATCAACAAGACTAGTATTCCACAGGATAAGCAAGCTAACCTCGTCATCGAAGGCAAGATTGGGGAGGTGTTTGCGCAGTTGAGGCAGTAAAACTAAAAATGTTTTTTTGCTAGAAAAGTTTGGTTAGAAAATGAAAATAGGATTTTTATGGCTGATTTATATATTCAAAATTCCTCTTGTAGCTTGTCGGTGAGGGAGCAGCGTGTGCTTGTGAGAAACGAGGAGCAGATCCTTTTGAAGGAAATTTCTTTTAATCTGATTGATAATATCTTGGTATTTGGTAATGCTCAGCTGTCTACTCAGCTACTGAAAGCCTTGGCTAATAGGGACATTTTTGTGTTCTATTTCTCGAGCAAGGGCGAGTTTCTATTTTCCCTTGATTCCTTTAGGAAGGAAAATTTTGAAAAGCAGCGTAGTCAGGCTCGGGCTTCTTTTGACTCGGACTTTTGCTTGGGCATTGCTCGTAAAATCGCTACGGCCAAAATCGGAAATCAGCTCAATCTGCTTCAGGCTTTTGATGAAAATGACTTGCTGGACCAGGAGGATTTCAAACGCTTTGGAGATGCGCTGGTAAATCTGGAGCAAGCTAGAAGTATCGCGGAAATTATGGGAATCGAAGGGAGATTGGCTAAATCTTACTTTTACCTCTTGAACTTACTGGTCATTGATGGTTTTCATTTTTCTGGTCGAAGTCGGAGGCCAGCTCTGGACAAGTTTAATACCCTGCTAAACTTTGGCTACTCCATTCTTTATTCTTGCTTTATGGGCTTGATTCACAAAAATGGTCTGAGCTTAGGCTTTGGAGTGATGCATCAGCCACACGACCATCATGCTGTCTTGGCGAGTGATTTGATGGAGGAATGGCGGCCGGTGATCGTGGACGATACGGTGCTGGGGCTGGTCAATCGTCAGGAAATTCTTGAGGAGCATTTCATTGAGAAGGAAGACGGTATCTTTTTGACGCCTGAAGGGATCGAAATCTTTTCTCGAGCTATGAGGGAGAGGATCTTGGAGATTCATCACTATGTCGAGCTGGATAAGAACCGCTACACTTTTCTATATGCGGCGGATCAGCAAATCAAATCCTTGATCCGGAGCTTTGAAGCCTTGGATCCAGCTGAGTATGTGTCGAGCTATACGGGAGGAGGGAAAGATGGTCTTCTTTAATCTTGATGATGATGAAAAAGAGTTTGCCAGAAAGAAAACGAAATTTTGTCTGGTCATTTATGATATAGTGAGCCATAAGCGACGCTTGAAGCTATCAAAGCTTTTAGAAGGCTATGGTGTGAGGGTTCAGCGTTCCTGCTTTGAGCTGGCTCTTGATAAGCTGGACTTTGACTGCCTTGTGAGGGAGCTGAGGGCCTTTTATCAGGCAGAAGAAGGGGACAATATCATTATCTATCTGGGGCACAAGGAAGAAAGGGTTGTTTTTAATCCTTATGATGGCGCGGAGTTGATAGACGATATTTTGTTCTTTTAAGCTTTGATTTCTGGGCTAGGCATGGTATAATGAGATTAGGGTTTAACTAGTTTTTAGGGGACACAAGATGTAGTGGTGGATCTTCTGAGGCTTTATACAAGATATGCTGATAGAACCTCCCTAATCCTCGAGAGGGGACGGAAAGTGAAAAAAGTGTGCCTACTGCGATAATTTGTAAATTGTGATAGAACCTCCCTAATCCTCGAGAGGGGACGGAAAGACCAATATCACCTTTATATGCTGGTTTACGTAGTTTGATAGAACCTCCCTAATCCTCGAGAGGGGACGGAAAGAAAAATGCTTTTCGAGGAACGGTCATGGATGCCGTTCGATAGAACCTCCCTAATCCTCGAGAGGGGACGGAAAGATGCCGTTTCTTGTTCACAAGTCTAACATAGTTTTTGATAGAACCTCCCTAATCCTCGAGAGGGGACGGAAAGCCAATGTTGGTATCTATCAGGAACTGTTTCTTACGATAGAACCTCCCTAATCCTCGAGAGGGGACGGAAAGTAAATTCACCGGTTTTTGAGTTGGATGTATTCTGATAGAACCTCCCTAATCCTCGAGAGGGGACGGAAAGGCTCGCCTGCTCCATTTCTCGGATAAATTTCGCATCGGATAGAACCTCCCTAATCCTCGAGAGGGGACGGAAAGAGTTTCATTTTTATAATACGGATTATGCCATTCAGATAGAACCTCCCTAATCCTCGAGAGGGGACAGGGTGGCTGGGGCTTTTTTACTTTCCCTCAGATTCTTGATTTGCCAAGACAGAAGGATATTGACTGCTTAAGCCCGTTTTTTCAAATACTTCAAAAAATATTGACAACGCTTTCAAAGATTGATATAATAAGCTGAGTAAATAATAATCGTTCTAAAGGGCGCCATGAAATCGGTGAAACATTCTTTCGCCTTTTTTCTGGCGCTTTTGCAGTATAGAGAGGAGACCGTGTGAGGAAAGTAGAGTTACATCTATCAAAGACAAGACTAAAAGATGAAGAATTGATCAGTAAGCTTCAGGGCTTTTTGATGGCAAGCATTTCGCCAGACTTTGCGACCTTTCTCCATGAGCAGGAGACCAATCCCTACTCGATGAATCTGAGCTCCACGCGCGATGAGTCGGTATGGGTTGTCAATTTGCTTTCAGAAGAGGCGGAACAGCAAATACTAGCTCCTTTATTAAACTTAGAAACCATCAAGCTAGAGAGCTATGCTGAGAAAATCCTTGTCAAAAAGGTGGAAATCCACTCCCTATCCCAGAAGACCTTGCTGGATATTTACCAAGATGATGATGCTTCCCACCTGATACGGGTGCATTTTTATACGCCAACGACCTTTAAGCGACAGGGGCAGTTTGTGCTATTTCCAGACACGCGTCTGATCTTTCAAAGTTTGATGCAAAAATACAGTCGACTGGTGGAAGGAAGAGCGGAAATCGAAGAGGAGACTCTACAGTTTTTAGCAGACCATAGCCAAATCACCAGCTATCATCTAAAAAGTCATTATTTTCCAATTCATGGACGAAAATACCCCGCCTTTGAAGGCAGGGTGACGATTCAGATAAAGGGAGCATCCACACTAAAAGCTTATGCGCAGATGCTCCTAAGATTTGGTGAGTATGCCGGAGTCGGCACAAAGTGTAGCCTAGGGATGGGAGGGATGAGAATTGAAGAAAGAAAAGATTGATTTGATTTACTGTGCCTTGTTTCACAATCTTGGCCGTATTGTCAGTCGCTCACTTGGCCAGTCTGATGATATAGACGTAGGAAAAGCATGGTTAAAGGAACAACTTCCTCAGCTGGATTTGTATGAAGATAGCAGAGCAGAACAAATTATTTCTCTGGCAAGTCGTATCGCTAGTGGGGTGGATGCAGGTATACCAGAAGTTTTGGTGGATGGATTCAAACCTCTTGCTGATATTTTTAATACTTTCAAAGAGGACAAGGGTTCTCGTTATCAGAAGTTTGAAGTTTTGACAGATGATAGTGAACTCAATATTGCCAGCCACGAAGCAGTTGATATTAGTCAAGACTGCTATGAGGAACTACTGAATATTTTGACTGAAAAACTGCAAGAACTTCCCTTAGAGGAAGAAAGCTTGCCATCCTTTTTCAATCTTTGGCGGATTTTGTTCTCGAAAGTACCTCTACTTCCTGGAGACAAGGATCTGGGAGATCTTTCTCTGGCAGAGCATAGTAGATTAACAGTTGCTTTTGCTACTGTGATTTTCGATTATCTGGAAAATCAAGGTCAAGATTCTCTGCTGGATGATGCGTCGAATCTCTATACAGAATTTGCTTTCTTACTAGCTAGTTTTGATTTGTCTGGTATTCAGGACTTCATTTACAATATCGCCAGCAAAGGGGCTGCTAAACAACTTAAGGCTCGCAGTCTCTATCTGGACTTTATGAGCGAGCATATCGTAGATAGTCTCTTGGAGCAGCTGGCCCTGTCACGCGCCAATGCTCTCTATGTCGGCGGTGGGCATGCCTACTTTATTTTGCCCAATACAGCAGGTACAGAGGCGGTTTTGAAAGAGTTCGAAGCGGAATTTAATTCCTTCCTCCTCAAGCATTTCCAGACAGGTCTCTATGTCGCCTTTGGCTGGGCTCCCTTTGCAGCAGAGCAGATGATGAAGCCTAGCAAGGACTCGGCAGCAGATTATCTGAAAAACTACCGCGAGATTTACCAGCAGACCAGTCGGATGATTTCCGAAAAGAAAATCTCTCGCTACGATGCGGCTACCCTGCAAGAGCTCAATAAGGGCGGTAAACAGTCTGAACGCGAGTGTGAGATTTGCCATGCGGTGGGGGATATCGAGGAATTGCGATTAGGTGATGAGGATGCACAAAACCTCTGTCCTATCTGTCGTGAGCTCAGGTGGTTTGCTGCTAAGATTCATACTTCTGACGACTCTGAAAATCCTGAGAGGAGAGACTACCATTATTTTCAGATTGTAGAGGGAGAAAAGGGGCTTCCAATCGGTCCGGGTGCTGTATTGCAGGCGGTGGTTGAAGAAAATAGCTCCGTATCTGGTCGCTTGTATGTGAAAAACAAGCCTTCTGCTAATAATGCGGCTATCCATGTCTTTATCGGAGACCGACAGGCAGCGAACATTGAAGAATATGCAGGTATGTCCCAAAAAGAAACCGAAGGCAACGAAGATGTAAACAGGGGAATTAAACGACTGGCAGTTCTGCGCTTGGATGTGGACAATCTAGGTGCGGCTTTTATGGCTGGATTTTCTGAGCAGGATGGCGGCCGTTATAATACCTTGGCCCGCTCTGCGGTCTTTTCTCAGCAGATGAGCCTTTTCTTCAAATTTCATATTAATCAATTTGCAGAAGATAAGAACTTGACGATTATCTATGCAGGTGGTGATGATGTCTTTGCGATAGGCAGCTGGCAGGATGTCATTAAGTTTGCGGTTGAGATCAGGCAGAAATTTATCGCCTTTACAAATGGGAAACTGACCCTATCCGCAGGTGTTGGACTCTATCCAGATAAAACGCCCATTCATCTGATGGCCTTGGATGCCGGACAGCTTGAGGAAGCTGCAAAGGACAATGGCAAAGACAGTATTTCTGTTTTTAATGAGCGGTATACTTTCAAGTTTAATGATTTCATTGATGGGATTTACAAAGGAAAATTGGAAGATATCCGGAGATATTTTTCTGGTCAGAAGGAGCGCGGTATCGCTTTTCTCTATCGTTTGGTAGAGCTTTTACAGCTGAATGACGAAGCAATGTATAAGGGGCATGGACCGGCAGACGATAGAAAGATGAATGTCGCCCGCTTGGCCTATCTCTTGGCGCGTATGGAAGATGAAGCTTCCAAAGAAGAGAAGGAGCATTTCAGAGAGTTTAAGAATGCTTTTTGGGATTGGTACAAGAGCAGCCGCAAGACGCAGAGAGAAGCAGAACTAGCCCTCATCTACTATCTCTATGAGATTAGAAAGGAACAAAAAGATGATGCCGTACGGAAACAATCAGAATAAAAGAAATAATGGTAGAAAACGAAATCAAGAGAATTATAATCAAGATGATTTTAGCAATCAAAATAATGAACCTAAGCCGCAAAGGTTCAAAATTAAGCCGCCTATTTTGACTGATGATTATGTCGACAAGGCAGAGCAGGTCATTCATAGCTTGAAAAATTCAGGGACATACAAAGAAGGGCCAAATGAAGGCAAGATAAAATTCAAATTAACCAGTACACAAATTCGTAATTTAGCAGCCTTGACTAGTAATCTTTTTGACGAGAGTAAAACCAGAAAGGATATTGAGGAACTGAGAGAAAAAATTTCTTATTTGAGGATTCAGTTCGTTTACCAATCTGGAAGAGAACCAGCTGTAGAGGATTTTGTCAAAAAAGCAGGTTTGTTAGAAGCATTGAAAGAAATTCAAGATATACCAAGTTTACAGCGCTTCTGTCGGTATATGGAAGCTTTGATTGCATATTTTAAATTCAATGGAGGAAGAGATCAATGACCTATTCAAAAGTGAAAATTTCGGGAATTATTGAATTAGAAAGCGGCTTGCATATTGGTACCAGCAATGCCTTTGCGGCTATTGGTGCTACCAATAATCCCATTATCAAAGATCCCCTTACGAATCTTCCCTTTATTCCTGGATCAACTTTAAAGGGGAAAATGCGCAGCCTGCTCTACCGAACAGACTATAATAAAAATACAACTAGAGACTTAAGCGAAGATAGTCCGGCTATTAGCCGTCTCTTTGGGAATGCAGAAACTTATAAGATTGGCCGCTTAGTCTTTCGGGATTCTTTTTTGAGCAACAAGGATGATCTGGACAAAAAAGGGTTGACGACTTATACAGAAGTTAAGTTTGAAAACACCATCAACCGTATTACAGCTGTTGCAATGCCTAGACAGATGGAGCGGGCCATCCGTGAAAGTGAGTTTGAATTTGAGATTATCTATTCCATCCAGGAGAAGGAACAAAACGAGATCGAAGAGGATATGGAAATTCTTAAGGCTGGTTTTGATTTGTTGGAATGGGATTATTTAGGCGGTTCTGGCAGTCGTGGCTATGGTAAAGTAAAGTTTAAAAACTTTGAGGTTAAGACTGTCTTTAGTGACTCTAAGGAGGATGGAATCAAGAGTAGGATTATAGAAGCCCTGAAACCATACACTAAGGATGAGCATAATGAGGGAGAGGATGCCGAAGTCCCAGAATCAGAAACTAAGTAAGGAGGTCTGCTATGGCCTATCAACTTTATAAACTAGACTTTAGTTCTGCCCATTTTGGTGAAGGCAATTTGGATGATTCGGTCATCACTTTCACAGCGGCCCGTCTTTACTCTGCCCTTGTGCTTGAAGCTATCAAGATGGGAGTCTTAGATGAGTTCGAGCGCTTGTCTCAGAAGGAAGATTTTGTGCTGACGGATGCTTTCCCCTATATGAGCGCACCTTATCTTCCCAAGCCTATCGGCTATCCATTATTGGATAAAATCAAACAAAATGAGGACATCATCAAACAGCGGGAAGAAGCTAAAAAAGCTAAAAAATTAGCTTTTATCAAGTTGGAAGATTTTGATTATTTTCTGGCTGGAAAAAGTATTGCTGGTGAGTCGCTGGTTACAAAATCAGTAAACACCAAAAATCAGCCCCTTCAGGATGGAAATCTTTATCAAGTTGCTTCAGTTCACTTTGACAAGAGCAGTTTGTATTTCATTGCCAATCAGTCTGAATTATTAGAAAAATTACTAGAGAGTTTGCAGTATACTGGCCTTGGCGGCAAGCGCAGCAGTGGTTACGGTGGGTTTACTCTGGATAAAACTATTAATCAGCCGTTGGATTTTTTGAAAAAATTAACCGTTAGTCATTCAGGAAAAGTAATGGCTTTGACTACTTCTCTGCCGGTAGATGATGATTTAGCAGATGCAATGGATGGTGGGAGATACTTACTGAAAAAAGCGAGTGGCTTTGCTTTTAGTGAGGTGACGGTATCTAACTATCGCAAGCAGGATTTGTATACGTTTAAAGCGGGATCAACCTTTTCCAAGACTTATAAAGGGCAAATCCGCGATGTCAGACCAAGTGCTGATTTTCCTCATCCAGTCTGGCATTATGCCAAACCCTTATTCTACATATTGGAGGAATCCAAATGAAGACAAGATATAGAAAATTCAAATTAGTTCTTTGGACTTTGGGGCCAGTGCATATCGGGAGTGGGGAGCTTCGTACTGCCCGTGAGTATATCCTTGAAGGAGATGAATATTATTTTCCAGATATGACTCTGCTTTACAATGAGCTTATCGAGCGGGGGATTGCTGAAAAGTTTCAAGAGTTCTTAGTTGACCCCAATAATAAAACCAATCGAATAAGTGATTTTCTGGCAATGCATGGTCTGGCCAATCATGATTTCGGAGGCTACCGCCTGAAAGCAACAGGACTGGAAAAACCTAAGGGAAAGCATGCGACTCGAAATCAGGAGACGACAGATCCTGGTGAAATCAATGGCGTTCATCAATTTATGCGGGACAGTTACGGCAGACCTTATGTTCCCGGCAGTTCTCTTAAAGGAGCCATTCGCACGATTTTGATGAATACTCACTGGCATTCAGAAGATTTTAAAAAGAAAGATAAAAAAGAAAAATCGTTGAAAATAAAAATGTAATCCCTTGGGGACCGAGACAACAAAAGCGAGGACAAGATCCCAAACACCACGATGATATTTTTAATGAAATCCGGGTTTCAGACAGTCAGCCTCTGTCAAATAATGATTTAATTCTTGTTCAAAAGTGGGATTTTACCCCAGGTAAGGATATAAAGCCGCATTCACTAAGTATCTATCGTGAAGCTCTGAAACCTGCAACCAAACTAGAGTTTGAAATCATTACAGCTTCAGCTTTTAAGGGTGGAAGAGCCGGGAAACTCATTGCTTCACTTGGAGAATCTGCGCAAAAATTCTACTTTGGGGTGACAGATGACCAGCTTGAAGAGGAAGAACGTTATGAAGGGTATAAGGATTTCTTCCTGAAAGAAGAATACTTCCCGAATCATTTTATTCAAGACAATCAACTCAATCCCCTATATCTGGGTGGCGGCAGCGGTGCTTGGACCAAAACAGTGTTTAGGCAGGCGGATGGTGAAGTTCAAAAACGGCACAAGAAAATGTCTGAACGAGGCGCTTTAAAGTTAGCAAAGGCACCAGAAGGAAGATTTGAGGGCAGTCTATTGATTAAAAACAATCATAATTTCTATGAAATGGGCAAAAGCTGCTTTACAATTACGGAGGTAGATGCAAGATGAAAACATTGATTACATTTGTCAGCCAGTATGATCCAGTGAGCGTTAAATTTACTGAAAGAATGGATTTTGGACAAGAAATTTCTTTAGAAAAAGTAGAAAAATATGCTAAAGATAATATTTATGACGGACCCGTTCTTCATATAATTAGGAAAGAAATGCCAAATAGAATTATCGCTCTTTTGAGTGAGGGAATGAAGAATAAGAAATGGAATCTTGAAAGGGCTATTCGGAAATTTTATCCTGATGAAAGCCAACCAAACTTCCAAGTAATAGATATTGGAGATGAGGTTTATAAATTTGATAGGATGTATGAAGAAGTTGCAAAAATTTTAGATAGAGAAACATTGCCTGCTGAAAATGATGAGGAAACGGAGTACCTACTGAATGTAACGAGTGGAACCGCTCAATGTCAGGCTGCTATGTACGCAATCAATTTTATCAAAAATTACCAAACAAAATTATATAGAGTAGATAGCCCAGACGGAATGAATTTGCCTGCACCCTATTATTCATCGGAAGCTATTGAGAGACTTCTGGATAAAAATTTGGATAATGAAAAGATAGATAACGACAGATCTCATATTGAAACAGGTGAAAAATTAAGAAGCAATCTTTTGCAGCGGACCTATAAAGATTTCATTTTAAAGTATGAATACAAGGCAGCGCTAGAGATTTTGAAGGATAATCCCCATATCATTTCTGATGTGAAAGCTGAGGGAAATTCGGAAAAGCTGTTAGAGAATATGGTCAGTGTATTCCAAAAACAGACAGTTCTTAAAAAGATAGCAGATGATGATAGTTTGCAATATGATGACACAGATGAGTTTCAAAAAGTTTTAAATTATTATCTGATGATTGATATTCTAAACCGCAGAGGTCAGGTAACCGATGTGCTCGTCAAGGCGAAATCTTTTGCGGAGTTTGTTATTGAAAAATATTTATTTAAAAATTACAGTAGGTATATCACAGAAACACCCACCGGCTTCAAGCTAGATTTTGAAGTACTTGATAGTGATGAAGTTAATATGATTTGCAAATATATTAATGATGAATATAAAAAGCAAGGTTTTAAAAAACTAAAATTTACAAAATATAAAAAACTGATGATACATTCATTTAGACACCTTGTAGGCTTTTTAGAGGGAAGAAATGCGATAGTCACTAGCAGTCAAAAAGTGTCAGACTTAAATAGTAGACGAAATCAAGTCGCTCACGGACTGGCTGAGATTTCAGTGAAGCAAGAGGAATTGGACGAATTGGTGAAGGGATTGAGAGAGCTCGTCATAGCCGTATATTCTGATATAGATGCCTCTTTATATCAGAAATATTTTGATTATTATGATATAAAGAATCGAGAGTTAATCAGCTGTATTAAATAGACTCGCAACCTTCCCTAACCCTTTCCCCTACCTGATAGACCTGACAGGAAAGCCAAGTTTCAAAAATAGAAAAAAACACCTAGATCCTGCAGTAAGCTGCCTGCTTCTAGGTGTTTTGCTTTACTTATCAAACTGCACTTCCTCAATCAGGTACTCGATAAATTTTTCTCCCATTTTGGACAGGCTGGCTTTTTCGTGCTGGATATAGACCAGCTCGATCGGGTCGTCGATGTCCAGAGGGATGGAGACGATGTTGTCGCCATTGAGGTTGCTGTTGAGGATGCCGGTGGCAATGGTGTAGCCGTCCAGACCGATCAAGAGATTAAAGAGCGTTGCCCGGTCGCTGACTACGATGGATTTCTTATGGTGCTCCTGAGAGAGAATTTCCTCAGAAAAGTAGAAGGAGTTGTGAGTCCCTTGGTCATAGCTGAGATAGGGGAAATTCTCCAAATCCGCCAGCTGGACCAGTTTTTTCTTGGCCAGCGGATTGGACTTGCTGACAAAGATATGGGGCTGGGCTGTGAAAAGATGGGTGGCAATCAGGTGATTGTCGTCCAGCATCTTGGACAGGACATCGCGGTTGTAGCTGTTGAGAAAGAGGACGCCAATCTCGCTGCGGAAGTTTTTGACATCATCGATGATTTCCCAGGTCCGGGTCTCCCGCAGAAAGAGCTCGTATTTTTCCATGTCGCTTTTCTTGAGCAGGGAGACAAAGGCATTGACCACAAAGGCATAGTGCTGGGAGGAGACGCTGAAGAGCTCGCGGTTGGCTACCGGGTTTTTATAGCGTTCCTCCAAGAGCTGGGTCTGCTCGACCACCTGACGGGCATAGGACAGAAACTCCATGCCGTCCTTGGTCAGGGTAATGCCCTTGGGATTGCGGATAAAAATTTCAATGCCCATCTCGTTTTCCAGATCCCGCACCGCGTTGGACAGGCTGGGCTGGGTGATGAAGAGCTGCTTGGCAGCTTCGTTCATGCTGCCGGTTTCGACGATTTTGATAATATAGTGTAACTGTTGAATTCTCATAGGTCTATTTTATCACAAACTGGGGATTTTTTCCTGATAAATCAGAAGTTTAGCAAATGTTTGCTTGCTAAAGTTTCCTATGCTAAAATGAAGGAAATAAGGAGGGCGATATGGCCAAAGATGCTGACTATAAAAAGCGTTCAGTAGTTGGACCGATTCCTATTTTTATAGTATTTTTGACAATTTGCTTAATGATTCCACTTGGGAAGGTGATGATCATGTGGGGGATTAAGTCTGCTTATGAGGGACTTGAGCGAAGCAGTGTGTCTTCAACTGTTCGTCAAAAGTCACCAGAGGAGCTTAAGCTAGAAGAGAAAGTTTTAGAGAGAGGAAACCATCGTTTTACATGGACAACTGATGAAATCCTCAATCTGCAAATTAAGGATACCGCTGCTGGTCAAAACGGAGCTTCTCTGGATCAAATCCTTGAAAAGCATGGCAAGGCTTCAAGCTTTTTTTATACTGAGAGCAATGGAAATATTGAATTAAACTATACAAGTGAGATTATTCAAGGCCGTCATAGTCATTTAAGGTTGACATTTGAAAAAGATGGAGCAGGTTATCATCTCATTGGTAAGAGAGCGAATATTCTTGATGAGGCTTATCCAAGTTTGCCTCAGGGAGATAGTCTCCATCTCTGGACCAAGGCTGATATTGCTGCTTTACAAGTTGGTGACGAGAGCACAGACCATCCTGGTATGTCCTATGAAGAAATCGTCCAATTATTTGGTCTACCTAAAGAATCAGAAGTTGTTATTTCTCACTTGGATGTGGCAGATAGTCAGCATATTGGCTTGGAACTCAAATACTTAACATCAGATCAAGTCTATGATAATGAATGGGTTCATTTAATCTTTCATCGTCAAGAAGATGGCGTCTTTCGGTTGACGACAGTTACTAGTCATATCGATAGAAGAGAAAGATAGGGAGGTTGATGTTCTCCTTAGGCAGACAAAGCAAGCAGAAAAGACGGGGAATTTGTGCTTTCTTTTGTATAAACAGACTGAAGTACATTTTGCAATCTCGATCTATTCGTGATATGATGAATTTTTAGACTGATAAGGAGTAGTGATGAAGAGACAAGAAGATTCGTTTGAAGATATTGCTTTTGAGTTAGAAAAGCAAACCTATAAGTCCAAGTTTTTGCCATTCATGGTAGTAGCTATTGTTGTATTTTCTATTATTGGAACAGTTTTTTTAACACTTTCTCTGTCAGAAAAAAGCAAAGCTAAGCAGGTGCCAACTCCGTCCAGCCAGATTAGTTCGTCATCAAATAGTTTGGAAGATGAGAAAGCTGAAGCAGAACAATTCGCTAAAAGTCTTATCGTTTCTCCAGAAAAAAACGGTCCCTTTCTTTGGACAGTTGAAAAGGCAGTCGCGCTTCCCATAAACAAACACAAGGGCGGAGCCGTCTTGGAAGATGTTTTAAAGGAATTTGGGAAACCAGTTCAAGGTGGGGCCTGGATTGATTTTTTGCCAAATCATAAAGTTCAAAAACATATTCGCCTTATCTGGGAATCGAAAAATGGTAGTATGGGCTATGTATCTTTAACCTTTGCTGAATTTGATGGTGTCTATAAGCTCATTTCAAAATACCATTTTAGCCTTTCAAGTGATAAAATTCAGGTGGATAACAATCCTAAAAGACCCTTTTTATGGACGCAAGCATACATCGATAGTCTTGTTATTGGTGCTAGAGAAGGAACAGCTAAAGGTACACCATATGATGAGATTGTTTTAAAAGTCGGCTTACCTCTATATCAGACGATTTCTGGAGACGACAATCAACTGAAGATGCGGGTTGATTATGTTAATCCGCATTCTTGGCAAAATCCAGAACAATTGAAAAGAGTTCATTTAGAATTCTACAAGCAAGGAGATGGTAGATGGCGTTTGGTGTCTAAAGAAAGTGAGTAAACTAAATCGATAAGAAAGAGGAGGAAAATGAGGAGAAGTAGCAAGAAAAAACGTGATCTTCATTCGTTTAGAGAGATCAAAAGAGACCTTTATTGTCAACAAAAGCTAAAACGAGAAGAGCTCAGAATGATGACGATGAAGGAGGAGAAAAAAAGAATTAGCTTGGCTTTTACCCTTCTTTGTTTGGCAATCTCTTTTGCTTTGTTCTTTGGCTTCTATTATTTATCGCAACAGGTTCCTAATAAAACTGAATTGAAGTACAAATATGACGATAAATCCTCGTCAGTTAGTGGAGACAGCTCAGCTAGTCGGCAAGATGATGATGAATCAAAATTGACCCAAGAACAAAAGGAGCTGAAAAAGAAAATTGTTGAGGAAGATGAAGAGAAGTTTGCTTTTAATTGGACATTGGATAATTTTGTAGAACTCAAAATAGCAAAAGTTGGTGAGTGGGAAAATAATCCGACTTTGGAAGAGGTTATTACGAAATATGGTAAGGGTTCAGCTGTGAGTTTTGCTACAAAAGGATTGACACTAACTTATAAGACAAGAATTATAGATATTCCGAGATATGGCTCATCGGGACATCCTCAGGAAATCAATTTGGTTTTTTATGACCCTGATTCGAATGGCAAGAACTATTATTTGATAAGTAAAAGTGCAGTATATTTAGATGACAGTAACTATCCTTCAGCGACAAAAGATGAATTTGTCTTTAAGTGGAAGCCAGAAGATATGGATACATTGACAGTGGGTGATAGTCAATATGGAAAAGGCGGGATGACATATCAAGAGGTTGTTGAGCGTTTCGGACTTCCTTCAGAACTTAATATTTATGGAAGTGGCATGAGCGATATCCCCTTATCACTACGGGCCAATTATAGAAACTTTCGAAATAGAGAACGAAAATATGATTCAGTAACCTTGATTTTCAAGCGGCAGGAAGATGGCAGTTTTTATCTGGCAAATGCAAATAGTGAATTTGATAAGAGCTGGTAAGACTGTGATTCCTGATAGAACATTTGAAAGTTCTAATGTTTTTTCTGTCTTGACATTCCTCATCTCTAACGATATAATGTTTACAATTTAACCTTTAATCAAGTCCAGTGAGGCTGCAAGGTAGGAAAAACGGTATAAGGGGCAATTTGACTGCCTCGTTTTTTGCAAAACCTTGCTGCGGCGAGGTTTTTTCTTGTAGAAAGTGAGGTTGTCATGGTTAGTGACAGTTGCAAAAAGAGATTTGGCAAGATTATGCTGGAGCAGATGGAGCTGCTGGAGCAAGTAGAAATTGCGCCTCAGATTTTTTCGATGCGCCTGAGAGGCCAGATGGTGAGTCAGATGCAGGTTGGGCAATTCCTGCATATCCGAGTGCCAGATGATAGCAAGGTCCTGCGGCGTCCGATTTCCATATCGGAGATTGATCGGGAGCGGCAAATCTGCCGGATTATTTATCGGGTCGAAGGTGGCGGGACGGCCCTATTCTCTCAGCTTCCTGTCGGTAGCTATCTTGATGTCATGGGGCCTCAGGGAAATGGCTTTGATTTGTCTCCGGTAGAAAAGGGTGACAAGGTCTTGATTATTGGTGGTGGTATCGGTGTGCCTCCTCTCTTGCAAACGGCTAAAGAACTGCATGCTAAGGGTGCCCACGTTACAGCAGTATTAGGTTTTGCCAATCAATCTGCGGTTATTTTGGAAGAAGAATTTCGTGAGTGTAGTCAGTTGTTTATCACTACAGATGATGGCAGTTACGGACGAAAAGGCTATGTATCAACCATTGTCGATGAGCTGACAGAAGAGTTTGCAGCGGTCTATTCTTGTGGGGCGCCCGGTATGCTCCAGTATGTGGATCGGAAATTTCACGATCATCCCCATGCCTATCTATCAATGGAGTCTCGGATGGCTTGTGGTATGGGTGCCTGCTATGCCTGCGTCGTTCATGTAGCAGGTCAGGATGAGGCGGTCAATAAGCGGGTTTGCGAAGACGGTCCAGTTTTTGAGACTGGGACCATTGTGCTTTAGGAGGATAAGGAAATGACTGAAAATCGTTTGAAAATTTCTTTGCCAGGATTAGAGCTGAAAAATCCAATCATTCCAGCTTCAGGCTGTTTTGGCTTTGGCCAAGAATATGCCAAATACTATGATTTGGATCTACTGGGCTCTATCATGATCAAGGCGACGACGCAACATCCCCGCTTTGGCAATCCAACGCCCCGTGTGGCTGAGACGCCAGCTGGCATGCTCAATGCTATCGGACTCCAAAATCCAGGTGTCGATGCCGTTTTGGCTGAAAAACTTCCTTGGCTGGCTCAGCACTATCCAGATTTGCCAATTATTGCCAATGTGGCTGGTTTTTCCAATGAAGAATATGCTTATGTATCTGAGAAAATTTCCCAAGCTCCCAATGTCAAAGCGATTGAGCTCAATATTTCCTGCCCCAATGTGGATCATGGCAATGCGGGTCTTTTAATCGGGCAAGTTCCTGATCTAGCCTATGAAGCGGTAAAAGCAGCAGTTGCTGCCTCCCAAGTCCCAGTCTATGTCAAATTGACCCCCAGCGTAGCAGATATTACCCAAGTGGCCAAGGCGGCAGAAGATGCGGGCGCGAGCGGACTGACTATGATCAATACCTTGGTGGGAATGCGTTTCGACTTGAAAACGAAGCGGCCAATCATTGCCAATGGAACGGGAGGCATGTCTGGTCCAGCTGTCTTTCCTGTGGCGCTCAAGCTGATTCGTCAGGTCGCGCAGTTTACCAAACTGCCAATCATCGGCATGGGGGGAGTTGACTCGGCAGAGGCAGCGCTGGAGATGTTTATCGCTGGTGCATCGGCTATCGGCGTCGGAACAGCGAATTTTACCGACCCGTATGCCTGTCCTAACATTATAGAAAAGCTTCCGCAAGTCATGGATAAATACGGCATTGAAAGCTTAGAAAGCTTGAGAAAAGAAGTCAGAGAAAATTTGCTTTAAGCTTGATTTTCTCTTGACAAACTTCCCAGTAAATTATAGAATGTTTAAGACAAAACCTTTAAAGAAGTCCAGAGAGGCTCTAAGGCGCATACGTTTAAAATGGCAGATTTTGCCACATTTTCGTGTAACCTTGCTCTCGGGCAAGGTTTTTTCTATGATTGTAATTATCTTTATAGTAAGTAAAAAGCAAGGAGAAGAACTGCATGCGTGAAGAACGTCCTATTATCGCCCTAGACTTTCCATCTTTTGATGATGTCAAGAACTTTCTGGAGCATTTTCCTGAAGATGAAAAGCTGTACGTCAAGATCGGCATGGAATTCTTTTATGCCATTGGTCCAGAAATTGTGCATTATCTGAAAGGCTTGGGACATAGCATTTTCCTCGATTTGAAATTGCACGACATCCCTAATACCGTGCGTTCAGCTATGTCTGTTTTGGGAACATTTGGCATTGATATGGTGACGGTTCACGCAGCTGGCGGCGTTGAGATGATGCGGGAGGCCAAAAAAGTTCTCGGTGACAATGCGAAGCTAGTAGCGGTGACCCAGTTGACTTCGACCAGTGAAGAAGATATGCGCGACTGCCAAAATATCCAAACAACCGTGCAGGAATCGGTTGTTAATTATGCCCGCAAAGCCAAGGAAGCTGGGCTGGATGGGGTTGTTTGCTCAGCCTTGGAAGTTGAGCTCATCAAGGCAGCTACAGCGGACGATTTTCTTTGCGTGACACCGGGTATCCGGCCGGCCGGTGCTGAAATCGGTGACCAAAAGCGGGTTATGACACCGCAGGAAGCCCATCAGATTGGCAGTAATTACATTGTGGTTGGTCGCCCGATCATTCAGGCTGAGAATCCTTGGGATGCTTATCACGAAATTAAGAAACAGTGGAATAGCTAAATAAGAATTTTAAATGGAACGAATAACAGATTTATAAGGAGTAAAAAATGACTTTAGCCAACGATATTGCACGCGACTTGTTGAAAATCAAAGCAGTTTACTTGAAACCGGAGGAGCCTTTTACTTGGGCTTCTGGGATTAAATCACCGATTTACACAGATAACCGAGTGACTTTGGCCTACCCAGAGACTCGGACTTTGATCGAAAATGGCTTTGTCGAAAAGATTCGTGCAGAATTTCCTGAAGTGGAAGTGATTGCGGGCACGGCAACGGCGGGCATTCCTCACGGTGCTATCATTGCCGACAAGATGAATCTGCCTTTTGCCTATATCCGTAGCAAACCCAAAGATCACGGAGCGGGCAATCAGATTGAAGGCCGAGTGGCTCCTGGTCAAAAGATGGTTGTGATTGAAGATTTGATTTCCACTGGTGGCTCTGTCTTGGATGCTATCGCGGCAGCTAAGCGTGAAGGAGCAGATGTAATCGGTGCCGCAGCTATCTTCACCTACGAATTGCCAAAGGCAGATAAGAACTTTGCGGATGCAGGCGTGAAGTTGGTGACCTTGTCTAACTACACAGAGCTTATCCACCTGGCTGAGCAAGAAGGCTACATCAATGCAGACGGATTGACTTTGCTGAAGAAGTTTAAAGACGATCAAGAAAACTGGCAAAATTAAGAAAGTACGAGGAGGCGGGACTAGCATGTTCCTGTCTCCTTTTTAGGATTTACTTGACCTCTGCCCACTTTTTAAAATAGCAAAAAGTGGCTGATTTTGTTATAATAAAGCCATGTCTAAGATTTATCATATCACTTTTTTGATTCTGCAAAAAATCATGCTGGTATTGAGTCTTCATTGGCTGTTTACAGCTATTTTTCATGTATCGCAGTTGAGTAGCTTGGCTCTGATTTTGTTTGGAGTCTTGGCAATCCTAGCGAATCGCTATCGGTTTCAGCTTAAAAAGTCTTATCATTTTCTCATGAGGCACAAGCTGGCTATTGCTTTGGCAGCTCTCCTTTTTCAGCTTATCGTGCTCTTATCGGCTGAGCTTTTGATTCGACGGGACGCGGCAGTGGTTTTCACAGGGGCTTTCAAGTACCTGAAGGAGTCCTCTATTTCCAGCTATCTGACGCGCAATCCTAATAATCTGCCACTCTTTCTCTATGAGCGTTTTTTCTTTAACCTTTTTGGTGAAGCAGCGCTCTGGATTATGCAGGGACTCAATCTTTTTTACGTCAATATTGCGACTTGGATCCTCTACAAAGGCTGTCAGCGATACTTTTCGCAGGCTACAGCAGATGCGGTTTTTAGCTTTTATGTGGCCTTGGTCGGATTTTCGCCTTACTACATGTCCATGTACACGGACATTCCTCCCTTGCCTTTGATTAGTCTACAGATTTTTCTGGCTCTGAGTCTGTTGGAAAATAAGGCGAATAGTCGCCAAATCATTGCTAGAAGCCTTATATTAGGGATTCTGACCAGTCTTGCCTTTTTGATCCGTCCGACAGTGATGATTCTGTTGATTGCTGTTTTTGGAGTTTTGTTTTTGAGACAGAACTGGAAAAAGTTTTTCTTGACTGCGGCGGTCTTTGGCCTAAGCTTTTCAGCAGGCTACCTTTCACTTCATTATAGTCTGGCTCACCAGACAGAAGTGCCGATCATCCAAGGTGAAGGACTGGCCAAAGGGCCACTGCTGTTCATTAATCTGGGCCTAACCAATATCGGTCATGATCAGGAAGACATGAAGGAAGGGCTCTTGCAATACGTGGAACCTGACAAGCGGGCTGACTACAATAATGGCATGTTTGCAAGGGAAAATGTCATCAAAGAAATCAAGCGTCGTTTGAAAGAATACACTCCGCTGACCTTTCTACAGCACCTGTATTATAAACACTCTTTGACAGTTGCTGAAGGAAACTTGGGCTGGCTCTATCGCAGTGTTGAAAATGAAAAGACGCCATATATTTCACCGCTTTATGAGTTCACAAAAGACAATGCATTCGCCCAGTTTGTCCGTGATTTCTTCCTCAATTCTGATAAGGATAGTTTTCGATTTTATTCGCTGCTCAAGCAGGCAGTTTGGATTATTATGGCTTTGGGTCTTGTATTTGCCCTCTGGAAATACCGACCAAATGATTCCTTGAATTTCTTAAGTTTGGCAGTTTTCGGTGGCCTCCTCTTTTTGCAAATTTTCGAAGGAGGGAAGACCCGTTATCTGATTCAGTTTTTGCCACAGATTTTGATTCTGTCAGCTGTGGGGTTGACTCAATATCCGCTAGACTTGACTCGCATGAAATTTTGGAAAAAGAAGGTCTAACTAGACTTGTCAGCTTAGTTGCCCATAGGTATGGAATGTAAAATAAAAAGGAGACAGATATGCAGCATTCAGCTTGGCACGCTTTGATTAAGGAGCAGCTGCCAGAAGGTTATTTTGCAAAAATCAATCGTTTTTTAGACGAAGTGTATGCTTCGGGAACCATTTACCCACCGCGGGAAAAGGTGTTTAATGCGATTCAGACGACAGATTTAGCGGATGTTAAGGTGGTTATTTTGGGGCAGGATCCCTACCACGGACCGAGACAGGCGCAAGGCTTGAGTTTTTCGGTGCCTGATGACATTCCAGCCCCGCCTTCTTTGCAGAATATTCTCAAAGAATTGGCCGATGATATCGGCGTGAAAGAGTCGCATGATTTGACTTCCTGGGCTGAGCAAGGAGTTCTCTTACTAAATGCTGGTCTGACAGTGCCTGCTGGCCAGGCCAATGCCCATGCTGGCTTAATCTGGGAGCCTTTTACAGATGCTATTATCAAGGTCGTCAATGCAAAGTCGGATCCAGTTGTCTTTATACTCTGGGGATCTTACGCCCGCAAGAAAAAATCCTTGATAAGCAATTCCCAACATTTGATTATCGAGTCAGCTCACCCAAGTCCGCTGTCTGCGTATCGTGGTTTCTTTGGCAGCAAACCCTTTTCGCGGACCAATGATTTCTTGGTGGCTAAGGGCTTGGAACCTATCGATTGGTTAGCATAGGAGGTAGTATGGTTCAGTTAGCAACGATTTGTTATATCGATAATGGCCGTGAGCTTCTCATGCTGCACCGCAACAAAAAGCCCAACGATGTTCATGCTGGGAAATGGATTGGAGTCGGTGGTAAGTTAGAGCGAGGAGAAACCCCGCAGGAATGCGCGGCACGCGAGATTTTAGAGGAGACAGGGCTAAAGGCCAAGCCTGTCCTCAAGGGCATCATCACTTTTCCGGAGTTTACTCCCAATTTGGACTGGTACACCTATGTCTTTAAGGTGACGGAGTTTGAGGGGGAACTGATTGACTGCAATGAAGGGACTTTGGAATGGGTGCCCTATGATCAGGTTTTGTCTAAACCAACCTGGGAAGGCGATCATACCTTTGTTGAGTGGCTTTTAGAAGACAAGCCTTTCTTTTCAGCCAAATTTGTTTATGCTGGTGATAAACTGCTCGACACGCAGGTCGATTTTTACGAATAAAGGAGATACAAAATGCTACTAATCAAGAATGGCCGTGTAATGGATCCTAAGTCTGGTCTGGATCAAGTGTGCGATGTGCTGGTGGAGGGCAAGAAAATTGTCAAAATTGGCCAAAATCTGAAAGCGGCTGATGCCCAAGTCCTAGATGCTAGTGGTTTGGTCGTTGCTCCTGGTCTGGTTGACATTCACGTTCACTTCCGGGAGCCGGGTCAGACCCATAAAGAAGACATTCACACAGGAGCTTTGGCAGCAGCAGCAGGTGGCTTTACGACTGTTGTTATGATGGCCAATACCAATCCGACCATTTCTACAGTTGAAACCCTGCAGGAAGTGCTAGAGTCGGCTAGTCGCGAAAATATCCATATCAAGTCGGTCGCGACAATCACAGAGAATTTCGATGGGCAGCATTTGATAGACTTTAAAGCTCTCTTGGATATTGGTGCGGTTGGCTTCTCAGATGACGGAATTCCGCTGACTAACGCTGGGATTGTCCGCCAAGCCCTGATAGAAGCACGTAAAAACGATACTTTTATTAGCTTGCACGAGGAAGATCCTAATCTCAACGGCATCCTTGGTTTCAATGAGCATATTGCCAAAGAGCATTTTCATATCTGTGGCGCGACAGGTGTGGCAGAATACAGTATGATTGCCCGTGATGTTATGATTGCTTATGATGCCAAGGCTCATGTGCATATCCAGCATTTGTCCAAGGCTGAGAGTGTAAAGGTAGTGGAATTCGCTCAGAAGCTAGGTGCTCAAGTCACCGCTGAAGCAGCACCTCAGCACTTCTCTAAGACAGAAGCATTGCTATTGACCAAGGGCAGCAATGCTAAGATGAATCCACCTCTGCGATTAGAATCGGACCGTCTGGCGGTTATTGAGGGACTCAAGTCTGGTGTCATTTCTGTCATTGCAACGGACCATGCTCCACATCATGCTGACGAGAAAAATGTGGCGGATATTACCAAGGCGCCGTCTGGTATGACTGGTCTTGAGACCTCGCTTTCTCTAGGGCTGACCTATCTGGTAGAAGCAGGGCATCTTAGCCTCATGGAGCTTTTAGAGAAGATGACGGTCAATCCAGCTAGTCTCTATGATTTTAATGCTGGTTTTCTAGCCGAAGAAGGCCCAGCGGATATCACTATTTTTGATCCTAAAGCTGACCGTCTGGTTTCCGACCACTTTGCCTCCAAGGCAGCCAATTCACCTTTTGTTGGCGAAGAGCTGAAAGGCCAAGTCAAATATACTATCTGCGATGGAGAAGTCGTCTTCCAAGCCTAGCAGATATTCATAGAAATTCAACGTTCCATTTCGTTTTGGAACGTTTTTCGTATTAAGAAGAAGGATTCTTTGAAATGGCATTCCCTTTTTACAATAAAAACAGTATAATAATAGAAAAAACATAGACTGGAGCTTTTATTTATGAAAAAGAAGCATCTTATTTTACCTGTTTTGTCTACGGTTCTGTTGGCACCTGCCTTTTTGGACCATCAAGTTGCTGCGGATGAGGTTCAGCCAGCAACTGCTGTGGCAAATGTGAACGAACCAGCTCAAAAACCGGCTGAAACGGATTTGGCACAAGCAGGTGGAGTTTCTGCCGATGAAGCTAGCGTAAATGCGGTCATCGCAGCTAATGCTCAAGATGTATCAGGAGCGTCTGACACAAGCTTGCCTGAAGCTACCATTCTTCATACAAACGATGTGCACGGTCGTATCGTCGAAGAAAAAGGTGTTATCGGAGATGCCAAACTTGCAACAGTTATCAAGGAAGAACGTGCAAAAAATCCTCAAACGCTGGTCGTAGATGCAGGAGATGCTTTCCAAGGTCTGCCAATTTCTAATAGCTCCAAAGGGGAAGAACGCGCGAAGATCCTCAATGAAATCGGTTATGATGCCATGGCGGTCGGAAACCATGAATTTGACTTTGGTTTGGATGAGGCTAAAAAATATAAAGAAATCCTTAATTTCCCACTTCTCAGTGCTAATACCTATGCCAACAATGCCCGTGTGTTCCAAGCATCAACCATTGTGGACAAGGATAAGAATGTAGAAGGTGATGAATTTGTCGTAATCGGGGTGACCACTCCTGAGACAGCTACAAAAACGCACCCAAAAAATATTCAAGGTGTGACTTTCGCGGATCCAATCACAGAGGTTAATCGGGTGATTGACGAAGTTGAAGCGCGTGCAGCAGCTGAAGGCAAGACTTACAAAAATTATGTCGTTCTGGCTCACTTGGGTGTGGATACTACGACACCAGTTGAATGGCGCGGTTCTACCTTGGCTGAAGCCCTTTCTAAAAATGCCAAGCTGAAGGGCAAGCGCGTTACAGTGATTGACGGCCATTCTCACACAGTAGAGTCCACTACTTACGGTGAAAATGTGACCTACAACCAGACTGGTAGCTATTTGCACAATATCGGTAAAGTTACTTTCAAGGCTAACCAACTTCTGGGCGATCCTCAGCAAATCCCAGCTGCAATAGCTAAAAAAGCTAGTCCAGACCCAGTTGTAGCAGAGATGGTCAAGAAAATTAAGGAAAAATACGATGCAGAAAATGCCAAGGTGATCGTGGCCAAGAGCCCTGTGGAGCTTAACGGGGACCGTGAAAATGTCCGCGTTCGAGAAACCAATCTGGGAAATGTGGTAGCAGATGCCCTTTACAAATACGGCCAAACAGGCTTTGCCAACAAAACAGACTTGGTTGTGACTAATGGTGGCGGCTTACGGGAAACCATTGCCAAAGACAAGCCAATCACAAAGGGAAGTGTCATCGCTGTATTGCCTTTTGGAAATACTATTTCACAAATCAAGGTAACCGGTCAGAATATCGCAGATATGTTTGCCAAATCTTTGGGCTCAATCCTTCAAGAAAAAGATGGAAAACCTGTCTTGGATGAAAACGGCCAACCATTGCTAGAGCCAAGCGGCGGTTTCTTGCAAGTTTCTGGTGCTAAAGTTTACTATGACACAACTCTGCCAGCAGAGAAACGGATCCTTCGCATTGAAATCAAAAACAAAGAAACAGGTGCTTATGAAGCCCTTGACTTGGCTAAGACCTACTACCTGACAACCAATGACTTCCTAGCAGCTGGTGGTGATGGTTATACTATGCTGGGTGGTGCGCGTGAGGAAGGTCCATCTATGGACGTGGCCTTTGCAGAATATCTGGAAAGTGCAGATTTGACAGCCTATGCAGCAATCAATCCAAATTCTCGCACGATTTCTATGTCTGCTAGCAAGGATACAGATGGAGATGGTTACACAGATATCGAGGAAATCCAGCAGTGCACTGATCCAAAAGATGCCGCTTCTAAGCCTGGACAAAGCAATCCAGCAAACCCAACCAATCCGACTAACCCAGCAAATCCTACCAACCCAACTAATCCAACAGTTCCAACAAGACCAAGCAATCCAGTAGTTCCTAGCCAACCTAATCATCCAGTTGTGCCTGAGACAAAACCACAAGAACAACCTGCTGTTGAGAAGCCAAATACAGCTCAGCCAGCAGCTAATAAGGTAACTTATCAAGCTCCAGCACAGGTTCGTCCGACAGGACCAACAAGCAAACAAGGCACTCTTCCGAAAACAGGAAGCAAGAATCCTTTCCTTCTTTCTATGTTTGGCTTGGTATTCGGAATGCTGGGTGCAGCAGGCCTGAAAAAAACTCAAAAAGATTAAAAAATAAGCTCGTTTCGACGAGCCTATTTTTTTGGATTTTGCTTGGTTAGGTTAATGCCCCAAGGGATTAGGTTTTCAGTTTTATTTCGAATCCGCTGGATATTGTCCCGATGACGAAGGATGATAATAGCCGCTAAGAGGATGATAATCAGGGTAAAGAGGAAATCATAGCTTGGTAAGAGAAAGCCTAAAGCAGGAAAAATCAAGACAGACAGGATAGCCACGCTTGCAGAAATCACACTGGCGAGGGAAATCATACTTCCCAGATAGAGGGTTGTCACAAAGACCAATATCAGATAGACAAAGAAAGCAGGTGAGAAGCCCAGAACAGCTCCTGCACTAGTCGCCACGGCTTTGCCGCCCTTGAAGCCAGCAAAGATTGGAAAGGTATGGCCAATCACGGCCAAGAGGCCAAAAATCAGTGGTGAAATCCCTTCAATATGCAGGAAAAGCGGCAGCAGCGTTGCCAGTGTACCCTTGAAAAAGTCAATGGCAAAAGTGGCAGTGCCGGCCGTCTTTCCCAAAATACGGAAAGTATTGGTCGTGCCAGTATTGCCACTGCCGTATTCGCGGAGGTTCTTTTTAAAGAAAATCTGTCCAATCCACAAACCTGTCGGAATGGAGCCCAGTAAATATGCTAGTAATAATCCAATTATCGTGTTCATCATGATTTTATTATACCATGATTTGGAACTTGGACAAAGAACTATGATAAGAATATTTTAAGTGAATTGTCTAGTCTGACGCTTACAGCTAGGTTGCCTTTCTCCAAAATCACTTAAAATCCAGATTCTATCAGCCTTTAAAGGGGATTTTGTAGAAAAAAACTTTGCAAAATTTACTAAAAACTTGTAAGATAATAAGGATGACTATCATGCAGGAGGTTCCTTGTGGCAAAAAAGGAAATCAATATTAACAATTACAATGACGATGCCATTCAGGTATTAGAAGGGTTGGATGCAGTCCGCAAACGTCCAGGGATGTATATCGGATCAACCGACGGCGCAGGACTGCACCACTTGGTCTGGGAAATCGTCGACAATGCGGTGGATGAGGCCCTGTCAGGCTTTGGCGACCGCATTGATGTGACCATCAATAAAGACGGCTCTGTGACCGTGGCTGACCATGGCCGGGGCATGCCGGTCGGGATGCACGCTACGGGAATCCCAACCGTTGAGGTCATTTTCACCGTTCTCCACGCCGGCGGTAAGTTCGGTCAGGGCGGATACAAGACTTCGGGCGGACTCCACGGGGTCGGCTCCTCGGTCGTTAATGCCCTGTCCAGTTGGCTGGAAGTGGAGATTACCCGCGATGGAGCAGTCTACCGGCAGCGTTTTGAAAATGGCGGTAAGCCCGTTACCACGCTTAAGAAAGTTGGCACGGCGCCTAAGTCCAAGTCGGGTACTAAGGTGACCTTTATGCCCGACGACAGCATATTCTCAACCATTGATTTTAAGTACAATCTGATTGCTGAGCGGCTCAATGAGTCCGCCTTCCTGCTCAAAAATGTCCATCTGTCGCTTACCGACGAGCGCAGCGGTGAAAAGGCAGAATTTCACTATGAAAACGGCGTTCAGGACTTTGTCAGCTACCTCAATGAAGACAAGGAAACCCTGACTCCGGTCCTCTATTTTGAGGGAGAGGAAGGTGGATTCCAAGTTGAAGTTGCTCTCCAGTACAATGATGGTTATTCGGATAACATCTTATCGTTTGTCAATAACGTCCGCACTAAAGACGGCGGGACGCATGAGACTGGACTCAAGACCGCTATCACCAAGGCTATGAATGACTATGCCAGAAAGACCGGTCTGCTCAAGGAAAAGGACAAAAATCTGGAAGGCTCGGACTACCGCGAAGGTCTGGCTGCTGTCCTGTCCATCTTGGTGCCGGAAGAGCATTTGCAGTTTGAGGGTCAGACCAAGGACAAGCTAGGTAGTCCGCTGGCCCGTCCTGCGGTGGACTCCATTGTGTCCGACAAGCTGACCTTCTTCCTCTTGGAAAATGGCGAGCTGGCCTCCAATCTTATCCGCAAGGCTATCAAGGCCAGAGATGCCAGAGAAGCGGCCCGCAAGGCGCGTGATGAAAGCCGGAATGGCAAGAAAAACAAGAAAGACAAGGGCCTCCTGTCCGGCAAGCTGACTCCGGCCCAGTCTAAGAATGCGGCCAAAAATGAACTCTATCTGGTCGAGGGGGACTCTGCCGGCGGCTCTGCCAAGCAGGGACGGGACCGCAAGTTTCAGGCCATCCTGCCCCTGCGCGGTAAGGTCATCAATACGGCCAAGGCAAAAATGGCCGACATTCTCAAAAACGAAGAAATCAATACCATGATCTACACCATTGGTGCAGGAGTTGGCTCAGACTTCTCGCTGGAAGATGCTAACTATGACAAGATTATCATCATGACTGATGCCGATACAGACGGTGCTCATATCCAGACTCTGCTTCTGACCTTTTTCTACCGCTATATGCGCCCGCTGGTCGAGGCCGGCCGCGTCTATATCGCCCTGCCGCCTCTCTACAAGATGTCCAAGGGCAAGGGCAAGAGCGAAGTCGTCGAGTATGCCTGGACCGATGGCGAGCTGGACGACCTGCGCAGGAAATTCGGCAAAGGCGCCATGCTCCAGCGCTACAAGGGCCTTGGTGAAATGAACGCCGACCAGCTCTGGGAAACGACCATGAATCCTGACACCCGTACCCTCATCCGCGTCACCATCGAAGACCTGGCCCGCGCCGAACGCCGCGTCTCCGTCCTCATGGGCGACAAGGTCGAACCCCGCCGCAAGTGGATTGAGGATAATGTTAAGTTTACGCTTGAGGAGAGTGGGGAGATGGTGTTTTGATGTGGCTGTTTCATAATAAAGGAGCAAAACGCAAATGAAAAAATTATCATATATCCTAGGGATTCTAGGAATCATTATTTTTATTGGAGGATGTAGCATAAACAAACAAACGCAGGATGAAAAGCTTAAGGAAGAAATGCTTAGGGTTGTCAAGAGTGAGGAGGTAAAAAAAATGTCTGAAGAAGCGATTAAGAATATTGATGATAAAGCTTTTACAGACGATGGTATCATTAAAAGTTATAAAATAGATTATGATAGTGTTTCTCGTAATCCAATGGGTGGGATTCAATTTAATGTAATTATTAATAACAATCCAAAATTAAAAATTTTTGGAGGAGTTGATAAAAATTCAGATGGTGCATTAGAAAGTCATTTTGGTGGCTATTCTGCAGACTTGGATCAATCACTTGAGGAACTCAAATGAAAAAAATATCATATATTCTAGGAATTCTAGGAATCATTATTTTAATAGGAGGCTGCAGTATGAACAAACAAACGCAGGAAGAAAAATTAAGGGAAGAAATGCTTAAGGTTGTAAAAAGTGATGAGGCGAAAGAGGTATTTGAGAGGACGATTAAAAATATTGATCCAATTGCTTTTTCAGATCAAGGTGTAATACAATCTTATGATATTGATTATGATTCAATCAAACATAATCCAATGGGTGGCATTAGTGTAAAAATAATTATTAATAAAAACAAAGAGTTGTATATACAAAACATACTAGAAAAAGAAACTAATGGAAAACTAAGAAATGCTTCGGGGAGTTCATCAGTTGAACTTGATAAATTATTGGAGGCAAAAGAATGAGTGTATATAGCGACAGAGATAGATTAGACATTGCAAGACAAGAATATTCTGCCTCAATAGAGTTAGAATTGGACGATAGCTGTCTATGAGAGCTTTTGCGAATGTGAAACAAGAAATATTCCTCATCAGATTTTCTGACAAGCTTCTTCAGGGCTTGAAAGAGTCCGTCCGATTTTCTGACGAAGCCTTTCATGGCAAATTCTGTTTGGCAGAAAATCTGGCGAGCATTTCTTGAGTGAAAGACGAACGTTTGTTTTTCTGCCGAGCTCTGGCAAGAGTAAAAAACTTTTTCAGAAAATCTGACCAAGTAAAAACAAATTAAATTTAAAAAATTAGGAGATTGTAAAAATGAAAAGAATTTATGGAATTACCAGTGTAGACGTTAGAACTTTAGAAAACAACGAATTTTTCCAGCTCATGTCCGAGAGTCGGAGCGAGGTTGCGGCATTTATCAAGGAAAATAAGGTGGATGGCATTTACACGACTAAGCTGGATGAGATGGACAAACTTCTGGAACAGCTGCAGGGCGGGCTTCATCAGACCAAGTCCAGCAAGCTAGTGGCTAGTCTGGATCAGGCTGACCGTGAGCGTGACGATGCTTTGGCTACGCTCCAGTCTTTGGTTCGGGCCTTTGCACGGGTCAAGGATGCAGCGACCAAGGAAGCTTATGAGACCCTGTCTCAGCTCCTGAAAAACTACACTGGTCTAGCTGCAACTAGCTTGGAAAAGGAGACCGAGGGCATCAACCACCTACTCCAGGAGCTGAAAAAGCCGGCCAGCCAAGCGGCCCTGGCTAAGCTTCACTTAGAGAGCCATGTCGAGCATCTGGCCGCAGCCCAGAAGGCCTTTGACAAGGCCTACAAGGAGCGCCTGACCGAGCTCAAGGGCAAGTCACCAAGCCAGAATAAGACCGTCCGCCTCAAGCTGCAAGAAATCTATGATTTTCTGGTGGACTTCACTGCAATCATTGCCTACGCTTATCCCGAAAGAACGCACGTGGTCAATCTCCGCGACCACCTCAACACCATCCGCAGTCGCTACAAAAAACGCAAACCTGCTAAGAAGGTGAAAGAAGAAGTGGTGGAGGCGAACTAGCAACTTCTGACGAAAGGAGACAGCCAATGACTCTTGACAATAAACTGGGCATAACTGATTCACTGGAACTAGCAAAGATGGAAGAAAAGATCAGTAAAGCCCGTGCCAAACAGCTTTTTGAAGAGCAGCTTTTGGACAGCAAGCCGGCTGGCACTTATGAGACTCTGACCTTTATTCATAAATTCTTGTTTGAAGAAATCTATGACTTTGCTGGCCAGATTCGCACGGTTAATCTTGCCAAAGGGGCTTTCCGCTTTGCGCCTGTCATGTATCTGGCAGCTTCTTTGGAAAATATCGACCGCATGCCTCAGCAGACCTTTGACCAAATCATCGAAAAGTATGTTGAGCTAAATATCGCCCACCCTTTCCGAGAGGGGATGGCAGAAGTATGAGGCTGTGGCTGGACCATCTGCTCAAGGCTGAGCTGGAGCAGGTCATCGACTGGTCCCAAGTCGACAAGGAAGACTACCTCCTAGCCATGGAACGCAGCCCCATTCGAGATACAGAGATTAAGCATGTCCTCAAGCAAGCCCTCACAAAGGACATTCATAACCGCAACCTCTACATGAAAGGTGTTGATCATAGCTATTACTATGAAGGCTACAGTCTTTACCGGACTGGGGAGCTTTAAATGGAAAACTAATTCCCAGCTCTGCTGATTAAAAACGAAAACGTAGTTTTCGCTAATATAGGCGATACTCTCCGCCGTGGTGAAAAGAGTGACGCAGTCACTCGGGGGAGACTTAAAAGACCTTGGGCTTTTAAGCTAGCAATGAAACGACGAAGTCGTTTGCTTGCGACCCCACCACTTAAGGAGAGTATCAAAAAAGAAAACATTTAAAAAAGAGAAATATTATGAGTAATATTCAAAACATGTCCCTCGAGGACATCATGGGAGAGCGCTTCGGTCGCTACTCCAAATACATTATTCAAGAGCGGGCCTTGCCGGACATTCGCGATGGCTTGAAGCCTGTTCAGCGCCGTATTCTTTATTCCATGAATAAGGACGGCAACACCTTTGACAAGGGCTACCGCAAGTCGGCCAAGTCGGTCGGGAACATCATGGGGAATTTCCACCCCCACGGTGACAGCTCCATCTACGACGCCATGGTTCGCATGTCTCAGGACTGGAAAAACCGTGAGATTCTTGTTGAGATGCACGGAAACAACGGCTCCATGGACGGCGATCCGCCGGCGGCCATGCGGTATACCGAGGCGCGGCTGTCTGAGATGGCCGGCTATCTCCTGCAGGATATTGAGAAGGACACGGTGCCTTTTGCCTGGAACTTTGACGACACGGAGAAGGAGCCGACCGTTCTGCCGGCTGCCTTTCCCAATCTTTTGGTTAACGGAGCAACTGGGATTTCCGCTGGTTATGCGACGGACATTCCGCCTCATAATCTAGCCGAAGTCATTGACGCGGTCATCTATCTGATTGACCATCCGTCTGCCAAGGTGGACAAGCTCATGGACTTTCTGCCTGGGCCGGACTTTCCGACAGGGGCCATAGTCCAAGGCCGGGATGAGATTAAGAAAGCTTATGAGACTGGAAAAGGTCGCGTCGTGGTACGCTCTAGAACTGAGATTGAAAAGCTAAAGGGCGGTAAAGAGCAAATCGTCATCACCGAGATTCCTTATGAGATTAATAAGGCGGTCTTGGTCAAGAAGATTGACGATGTTCGGGTCAATAACAAGGTGGCCGGCATTGCCGAGGTGCGGGACGAGTCCGACCGGGACGGCCTGCGCATTGCTATCGAGCTTAAGAAAGATGCCAATACTGAGCTGATTCTCAATTACCTTTTCAAATACACTGACCTGCAGATTAACTACAATTTCAACATGGTGGCTATTGACAATTTCACGCCGCGTTTAGTTGGGATTGTGCCCATTCTGACCAGCTACATTGCTCACCGCAAGGAGATTATCCTGGCCCGCAGCCGCTTTGACAAGGCCAAGGCTGAGAAACGCCTGCATATCGTGGAAGGACTGATTCGGGTCATTTCCATCTTGGATGAGGTGATTGCCCTGATTCGTGCTTCCGAAAACAAAGCAGACGCCAAGGAAAATCTGAAAGTCAGCTATGATTTTACTGAGGAGCAGGCTGAGGCTATCGTCACTCTCCAACTCTACCGTTTGACCAATACAGACGTAGTGGTTCTGGAAGAGGAAGAAGCAGAGCTCCGCGAGAAGATTGCCATGCTGGCTGCTATTATCGGTGATGAGCGCACCATGTATAATCTTATGAAGCGAGAGCTACGCGACGTCAAGAAGAAGTTTGGCAATCCTCGTCTCAGTGAGCTGCAGGATACGGCAAACGCTATTGAGATTGATACGGCTAGTCTGATTGTTGAGGAAGAGACCTATGTCAGCGTGACACGTTCTGGTTATATCAAGCGGACCAGTCCGCGTTCCTTCTCTGCTTCGACACTGGAGGAAATGGGCAAGCGTGATGATGACCGACTGATTTTCGTCAGTCCAGCCAAGACGACTCAGCATTTATTGATTTTCACCAGTCTTGGAAATGTTATTTACCGGCTTGTTCATGAACTATCAGATATCCGCTGGAAAGAAATCGGAGAACACCTCAGCCAGACCATCAATAACTTCGATACCAAAGAAGAAGTTATCTATGCAGAGTTGCTGGACAGCTTTGAGGAAGGCACTTACTTTGCAGCGACCAAACTGGGACAAATCAAGAGAGTGGAGCGCAAGGAGTTCAGTCCTTGGCGGACCTACAAGTCCAAGTCGCTTAAGTTTGCCAAACTAAAAAATGAAGACGATCAGGTCATTGCTCTAGCACCGATTAAGCTGGATGATGTTATGCTCGTGACTAGGAATGGCTATGCCCTGCGCTTCAATATTGAGGAAGTACCTGTCATCGGAGCTAAAGCAGCTGGGGTTAAAGCCATCAACCTCAAGAAAGACGATGTCCTAGCAGCAGCCTTTATTGCCAATACTGACTCGCTTTACATCCTGACTCAGCGCGGTTCGCTCAAGCGTATGGCAGTCGCAGATTTTCCTGTTACCAGTCGGGCAAATCGCGGTCTTCAAGTTTTGAGAGAGCTTAAAACTAAGCCCCATCGTGTTTTCGCAGCTGGTCCAGTCTATGGCCAAGCAGTGGACTTCGACCTCTTTACTACCGAAGCAGAAGCCAGTGAGCAGCAGATTTTGCAGGTGCTTTCCAATAAAGGAACTGCCTATGAAATCAATCTAGCTGATCTTAGCCTGTCTGAGCGCACCAGCAACGGCAGCTTCATTTCTGATACCATTTCAGACGAAGAAGTCTTCTCGGCTTATATCAAGTAATCAACAAGCCAGTTCATACGAACTGGTTTTTTAAAAAATAAATTTTCAGAAAATTGAAAATAATGATTGAATTTTTCAGAAAAAGGTGTACAATAGGGAGTATCTATAAATTGAAAGATAAGGAAAAGAGGAAAAAGACTATGACAGTAAATCTTGATTGGGAAAATCTTGGCTTTTCATATATGAAATTGCCCTATCGCTATATCGCTTATTATCGGAATGGTCAGTGGGAGGAAGGACAGCTGACAGAAGATGCGACCCTGCATATTTCTGAGTCTTCACCAAGTCTTCACTATGGCCAGCAGGCTTTTGAAGGTCTAAAGGCCTATCGGACTAAGGATGGCAGTGTCCAGCTTTTCCGTCCAGATGAGAATGCTAAGCGTCTGCAACGCACATGCGATCGTCTCTTGATGCCACAAGTTTCAACTGAAATGTTTGTGGAAGCGTGTAAGGCTGTTGTCCGTGCCAATGAAGACTATGTACCGCCATATGGAACAGGAGGAACTCTCTACCTTCGTCCCCTTTTGATTGGTATCGGAGATATCATCGGGGTAAAACCAGCAGAGGAGTATATTTTTACAATTTTTGCTATGCCAGTTGGAAACTACTTCAAGGGTGGTTTGGTTCCAACTAATTTCTTGATCCAAGACGAATATGACCGTGCAGCTCCACATGGTACAGGTGCTGCTAAGGTGGGTGGTAACTACGCAGCTAGTCTTCTACCAGGTAAGATGGCTAAGTCTCGCAACTTTTCAGATGTTATCTACCTAGATCCGTCGACTCATACCAAGATTGAAGAAGTCGGATCAGCCAACTTTTTTGGAATTACAGCAAACAATGAATTTGTGACTCCGCTTAGCCCGTCCATTCTGCCATCCATTACCAAATATTCTTTGCTTTACTTGGCAGAACACCGCTTGGGCTTGACGCCAATTGAAGGTGACGTTCCAATTGACAATTTGGATCGCTTTGTAGAAGCGGGAGCCTGTGGTACTGCGGCTGTTATCTCACCAATCGGAGGTATCCAGCATGGCGATGATTTCCATGTATTCTATAGTGAGACAGAAGTCGGGCCAGTGACTCGCAGACTCTACGATGAGCTGACTGGTATCCAATTTGGTGATGTGGAAGCCCCAGAAGGTTGGATTGTCAAAGTAGACGAATAACCCAAGAGCCCTTTGAGGCTCTTTTTATTGAGGAAATCACTTGCCAGCTTTGCTATTTTTGTGTAAAATAGAAACTTGAAAGAGGTAGAAGAATGAGTAAAAAAGATAAAAAAATTGAGATTCAGATTGCGGATAGCAAGGTGACGCTTGGTGCTGATCAATTTGATGGCTACACCCTTTCTATTGGGAAAAAGGTCATTGGCGAGATTGCTGAGTTTGACGGCCAATTTGCTATTATCAAGAATGGAAATGTTGAAAGTTTATATAAAAGGCTTGAAAAAGCGGTGGAAACTTTGATTGAAACCTACAATTTAGGAAAATAAGGGCTTGCGCTTTTATTAGATTAATGATATAATTGATATCGTTGATTGTCGGAGAGATAGCGAAGAGGCTAAACGCGGCGGACTGTAAATCCGCTCCTTCGGGTTCGGGGGTTCGAATCCCTCTCTCTCCATTTCATCAATGGGGTATAGCCAAGCGGTAAGGCAAGGGACTTTGACTCCCTCATGCGTTGGTTCGAATCCAGCTACCCCAGTTCTTAGGTAATATATCAGATAAAGGATAAGATATCGTCGGATATTTTATTTCTTTATAAGATGGAAAACGGTAAAGATAAATCAATGTCGTTTGCGGGTGCTTAGGAAAAAAATTATAAGTATGTCAAGTAGTATACTTGATTGTTGGAGGATTTTTTTAGATGAATGAATTTGAAGATTTGCTAAACAGTGTTAGCCAAGTCGAGCCAGGTGATGTCGTTTCTGCTGAAGTATTGACAGTGGATGCTAACCAAGCTAATGTTGCCATTGCTGGTACTGGTGTTGAAGGGGTTTTGACTCTGCGTGAGTTGACAAATGATCGTGATGCTGACATCAATGACTTTGTAAAACCAGGTGACACACTTGAATTGCTTGTTCTTCGTCAAGTAGTAGGTAAAGATACAGATACAGTTACTTACCTAGTATCTAAAAAACGTTTAGAAGCTCGCAAAGCATGGGACAAATTGGTTGGTCGTGAAGAAGAAGTTGTTACTGTTAAGGGCACTCGTGCTGTTAAAGGTGGACTTTCTGTTGAGTTTGAAGGACTTCGTGGATTTATTCCAGCTTCAATGCTCGATACTCGTTTCGTTCGCAACACTGAACGTTTTGTAGGTCAAGAATTTGATGCTAAGATCAAAGAAGTAGATCCAAAAGAAAACCGCTTCATCCTTTCACGTCGTGAAGTTGTAGAAGCAGAAGCTGCAGCAGCACGTGCAGAAGTATTTGGTAAATTGAATGTTGGTGATGTTGTGACTGGTAAAGTTGCGCGCATCACAAGCTTCGGTGCTTTCATTGACCTTGGTGGTGTTGATGGTTTGGTTCACTTGACTGAACTTTCTCATGAGCGCAACGTTTCACCAAAATCTGTTGTTTCAGTTGGTGACGAAATCGAAGTGAAAGTTCTTGATTTGAACGAAGAAGAAGGCCGCGTGTCACTTTCACTTAAAGCTACAACTCCTGGACCATGGGATGGTGTTGAACAAAAACTTGCTGCTGGCGATGTAGTTGAAGGTACAGTAAAACGTTTGACTGACTTCGGTGCTTTCGTTGAAGTATTGCCAGGTATCGACGGACTTGTTCACATCTCACAAATTTCACACAAACGTGTTGAAAATCCAAAAGATGCTCTTAAAGTTGGTCAAGAAGTAACTGTTAAAGTTCTTGAAGTGAATGCTGCTGCTGAGCGTGTATCACTTTCTATCAAGGCTCTTGAAGAGCGTCCAGCTCAAGAAGAAGGCCAAAAAGAAGAAAAACGTCAATCTCGTCCACGTCGTCCACGTCGTCAAGAAAAACGTGACTTCGAGCTTCCAGAAACTCAAACTGGTTTCTCAATGGCTGATCTTTTCGGTGATATTGAACTGTAATTAGCAATATAAAAGGAGTTGAGTTTCTCAACTTCTTTTTTGATATCATTCTCAGCTGTACTAACAATAAAAATGGATAGTGTAAAGAATAGATAGCTTGCTTTTTTCTTTTTTAGGTTGTTAGGAAGTGAAATATTTGGATGGTATAGGAAAACATTTTTCTCATTTTAGTCTTTAGAGGTATTTAGTTTTCTTTAAGTGATAAACGCTATACTTTTTCTTTTACAATCTGAGAATGGAGGTTGCTATGCGATTTATTTTTAACTTTTTTCGTTTTTTATTTCGCTTTGTTTGGCGACTGATTTGGGGATTCATCTGGTCGGTAGTTCTTAGTTTTGTGGTCATTGTTGGTATTTTTTATTTTACGGCGTCGACGGATAGCGGTGCGGAGGGCTTGTCCCAAGCTGTTCAAACTGCAGTTGTCCGAGTGGACCAATTTCTTAATGGCCAAGGGCTGACAACAGGATTTGGCAGCTACAGCCCGCAAACAGACCAGATGACGGATGAGCACACATCCACAGGCGGCCGCTGGAATCAGGCCAGTGCCAGCGTTTATATCGATACGCAAAACGAGACCTTTCGGACGGCTTATCTGGAAGCCATCCAATCCTGGAATCAAACAGGAGCCTTTACTTTTAATATCATTGACGACAAGGACTCGGCAGATATTATTGCGACGGAGATGAACGACGGGAATGTATCAGCTGCCGGCGAAGCAGAGTCACAGACCAATCTTCTGACCCAGCGCTTTACCAAGGTTACCGTCCGTTTAAATGCCTACTACTTGCTCAATAACCGCTATGGTTACTCGCAGGAACGTATCGTCAATACAGCAGAGCATGAGTTAGGTCATGCTATTGGCTTAGATCATAATGAGGAGGATTCAGTGATGCAGTCGGCTGGTTCTTTTTACAGTATTCAGCCTGCAGACATTCAGGCTGTGAAAGACTTGTATCAATCCTAGTACCATGTTAAAAACAATTTTTTACTTTATCAGACGTTTTCCGGAGCAGGTCTTTCTCTTTGTCTTTAACTCAGGTGTCTTTGCCTGGCTCTGGAAAAGCGGGACAGATATTGCCAATCAGATCGGCCTGACCGAGGCTTGGCAAAATCATGTTCCAGAACCTATTCAAGCCTTTTTCGGGGAAAACAGTCAAGCTGTTCAGTCCTTCTTTAACAACTCAGCGGTCATGTGGCTGGTCGGTTCCATGATTATTCTCTTGGTTATCCGCTTTGTTAAAGGAGTCATTAAGTTGGTTCTTTTCGTCCTGATTATTCTCTTGGGAATCTACCTGATTATGCAAAATCAGGAAATCCTGCGCAGTTTTATTTAGTATAATACTTAGTCTTATTAAGATGTGTTAAAAGATATATGAAAAGTGCAACCGAAAATTTGATTGCACTTTTTATATATCTTCTAATAGGGGGTAATATAATATGTAGGTTAGCTAGAATGTTTTCATTATCCAATACTGCTTTGATGATGTTTAAACAGTCCCCATTGAACCCACATCAACAGCAAGAGCAGACTACCTAAAACAGCCAAAACATTGAATGACATTTGTCCAGACAGAAAAGCAATGACAAAATCACGGATAAATTGAACGCAGACTTGGACAATAGCTTGTGGTAAAATAGCTGACAAACCTGTTATGAGAATCGTCAGCAGAATGGTTAAGATTCCTGGTAGAAACCAGATAAGAGCAATCAGCCAAATTAAGGCAATTTTTCCAGCGAACTTGTCGAAAAACATGCCAATACAATTACCGATAAATTTGATGCCTAGTAGAATACCGGTCAGCAAGGTCAGCCAATAAAAGGAGCTCAGCAGAGTCCAGTTTTGAAAACTGAAGCCAGACAAGTTCAGATGAAAGAATTGGGCAAAGCTATTAAATAAAAAACCAACTAAAATAATGCTCAAAGAAGAAATCAGAGCCACTAAAGCAGAGCTAATGATTTCAGCTAAATATTGATTTTTCCGTGTTAATCCTAGCTGGTTAAACATCCGAAAGAAGTGTGGTGTATAATAAATGCCGAGAACCAATATAAAGATGCCAGCTAAGATGGGAAAGTTAAAGTTAGCATTGACAGTTGTATTGCCTGAAAGGAGCAGAATCGTCAGCAAAAGCAGGGTGGCAGCTATGACGCCCGCAATTCCTTTTGCGAGGACCAGTAACAAGTTTTTGGCTTCATATAGATAAGCGCGTTGTAACATCAGATTTCATTCTCCTTTCTGGTGATGTGGACAAAGTATTCTTGTAAACCAAGCGGTCCAATGGTAATCTCATCAGGAATATCGTTAGGAATATCTCCTAAGACAACGACCTGCTTGAAAGGACCGAGATTTTCTTGTGCAATGATGCTGCAACCAGCGGTGTATTCATCAACCAGATTAGCCTGTCCAGAAATCGTATGACCGATGCTTAAGAGACTTTCGATATCGGCTTCCTCCATAATCACGCCATCTTGAATGATAATGACTTCCTGTAACAAAAAAGCAATTTCCTCAATAATATGAGTTGAAATAATGAAAGAGCGTGGTCTGCGATCATAGGCTTCCAGTAATTTTTTATTAAAGAGCTGCCGGTGATTGGCATCTAGTCCCAGAGCGGGTTCATCAAGAAAGACATAATCGGCCGGTACACAAAAAGCGATGATGATTTTGGCAATGGTCTTGTAGCCGGTAGATAGTGATTTGAATCTTTTATTTGGATCAAGAGCGAAGGCACGGGTTAGATTTTGAGCAAATTCCCAATCAAAATCACCCGTCACGTCGTCGACAAAATGGAAGATTTCATACATCTTCATATTATTGTTGAACCAATTATCATCATTCATCAGATAAATGCGGGACATATTATCTTGATTTTCCCAAAGGGGAGCTTGATTTAAGAGTAATTCACCGCTATCCTTGTTAATCCGGTGACTGATAATTTTTAATAGGGTGGATTTGCCTGCCCCATTGCGTCCTAATAAACCATAAATCGTCTCTGGTTTAAAGGTTAAAGAAATATCGTGCAGAATCATTTGATTTCCATACTGCTTACGAATACGATTTAAGACAAGCGTCATCTGTCATAACCTCCTTTAATGAGAACAATGAGCTCTTCGTAACTGATATGCAACGCTTTTGCTTCTTTGACAAATCTTTCCACGTGTTGGGCAAGAAATTCATTGCGCCGCTTGGCTTCAATTAAAGCCAGAGCACCACTTGTCACAAACATACCAATACCGCGGCGTTTTTCTAAGATTTTTTGTTCAACCAAAAGATTCATGCCTTTTAGAACGGTTGCAGGGTTGATTTGATAGAGTTGCGAGATTTCAGTCGTCGAAGGAACCTGCTCATTTTCTTTGAAAGTCTCATTGAAAATCTCATTTTCTAATTGGTTTGCAATCTGTTTAAACAGCGGAACAGAACCATTGTAATCTAATTTCATTGGGTTCTCCTTGGCCAAAGGATTGTTAGTTAGTTACTCAACTAACTAACCTAAATATACAACTTTGCTTTTTTCTTGTCAAGAAAAAAGTTGATTTTGAAAATCTGTAAGAAAAGATTGTAAATTCAGCAAAATCAAGGTAAAATGAATCTATGATTATTTTACAAGCAAGCAAAATTGAACGCTCTTTTGCAGGGGAGCTTCTTTTTGATAATATCAGCCTGCAGGTGGATGAGAGTGACCGGATTGCTCTGGTCGGTAAAAACGGAGCTGGGAAGTCAACCCTGCTCAAGATTTTAGTGGGCGAGGAAGAGCCGACGTTTGGTCAGATCAATAAAAAACGAGACTTGTCCCTGTCCTATCTGGCTCAGGACAGCCGCTTTGAGTCGGAGAATACTATCTACGACGAGATGCTGCTGGTCTTTGATAGTCTGCGCCAGCAAGAGAAGCGCTTGCGGCAGATGGAGCTGCAAATGGGAGAATTGTCTGGGGAAGAACTGAGTGCTCTCATGACTCAGTATGACCAGCTGTCAGAGGACTTTCGCCAGAAAGGTGGGTTTACCTACGAGGCCGATATTCGAGCGATTTTGAATGGCTTCAAGTTTGACCAGTCCATGTGGCAGATGAAGATTTCTGAGTTGTCGGGCGGGCAGAATACCCGTCTGGCGCTGGCTAAGATGCTTTTGGAAAAGCCAGAGCTGCTGGTACTGGACGAGCCGACCAACCATTTGGATATCGAGACCATTGCCTGGCTGGAGACTTACTTAGTCAACTACAGCGGTGCCCTGATTATCGTCAGCCACGACCGCTATTTCCTAGACAAGGTTGCAACCATCACGCTGGACTTGACCAAGCATTCCTTGGATCGCTATGTGGGCAATTACTCTAGCTTTGTGGTCCAAAAGGAGCAGAAGCTGGCCACTGAAGCCAAGAACTATGAAAAGCAACAGAAAGAAATCGCTGCGCTGGAGGACTTTGTCAATCGCAATCTGGTTCGAGCCTCCACTACCAAGAGGGCTCAGTCCCGTCGCAAGCAGCTGGAAAAGATGGAGCGTTTGGACAGACCGGAGACAGATAGCCGCTCGGCTAATATGACCTTCAAATCCGATAAGGTTTCTGGAAATGTTGTGCTGACCTTGGAAGATGCAGCTATTGGCTACGGCGAGGAAGTCCTGTCGGAGCCGATTAACCTTGACATTCGCAAGTTTAATGCGGTAGCTATTGTCGGGCCAAATGGGATTGGAAAGACGACCTTGATTAAATCACTAATCGGTCAAGTGTCCTTCATCAGAGGCAAGGAGCAGCTGGGAGCTAATGTGGAAGTGGGCTACTATGACCAGACCCAGAGCAAACTGACTGCCAGCAATACAGTTCTCGATGAGCTGTGGAATGACTTCAAGCTAACGCCGGAGGTCGAGATTCGCAATCGCTTGGGAGCCTTTCTCTTTTCAGGTGACGATGTCAAGAAGTCGGTCGGCATGCTGTCGGGTGGAGAGCGGGCGCGGCTGCTCTTAGCCAAGCTGTCTATGGAAAACAACAACTTCCTCATCCTGGACGAGCCGACCAACCACCTGGACATTGACAGCAAGGAAGTGCTTGAAAATGCCCTGATTGACTTTGACGGCACCCTGCTCTTTGTCAGCCATGACCGCTACTTTATCAATCGTGTAGCCACCCAGATCATCGAGCTCTCTGAGACAGGCTCCACCCTTTATCTGGGTGATTATGACTACTATCTGGAGAAAAAGGCAGAGCAGGAAGCTTTGCGTGAGGAGTCAGAGCAGGCTAGTCCTGACAAACCTGCCCCTGCCAATGACTATCAACTTCAAAAGGAAAACCAGAAAGAACAGCGCCGGCTGGCCCGCCGCCTAGAGCAATTGGAAGCGCAAATTGAGGACTTGGACAGGCAGATCAGTCAGCTTCAGGAAGCCATGCAGGCTACCAACGACGCCAGCGAACTCATGGAGAGCCAGCAGCAAATCGACCAGCTGACCGCTGCCCAAGAAGAAGCCATGTTAGAATGGGAAGAACTGGCGGAGAAGGTGTAGGAGTATGCAGTTTCTGTGAGAAATGAGCTCCCCAGAGCTTAGAATGCTTAATTCACATGTGAAATAAGCCAAAAAAGAGTAAAAAACGAACTTTTACATGTCTTCTGAGATTTTTTCGAGAAAAATAAACTATTCTTCATGTAATCTAAGTTCTTTTAAAGACAAGTCACTCCGTCAGATTTTCTGAAAAGCTATTTTGGAGCAAAGTGACTCTGTCAGATTTTCGGCCGAGAAGATTTTGACGAAATGAGGCTCGTCCGAAAGTAGAATCCGAACAAGGGGCGGTGAAGGTAATTTTGAAAGAGCGACTAGGGAAGTGAAACAGCAATTAAAGGAATTGAAGTGGTAAATAAATGGAATATTTAGGCAAAGTTTTTCGCGATTTTCGTTTAAATGGGCATTATTCATTGAAGGAAGCGGCGGGTCAGGTTTGCTCGACTTCTCAGCTGTCTCGTTTTGAGCTGGGTGAGTCGGACATGACCCTCTCGAAATTTTTAGATCTCTTGGATAATATTCATGTGACTCTTGAAAATTTTATGGACAAGGCACGGAATTTCCAGCAACATGAACACGTGGCCATGATGGGTAAGATTATCCCTCTTTACTACTCAAATGACATCAAGGGATTTCAGGACTTGCAAGCGGAGCAGTTGGAAAAGGCCAAGGCCAGCAGTGCGCCTCTTTACTATGAGCTGAATTGGATTTTGATGCAGGGCTTGATTTGTCAGCGAGACAGTCAGTTTCGCATGAGGCAAGAGGATTTAGATAAGGTGGCTGATTATCTTTTCCAAGTGGAAGACTGGACCATGTATGAGCTGATTCTCTTTGGCAATCTCTACAGCTTCTATGATGTGGACTATGTCTACCGTCTGGGCAAGGAAGTTATGGAGCGGGAAGACTACTACAAAGAAATTGGTCGCCATAAGAAATTAGTCTTGATTATAGCGCTCAATTGCTACCAGCATTGTTTGGAAAGTCGTTCTTTTGATAAGGCTAGTTATTTTGAGACTTACGTAGAGAAAATCATTGGCAAGGGCATCAAACTCTATGAACGCAATGTGTTCCTCTATCTCAAAGGTTTTGCGGCTTATCAGAAGGAGCAGAAGAAGCAGGGAATCACGCAAATGCAGGAAGCCATGCACATCTTTGAAGTGCTGAATTTACCTGAGCAGGTCGCCTATTATCAAGAGCATTTCGATAAGTTTGTAAAAGTCTAATTTCCCAAATATGGGAAAAATAAAGAACCTCCCTCTATTCCTGTTACAATAATTTCAGAAATGGAAGGAGGTATTTTTATGAATCGACAGGCAGCACAGCTGATTACACGGGCTGCTATTAATAAAATTGGGAATATGCTCTATGATTATGGGAATAGCATCTGGCTTGCTTCTTTGGGAGCTCTGGGACAGACGGTCTTGGGCATTTATCAGATATCGGAGCTAATCACTTCTATCTTATTCAATCCTTTGGGTGGGGCCATTACGGATCGCTTTTCCAGACGTAAGGTTTTGATGGTAACAGATTTGATTTGTGCTGGTCTTTGTCTGCTGATTTCTTTTATTTCAAATGACCAGCTCATGATTGGAGCGCTGATTTTTGCCAATGTGGTTCAGGCTATAGCTTTTGCCTTTTCTCGGCCAGCTAATAAGTCTTATATTACCGAAATTGTGGATAAGGAAGACATCGTGGCCTACAATTCTCATCTGGAACTGGCCTTGCAGGTCATCAGTGTCTCAGCTCCAGTTTTGTCTTTTATCGTGATGCAGTATGCAAATCTGCGCGTGACCCTTCAGCTGGATGCCCTGAGCTTCTTTCTGGCCTTTGCCTTGGTTTACTTTCTGCCTAATCATGAGCCAATCAAGCAGCAGTCTCCCATCAATCTTGGCAATATCCTGAGAGATATCAAGGAAGGTTTAGTTTATATCCGTCAGCAAAAAGAGATTTTCTTTCTGCTTTTAGTAGCTTCTGCAGTCAATTTTTTCTTTGCGGCCTTTAATTATCTATTGCCTTTTACCAATCAGCTTTACGGCAAGACTGGCTCTTATGCAACCATTCTGAGTTTGGGTGCGATAGGCTCAATCATCGGAGCCATTCTAGCTAGCAAGGTTAAGGCCAGTATGGGAAATTTACTTGTAGCCCTGCTATTGACCGGTGTTGGAGTCGCAGTCGTGGGCATCTCTACCTTGCTACCAGTTCATCCATATTTCTCCTATTCTGGTAATCTAATCTGCGAGCTCTTTATGACTGTATTCAACATTCATTTCTTCAGTCAGGTTCAGACCAAGGTGGACAAGCAGTATCTAGGCCGCGTTTTCTCAACGATCTACACGCTGGCAATTCTTTTTATGCCTCCTGCGACTTTTCTGATGACGCTTCTGCCAAGTGTCCGCACCCTTTCCTTTCTTCTGATTGGTCTGGGGGTAATAGGACTGGCTTTGATTTCCTATCTTTATCAAAAGAGAATACAAAGAGACTAGGTTGGAGTGATTTCCAACCTAGTTTAATGTTTTGGCTTGCAAATCTTCAGCTGAGAATTTTTAAATTCATTACTAGCCTAATTTGGCTTAGAACTTTATTTCCAAGCTACTAGTCCAATTGGCTGATAGATCAGGAGTACTGGGGATTTGAATAGCTGGTAGAAAAATTTTTTCCATTGGAATGTGCATATAATCATTGCTCCTTGCTAGTAAAAGTAGTATGATGAAGTATAAGCAAAATTAATGGAGTGAGGAATGAAAGATTTTCATTTTGATGCGATTTCAGCATTTGAAAACTATAAAATTGAGGAGGCCAAAGATGGCCATGTTTTAGTAACCACAGAGGTCGTCCCCTCTTCTCTAAACTATTATGGTAATGCACATGGAGGCTACTTGTTCACCTTGTGCGATCAGATAAGTGGTTTGGTTGTCATTTCACAAGGAGCTGACGCTGTGACCTTGCAATCTTCTATCAATTATCTAAAAGCGGCTAAACTAGGCGATACTCTGAGCATTGAGGGGAACTGTATCCATGCCGGCCGGACGACTAGAGTGGTGGATGTGGATATTGTCAATCAAGATGGGAAGAATGTCTGCAAGGGGACCTTTACCATGTTTGTCACTGGCGAAAGGGGCGAAAATGCACAAGTTAGAATATAAACATTATATTTTTGACTTTTACGGAACACTAGTAGATATTCGGACTGACGAAGATGATCCGACTTTATGGTTGTATCTTTCCCATATCTATGCAGCTTATGGAGTAGATTATCAGCCAGAAGACTTGAAAAAGAAATATGGACAATTGGTAGTAGAGCAGGAAAACAAGATAGCTCAAGAGAAAAGCGTTGCCTATCCAGAGGTTGATTTGGTGGCGGTTTTCATTCAGCTTTTGCAGGAAGCTCCAACTAAACATGAAAGCCAGACTCCGCTTCCTGACTTGCAGGCTTGGGGAGAGCAGCTGGCCGTAATGTTTCGGAGTTTGTCCCGTCGTCAGCTCCATGCCTATCCAAATACCCTAAAAGTTTTAAAGGCCATTAAGGACCAGGGCGGCGATGTTATCTTGCTCTCTAATGCTCAAAAGGCTTTTACAATGCCAGAAATTGAATTGACGGGTTGTGCCCCCTATCTGGACAAAGTTTATATTTCTTCTGATTACCAGATCAAAAAACCACAAGCAGAATGGTTAGAGCTCGTACTGGAGGAGAATCAGTTCAATCCAGAAGACACGGTGATGGTTGGCAATGATTTTTCTACAGATATGGCTATTGCTGAAGCTGTTGGGATTGATGGCGTTTTGCTGAACACTTTCCCATACTCAGCTGCAGAGGTAAACAAGCTTAATAAAATGCAGGCTAGAGTCATTACGGATGTAGAAGAACTGCTGGAAAATAGGAAGTAAAGGATGCTACGAGGTCTTTGAATGGTTTATTCACAGCCAAAACTGTGGATAACTCGCAGAAACATTACGATTTGATGAAAAATTGTGGATAACCTTTATTAATTTGCTTACTTATGATATAATAGCCCATATAAATAAAAATAGAAGAGGTATGTGAAATGTCACGTAAACCATTTATTGCCGGTAACTGGAAAATGAACAAAAATCCAGAAGAAGCAAAAGCATTCGTTGAAGCCGTAGCATCGAAACTTCCTTCATCAGATCTTGTTGAAGCAGGTATCGCAGCTCCTGCAGTTGATTTGACAACTGTTCTTGCTGCTGCTAAAGGTTCAAACCTTAAAGTTGCTGCTCAAAACTGCTACTTTGAAAATGCAGGTGCTTTCACTGGTGAAACTAGCCCACAAGTTTTGAAAGAAATCGGTACTGACTACGTTGTTATCGGTCACTCAGAACGACGTGACTACTTCCATGAAACTGACGAAGATATCAACAAAAAAGCAAAAGCAATCTTTGCAAACGGTATGCTTCCAATCATCTGTTGTGGTGAGTCACTTGAAACTTACGAAGCTGGTAAAGCTGCTGAATTTGTAGGTGCTCAAGTATCTGCTGCTTTGGCTGGATTGACAGCTGAACAAGTTGCTGCATCAGTTATCGCTTACGAGCCAATCTGGGCTATCGGTACTGGTAAATCAGCTTCACAAGACGACGCACAAAAAATGTGTAAAGTTGTTCGTGACGTTGTAGCTGCTGACTTTGGTCAAGAAGTTGCTGATAAAGTTCGCGTTCAATACGGTGGTTCAGTTAAACCTGAAAATGTTGCAGAATACATGGCTTGTCCGGATGTGGATGGAGCTCTTGTTGGTGGAGCGTCACTTGAAGCTGAAAGCTTCCTAGCTCTTCTTGATTTTGTGAAATAAGAATAACAATAAATGGCTTGTTGCCTTAAAGGTGGCAAGCTTTTTAAAAGTTTGGAGATAAAAGGTGAAATCAAAGGAACTTATCTATTTAGCCAGTACAGCTATATTGCTAGCAGCAACGGCTAACGTAGTACAGGCAGAAGAAAATACGCCGACAACCACAGCCCCTGAAGTAGCTAAGGCAGAACTTCAAGTAGAAAAGGATCATCAACCTCAGCAGGTAGCCTTACCAGAAGCGGTATCTACTGACCGTCAAGTCAAACAAGAAAGCTCGGTCGCAAAAGCTGAAGCTAGTCCAGTATACAAGGCACCAGAAAATCTGGCAGCAGCTGCTAGTCTGGTCAAGGAGAATGTTCCAGAAAATAAAGCGAGTGAACAAGCAAAGGCAGCTGCTTCTGAAGCGATTCAGAATCCAGTAAAGGCTGAGCAGACTTCCCCAGCGATCAGCGCCAGTCCTGTATCTAAAAAAGGAAACACTTCTTTTTATAATGCGGCTTCTTCATCTGGACAAACAACGCGTGGCAATTCACAAGCAGAAATCAAGGGCTCTACCTTTGTGGATGTGAGTAGTCATAACGGCCATATCAGCGTAGCAGACTATCGCCAATTAGCATCCAAAGGTGTTGGCGGTGTCGTTGTCAAACTGACAGAAGGAACCCACTATACAAATCCTTATGCTGAGTCTCAGGTTCGAAATGCGCAAGCAGCTGGTTTGCAAGTGTCAACCTATGCCTTCTCGCATTATACAAATGATGCAGAAGCCAGGGCAGAGGCTCGTTACTATGCTGCTTTTGCTAATAAACTGTCCTTGCCTAAAAATACAGTCATGGTCAATGACATGGAAGACCCTAAAATGCAATCGGGGATCAACCAGCATACTCAGGCTTGGGCAGATGAAATGCGCAAGCAGGGATATGCAAATCTGATGTATTACACGAGCGCTAGCTGGGTTGACCAGAATAACCTACGCCACAAAGGTTCAATCAATACATCTCTCTTTGGCCTTGATAATTTTTGGATTGCTCAGTATCCAGCACCGAAGCTAAGTGCAAATGATGCTAAAAATTTGAAGTACAATAGCAGAGCAGGAGCTTGGCAATTTACTTCTCAAGCACAGCTGCTTTCTGGTAAGCATGTTTTCGACCAAAGTATTGACTACTCTGGTAGATTTACAGCTAGAGCTACTTTGGTCAAACAACCGCTGACAGGTAAGATTAGTATTCAAAATAATAATCCAAAAACTGGTACATTTGATGTCGTTGTTTCCGAAGTTTCCGCACCACATGGAGTTCAGGAAGTTAAACTTCCTACTTGGTCTAGTGAGCGTGGGCAAGATGATATTGTTTGGTACACTGCAACGAAGCAAGCCAACGGGACTTATAAGCTGACAGTGAATGCTGCCAACCATAAAGGCTCTACGGGCGAATACAATGTTCATTTGTATTACGTTCAAGGTGATGGCAAGTTGGTCGGCGTCGGTGGTACAACGACTAAGGTTAGCCTTGCTTCAGCTGCGAAACCAGAAGGCAAGCTGACTATTGCCAATAACAATCCCAAGACGGGTACATTCGATGTGATCGTGTCCGAGGTTTCTAGCCCGCAAGGTGTTCGTGAAGTCTTGCTTCCGACTTGGTCAAATGAGAATGGTCAAGATGACATCATTTGGCACAAGGCACAGAAACAGTCAGACGGTACATACAAATTCACCGTTCGTGCCAGTGAGCATAAGAACTCTGTCGGCGACTACAGTGTCCACTTGTACTATATTCAAAATGATGGCAAGTTAGTTGGTGTCGGTGGTACAACGACTAAGGTCTCCGTTGCGAAACCAGAAGGCAAGCTGACTATTGCCAATAACAATCCCAAGACGGGTACATTCGATGTGATCGTGTCCGAGGTTTCTAGCCTGCAAGGTGTTCGTGAAGTCTTGCTTCCAACTTGGTCAAATGAACAGGGACAAGATGACATCATCTGGCACAAAGCACAGAAACAGTCAGACGGTACATATAAATTTACCGTTCGTGCCAGTGAGCATAAGAACTCTGTCGGCGACTACAGTGTCCACTTGTACTATATTCAAAATGACGGCAAGTTAGTTGGTGTCGGTGGTACAACGACTAAGGTCTCCGTTGCGAAACCAGAAGGCAAGCTGACTATTGCCAATAACAATCCCAAGACGGGTACATTCGATGTGATCGTGTCCGAGGTTTCTAGCCCGCAAGGTGTTCGTGAAGTCTTGCTTCCAACTTGGTCAAATGAACAGGGACAAGATGACATCATCTGGCACAAAGCACAGAAACAGTCAGACGGTACATATAAATTCACCGTCCGTGCTAGCGAGCATAAGAATTCCGTTGGTGACTACAGTGTCCACTTGTACTATATCCAAAACGACGGCAAGTTAGTCGGCGTTGGTGGTACAACGACTAAGGTTAGCCTTGCTTCAGCTGCTAAACCAGAAGGCAAGCTGACTATTGCCAACAACAATCCCAAGACCGGCACATTCGATGTGATCGTATCCGATGTTTCTAGTCCGCAAGGCGTTCGTGAAGTCTTGCTTCCAACTTGGTCAAATGAGAATGGTCAAGATGACATCATCTGGCACAAGGCACAGAAACAGTCAGACGGTACATATAAATTCACCGTTCGTGCTAGCGAACACAAAAATTCTGTCGGCGACTACAGTGTCCACTTGTACTATATCCAAAACGACGGCAAGATGGTTGGTGTCGGTGGCACAACAACTAAGGTTTCCATTGCGACAGTGGAGAAACCACAGGGAAAAATCAGTATCCAAAATAAAAACAATGAAACTGGTGAATTTGATATCGTCGTTTCTGGTGTTGTAGCTCCAGAAGGTGTCAAAACAGTCTATTTGCCAACTTGGTCCAGTCAAAATGGACAAGATGATATTCAATGGTATACGGCGGAACGCCAAGCTGACGGTACTTATCGCAAGCATGTTTATGCAAGAGACCATAAAAATAGCCAAGGCGAGTACAATGTTCACCTATATTACTTGAATAATCGCAATCAGCTGCAAGGAGCTGGTGGAGAGAAAACTACGGTTTCTATTAAACATCCTCAAGCGTCTAGCAGTCAGCGTGATCGTGTTCTTGCAGCAGCAGCAGCGATGGTTGGCGTCAAGGGAGGCAGTGCTGAGCACCATCGTCTGGTTAATGACTATAATAGCGTTAGACCGCTACCAGTCGGTTATGCTGTGAAGAATTCAGATGACTGGTGCGATATTTTCACGACAGTTATTTTCCAAAGAGAAGGCTTGAGCGATCTTATAGGTCGCGAGTGCGGTGTTGAGCGTCATATTCACATCTTTAAACGTCTAGGTATCTGGAATGAAGATGGTAATTCTACCCCTAAAGCGGGTGATATTATCACCTTTAACTGGGATCAAAATAGCCAGCAAAACGATGGATGGGCTGATCATATCGGTATTGTCGAAAAAGTCGAAAATGGCATCATTCACACGATTGAAGGTAACAGTAACGACGAAGTTAAACGCAATACTTACCGTATTGGTCATGGAAATATCCGTGGTTTTGCATCACCTCGTTATAGATAAACACACAAAAAACCAAGGGAAACCTTGGTTTTTTAACGTCTTAGAATTTTTTTTATGAACTGAAGCAGCTTAAATTTGAGAGGGTTAGGATAATAACGGAAAGTCCCCATTTTTCGGATGATAAAGCCGTTAAAGTTCTGTTTGAAGCGCAGAACACCGTCAGAACCGTCGAAAATTCCCATGATGCCGAGGAAATTATAAAATGGAATGCCTCTCTTGATGCTTTCGGTCATAACGTATTCCTGCAGCAGGGCAGGGGCGTAGAATTTGTTAAACTCAGGATAGGAGCCGCTGAAAAGATAGGTCGCTTCCTGAGGAGTGTAGATAAAGAGGCTGGCAGCCAGGACCTGGTCTTGGTCGCCGTACTTGTCAATCAGCTCTTGGGCCTCTGCTTTGCGAGTTTCAAAGCTGTCAAACTGACTGGAAAGTTCTCGCAGCTGATTTTGCTTCTTTTCAGATTGAGGATTATTTTCCAAGTCCGCCTGCAGTTTTTGAATTTTCTGGCCCAGTTTCTCTTGATCCTTTTGTAAGTTTTGAAGATAGTCCTTGAAGTTAAGGGTAGCTATCATGAAGTCCGCTTGCTGACCAAAGCTATCATAAAAATCTTGATAGTAGTCTAGTGGCTTGTCATTGTATTCCCGCCGGTCAGAAGTGGCAGCTGTGATATCTTTGAAAACGCTGAGTTGGTCACGTTCTAGTCTTTTTAGCTTGATACCAAAGGTATTCGCCTTTTTGACAGTCGCCTTACCATTTTTACTGAAGGATTTGAGCAAGTTTTTCTCCGTCAGACTAGCTAAGTCTTTGACATAATGCCAATCAGGCTCTCCGCCTGGATAACCTGTCTGTAGGCCGTCAAAGTCAAAGCCCAAGTCAGTCAGTTGCTGGATAAGCTCGGCTTTTTCATTAGAAGTGGGCTGACCATTGCTGTCAAAAATCTGGTATGTTTCATAGGGCTTGATGATGAGCTCTAGAGCGCCTTCTTTTTTAGCATAGGCTTGCAAAGCTTGATAGAAGGGAGTCAGGTATTGAGCATCAGTAGAGACAGGACCGCAGTTGATTTCCATATGAAGGCCGCCAGTCATAGGCATACTGTAGAGGACAGCTGATACCACTACCTGTCCCTGCGGGTCAGTGTAGCCGACATACTGGGTACTGAAGCCCCGCTTGCTCAGCAGCTCTGCCATTTCCACGGTCTGCATAAAAGAGCGTTGGGAGCTAGCTGAGGTATGCTGGATAAATTCTTCTTGGCTGAGAAGTTTAAAGGTCATAGGCTTCCTTTCTGTTAATGCTTGCTGCGCAGTTTCTTTCTGAGAGTGTAGGCCAGATTAGAGAGGTGGTAGAGGGGATTAGTTGGCAGGTTAAACTCACCAGCAAATTCCTCAATGGTTGGATTGAACTTGGATTTAAAGCTGTAGAGTCCACCCTTGAGGTCATTTTCGATTCCACCCATATTTTGCCAATCCGCTCCGCGCTCAAAAGCATGTTTGGCCGTTTCGTACCAAGTGATGATAGCTGGTTGGTAACGACGGTATTCCTCGTCCATTCCTGCATAGATATTTTCAGAGGTCTTGCCGTATTCTAAGACCAGAGTGCCAGACAGGGGAACGACAGTAGCCCCTTGGCTGATTTTGTCCTGCAGAAAGTCAATCTCTTCTTGGAGGCGTTTCTGTTCTTGCTGGTTATTCTCAATCTTGCTAGGCTTGGTTTTCTCGGTAAATTTCTCTGCTTCTTGGAGTGTCTTGGTCAGCTGAGCCTGCAAGTCATCCAAGCGTGCCTTTAGATCAATGCTGGACAAGGTGATGTAGGAGTGATCAGGATAAGTATCCAAGAGTTTTTGATAATAGTCTTTGCCGCGCAGGTGGATGTTTTTCCTATTTTCCGTTTTCTTCATCAGGGCTGAAAAGTCATCCAGTAATTCAGCTCCACCAAATTGGATTTGAATGCCTTTGTTACGGGCAGTACGAATGGCTTGGCGAGTACTTTTAGAAAGCAACTCTTCGCTGAAATCTTCTTTATGGATATTGGCCTGCAAGCGAGGCTGGATGGTTTCGTCCAGAGACTCAGTCCGTCCGACCCAGACAGCTCCAGCTTGTTGCAGATCTTGAATCAGCTCAATCGTTTCTGCCTTGTCTTGCAATTCGCCGCCTACCTTGCTTTCTGCCAGAAAGAGGCTAGGGTCAAACTTGACAAAGAGCGCTTTTTTCTCCTTGGCAAATTTCTTGAGCGACGCCAAAACAAAGGTCAGCAGCTCTTTATCACTATAGTCCATGATGGGACCGCGCGGGATATAAAGCATGGTCATCCCTAAGGGCAGTGGCTTGATTAGGACACTGGCTGCAGCAACCAAGTGGCCGTCTTTATAGAAGCCCAAGCGTTCATTTCCCCAGTTGTCCTTGATTTGAGCCCAGACTGCGCTCTGCAAGAGATTGGCCTGTGGATGAGCCGTGACAAAATCGTCGTGTTCCTGAGCTGAAATTCCAATTTTGTAGCTAAACATTATTTTAAAACCCACTCTCTAATAGCGTGTGCTACGCCGGATTCGTCGTTTGATTTGGTGATATATTTGGCGATTTTCTTGAGTTCTTCCTTACCGTTTTCCATGACAACAGGGGAGCCGACTGCTTCTAGCATGGCGCGGTCGTTTTCTTCATCACCAATAGCCATGGTCTGCTCCTTGCTTAAGCCAAGTTTTTCAGCTAGATGGAGGATAGCAGCCCCTTTATTGACAGTTTTTTTGACAATTTCTAGATAGAAAGGAGCTGATTTAACTAGTGTATATTTTTTGGTTAATTCCAGTGGAAGCTTGGCAATGGCTGCGTCCAAAATTTCTGGCTTATCGACATACATGCACTTGACGATTTCTTTATTGGCCATTTCTTCAGGTGTGCGATAGAAGATCGGCATGTTGACCAAGTTGGACTCATAAACAGTGTACTTGCCAATGTTACGATTGGCTGTATAAATACCGTCCTTGGTGATGGCATGCATGTGAACGCCTAATTTTCGCCCGAGCAGCTCGATATCCAGATAGTCATCGTAGGTCAGTGTTTCTTTGATCAATTCTTGACCTGTGACAGTATCCTGCACCAGTCCGCCGTTGAAGGTAACGACATAGTTGTCTGGCTGATTAAGCTCTAGCTCCTCGAGAAGCTTTTGAACACCCGCAATAGGACGACCGGTTGCAATGACGATTTTAACGCCAGCAGCCTTGGCATCCTGAACAGCGCTAAAGACTTCAGGAGTGATTTCTTTTTGGTTATTTACAAGGGTGCCGTCAATGTCAACGGCAACTAATTTGATAGACATATTATTCTCCGTAGGTAAATTGGTCGTTTTTGATATAGTGCATAAAGGTCTGGTTTTTTTCGCTGAAAAGTCCTGTATCTGCCAGCATTTCCTTGGGGAAGTAGAAGCGATTATCGCCCTGTCTGGTCCCGGCTAGCGAATGAACGATAGGAGACAGGCTGGACAGTTCTGCTAAGCTGCCATCTTTTTGCAGGATTTCTATCTGGGTCCGGGGTTTTTCAACGTCAGGCCGGTAGAAATCGTAAGGCAAATCAAAATTACGATGGATAGCAGTATAGTAATCAGGGTCAAAACCAACCTGTCCAACTAGGTCTCGCATAATATCTAAATACCCTTCGTTTTCCTGAGAGAAGACGATAGACTTAAAGACCTTGCGGTTGATAAATCGCTGAGCCAAGTCAGATAAAATCTTGTCAGGACTCGTCATCCAAACTTGGAAATAGGTATTCATAACACCATCATCCAAGGCCAGATAATCCTGCAGGGTTACTCTGTTTTCAAAGAATGGAATGAGATTGGGCGATGACAGCGCAAAATAATCTTTCTGAGCCGGATAGAGAAATTTAGCCCGCTTGAGCAGATTTTGCAGCAGAACTTCCATAGCTCGGCTGGCCGGGTGGAAATAGACCTGCATGTACATCTGGTAGCGGCTGACTACGTAGTCTTCCACCGCATGCATGCCATTGCGCTTGAAGGCGATGCCGTTCTCTACAGGACAGATCACTCGTAAAATTCTGGTTAAGTCAAATTGTCCATAGGAAGCGCCAGTAAAGAAGGAATCTCGTAAGAGGTAGTCCATCCGATCCACATCAATTTGGCTGGAAATCAGCTGAACCACCTGCTTATTGGGATAGGTATGGTTGATGACGCTAGCCACCTTTTCTGCGAAATCCGGCGAAACCTGCACCAAGGCTTGATGAATCTCTGTCTCAGGACTGGTGATGATTTGCCGCGTAATGTCCTCATGATCGGTATCAAAGAGGCGTTCAAAAGTATGTGAATAAGCGCCATGTCCCAAGTCATGCAGGAGAGCGGCTGTCATGGTTAGCAGGCTTTCGTGACTATCCCAGACATCGCTATATTTTTCATTGAAAATCTTGGTGATGCGTCGGGCAATCTCATAGGCTCCCAGACAATGCGAAAAACGGCTGTGCTCCCCGCCGTGAAAAGTATAGCCAGAAGTGCCCAGCTGTTTGATGCGGCGCAGCCGTTGAAATTCTTTGGTATTGATTAAATCATAAATGACCTGATGATCCACATGCACATAATTGTGGACGGGATCTCGAAATACTTTTTCAACCATAGTCCTATTATATCATAAATGCTCAGTGGGCGACATTCAAAGCCCGAAGTAGAAAGGAAGAATTCTCAAGAAATTTTTGATAAAATAGAAGAAAGAAACAAGGAATGTGAGAAAATCATGAAAATTAGAATGAGAAATCAAATTAAACTAGATGAGCAAATGGAGTTGATTGACCAGGTCTATGATGTAGAATGGACAAAAAAAGGAAGCAATCACTATTTGGTTTATCAGAGCGAGGAGCAGGAAAAGGTCGTTCTAAAGTTTAATGAAGACAAGCTGACCATGACCCGCTTCTCTGAGCCGAAAACCATTCTTCATTTTATCAAGAATGGTCAGCATTTAGTATCTATCCCAACTCCGTTGGGTGCTCAACAGTTTGTGACGGATACTCAGCACTATCACTTAGATGCAGAAAATCAGGCTTTGGAACTTCACTATGATTTGAAAAGAGGCGACGACGATCAGCTTTTTGCTTCCTATCAGATGAAAATCGAATGGACGGAAGAAAAGTTTGAAAAATAACAGCTCTGCCTTGAAAAATACAAAAATTTTGGTATAATAAATACACTCAAGGGAGTAGCTAACGGTTTTACCGTTACAAGGTCGTCAATACGAAAGAAATTTCCGGCCTTGTATGAAATAGCGAGACTTGTTAATAGACAGGTCTCTTTTTTGTTTATTTTGAAAGAGGCCCATCAAAAGGAGGAGACATTTTGTCAAAAGAACAAAAGCGCCAAGTTTTTTATACTCAGAGTCCTGCGGAAGTTTTGCAAGCAATGGAAGCTTCCGAACAAGGGTTGACTAGCAGCCAAGCCCAGCAACGTTTGGCGGACTACGGTCGCAATGAATTGGAAGAAGGAGAGAAAAAGACTCTCTTGATGAAATTCATTGAGCAGTTCAAGGATTTGATGATTATCATCTTGTTGGTAGCGGCTATCTTGTCTGTCGTGACGTCAGGGGGTGAGGATATTGCGGATGCTGTGATTATCCTAGCCGTTGTCATCATTAACGCAATTTTTGGAGTTTATCAAGAAGGCAAAGCTGAAGAAGCCATTGCGGCTCTCAAATCTATGTCTAGCCCAGCTGCGCGTGTCCTGCGTGATGGCCATGTCACAGAAGTGGATTCTAAGGACTTGGTACCTGGTGATATTGTCAGACTGGAAGCTGGTGACGTTGTCCCAGCAGATATGCGACTTTTGGAAGCTAATTCCTTGAAAATCGAAGAAGCAGCTCTGACGGGTGAGTCTGTGCCAGTTGAAAAAGATTTGACTGTCGACGTAGCTGCAGATGCTGGTATTGGCGACCGGGTCAATATGGCCTTCCAAAACTCCAATGTCACTTATGGACGAGGAGTAGGTGTTGTTGTCAATACAGGTATGTACACTGAAGTCGGTCATATCGCAGGCATGTTGCAAGATGCAGATGAGACTGATACGCCACTCAAGCAAAACCTCAATAATTTGTCTAAGGTTCTGACCTATGCTATCTTGGTGATTGCTGCGGTGACCTTTGTAGTCGGTGTTTTCATTCAAGGAAAAGATCCGCTTGGTGAACTGATGACTTCGGTTGCTCTTGCAGTTGCAGCTATTCCAGAAGGTCTGCCAGCTATCGTTACTATCGTTCTAGCTTTGGGAACACAGGTTTTGGCCAAGCGTAATTCGATTGTCCGTAAATTGCCAGCAGTAGAAACACTTGGTTCAACTGAAATTATCGCTTCAGATAAGACCGGTACCCTGACCATGAATAAGATGACGGTCGAAAAAGTCTTTTACGACGGAGTCCTGAATGAAGCTGGCCAAGATATTGAACTTGGACTGGAGCTGCCGCTCTTACGTTCTGTTGTCTTAGCCAATGATACCAAGATTGACCAAGAAGGCAAGCTGATCGGTGACCCAACGGAAACAGCCTTCATCCAGTATGCCTTGGACAAGGGCTATGATGTTAAAGGATTTTTAGAGAAATATCCTCGTGTAGCTGAGCTGCCATTTGACTCAGACCGTAAGCTCATGTCTACCGTTCACCCATTACCAGACGGGAAATTCCTCGTGGCAGTCAAGGGAGCTCCTGACCAACTCTTGAAACGTTGTGTTGCGCGTGATAAGGCTGGAGATGTTGCAGAGATTGATGATGCTATTTCTCAGCTGATTAAGTCTAATAACTCAGAAATGGCTCACCAAGCTCTGCGCGTGCTGGCTGGTGCCTACAAGATTATTGATAGCATTCCAGAAAACCTCACTTCTGAAGAACTTGAAAACAACTTGATCTTCACTGGTTTGATTGGGATGATTGACCCTGAACGTGCCGAAGCGGCAGAAGCAGTTCGTGTTGCTAAAGAAGCGGGAATCCGTCCAATTATGATCACAGGTGACCACCAAGACACAGCAGAAGCGATTGCTAAGCGCTTGGGAATCATTGAAGCTGGAGATACGGAAGACCATGTCTTGACTGGTGCTGAACTCAACGAACTGTCTGATGAAGAATTTGAAAAAGTCGTTGGTCAATACTCTGTCTACGCCCGGGTTTCTCCTGAGCATAAGGTTCGTATCGTGAAGGCTTGGCAAAACCAAGGTAAGGTCGTTGCTATGACAGGGGACGGTGTTAATGATGCTCCAGCTCTGAAAACAGCCGACATCGGTATCGGTATGGGAATCACTGGTACAGAGGTTTCTAAGGGTGCATCAGACATGATTCTTGCGGATGATAACTTTGCAACCATTATCGTCGCAGTCGAAGAAGGACGAAAGGTCTTCTCAAACATTCAAAAGACCATTCAATACCTTCTTTCAGCTAATACGGCTGAAGTGCTGACTATTTTCTTAGCAACTCTCTTTGGTTGGGATGTCTTGCAACCAGTTCATCTGCTTTGGATCAACTTGGTAACGGATACTTTCCCAGCTATCGCCTTGGGAGTTGAACCTGCCGAGCCAGGTGTCATGACTCATAAGCCTCGTGGCCGTAAGTCTAGCTTCTTCTCAGGTGGTGTCATGAGCTCCATCATCTATCAAGGGCTATTGCAAGGTGCTCTGGTGTTGGCAGTTTATGGCTATGCTATTGCCAATCCTGTACATATTGGTGATGTAAAAGCGATCCATGCGGATGCCCTTACCATGGCTTTTGCAACTCTTGGTTTGATCCAGCTCTTCCATGCTTACAATGTGAAATCTGTTTACCAATCTATCTTTACAGTTGGACCGTTTAAGTCTAAGACCTTTAACTGGTCTATTCTGGTTTCTTTCATTCTATTGGTTTCAACCATTGTGATTGATCCGTTGGAAAAGATTTTCCATGTGACCAAGTTAGATGTGACTCAATGGGCTGTTGTCCTGATCGGCAGTTTCTCTATGATTATCATTGTTGAAATTGTGAAGTTCATCCAACGTAAATTGGGTATGGATAAAAATGCTATTTAACAGCAAAAAGTCATCTGCGGATGGCTTTTTTGCGTACAAGGGGTTATAATTATACAAAAAAGAAGCTAGCTGGAAGGCAGGTTAGATCATGTACCAAAACTTACAAAAGAAGTTGGAAGAAGAGACCCCTTTCTATTGTGAAGAAGAAATCTTATGGTTGCTGGATCATATTGGTCATCCAGAAGCGGCAATCCGTGATGAGTTAGTCTTTTCGTCCTTTGCAAGGGGACTTCAGACTGATTTGTTTTCAGTTGAACAGTTTCGTTTCTTGGCTCAAGAAGCAGTCAAAAGACAAGGACTTTTTTACAAGAGTGACGAAAATGGTCAAGCCACCTTAACACGTTCCTTCACGGCTTTACTTTATGCTAATCTCTTAAACTGCGATGGTAATCCAGACTCTTCGTATTATCAGGCTTTATCAGTGCAAGAAAGAACCTATTTACTAGATAAGGGGCTAACCTATTTATCAGTCGAAAGAGACACAAGGGGTTACTCCAGGAAATACGGTTGGGTTCATGCCTTCGCTCATGGAGCAGACTTATTGGCAGAAGTGGCTTGTTATCCGGACTTTCCCTCCAGTAGGATGCCAGAGATTCTAGAGGTCATTCATCAAGTTTTTAAAAGAGTTCCAGTCCGTTTCAGAAATGATGAGGACTGGCGCTTAGCCCAGGTGCTCTATCAAGCTGTTTTAAAGGAAAAACTGTCGCAGCATGAACTGAGACTGTGGCTTCAATCACAGAGTTTTCCACTGGAAAGCAACCAAGACTTCGTTGCTTTTTCCAATTTTCGTTCCTGTTTATTAGAAGTCTATGTGCAGTTGGACATCAAAAAACAGCTCTCAGATGAGCTGAGAACTGCTATTCAACATTTCCATTACTGAACTTCAATCACCGTTAAAGCATCTCGCAATTCGTCTACTAGGTGTTTTTTCTTATAGTCTCGAAATTCGACTAAATCTTTAACAGCATTATAACGCTTGTGCAGGCGATACATCTGGGGAATTTTATACTGAGGAAAGTCATTAAAAAAGTTTCGAGTCAGTTCCCATTCACGGATGTAGCCTAGAGGACGCATATGATAGCGAACGCCTTCAATGACACGGCTTTGGTGGCGGTGATGAAGATGGCCGAAAACAACCTCTTTCACCTTGTATTTGACAAAGAGCCGATGAAAAGCTTGGCTTCCTAGGAAGGCGTTGAAGCGCTGGAAGTAGGGATGGTCGTATAGAAAGTATTGATGGGGGACAAAATGCAGAGCGACAATAATGGGACCATCTAAAGTCATCAGCAGTTTTTCCAACTCTTGCAGCGTCTGAGCTGTAATGCTAGGGTCGTCGAGTTGACGCTCCAATCTGCGGTCAAACCAGAAATTGGTCTTGGTTCTCAGATGCTCTTCCTTGCTTTTTTCTGGAACAAAGCTATAGTCATACCAGCCAGAAAAGCTGACGAGCTTGGTTTGTCCGAACTGCTGGACCTGAAAATCGTGGTTTGAAATTTCTTGCTCAGAAAGTCCCAGCATATCGTGATTTCCAAGATTAAAAGAAAGGGGAATCTCTTGCTTCAAAGTTTCAAGAAAGGGCAAACTAATCTTGGTCAGGTCGTTGGACAGGTCCCCAGCGATGTGTAGGTGGTCAATCCCTTCCTCTTTTAAAAGTTGGCGAAGAGTTTGTTGCTCGAAATCTCCAAACTGATTGGAGTCCAGATGGAGGTCGCTCATAAATCCGATTCTTGTCATGATTTTAGTCTAGCATATTTTGCAAAACTTGAAAATATTTAAGCGTCTTATGGAGGGTATCACCTCTATTCGAATACCTAATAGATTATTAAAACCTTGTAATCCGGGATACTTCTTCCAACCCCATGTCATTATATTACTTTTTTAACAATTCCGTAACAAGCAGCTCCCATTCTTGCCTATCTACTAAAAATTGTATAAAATGAAGGAGCTTCATTATCCGATTAGGCAAATGTCTGAAAATGTGTTATAATAAAACGATGTATGAAAAGAGGTATTTATGGACATTTCAGAAATTCGTCAAAAGATTGACGCAAATCGTGAAAAATTAGCTTCTTTCAGGGGGTCTCTTTGACTTAGAGGGACTGGAAGAAGAAATTGCTATCTTAGAAAATAAGATGACAGAGCCTGATTTTTGGGATGACAATATAGCTGCCCAAAAGACATCTCAGGAACTGAATGAACTCAAGCAGACCTACGAGAATTTTCATCAGATGACAGACCTGTTTGATGAATCAGAAATTCTGCTTGATTTTTTAGCGGAAGATGATACGCTGCAGGAAGAATTAGAAGAAAAGCTGGCTGAACTGTCTGCAATGATGACCAGCTATGAGATGACTCTCTTGCTGTCAGAGCCTTATGATAATAACAACGCCATTCTTGAAATTCACCCGGGCTCTGGTGGTACAGAGGCCCAGGATTGGGGAGATATGCTGCTGCGTATGTATACACGCTTTGGCAATGCCAAGGGCTTCAAAGTAGAGGTCTTGGACTATCAGGCTGGTGATGAAGCGGGTATTAAGTCAGTGACCCTTTTCTTTGAAGGGCCGCATGCTTATGGTCTACTTAAGTCAGAAATGGGTGTTCACCGCTTGGTTCGGATTTCGCCATTTGATTCAGCGAAACGCCGTCATACTTCCTTTACTTCAGTAGAGGTCATGCCAGAGCTCGATGATACGATTGAAGTAGAAGTCCGTGATGATGACATTAAGATGGATACTTTCCGTTCAGGTGGAGCCGGCGGACAGAACGTCAATAAGGTATCAACTGGTGTGCGATTGACCCATATTCCGACAGGAATTGTCGTACAGTCTACCGTTGACCGGACCCAGTATGGCAACCGTGACCGAGCTATGAAAATGCTGCAGGCTAAGCTCTATCAGCTAGAGCAAGAGAAAAAAGCAGCAGAAGTCGATTCGCTTAAGGGAGATAAGAAAGAAATCTCTTGGGGCAGTCAGATTCGTTCTTATGTCTTCACTCCTTATACCATGGTCAAAGATCATCGAACCAGCTATGAAGTGGCTCAGGTAGATAAGGTGATGGACGGAGACTTAGACGGCTTTATTGATGCCTATTTAAAATGGAGACTCAACTAAAAACAGAGTGAAATCGCTAGATAAAAACTCTGATGAAAGGAATTGTACTAATTCATGTCAATGATTGAAATGAAAGACGTTGTTAAAAAGTATGACAACGGGACAACTGCTCTACGTGGTGTATCTATACATATCGAACCAGGTGAATTTGCCTATATTGTAGGACCATCAGGAGCAGGTAAATCAACCTTTATTAGACTCCTCTATCGTGAAATTAAAATCGATAAAGGGAACCTTGCTGTAGCAGGTTTTAACTTGGGGAAAATTAAGAAACGGGATATTCCAATGCTGCGCCGTAGAGTTGGTGTGGTTTTCCAAGACTATAAACTACTTCCTAAGAAGACCGTTTATGAGAATATTGCCTATGCTATGGAAGTTATCGGTGAGCGTCGTAGAAATATCAAGAAACGCGTCATGGAAGTTTTGGATCTGGTTGGCCTTAAGCACAAGGTCCGTTCCTTCCCTAATGAGTTATCAGGGGGAGAACAGCAACGGATTGCAATTGCGCGTGCCATTGTTAACAATCCTCAGGTTTTGATTGCTGACGAGCCGACTGGTAACTTGGACCCAGATAATTCATGGGAAATCATGAATTTGCTGGAGCGCATTAACCTGCAAGGAACTACAGTTCTGATGGCGACTCACAATAGTCAGATTGTAAATACCCTACGTCACCGCGTCATTGCTATCGAAAATGGTCGTGTGGTGCGTGATGAGGCGGAAGGAGAATACGGATACGATGATTAGAAGGTTTTTCCGTCATTTGATTGAATCGCTTAAGAGCCTTAAGCGGAATGGTTGGATGACAGTCGCAGCTGTGAGTTCAGTTACGATTACTCTCAGTTTAGTTGCTATCTTTGCCTCTGTTATTTTAAATACCGCAAAGCTAGCGTCTGATATTTCAAACAACGTTCGTATTGTTGTCTATATGCGTAAAGACATCGCTGACAACAGCGAAACAATCGTTAAAGAAGGTCAGACCGTTAAAAATAATGAATACCATAAGATTTATGACGCCCTAACTTCAATGGATCATGTCTCAAAGGTTACTTACTCAAGTAAAGAAGAACAGTATGAAAAGCTGACAGAGACAATGGGAAGTGAATGGAAGGTCTTTGAGGGGGATTCAAACCCACTTTATGATGCTTACATTGTCGACACGACAGAGCATAAATACGTAGATTCCGTTGCGGCAGAAGCCAAGAAGTTGGAAGGCGTTTCGGAAGTGCAGGATGGTGGAGCTAATACGCAAAAACTCTTTGCCTTATCTGATTTCATTCGAGTGTGGGGACTGGTAGGGGCAGGCTTGCTCATCTTTATTGCGATCTTCCTGATTTCCAATACCATTCGGATTACTATTATTTCACGGAGTCGTGAGATTCAGATTATGCGCTTAGTGGGTGCAAAAAATAGCTATATCCGCGGTCCCTTCCTATTTGAGGGCGCTTGGATCGGTTTGCTAGGTTCAGTTTTACCAGTAGTCTTAGTTTATTTTGGTTATAATATGGCCTATCAGACCATGAATAAAAATCTCGTTGCGCAAAATCTTTCCATGATTGAGCCACACTTGTTTGTCCCTGCTATGATTGGGGCTGTATCAGTCTTGGGAATCTTTATCGGTTCACTTGGTTCATCCATTTCTATGAGACGATTTTTGAAGATTTAATAAAAAAACAGCCTACAAAGGCTGTTCGGATTGAAAACAAACATCATTTGGTGTTTGTTTTTTTATTGTATTAAAAATATAAATTACTACTATCGCTTTGTTTTCGATAGGCCGAGGCTGATTATAATGAGGGTCAAAAAGAATGCAGACAAGAGGCCTTTTGTGGTACTGTTTAAAAAAGGCTTGTCAAAAACATAAAAATTATAAGCAGAAAAACCTAATCCAAGGAGAGTTAGTATAGCTGAAATAGCCAGCAGAATTAACCAAATTTTTCTTTTATCCATCATGAAGACCATCCTTTGTTTTCTATGAACTAAGTATATCATAATAAGCAAAAAGCGACATGACATGGATGACAGATTGTAGAGCAATATCCTACCTTTTTCTAAAAGCTCCTCTTTTCATTCTTACATAGAAATAGTCATTTACTAGATAAAAAATGAGGCAGTCTTGTTATCTACCTCACTATCAGTTTATTGGAAAAATGGATTGAAATTCTTTTCGTGGCCAATCGTTGTGTCATTTCCATGGCCGGGATAGACGCGATAGTCTTTGGGCAAGACAAATAACTCTTCGCGGATGCCAGCAAGGAGCTGGTCCATATTACCAGTTGGTAGATCTGTTCTGCCGATGGTTTCACGGAAGAGAGCATCACCAGTCAGAACGACCTGATCTTCTGGGAAAATAATGGAAACTCCTCCGATAGAATGACCAGGTGTCTGCACAGCATAGAAATGAAAGTCGTCCAGTTGGTAGTCTTGGTGATAGGCGAAATAATGTTCGGCAGATCTGAGAATGACGTCTTCCAAATCTGCATGGCGGTCAAGACCTGATAGATTATCAGTAGGAGTATAGAGCCAGCTTGCTTCGCTCTCCGCTACATAGACGGGCGGATTGGCAAAGTTATCTCGGACCTTATCCAGACTCATGATATGATCGTAATGCGTATGAGTCAGCAAAATAGCAGTGATGGGCTTAGCAATTTCTTCTAGCTTGCGTTGGATCTTCCGCCAGTCGCTGCCTGGGTCAACTACGATGACATGACGGTCATTTTCAAGGATATAAGTGTTTTCAAAAGCGATGAGATTGACAATTTTGTGAACTTTCATTGGGCTTCCTTTGCGTATGTTTTCTCAATAAAGAGTGTAACAAAAAAGCAGAAATTTTGCACAAAATTTATTTTGAGGCTCAGCTTATTTTCAGATGTTTCAAGCTGGCATTTGTGATATAATCATAGCAGTATGACACAATCGAACTATAAATATGCTGTCATCGACTTGGAGGCTACAAGTGCGAACAGCAATGCAAAAATTATTCAAATCGGCATTGTCATCATTGAAAACGGGGTGATTTGCCAAACTTATGAAACAGATGTGAATCCGCATGAGGACTTGGATGAGCATATTAAACAGCTGACAGGATTGGATGATCAGCGCTTGCGTCAAGCTCCAGACTTCTCACAGGTTGCCCGTGAAGTTTACGAGCTGATTGAGGATGCGATTTTTGTCGCCCATAATGTCAAGTTTGATGCCAATCTATTGGCAGAAGCTCTCTTTTGGGAAGGTTTTGACCTGCTGACTCCAAGAGTAGATACGGTGGAACTAGCTCAGGTTTTCTATCCGACTTTTGATAAATATGCCTTGGGGAACCTGTGCGAACTTCTGGAGATTCCTCTGGAAAATGCTCATACCGCTTTGGCAGATGCTCAGGCGACAGCTCAGCTATTTCTAAAAATCCAGAAAAAGATGACTGGACTGCCAAAAGCTTTATTAGAGAAGGTGCTTGAATTTTCCGATAGTCTTATCTATGAGTCACGGCTAGCGATCAAAGAGATTTTTCAGTCGATGCCAGAGGATTCTTGTCAGGCTTTGCAGGAAACTCACGGCATCTTTTTGAAAAGGCCGAGAATCTTGCCGCCTGAAAAGAAACTTTCGCAGGACTTTCTGACCAACCTTTATCTGCTAGGGCTGGACGAGCGTCCCGACCAGCTGAGATTTGCGCAGTATGTGACTGAGGCGCTTAGTCAGACTGCGGCTAGCTTTTTAGAGGCCCAGACAGGGCTTGGTAAGACCTTTGGCTATTTATTGCCTATTTTGGCTCATGGTAGGGAAAGAGTCTTGGTAACCGTTCCTACGAAGATTTTACAGGACCAGCTGATGCAAAAGGAAGGCCGACTCTTAGAGGAAGTCTTTCATATCTCCTTTCATAATCTCAAAAGTCCCGAAAATTATCTGAAATTAGATTATTTTTATCAAAGTCTCTCGGTCTTGGATGATAATCGACTTGTTAATCGTTGTAAAATGCAGCTTTTGGTTTGGCTGACAGAGACGGAGACGGGTGATTTAAATGAAATAGGTCAGGCTTATCGTTTCGAGTCTTACTTTAGCCAGATACGCCATGATGGGAAATTAAGCAAGCATTCGCTTTTTTATGAAGAGGATTTTTGGCGACTGGGGCAGGTCAAGACGGCTAGCAGTCGTGTCGTGATTACCAATCATGCTTATCTTTTGACGCGCCTAGAAGATGACCAGTCTTTGCTGGACAATCGGATGCTGGTGGTGGACGAGGCTCAAAAAATGTTTTTTGCCTTGGAAAGTTTTTCGCAGGCCAGTATCAATTTGACCAAACAATTGCAAACTATCAGTCAGGCTCTGCAGACAGAAAAACAGATTTTACAAGAAAGACTCTTGCAAAGCATCCAATTTGAATTGGCGGATGCTGCTGAAAAGCAGGGAGGCAAGACCAGTGAGTTGGATTCCAAGAAGATAGCCAAGTTACGTCAGGATGTGTCTGAACTGGATGAGAGTTTGCTGCCAGAACTCAGGGAATTGTTTTCAACTAAGTACCAATACTACTGGCTAACGAAAGAACAATTGACTGATCATCGTCTAATTAAGCTTCATGCTGGGCGCTCAGAACTGATGAGATTTAAGGATTTCCTGCCTGAGACAGTTAAGGTAATCTTAGTTTCTTCTACTTTGGAGATTAGTTCCAAGGTGAATTTGCCTCAATTACTAGGTTTTGAGGATTATCATTTTTATAAACTTCCTCAACAAAAGAAGCCCCTGCAGAAACTTTTCTTAGATCTAGATTTTCCAGATGTGGTGGAGTTATCAACGCAGGAATACGCTGAGAGGATTGTCGCAAGCTTGGAGAGTTTAGCTCTACTGGATCTGCCGATGGTGGTTCTCTTTACCTCCAAGGATTTATTGCTGGCCACTTCAGACCAGCTGATCTTGCCGCATTTGGCCCAGTATAAGAACGGCGAGCCAGCCAATATCAAGCAGCGCTTTGACAAGGGAGAGGCCTCTATCTTACTGGGAGCAGGCAGTTTCTGGGAAGGAGCTGATTTTGCTCAGCAAGAGCAAATCATTCAGCTCATCACGCGGATTCCTTTTGATAATCCCAAAGATTTCTTTGTGCAAAAAATCAATCATCATCTGAAGGCAGAAGGCAAAAATCCTTTTTACGATTATCAGTTACCGTCAGCTATTTTACGATTGAAGCAGGCCATGGGGCGAACCCGTCGCAATGAACACCAGAAGTCGGCGGTTATTCTTCTAGACAAGCGTATTTCAACCAAGCGCTACGGTCGGCAAATCCAGCAAAATCTAAATCAGCTGGCATCTCTAGAAATGCTGTCGCAGCGGGATATCGTAAAGGAATTAAAAGATTTTTTCGACTAAAACTGCTTGAAAACAGTCAATTTTATCTGGCTGTTTTTCTAAATGATTGCAAATTTTCTCGGCTACTGATGCCAAAAATCTGCTATAATGAAAAGAATAGGAAGAAGGTTGTGACGTGAAAAAAAATCTACTAGGAATTTCTCTATCATTTGCGATAGCGGTTGTTTCCATTTGTTTAGGAAATTGGTTTCCGCTGATTGGATCCAGTGTGTTTGCCATCGTTTTAGGAATTTTGCTCAGTAATTTATGGAAACTTCCAGATGCTTTTCAGCCGGGCTTGACCTATGCAGGAAAGAAACTACTTCAATATTCTATTATCTTTTTAGGTTTTTCTATGTCCATCGGCAAGGTTTCTGCGACGGGTTTATCTTCTTTGAAGATTAGTCTTTTAACCATTTTGATTGCTTTCTTAGCGGCTTATGCAGCTGGAAAGTTCTTCAAGATGAGACGTGTTTTAACCATTTTGATTGGCTTTGGAACGGCTATTTGCGGTGGATCGGCTATTGCAGCAGCTTCGCCTATTTTAGAAGCAGAAGAAGAGGATATCGCTCTTTCCATTTCAACCATCTTCTTTTTCAATATTTTAGCTGTTTTTATCTTTCCTTTTCTGGGGCATCTCATGCAGATGTCCGATGGATATTTTGGAACTTGGGCAGGGACGGCCATCAATGATACTTCGTCAGTCGTTGCGGCAGGTTATACTTACAGTCAAGCGGCGGGAGATTTGGCAACCATTGTCAAACTGAGCCGAGCCTTGATGATTGTACCCGCCTGTCTCATCTTTGCAGGCTATCGATATGTCCGAGATAAGCGGTCAGCTCAAAAAGTAGACCTCAAGAAAATTTTTCCCTGGTTTATTCTGTGGTTTGTCTTGGCTTCTGTGGTGAGCAGCTTGGGAATTTTTCCATCAAATCTAGTTCCTTACACAAAGCTGTTGTCCCAATGGCTGATGGCTATGGCCTTAGCCGGAATTGGAGCCAAGGTTTCATTCAAACAGTTCAAGGAAGCTGGAGCGGGACCATTATTAACCGGAGCTTTTGCTTGGTTCTGCGTCGCAGTCTCTAGCTTGATTATCCAATATTTTTTGTAAGAAAGGAAAATTATGCTTTCACAGCAAAGAACCTTTGAGTCGCGGATTGATTACAGCTTGCTTTTACCTGTCTTGCTCTTACTATCAATCGGAGTTACGGCTATTTATATAGCGGTTAGCCATGATTATCCAAATAATGTCTTGCAGATTGTTGGTCAGCAAGTAGTTTGGATTTTATTAGGCTTTCTGATTAGCTTTATCGTTATGTTTTTTAACACTAAGTTTCTTTGGAAGATGACGCCTTTTCTGTATCTTTTAGGCTTAGGACTTATGGTTCTTCCGCTTGTATTTTATAGTGAGAGCTTAGTGGCTTCTACAGGGGCAAAAAACTGGGTATCTATTCGTGGGGTTACTCTCTTTCAGCCATCTGAATTTATGAAAATTTCATATATTTTGATGCTGTCGCGAGTTGTAGTGAAGTTTCTGCAGCAAAATAAGAACTATGAGCGAACTATTGCTTTAGATCTCTTTTTGATTGTAAAATTAGCATTATATACCTTGCCGGTTTTGTTACTTTTGGCCTTGCAGAGTGATTTAGGAACAGCCCTAGTATTTGCTGCAATTTACTGCGGCATTGTTCTCTTATCTGGTGTTTCGTGGAAGATTATTCTACCAGTTTTCTTGACAATATCCCTTCTTTTTACTGTCTTTATGTTGATCTTTATTTCAAATGGTGGCCGTGCTTTTCTCCATGATTTAGGGATGCCGACTTATCAGATCAATCGGATCTCAGCCTGGCTCCATCCGTTTGAATATGCTCAGACAGTAACCTATCAGCAGGCACAGGGACAGATTGCTATTGGAAGTGGTGGTTTGCTAGGTCAAGGATTTAATGTCTCAAATCTTCTAGTACCTGTCCGTGAAAGTGATATGATTTTCACCGTGATTGCGGAGGATTTTGGTTTTCTTGGTTCGAGTTTGGTGATTGTTATTTATCTGTTTTTGATTCATCGTATGCTTCAGATTACTATTAAGTCCAACAATCAGTTCTACACCTATATTTCTACTGGTCTCATTATGATGCTGCTCTTTCATATTTTTGAAAATATTGGTGCTGTGACAGGGATTTTGCCTTTGACAGGAATTCCGCTTCCTTTCATTTCTCAAGGAGGCTCCTCCATCGTCAGCAATCTCATCGGAATCGGTCTCCTACTGTCTGTCTCTTATCAAAATAGCCTAGAAGAGGAGAAACATGCGGTGACTCTGCCTATTCGTAAAAAAATTGTACTTAGAAAAATAAAATAAGAAGTGGATACCTTGTATCCTAGAAAGGTGTTTTACATGAAAAAAGTAGCTCTCATGTTAGCCAATGGCTTTGAAGAAATTGAAGCCCTCACTGTTGTCGATGTCTTGCGTCGTGCAGGCTTTATCTGCGATATGATTGGTTTTGAAGAGGCTGTGACCGGCTCTCACCAGATTACTGTCAAAGCCGATCAAGTCTGGAATGGGAATCTATTTGCCTATGATATGGTTGTTCTTCCAGGGGGTATGCCAGGATCAACAAATCTACGAGATGACGACCGCCTGATGGAAGTTCTACAGGAATTTCAAGCAGAAGGTAAATTTGTCGCAGCGATTTGTGCCGCTCCGATTGCTCTTGACCGCGCAGGTCTGCTGAATGGCAAGAACTTCACTTGCTACGATGGAGTGGAAGCAAACATTGAGAATGGTAGCTATCAGAAGCAGACCGTTGTCGTAGATGGAAAGTTAATCACCAGCCGTGGCCCCTCCACAGCCCTGCCTTTTACTTATGAGTTGGTTCAACAGTTAGGCGGAGATGCGGACCAATTGGCAAGTTCTATGCTTTTTAAAGACGTTTTTGAGAAGTAAAAAATTCACTCGATTTTCGGGTGAATTTTTTCTGTCTAAGTTGGATGAAAAATCTATGAAAATATGCTATTTCATCATAAATAAAAGCCCTTTTTTTCAAAAAATATGATATAATAAAGGGCATGAATTATCAAGATTACATCTGGGATTTGGGTGGGACTCTCTTGGATAATTATGAGACTTCAACCGCAGCTTTTGTCCATACCTTGCAGGATTTTGGTCTGACTGGGAGTCATGATGAAGTGTACAAGGCTCTCAAGGTCTCAACAGATTATGCAGTCCGCCAGTTTGCCCCTAGAAATAAGGGATTTTTAAAGGCTTATAAGGCGAATGAAGCCAAGGAATTAGAACATCCGATCTTATTTGAGGGAGCTTCAGAATTATTAGCACAAATTATCCAGCAGGGTGGTAGAAATTTTTTGATTTCTCACCGAGATGATCAGGTGTTAGAGATTTTGCAGAAGACGCAGATCAGTGCTTATTTTACAGAAGTAGTGACGGCTACTAATGGTTTTAAACGCAAGCCAGACCCTGAGTCTATGCTGTATTTAAAAGATAAATACCAGATTGAGTCTGGGCTGGTTATAGGAGATCGGCCGATTGATATCGAAGCTGGTCAGGCGGCAGGATTTAGCTGCTATCTCTTTGATAATATGAGAAATCTTGAAGAATTTGTAGATATTGAACTAGAAAAGGAATAACATGACAGAAGAAAAGCAACAAGACATACAAGCGCAAGAGTATGACGCCAGTCAGATTCAGGTCTTGGAGGGGTTAGAAGCCGTTCGGATGCGTCCTGGTATGTATATCGGTTCGACCTCCAAGGAAGGTCTGCACCACTTAGTATGGGAAATTGTTGACAATTCGATTGATGAAGCCTTGGCTGGCTTTGCCAGTCACATTCAAGTTTTTATTGAAAAAGATAATTCGATTACAGTTGTTGACGATGGTCGAGGCATTCCGGTTGATATTCAGGAGAAGACAGGCCGTCCAGCTGTGGAGACCGTCTTTACTGTCCTTCACGCTGGAGGAAAATTCGGCGGTGGCGGATATAAGGTTTCAGGAGGTCTGCACGGTGTAGGCTCTTCCGTTGTAAATGCCCTGTCCACTCAGCTGGATGTCCGTGTTTATAAAAACGGCCAGATTCATTACCAAGAATACCGTCGCGGTCATGTAGTCGCTGATCTAGAAGTCATCGGTGAGACAGATCGTACAGGTACGACAGTCCACTTTACACCGGATCCAGAGATTTTCACTGAAACAGTAGAATTTGACTTTGAGAAGCTTAATAAACGGGTGCAGGAATTAGCTTTCCTCAATCGTGGCCTCAGAATTTCCATCACAGATAAGCGAGATGGAATGGAGCAGGCCAAGGATTACCACTATGAGGGTGGGATTGCCAGCTATGTCCAATACATCAATGAAAACAAGGATGTAATCTTCGAAACGCCGATTTATACTGATGGCGAAATGGACGACATTACGGTTGAAGTCGCTATGCAGTACACGACCGGCTACCATGAAACAGTCATGAGCTTTGCCAATAATATCCACACCCACGAGGGTGGAACGCATGAGCAGGGTTTCCGAACAGCCCTAACTCGGGTTATCAATGACTATGCCAAGAAAAATAAACTTCTCAAAGAAAATGAGGACAATCTGACTGGGGAAGATGTGCGTGAGGGACTGACAGCAGTTATCTCTGTTAAGCACCCAAACCCTCAGTTTGAAGGTCAGACCAAGACCAAGCTGGGCAATAGTGAAGTAGTCAAGATTACCAATCGCCTCTTCAGTGAAGCCTTCTCTGATTTCCTTTTGGAAAATCCTGCGGTGGCTCGAAAAATCGTTGAAAAGGGAATTTTGGCTTCGAAGGCCAGAATTGCTGCCAAGAGAGCTCGGGAAGTAACCCGCAAGAAGTCTGGCTTGGAAATCTCTAATCTGCCAGGAAAATTGGCTGATTGCTCGTCCAACAACCCACAGGAAACAGAACTCTTTATCGTGGAGGGAGACTCAGCAGGTGGTTCAGCTAAGTCTGGGCGTAACCGTGAATTTCAGGCTATTTTGCCGATTCGCGGTAAAATTCTCAACGTTGAAAAAGCCAGCATGGATAAGATTCTGGCTAATGAAGAAATCCGCAGTCTCTTTACTGCGATGGGAACTGGTTTTGGGGCTGACTTTGATGTCAGCAAGGCTCGCTATCATAAATTAGTCATCATGACTGATGCGGACGTGGATGGAGCTCACATTCGGACTTTGCTCCTGACTTTGATTTACCGCTACATGAAGCCAGTTCTGGAAGCAGGCTATGTCTACATCGCCCAACCACCCATCTACGGTGTCAAGGTCGGCAGCGAGGTAAAAGAATACATCCAGCCAGGTGCTAACCAAGAAGAAGAACTGCAAGCTGCTCTTGAGCGCTATAGCGAAGGTCGCTCTAAGCCGACGATTCAGCGTTACAAAGGTTTGGGAGAAATGGATGACCATCAGTTGTGGGAAACGACCATGAATCCAGAACACCGTCTAATGGCGCGAGTTTCTGTTGATGATGCAGCGGAAGCTGATAAGATTTTTGATATGCTGATGGGAGATCGTGTAGAGCCTCGTCGTGACTTTATCGAAAAAAATGCAGTATATAGCACACTTGATGTCTAAAAAGTTAGAAAAAACAACCATTACAAATGAATTTGTGATATAATCAATATGTTTGCTTTTTAGTAAAAGAATGAAGGAGTTTTATATGTCTAATGGACTGATTATTCTCATTATTGTAGTAGCAGCACTATTAATTTTAGGCTATTTTACTGCTATCTATATGAGAAAACGAAATGAAGCGAAGCTTCGAAGTTTGGAGGAGAAAAAAGAGGAACTTTACAATCTTCCTGTGAATGATGAAGTGGAAGAAGTTAAAAATTTACATTTGATTGGGCAAAGTCAAGTGACTTTCCGTGAATGGAATCAAAAATGGGTAGATCTCTCTTTGAATTCATTTGCTGATATTGAGAACAATCTCTTTGAGGCAGAGGGCTACAATAATTCTTTCCGTTTCCTCAAAGCTAAGCATGCGATCGAAAACATTGAGAGCCAAATTGATTTAATCAGTGAAGATATTCATGCGATTCGTCAGGCTTTAGAAGATCTGAAGAAACAAGAATCTAAAAATAGCGGACGAGTTTTACACGCCCTAGATCTATTTGAAAATTTGCAGCATACTGTGGCTAGCAATCCTGACGCTTATGGACGAGCTCTTGCAGAAATTCAGAAGCAAATGGAAAATATTGAGTCTGATTTCTCTCAATTTGTTACTCTCAACTCTTCAGGGGATCCTGTGGAAGCGGCAGAAATCTTAGACAAAACAGAAGATCGTATCTTGGCACTAACACAGATCGTCGAAAAAGTTCCAGCAATTGTAGAAGACTTGACTGAGAAATTACCAGATCAATTAGAAGATTTGGAGTCTGGCTACCGCAAACTATTGGAAACCAATTATCATTTTATTGAGACTGACTTAGAGGCCCGTTTCCAACAACTTCGTGCTAGTTTGAAACGAAATGAAGAAAATCTTGCAGCTTTGGAGTTGGATAATGCCTTGTATGAGAATGAACAAATTCAAGAGGAAATCGATGCTCTGTATGCTATCTTTACTCGAGAAATTGAAGCTCATAAAGTCGTTGAGAAGTTGGTGAACTACCTTCCTGAATATCTAGAACACACTAAAGAGAATAACCAACAGCTTCAAAGCGAAATGGAACGTTTATCACTTTCCTTCTTGCTGCCAGAGCCTGAAATAAATCATATCAAGGATTTGAAATCTGAATTATCTGCTCAAGAAGCAGTGGTTCACTCTTCACTTGAAGATACAGCTGAAATGAAGAAACCTTTCTCATTGGTTAGAGAAGAGTTGGAAGCTATTCAAGACCGATTGAAAGAAATCGAAGATGAACAGATTGAACTTGGTGAGCAGCTAGAAAAGATCGAAAAAGACGATGTCAATGCCCGTCAAAAGGTTACGATTTACGCTAATAAATTGCATACGATTAAGCGATTTATGGAAAAACGTAATTTACCGGGTATTCCAGAGTCCTTCTTAACAATTTTCTTTGGAGCAAGCGACTATATTGAGGAGCTGGCTAGAGAGTTGGAGGCAACTCGTGTGAATATTGAATCTGTGAACCGCTGGTTAGAGATTCTGGCAAATACAATGAGTGAGTTGGAAGAAGAGACATATCGAATCGTTCGAAATTCTACCTTAACAGAGCAGTTGCTACAATACTCTAACCGTTATCGTTCCTTCGATGATAATGTGCAGGCAGCCTTCAATGAATCCCTTCATGCCTTTGAAGTTGAATTTGATTATGCAAAAGCTTTGGAAATTATTTCAAAAGCCTTGGATATTGTTGAGCCTGGAGTTTCGGCTCGTTTTATCAATTCATATGAAAAAACACGCGAAAATATTCGCTTCTAAGAAAGTTCCTTCGGGGACTTTTTTCTTTGCAATCTAGCTTGTCTTGTCACTGAAAATCCTGTATAATACAACAAATCACAGAAAACTTGAGGTGAGTAGATGGGTCAGGTCAAAGGTTTATTGGTTATGGATGTAGATAGCACTCTTATTATGGAAGAGGGCATTGATTTACTGGGCGAGGAAGCAGGAGTTGGGCAGCAAGTGGCTGCTATCACTGAGCGAGCTATGCGCGGGGAATTGGATTTCGAGGCTGCCTTACGGGAGAGGGTTTCACTTTTGGCGGGACTTCCGGAAACTATCTTTTCTCAAATAGCTGATAAGATTCATTTCACGCCTGGCGCTAAAAAATTAGTAGATGAGCTGCATGCGCGTGGCTACAAGGTTGGCTTGGTTTCAGGTGGTTTTCATGAAACGGTGGATAGACTGGCTGAGGAGCTAGGAATTGACTATGTAAAGGCCAATCGCTTAGAAATCAAGAATGGGTTGCTTACAGGTCATGTGTTGGGAGCGATTGTTAGCAAAGATACTAAAGTTCAGATGCTGAAAGAATGGGCTCAAGAAAACAATTTGGAATTAAATCAAACCATTGCTATGGGGGATGGCGCCAATGATTTGCCTATGATTCAAACGGCAGGCATTGGAATTGCTTTTAATGCCAAGCCAATTGTAAGAGAGCAAGCGCCCTATCAAATCAATGTTTATGACCTCTATCAGGTAATGGATATTTTGGACGCTAAGGAAAAATAGGAGGAATGATGCATATCTTATTAGCACCAGATTCTTTTAAGGAAAGTTTGTCTACCGTTCAGGTAGCAGAAGCCTTGAAAGAAGGTTTTTCCCAAGCCTTGCCAGAGGCTACTTTTGATTTGCTGCCTATTGGAGATGGCGGCGAAGGGACTGTGGCTGCCTTGATTTCGGCTATGAAGCTAAAAGAGTTTCGCCACTGGGTAACTGGACCTTTCGGCCAGCCAGTCGAAATGAAATATGCTAGACAAGACCAGCTAGCCCTTTTTGAAATGGCAGATTTAGTGGGACTGGCTTTAATTCCTAAAGAAAAACGTGATCCCTTAGGCTTGGAAACGAGAGGTCTGGGGGAGCTGATTCTTCATTTGGTCGAACATGGAGTCAAAAAGATTTTAGTCGGTGTTGGAGGCTCGGCAACAAATGATGGTGGAATTGGTATGGCAGCAGGTCTGGGTTATGAATCTTTTGATGAAAATAATCATCGACTGCGGCCTGTCGGCTCTTCTCTGGGTAGAGTTGCCCGAATTTCTGCGGACCGTGTTACAACTTGCCTGAATGATATTGATATTGAAATTTTGACAGATGTCTCCAATCCTTTATGTGGGCAGCAGGGAGCGACTCAGGTCTTTGGACGACAGAAAGGCTTGTCTGAATGGCTTCTTTCATCTGTCGATCAGGAAATGAGGAAGTTCTATGAACTGGCCAATCCGCAGATTTTCACCCAAGCTGGTGCTGGTGCAGGAGGAGGCATGGCAGCAGGGCTGGTCACATTTGCCAAGGGGAAAGTCGTGTCAGGAATCGATACCTGTCTGGATTTGCTGGATTTTGACCGCATGGTTAAAGAAGCGGACTTGGTTGTTGTCGGTGAGGGGTGCATGGATAAGCAGTCTTTGGCGGGAAAGGCCCCAGTTGGAATCGCAAGGCGGACGCCAAAAGAGATTCCTGTTCTTGCGATCTGTGGCAGTTTGGCTGATGATTTGCCTCCATTTCCTAGGGAGAATATCCATGCAGCTTTTCCCATTATATCGCAAGTGGCGGATTTGGATGAAACCTTAGCTCAGGCGAGGGAAAATCTGGTTCGTACAGCTCGCAATATTGGCAACCTATTAGCCATCAAAAAAAGAGAGTGGGACAGAAATCGGTAATTGGTTAGAATTCGATTTCGTCGTCCCACCTCCGCACAGTTGAGCAGGGCTGTAAAAGCTGATGAAATCAGCGTAGTAGAGCCCGCTCAACCACTGCGTCTTGCTCGACAATCCAAAGACAATTAAGAGGCTAGGACTTTTGTCCCAGCCTCTTTTTCAGTAAATATTCGATTTCTTTGACGATTAAGCCGTTTGCAAATTCAAATAGATCGCAGGAAAGTTCCCCATGTTCATTGACCAAAATTGTTAGAATCCGACTTTGCTCGGCATTGGTGTGATAGTATTGGCAACAAAACTGTTCGGAACTGTTCTGATAGGCTTCCTGTATCCTGTGGAGATAGGCTTCTTTTCCCTGAATGATTTCTGGGGATTCTCCATGCAGCTCCCAGACGACATGCTCGTCTAAAAAAGTTTGATAAATGTCCCAGTCACGCTGATTTTCCGCCTCAAAAAAGGTAAATAATTTCTCTAAATTCGTCATTTATGAAACATTTTTTTCCAAAGGGAAGTTTTCTTGTGGGCAGACGATTTACTATCTGCTGGGTGGAGGACGTCGGCAAATTGCTTGCTCAAGTCCTTTTCTTCTATGGTCACAGGATGATCGCTATGGATTACCAAGCCAAAAGGAGAGGATTGGCAAAAAGCGGAGACAATGGTGGCCTCACAGCCTAAGTCTTTGGCGGTTTTTAGGTAGAAAACCTGCTGGCTGGATATGACTTCAGGCGATATTTTGACTGTGACGGGCTGGTAGCTTTCGGTGATCTTCTCAACCATTTCTTTAAAATGCTGCTTTAGAAGCGAGGAATTTGCATCCGAAATAGAGCAGTAAGCAATTACCCGCTCTTCAAAAGTTTCCAGAAATTTGCGTTGTTCATCAGGATTGAACTTAGCATTTCCCTGAGATTTTTCCATGATAATATTATTTAGATCTGTCATATTTCTAGTATATCATAAATAAAGGATTTCTGATTTTCAAACCATTAAGAAAAAGATAGTATGTAACCGATTGCATTTCAAAAATTGTGATTTTTCAAGCAAAGCTGCTGTTTTTCCTTGAAAAAAAAGCGCTTTTGAGGTATCATAGACTAGTAAATAATTTTAAACAATAAGGAGAGTCAAAATGTCAATTATTACTGATGTTTACGCTCGCGAAGTCCTCGACTCACGCGGTAACCCAACACTTGAAGTAGAAGTTTATACTGAATCAGGTGCTTTCGGACGTGGTATGGTTCCTTCAGGAGCTTCTACTGGTGAACACGAAGCAGTTGAACTTCGTGATGGTGACAAATCTCGTTACGGCGGTCTTGGTACACAAAAAGCAGTTGACAACGTGAACAACGTTATCGCTGAAGCTATTATCGGTTACGATGTTCGTGACCAACAAGCTATCGACCGTGCAATGATCGCTTTGGACGGTACTCCAAACAAAGGTAAATTGGGTGCGAACGCAATCCTTGGTGTGTCTATCGCTGTAGCTCGTGCTGCTGCTGACTACCTTGAAATCCCACTTTACAGCTATCTTGGTGGATTCAACACTAAGGTTCTTCCAACTCCAATGATGAACATCATCAATGGTGGTTCTCACTCAGACGCTCCAATCGCTTTCCAAGAATTCATGATCGTACCTGCTGGTGCACCATCATTCAAAGAGGCTCTTCGTTGGGGTGCTGAAATCTTCCACGCTCTTAAGAAAATCCTTAAATCTCGTGGTTTGGAAACTGCTGTTGGTGACGAAGGTGGATTTGCTCCTCGTTTCGAAGGAACTGAAGATGGTGTAGAAACTATCATTGCTGCTATCGAAGCTGCTGGTTATGTTCCAGGTAAAGACGTATTTATCGGATTTGACTGTGCATCATCAGAATTCTACGATAAAGAACGTAAAGTATACGACTACACTAAATTCGAAGGTGAAGGAGCTGCTGTACGTACTGCTGCAGAACAAATCGACTACCTTGAAGAATTGGTAAACAAATACCCAATCATCACTATCGAAGATGGTATGGACGAAAACGACTGGGATGGTTGGAAAGCTCTTACTGAACGTCTTGGTGGTAAAGTTCAATTGGTTGGTGACGACTTCTTCGTAACAAACACTTCTTACCTTGAAAAAGGTATTGCAGAAGGCGCTGCTAACTCAATCCTTATCAAAGTTAACCAAATCGGTACTCTTACTGAAACATTCGATGCTATTGAAATGGCGAAAGAAGCTGGTTACACTGCCGTTGTATCACACCGTTCAGGTGAAACTGAAGATTCAACAATCGCTGATATCGCTGTTGCAACTAACGCAGGACAAATCAAGACTGGTTCACTTTCACGTACAGACCGTATTGCTAAATACAACCAATTGCTTCGTATCGAAGATCAACTTGGTGAAGTTGCTGAATACCGTGGATTGAAATCATTCTACAACTTGAAAAAATAATTCATTCTATGGAGTGAAACAAATCCCTTGAGGTTAACTCAAGGGATTTTTAATAAATAAGGGGAGACTTTTGGAATGTTTTATTTCATTTTGTATATCCTAAGCAGAGAGTGGCTAGCTCTTACCGTTTTATTTATAGGCCTCTTTTTGGCTTATAAACGCAAATCAAGCTATCTGGCACTTTTGACAGTTCTTTTATTTCTTATAATCAGCAGTATATTCTGGTATCCTCAGTTTAGTCTATGGATTGCTTTTCCCTTTTTGTTTCTCGCTTTCTATTTATTGATCAAGAGATATAGGTGGCTTCTTTATCCTGCTCTTGCTTTAGGCTTGTTGCTATTGGCAGTTTCGCCTATAATTGGCTATCTTTTTAGAGTTTATGTTCCAGTGACTCAGTATGCCTATCTTGAGGAAAGAGGGCAGACAGTTGTGGTTAGGGAAGATTACTATGGAGCATTTTTTAGTGAAAGCGATATAGAAATCACGACCTATGTAAATGGTCAACTTGCTTATGAAAATAAGATGGTTTATGAAAAGGTTGACTTACATGATTTTAATAAGAATAAAGATGTTGATAAGGATATTTTCCTTGCTCAACCATTGACAAGGGAACGACTGGAAGAATTACATGATTTTATGAATCGGAAATGGACTAAATAAACCTTGATGAATCAAAATAGCTGTTGGATCAGACCTCCAACAGCTATTTTAAATAAGATTTTAGAAAATAGACTTAACTTTGTTGATGACGTCGTTGAAGCCTTTTGAATTTGCTACTAAATCTTTTGCCTTATCTAAGTATTCGCCTAGCTCATCTTTGTGGTCTTTGACAAACTTCTTAGCTGCATCAAAATCTTTCTTTTCGATCAATTCTTTGACTTGGTTAAACAATTCTACTGGATTCATCTTGAATGCTCCTTTGATAATTTTCTTTTGATTATTGGAAGGTCACGCAGACAGCTTCTGGCACATAGAAATCATGAGAAATTTCTGTTAATCGGCCTGTTTCAGGATCGCGTTTAAAGACAGTTGCATTGTCCGAATCTTGGTGGACAGCGATGAGGTAGTTTTGGTCAGGTGTGATATTGAAATCGCGCGGATTTTTACCCTTTGTTGGCGTGATTTCAACGAGCTGTAGACTTCCATCAGCTAGAATTTGATAAACAGCTATTGAGTCATGGCCGCGGTTAGAGCCATAGAGGAATTTTCCATCATCAGAGATGCGGATGGCTGCAGTGCCGTTAAAATCTGCAAATCCTGCTGGGAGAGTTGAGATGGTTTGCAGGTGTTCGAACTGACCAACTCCATCATAAATCAATACTTCGATGGTAGAGTTTAATTCGCAGATAAGGTAAGCAATCTTATAGTGATTATGAAAGACAATGTGGCGTGCCCCGGCTCCAGCAGCACATGTGTAGGTGGCCAATTTGTTCGGTTGTCCGTCTTCCGTCACATCGTAGGTAGTGACTTGATCTGTTCCGAGGTCACAAGTAATCAGATATTGATCGGGAGTCAAGTCAGCATAGTGGACATGGGCAGAGGCTTGATTGGCGTGAGGTCCTTGCCCGACATGAGTATCTGAATCAGCCAGTTTTAGACTGCCATCTTCTTGCTGCTTGTAGACCAGCACTTGTCCCTTGTGGTAGTTAGCTCCGTAGACAAGTCCTCTTTCATTATCTACAGCAACATAGCAAAGCGGCGCGCCTTCTTCAACCACATGATTGAGAAGATGTCTCTTTTGGTCATAGGCCGCAATCCCACCTTGTCCGTCTTTTGCACCAACGGTGTACAGATGACCAGCTTGGTCAAAGGCTAGATAAGTGGGACTTGGTTCTTCGGCTACTAATTCTAAGTTTGAGAGCTCTCCTTTTTTAGTATCAAACTCTGCCTTGTAAATTCCTTGGGAATCTCGTCGGGTGTATGTTCCAAAATAAACTGTTTGAGTCATGTTTCCACCTCATTTTTTAAAATCAATCTATTATACCATAAAACGACTTAAGAAGCTGTTTGGATAGGAAAAGTCCTGCATCTAGAGGAAAAGTCCAAATTTTATCAAAAAATAGATAAAAAACAGATGGTAGGTAGGAAGGGGATAGACCACTTTGATAGAATGGAATTGTTCAAAAAAACAAATACGATCAGGAAAGCTCAAAATTCCTGTTTTCTAAAACAAAGGAGAAATCAAATGAACGTAAAAAAATTCGCTATGCTTGTAACTCTTATCGGAATGTCTGTCTTCTTCCTAGCTGCATGTGGTTCTAAGAATGCTGACAATAAAGAAATTAGTGATGGAAAAAAAGTAGATTTTAAGAAAGATGCTGTTGATCAAAAAACGAAAACAGTAGACGGCAAGGAAGTGACAGAGTACACCATGCCGGACGGAAACGTGATTCAAATCCCAGCGGATGGAGAAGAATTACCAACAGATGAATCTGAATCAACTGATAAATAAAAGTTAGAACTTGTAGGTTGGAGGCAATATGTTTCAAATAAAAAAATGAATCGTAAAACCATTCTATTGGGAAGCACGGTCATTCTTGCTTGTGCAGGGCTGGGAGGCTATGTACTTCTTCATCAGGTTAATCAACAACAAGCCATGAAAATGGTCAATAATAAGATTGATTCACTGACGGTCCAAGATGCTGTTAATAACAGTAAAAAAACAAGCCTAGTTTTATCTGGAGAAGTAGTTGCTAACAATAGTAGTAAGGTCAAGATTGACCCATCAAAAGGTGAAGTTAAGGAAGTATTCGTTAAAAATGGCGATACTGTTACACAAGGACAGCCCCTCTTTTCCTATGTGACCTCTCAGGAATTGACAGCCCAGTCTGCTCAGTATGATGCTCAAGCTAAGGCCAATAGCATTACGGCGGCACAAACTAGCGCATCTATCAAATGGGAGACGTATAACCGAAAGCTGGCTAATCTCAATACTCTTAAGAATAAATACAATTCTAGTAAGGATGAGTCTTTGTTAGATCAAATAAAATCTGCTGAAGACGAGCTGGCTCAAGCGCTAAGTGACGCTAAGACTGCTGACAATGAAGTAACGAATGCTCAGATTGAGGCTGAAAAGGCTCAGGTGACAGCTCAGACGGAATCAGACCGTATGAAATATGATACTGTGACGGCTGATACAGCGGGAACCATTACCTCTATGAACGAAGATCTTCCAACTCAGTCCAAGGCTAAAAAGGAAGAAGAAACCTTTATCGAAATCATGGACAAGTCCAAAACTTTGATCAAGGGGAGTGTTAGTGAATTTGACCGTGAGAAGCTGAGTGTGGGTCAGAGAGTAGATGTTGTGGACCGCAAGGATCCTAAGAAACGCTGGAGTGGTACCGTGACGCAAGTCGGCACCTTGACAACTGCAAATACTGGAAATAGCAATGGTGGAAATAAACAACAGGAAAATCCCAACCAAGGCAAGTTCCCTTATACTGTCGAGCTGGACCAAGGCGGTGAAATGCCACTTGTAGGCTCCCATTCTTATGTCAATGTCGTAGAAAATGCTCCTGAGGCCGGTAAGGTTGTAGTCAATAAGGCCTATACTTTCAGTAAAAATGGTAAGACCTATGTCTGGAAGGTAGAGGGTAAAAAGGTAAAAATGAAGGAAGTTAAGACCAAGAAAGTCTCTGACCGTTTGGTAGAGATTACAGAAGGTCTGACTATGAAGGATACCATTTCGACGCCTAGAGAAGGCATGAAAGACGGAATGGAGGTAGGACAGAATGTTAAAGCTTAAGAACATCCACAAATCTTATCAACAAGGCAGTCAGGAATTTCCGATTTTGAAAGGAATTGATTTGCATGTGAAAGAGGGGGATTTTCTAGCGATCATGGGGCCGTCTGGATCAGGTAAGTCCACTTTGATGAACATTATCGGCTGTTTGGACAAGGCTAGCGCAGGTTCTTATCATATCGAAGGGACTGACGTCTCTGACCTGTCCGACAACCAACTATCTGATTTGCGTAATCAGAAGATTGGCTTTGTTTTCCAGAATTTCAACCTCATGCCTAAGCTGACAGCCTGTCAGAATGTTGAACTGCCTCTGACTTACATGAAAGTTCCTAAAAAAGAGAGACGCGAGCGCGCTTTGGAAATGCTGCGATTGGTCGGTCTGGAAGAAAGAAGCGACTTCAAGCCTATGGAGCTGTCCGGTGGTCAAAAGCAACGGGTAGCCATTGCGCGTGCCCTGGTGACCAATCCCAGCTTTATCTTGGGAGACGAGCCGACTGGGGCGCTGGATACCAAGACCAGTGTTCAGATCATGGAGCTGTTTAAGCAATTTAATGAACAAGGCAAAACTATTGTCATCATTACCCACGAGCCAGAAGTGGCTCAGCTTTGCAAGCAAACAGTTGTCTTGCGGGACGGTAATATAGAGACTCGGGCATTAGGATAGAAGGGGGCTATATGGAAGATATTTTTGTAGCTCTAAACTCCATCCTGTCCCACAAAATGCGCTCTATGCTGACCATGCTAGGAATTATCATCGGGATTGGCGCTATTATTGCTATCTTTTCCATCATTGAAGGAAATACAGAAAATACCAAGCGTCAGCTGATCGGTGGTAGCAATAATACCATCAAAGTCGTCTACGACAAGAAAAGCGCCATCGATCCCTCTATTCCAGAGAAATCCCAAGCGCAGAAGCCTTCCTATATTCCCTTCATGGGAGAGGATGTCTTGTCCAAAATCAAGGAAATTCCTGGAGTTAAAAATGCTTTGATGACCTATGGGGCGGACGAAAAGATTTACTATCTCAGCCAAAAGTCATCTAGCAAGGTTCAGGCAGTTTCCCAGTCGGTAGCTGATATCAAGCAGCAACGACTGTTGGAAGGGGAGGGCTTTGACTCTGAAGCCTTCAAAAATCAAGAGCAAGTAACTTATCTAGAAAAGTCTCTTTATGATACTCTTTTTCCTAAGGGAGACGGTATCGGTAAGTATGTAGAAGTCAAGGGCAATCCTTTTAAAGTTATTGGCGTCTTTGAGTCTACTGAGCAGAGTGGCCTAACCTCTGGTTCGGAAAAGGTGGCCTATATTCCTCTGCAACAATGGCATCGGGTTTTTGATACCATTAATGTCAGTCCAGAGGTCACCGTTCAGACCCACAAAGCCGATGATTTGAAGAAGGTAGCCAAGAAAGTTAGTGATTATCTCAATCAGCAGATGCCTCGGTCAGACTATATGTTTGGTGTGCTGAATCTGCAAGAATTTGAACGTCAATTGGATAACCTTAACCAGTCTAACTTTGTCTTGCTAGCGGGTATTGCCAGCATCTCCCTATTAGTCGGAGGTATCGGTGTTATGAATATCATGCTGGTTTCAGTGACAGAGCGGACGCGTGAAATCGGGATTAAAAAGGCTCTGGGAGCTCGGCGGAAGATTATTCTCAAGCAGTTCCTGATTGAGGCAGTTATCCTGACTCTAATGGGTGGTATTATTGGCGTAGTAGCAGGTATCGCCTCTGGTTTTGCTATTACCCAGTCTTTGGCCTACCCGTATATTTTATCCCTCTTTTCTGTCTTTGTAAGTTTGCTCTTTTGTTGTATAATAGGAGTAGTATTTGGGCTCTTGCCAGCCGTGAAAGCATCCAAGCTGGATCCAATTGAAGCCCTGCGATTTGAATAAATAAAGGAGAATCAAGCATATATGCACAAGATTTTAGTAGTGGAAGACGATACTACGATCAATCAAGTCATTTGTGAATTTTTAAAAGAAAGTAACTATGCAGTTACACCAGTCTTTGATGGAGGCGAGGCTTTGCTTCAATTTGAAGCAGAGTCTTTTGACTTAGTTATTTTGGACATGATGTTGCCAACCATGAGTGGACTGGATGTCCTCAAGGAAATTCGCAAGACTTCTCAGATTCCGGTCATGATCCTGACGGCACTAGATGACGAGTACACTCAACTAGTCAGCTTTAACCACCTCATCAGCGACTATGTGACCAAGCCTTTCTCACCACTAATCTTAGTTAAACGGATCGAGAATATTCTGCGACGAAATACGGTTGCGTCAGAGATTACTGTTGGTGATTTGACTGTTTCTATCGATGATTGTACCGTTTACTGGCAGGAAGAAAAGATGCCTCTGACCAAGAAAGAGTATGAGATCTTGCAGGCTCTAGCCAAGAGAAAGGATCATTTAGTAACCCGCGATCAGCTCATGAATACCGTCTGGGGCTACAGCGAGCTAGATAGCCGGGTGCTAGATAATCACATCAAGAACATTCGTAAGAAAATCCCAGGTATCCCTCTGAAAACCATCACAGGTATGGGCTATCAGCTTGGAGGAGAAGACACGTGAAGATTGTCAAAAAGAACTTCCTCTTGACGACTTTCATCATCTTTGTCGTTGTGACGATTGTTCTATCCACTCTCTATTTTGCCATGCCGGTTTATTACCAGCAGGTCAAGGGAGGAGAAGCCCAGCGTGAGTTTGCTCAGGTAGCCAAGCAGGTCAAAGGGAAGTCCAGCCAAGAAATCAGTGAGCTCTTGAGTAATTATAGCAAAAAAAGCAATCAGATCTGGTTCACCTTGCTGGCAAAAGACAATACAATTCTTTATCCAGCACTTGAAACGAATGGAGAAAGCTCTCTCCAGCTGACGATTGTTCCGACCATTGCCAATAGTAACTATGAAAGCAAGACTCTGTCAGAAAGTTTTCGGACATCAGATGGTAAAGAAGTGGTCTTACGAGGCGAGTATTCTCTGCAGCCCGTTTCGGATGCCAGTCGCATCTTGCTTAATCTTTATCCCTTTGTACTATTTTTGTCGCTGAGTCTGGGAGGGCTTGCTGCCTATCTCTATAGTCGGACCTCCAGTCAGCGAATTAAGGATATTTCCTCTAGCACTCGGCAAATGACAAGTCTGCTTCCAGATGTTTCCTGTCAGGTGAAAGGTCATGATGAGATTGCTGACTTGGCTCAGGATATTAATCACTTATATGCCAACCTCCTAGCAAGTATGGAAGCTCTGCGATTAGAAAATGAGAAAGTCGCAGAAAGCGAGCGCGAAAAGGCAGAATTTCTCCGAATGACTTCCCACGAACTCAAGACACCTATCACCAGCATGATGGGAATGATTGACGGGATGATTTATGGAGTGGGTGATTTTAAAGATCGGGACAAATACCTGCAGAAGTGCCGCGAAATATTGGAAGAGCAATCAGGCTTAGTTCAGTCTATCCTAGCCATTTCAAAACTAGAAATGACCATGGAGACAGAGCGAGAAATCTTCTCTCTCAAAGAGCTGCTTGAAGCAAATATCAGTACCTACAAGGTTCTGGCTGACCTCAAGCATTTTCAATTTAATGTCCAACTTTCAGAAACAAAAGTCCGAGGAAATAAGACCTATTTACTGAAAGCTATTAAAAATCTGATTGATAATGCCTTCCATTATACAGTAGAAGGCGGAGAAATCTTGGTTCGTTTAGAAGATGGGGTATTAATTGTAGAAAATGAAGCTGAGCGAGTGTTGGATGAGTCACAGATTCAGCAGATTTTCCAGCCATTTTATCGACCGGACTACAGTCGCAATCGTAAGGATGGTGGTACAGGACTGGGACTCTTTATCGTGCAGCAAATTTTGGAAAAGCACCATCTCACTTATCGCTTTGAAGCAGTTGAGAATAGGTGGATGCGCTTCACGATTTTTTTACCTCAAATGGAACAGATATGAGGCTGGGACAAAAGTCCTAGCCTCTTAATTGTCTTTGGATTGTCGAGCAAGACGCAGTGGTTGAGTGGGCTCTATTACGCTTATTTCATCAGCTTTTACAGCCCTACTCAACTGTGCGGAGGTGGGACGACGAAATCGAATTCTAACGAATTACCGATTTCTGTCCCAATCTCATTTTTGCTTGGATTTCTATAGGATAAATGTCAAAAAAAGCTATTTATCTAAGGAATGTTCTTAATTTAAAAGAAAAGTGCGAAAAACGCTTACAATATTACAAAACAATTGACTATTAACTTTATTAGGAGTAAACTAATGAAGTACATTTAAAAATATAAAAGGAGAATTCATCATGAATTTAACGTTTTTTGGACTTTGTTTTGCCTGCTTTGGCGTCTCATTAGCTGAAGGTTTGATTATGAGTAATCTGTTTAAAGCAGTTTCACGTCAGCCAGAAATGGTCGATCAACTAAGAAGCTTGCTCATCATGGGTGTCGCTTTTGTTGAAGGTACTTTCTTCGTTACTTTGGTTATGTCCTTCATTATCAAATAGTTTTTTCTATTTTAGAAAAGGGGGTGTCAAACCTTGGAAGAAAGTCTTAATCCGACTATTCAGCTAGGCCCAATATCCTTTGATTTGACCCTGCTTGCTATGTCACTTGTGACCGTTTTGATGGTCTTTGGTTTTATCTACTGGGGCAGTAGAAAAATGTCCATCCGACCTCAAGGAAAGCAAAACTTATTAGAATATGTCTATGATTTTGTCATTGGTTTTACAAAAGATAATATCGGAGAACGGTATATCAAGGATTATTCTTTGTTTATGTTCTCTCTATTTCTCTTTATTGCAGTTGCCAATAATATCGGTTTGATGGCTAAAGTTCAGACCACCAATGGCTATAATCTCTGGACTTCTCCGACGGCAAATTTGGGCTATGACTTAGCCTTATCCTTTATCATTACATTGATTAGTCATGTTGAAGGAATCCGTCGTCGTGGTTTTAAAGATTACTTAAAAGCTTTTGCAACACCTGGATTTATGACTCCAATGAATATCTTGGAAGAATTTACCAATTTTGCTTCTCTGGCTCTGCGGATTTTCGGAAATATCTTTGCAGGGGAAGTTTTAGCTAGCTTGTTGCTTACCTTGTCACAACAAGCATTTTATTGGTATCCAGCTGCTTTCCTAGGTAGTATGTTATGGACAGCCTTCTCGATATTTATTTCATGTATCCAGGCCTATGTCTTTACCATGCTGTCTTCGATGTATATCGGCAAGAAAATAAACGGTGAAGAATAGTAAGTAGAAAGGAAGAAAAGGAATGCACGTAACTATCGGTGCCATTATTGGTGACTTTATTCTCATCGCTGGTTCCTTCCTTTTATTAATTTTTTTAGTAAAGAAGTTTGCCTGGGGCAATATTACCAGTATCTTAGAAGCACGTTCTAAAAAGATTACGGATGATATTGACGGGGCTGAGTCAGCCCGCAAAAAGGCTGAGGGACTTGCGCAAAAACGTGAGAATGAACTAGCAGGAAGTCGTCAGGAAGCAACGACGATTATCGAACATGCTAAGGAAACAGCTGAAAAAAATAAGGCTGGAATTTTAGCGGATGCAGCTGAAGAAGCTGGACGTTTGAAAGCAAAAGCCAATCAGGAAATTGCTCAAAGCAAGGCAGAAGCCTTGAATAGCATTAAAGACGATGTGGCTGACCTAACAGTAAGTCTTGCAAGTAAGATCTTGAGCCAGCAGCTTGATACAAAAGCACACAGTGAGCTTATTGATCGTTATATTGATAAATTAGGAGATGCTTAATGGACAAAAAGCACTATGCGGTAATTGAAAAATATACCTTGCCTTTTGTTCAATTAGTATTTGAAAAAGGTCAGCAACAAGATGTTTTTGAAAAACTAAGCCAAATTAAGGCTGTGTTTGAGGAAACAAATCTTGCTGACTTTTTATCACATATTGGCGTCGATGAGGGAGAAAAGGAGAAGGCTCTTCGACTTTTTCAAAACTCAGATTCACAGCTGATTGATAACTTTATCGAAGTCGTTATTCTCAATCATCGAGCAGATTTATTCTACGATATGTTGATAGAAATTCAGCATCAGATTGAGAAAGAAAGCAATGAATTTGAAGTGACGGTTAAATCTGTTCAAGCATTGACAGACAGTCAAAAAGACAGATTGAAACCAATGATCGAGCAAAAAATGGGCCTCAAGGTTCGCTTGCTCAAGCAGGAATTAGATGCTAGCCTGATTGGTGGCTTCGTCATTTCAGCCAATAATAAGACAATTGATGCAAGTATAAAACGTCAATTACAACTCGTAAAAGAAAATTTGAAATAGAAAGTGGTGTGAATTTTGGCGATTAACGCACAAGAAATCAGCGCTTTAATTAAGCAACAAATTGAAAATTTCCAGCCAAATTTTGACGTCACAGAAACTGGGGTCGTCACTTATATTGGTGATGGAATCGCTCGTGCTCACGGTCTTGATAATGCCATGAGTGGCGAGCTCTTGATTTTTGAAAATGGTTCTTATGGTATGGCCCAAAACTTGGAGTCAACCGATGTCGGAATCATTATCTTGGGTGATTTTACAGATATTCGTGAGGGTGATACGATTCGCCGTACGGGTAAAATCATGGAAGTTCCTGTTGGAGATGCTTTGATTGGTCGTGTCGTAGATCCGCTCGGTCGTCCTGTTGACGGCTTGGGTGAGCTTGCTACAACTAAAACACGTCCGGTAGAAGCACCAGCTCCAGGAGTTATGCAACGGAAGTCTGTATCAGAACCATTGCAAACAGGTTTGAAAGCTATTGATGCCCTTGTACCGATTGGTCGTGGTCAGCGGGAATTGATTATCGGTGACCGTCAGACTGGTAAAACTAGTATTGCCATTGATGCTATCCTCAACCAAAAAGGGCAGGATATGATTTGTATTTACGTTGCCATTGGGCAAAAGGAATCTACTGTCCGTACACAGGTGGAAACTCTTCGCCAGTATGGAGCCTTGGATTATACTATCGTGGTAACAGCGTCAGCTTCTCAGCCTTCTCCTTTGCTTTTCTTGGCACCTTATGCCGGTGTAGCAATGGCTGAAGAATTTATGTACAATGGCAAGCACGTCCTCATCGTTTATGATGACTTATCAAAACAAGCGGTAGCTTATCGTGAGCTTTCCCTCTTGCTTCGCCGTCCGCCAGGTCGTGAAGCCTTCCCAGGGGATGTTTTCTACCTTCACAGCCGTCTGCTTGAGCGTTCAGCTAAGGTTTCTGATGAGCTGGGTGGTGGTTCAATCACAGCCCTACCATTTATCGAGACACAAGCAGGAGATATCTCAGCCTATATCGCAACCAACGTGATTTCAATTACGGATGGTCAGATTTTCCTTAGTGATAGCCTCTTTAATGCAGGTATCCGCCCAGCTATTGACGCCGGTTCTTCTGTATCTCGGGTAGGTGGGTCTGCACAAATCAAGGCCATGAAGAAGGTTGCAGGAACTCTGCGTATCGACCTTGCGTCATATCGCGAGCTGGAAGCCTTTACCAAGTTTGGTAGTGACCTCGATGCAGCAACTCAGGCTAAGTTGAACCGTGGACGCCGTACGGTAGAAGTATTGAAACAGCCAGTTCATGAGCCACTGCCAGTTGAAAAACAAGTTGTGATCCTTTATGCACTGACCCATGGCTTCCTTGATACAGTACCAGTGGATGAGATTCTTCAGTTTGAAGCAGAGCTTTTCGCTTACTTTGATGCTCATCATGGAGACATTTATGAAACCATTCGTCAGACAAAAGATTTGCCGAGCGAAGAAGTGCTGGACGCCGCTATTACTGAATTTATTAATCAGTCTAACTTCAAATAAGAATAGAGGTGTCAAATGGCAGTTTCATTAAATGATATCAAAAATAAAATTGCATCCACAAAAAACACCAGTCAAATCACAAACGCGATGCAGATGGTTTCTGCATCTAAGTTGGGAAAGTCCGAAGAAGCAGCAAAAAACTTCCAAGTTTATGCTTCTAAGGTTCGAAAACTCTTGACCGACCTTTTGCATGGTCATGAGGAAGAAAATGTTAGCCATCATCCACTGCTAAAGAGCAGACCAGTTCAGAAAACGGCTTATATTGTCATTACATCTGATCGTGGTTTGGTCGGTGGCTACAACGCAACCATCCTCAAATCCATGATGGAATTGATTTCGGAATACCACGAAAAAGATGACTATGTCATTATTTCGATCGGAGGAATGGGAGCGGATTTCTTCCGAGCACGGGGCATTCAGCCAATTTATGAATTGCGTGGCTTAGCCAATCATCCGAGTTTTGATGAAGTTCGGAAAATCATTTCCAAAACCATTGAAATGTATCAGAATGAGCTTTTTGATGAACTTTATGTGTGTTATAACCACCATGTCAACAGTTTGACCAGTCAGATGCGGGTAGAGCAAATGTTGCCAATCGTCGACTTGGATCCTAGTGAAGCGGATGAGAACTATATCCTCAATCTAGAATTAGAATCCAGCCGAAACGCGATTTTAGATCAGCTCTTGCCTCAGTTTGCTGAAAGTATGATTTACGGGGCTATTATTGACGCAAAAACTGCTGAAAATGCTGCTGGTATGACAGCCATGCAGACAGCAACGGATAACGCTAAAAAAGTTATCAATGATTTGACCATTCAGTACAACCGTGCTAGACAAGCAGCTATCACGCAGGAAATTACTGAAATTGTGGCGGGTGCAAGTGCACTGGAATAGTGTCACAGAAAATAAATAGTATAAAGAGGAGAAAAGAATGAGCTCAGGCAAAATTACTCAGGTTATCGGACCGGTTGTAGACGTAGCGTTTGCAGCTGGCGACAAGCTACCTGAGATCAATAATGCACTTGTAGTCTATAAAAATGACGAAAATAAATCAAAAATCGTCCTTGAAGTAGCTCTTGAGCTTGGTGATGGAGTGGTTCGGACCATCGCTATGGAATCAACGGATGGGTTGACTCGTGGCATGGAAGTGCTAGATACTGGCCGTCCAATTTCTGTGCCAGTCGGCAAAGAAACACTTGGTCGCGTCTTTAACGTTTTGGGAGATACCATTGACTTGGATGCTCCTTTTGCGGATGATGCAGAGCGTCAGCCAATCCATAAGAAAGCTCCAACCTTTGATGAGTTGTCTACTTCATCAGAGATCTTAGAGACAGGTATCAAGGTTATCGACCTTTTAGCCCCTTATCTGAAAGGTGGTAAAGTCGGACTCTTCGGTGGTGCCGGAGTTGGTAAGACCGTCCTGATTCAGGAATTGATTCATAACATTGCCCAAGAGCATGGCGGTATTTCTGTATTTACCGGTGTTGGGGAACGTACCCGTGAAGGGAATGACCTTTACTGGGAAATGAAGGAGTCTGGCGTTATCGAGAAAACAGCCATGGTCTTCGGTCAGATGAATGAACCACCAGGAGCACGTATGCGGGTTGCTTTGACTGGTCTGACGATCGCAGAATACTTCCGTGATGTGGAAGGTCAAGATGTCTTGCTCTTCATTGACAACATCTTCCGTTTCACGCAGGCAGGTTCTGAAGTTTCTGCCCTTTTGGGTCGGATGCCGTCAGCCGTTGGTTACCAACCAACACTTGCGACAGAAATGGGGCAATTGCAAGAGCGTATCACATCGACTAAGAAGGGTTCTGTAACCTCTATCCAGGCCATCTACGTGCCAGCCGATGACTATACTGACCCAGCTCCAGCAACGGCTTTTGCCCACTTGGACTCTACAACCAACTTGGAACGTAAATTGGTTCAATTGGGGATTTATCCAGCCGTGGATCCGCTTGCTTCAAGCTCTCGAGCTCTTTCTCCTGAGATTGTTGGTGAAGAGCACTATGCAGTGGCTGCCGAAGTGAAACGCGTATTGCAACGTTATCATGAATTGCAGGATATCATTGCCATCCTAGGTATGGATGAGTTGTCAGATGAAGAAAAGACTTTGGTTGCGCGTGCGCGTCGGATTCAATTCTTCCTATCTCAAAACTTCAACGTTGCGGAGCAATTTACTGGCCAGCCAGGATCTTATGTGCCTGTAGCTGAGACGGTTCGTGGCTTTAAAGAAATCCTCGAAGGCAAGTACGATAAGTTACCAGAAGATGCCTTCCGTGGTGTCGGTTCGATTGAGGATGTCATTGCTAAAGCGGAAAAAATGGGATTCTAAGAGGTGAATGATGGCTCAAATGACAGTACAAATCGTTACACCGGATGGTCTGATTTATGACCACCGTGCTGCATTTGTTTCCGTAAAAACGATTGACGGAGAAATGGGGATTTTGCCTCGCCATATCAATACAATTGCTGTTTTGGAAGTGGATCAAGTCAAGGTACGCAGAATCGATGATGACAAGCATATTGACTGGATTGCGGTCAACGGTGGCATCATAGAAATTGCTGATAATGTGATTACAATTATCGCGGACTCAGCTGAGCGTGAGCGTGATATTGATATCAGCCGTGCCGAGCGAGCTAAGCTGCGTGCTGAGAAAGAGATCGAAGAAGCCCAAGACAAGCATTTGATTGACCAAGAACGACGCGCTAAAATCGCCCTCCAGCGTGCCATCAACCGTATTAACGTTGGAACAAGAATGTAATGAAAAAAGAATGGAGTTTCCATTCTTTTTTATTGTCCCATACTCCTTTTTGCTAGAAACAGCTTTTCTTATGGTATAATAAAATCTATGATAGAATTAATGTTTCGATTATGCAGTCACCTGCTCTTTATTTTTGTGTCTTTTCACCTTTTGGCGACAGTGGTCAGTTGGGAAAAATTTTTAAAAGTAAATGCTGATAATGCCATCAAAATTCGTTTTTTGATTTTATTGCTAAGTATTGCCTTGGGCTACATGGCTAGCCTATTTTTTATCGGTATTTATGACATGAGTCGGGCAATTTTTAAAGGAGCTTTATAAGGTCAGATTGTTGATTTTATGATATGATAATAAGGATGAATTTTTAAGATTTGGAGTAACTAGTTAGTATGGAAAAAATTATTATTCAGGGTGGAAATAACCGTCTGGTTGGCAGAGTTAGGATTGAAGGAGCTAAAAATGCGGTGCTTCCGCTGTTGGCAGCAACTGTTTTAGCCAGTGAGGGAAAAACAACTCTTAAAAATGTGCCAGTTCTTTCGGATGTTTTTACCATGAACAATGTTGTTCGCGGCTTGAATACGCAGGTAGACTTTGACCAAGATGAAAATACTGTAGTTGTAGATGCGACTAAACCATTGACAGAAGAGGCTCCTTATAAGTATGTCAGCAAGATGCGGGCTTCGATTGTTGTATTGGGTCCCATTCTTGCTCGTAATGGGCATGCTAAAGTGTCCATGCCGGGCGGTTGTACGATTGGTAGCCGACCTATCGATCTTCATTTGAAGGGCTTGGAGGCAATGGGTGCTCAGATTACGCAGACTGCAGGATACATCGAAGCCAAGGCAGACCGCTTGATGGGGGCGCATATTTACATGGACTTCCCAAGTGTTGGTGCGACACAGAATATTATGATGGCAGCGACTTTGGCTCAAGGCACCACTGTTATTGAAAACGCTGCTCGAGAACCTGAAATTGTCGACTTGGCCTTACTGTTAAATAAAATGGGCGCTAAAGTCAGAGGGGCAGGAACGGAGAATATAACAATCATCGGTGTTGAAAAACTTCATGGAGCTGAGCACAATGTCGTGCAAGACCGTATCGAAGCTGGTACATTTATGGTTGCCGCTGCTATGACAGGCGGTGACTTGCTGATTGAAGATGCGATTTGGGAGCACAATCGTCCGCTTTTATCAAAAATGCAAGAAATGGGAGTAGAAGTGACGGAAGAAGACGAAGGAATTCGCGTCCGCTCAGATGTTTCAAAGTTAAAAGCTGTTTCTGTCAAAACTCTACCTTATCCAGGTTTCCCAACAGATATGCAGGCTCAGTTTACTGCCTTGATGGCGATAGCCCAAGGAGAGTCTGTCATGGTTGAGACGGTCTTTGAAAACCGCTTCCAGCACTTAGAAGAGATGCGACGGATGGGCCTTCATTCCGATATTATGCGGGATACCGCTCGGATTTGGGGCGGTAGCAGCCTGCAAGGAGCAGAAGTGATGTCGACAGATCTTCGGGCTAGTGCGACCTTGATTTTGATGGGCTTGATTGCTGAAGGGGAGACAAAAGTTAGCAAGTTAGTTCATTTGGATCGTGGCTACTATAAATTTCATGAAAAGCTGGCAGCTCTTGGTGCCAACGTCAAACGCGTAAAGGAAGAAGATGATGAGTGAAAATTGGAAATATTTGGCTAGACAATTAGGCATCATTGCCTTGGTGCTGGTAGTCGCTTTTATCATTTTTTGTCTTGGTCTAGTTATCGGATATGGCGTGATTGGAAATGCAGACAATCCTTGGTCTATCTTATCGCTAGATACTTGGAATGAACTTGTTTCTAAGTTCACTGGTCATTGATCTGCTAAGATGTCCGAAAATTTACCGACTGTGTAGAATCTTGCGCAGTCCTTTTAAATGGAAAAGGAAAGATGCCAAAAAGAAAGAAATTACAAAAAAAGAGCACTAAATCTACTCAGACTATAGCTGGGCTTCTGGTTGCTCTGACTTTATCACTGGGAGCCTATTTTTTTGGAAATGGCACTCAGTCACCAGCAGTAAATACACCTGCAGTTGTCAGTAAAAATAAGGATACCAGCACACCAGATCAAGCGCTGGCTGAGAGTGTTCTCACTGACTCAGTACGTTCTCAACTTGGTGGAAAAATCGAGTGGAATGGAGCTGGAGCTTTCATCATCAATGGGAATCAAACGAACTTAAATGCCAAAGTGTCGAGTGCCCCTTATGCGGATAATAAAACGAAGATGGTTCAGGGGCAGACGGTTCCAACAGTTGCTAATGCCTTACTTGCCAAATCGACCCGTCAATATAAATCAAGGGAAGAAACGGGAAATGGTTCCACTTCTTGGGTTCCTGCTGGTTGGCACCAAGTCAAACATCTATCAGGTGAATACAACCATGCAGTAGATCGCGGGCATCTCTTGGCTTACTCTCTAATCGGTGGCTTAAAGGGTTTCGATGCCTCTACTAGCAATCCAGCCAATATCGCAGTCCAAACAGACTGGGCCAATCAGGCCAATAAAGACAACTCGACAGGGCAGAACTACTATGAAACTCAGATCCGTCGTGCCTTGGATCAGAATAAGCGAGTTCGTTATCGTGTCACCTTGATCTATGCTTCAGAAAATGATCTGGTGGCATCTGGCTCGCATTTAGAAGCCAAGTCCAGCGATGGAAGTTTGGAATTCAATGTTTTTGTCCCAAATGTCCAGTCAGGAATTGTCCTTGATTATCGCACTGGCAGAGTGAGCATTAGATAAATGTATTTTAAAAAATATTATCCATTTGAAGTTAGCAGCTAGGATTGATTGTAGATTTCAAATGGATTTTTCTATCTTTCTTCTAAGAATAATCTACATTTCTACTGTAAAATAATTTGACACTTCTTAAAATATTTGATATATTAAAAAAGAGTATATTAACATAAAATAAGAAAGGGATAGAAGGGGTTTATAACAGCCTAAAAATTTTAAGGTTTATTGTAAACGCTTACTATTGGTGGTTGTCAAATGGATAGAGATTTATTTGATAAAAGATGTAAGTTTGGGATTCGCAAGCTAACTTTAGGTGTTTGCTCTGTTATAATCGGAGCAATCTTGTTTGGGGTCAATCAAGTATCGGCTGACAGTCTAGCAGATACAACAACTAGCCCAGCAGGAGTAGTTGCGGTATCTCAACCAAGTGTGGCACCTCCTGCTACTGAAGTTACGGGAGAGACAACATCTTCTGAGGTAAATGGGAAAGTAGAAAACGAGGATAAGCCTGCAGCAGCAACTGCTACTGCACCAGTATCTACAGAAAATGTAGCTACACCCGTATCTCCATCAACAGATACAGGTACCACTTTAGAAAAACCTTCTGATGCAACTGCTGAGACAGAAGAAACGGTTGAAAGAGACTATTATTCCCGTTCTTTAAAGAATGTCAAGCCTGTCTTGGAAAAAGAAGATATTACGATTAACAAAACAGATCACGCCAAAGAGGATCTATCCAGCGAGCTAGATAAAGTAAAAAAATTAAAGAATGCAACGGTTCATTTGGAGTTTAAGCCAGATGCAAACTCACCAAAGTTTTATAGTGTATTCTCTGCTTCTAGCTCCACGCATGTCAACGAATACTTTACTCTTGCGGTCAATAATGGAACAGCAGTTGTCGAAGGTCGTGATCGCAATGGGCAGCAATTCTATGAAAATTATAACACTGCCCCTTTGAAAGTAACTGCGGGTCAATGGAACTCCATCACCTATACAGTAGAAAGACTAAAACCAGATTCGCCAGAGGGTCGCGTGCGCCTCTATGTCAATGGGGTTCTATCAAGAACCAGCTATCAGTCAGGGAAATTCCTGAGTGACATGCCGGATTTGACCAACATGCAGCTGGGTGCTACAGTGCGTGGTAAGCAAAACCATTGGCCAGGAACGTTTGCCGTTCGAAATCTAACTATTTATGACCGCGCTCTTTCGCCAGAAGAAGTAGCTCAGCGTAGCCAAATTTTAAAACGGAAAGAACTCGAAGGACAGCTAGCTCCTGGTGCCTCCCTGAGTGAAAAGGCAGATGTATTTGAGAGTGGAGCTGGCGGTCAGGCTAATAGTCAAGGAATTAAAAGCTATCGAATCCCAGCCTTGTTAAAGACTCAGAAAGGCACCTTGATTGCAGCTGCGGATCAGCGCCGCTTGCATGCGTCAGACTGGGGAGATATCGGCACAGTTATTCGCCGTAGTACAGATGGCGGCCAGACTTGGGGGCCAGAAAAGACGATTGTCAATTTGCGCAATAATCCCAAAGCAACGGATCCGAATCAGGGCTCTCCTGTAACGATTGATGTGGCTATGGTTCAGGATAAAGACGGAACCATTCATGCCATCTATGATATGTTTACAGAAGGGCGGGCTGTTTTTGACCTGCCTGCTAAAAACAAAGAAGCCTATACAACGATTGATGGCAAGGTTTATCAGATTCTTTATCACGAAAATGGTCAAAAATATACAATTCGTGAAAATGGAACAGTCTATGATGCAAACGGTGTAGCGACAACCTATCGTGTAGTGGTCAATCCACAGGAAAAAGACTATCGAGATAAAGGTGACCTTTATGACGGAGACCGCCTGATTGATAATATTTATTTCACGATCAAGAAAGATTCGCCTTTCCGTGTCGCTCGGACTAGCTATCTATGGACATCAGTGAGTAAGGATGATGGACTGACTTGGTCTGCTCCGCGTGATATCACTCCTATGGTCAAGGAAAACTGGATGAAGTTCTACGGGGTCGGCCCTGGTACAGGCATTCGTCTTCATACAGGCCCGCACAAGGGACGTTTAGTTATTCCGACTTATTCGACTAACGAATCTTCCCATTTACATGGTTCTCAGTCTTCTCGGGTTATCTATTCAGATGATAATGGACAAACTTGGCATTCTGGAGCAGCAGTTAATGATGGTCGCAGAGTGAATAATACAGAGATTCAATCCAGCACCATGAATCATCCTTCGGCTCAAAACACTGAAGCAACCATCGTGCAGTTAGCAAACGGCCAGCTAAAAATGTTCATGCGTGGATTGACGCGAGACCTGCAAGTTGCAACCAGTGAAGATGGAGGTGCTACTTGGCTTCCTGAAGTGAAACGCTACAAAGATGTGCCTGATGTCTATGTACAAATGTCAGCGATTAGCACAGTCAAAGATGGACAAGAATATGTGATTTTGGCGAATGCAAGCGGGCCTGGCAGAAATAATGGTCATGTTCGAGTTGCCAGAGTGGATCAGGCTGGCAATCTGACTTGGATTGCTCATCGAGAAATCAATAAAGGAAAATTTGCCTACAACTCTCTGCAACAAATCAATGATCAAGAGTTTGGCTTGCTTTATGAAGGAGCGGAAGGGAATAAAAATGACTATACTCTCTCCTTCAAGAAGTTTAACTGGGATTTCTTACTGAAAAACAGTGTTTATCCGACAGAGGCTAAGGTAGTCAGCGCGAAAAACACAGAAGAAGGACTCGTTGCCCTGCGTTTTGATCACGAAGTGATTGTTAATGAAGCGCCAGTATTTGAGCTAGAAAATGGCAAGGAAGCTACCTTTGTTACTCAGGCAGACAGTAAGACACTCCTGTTTTACGCAGATGATGATTCGGCTGGTCAGAAGATTACTAAGATAAAATCAGGCAACATCGAAAGTATTCATAATTTGGCTGTTTCTGTAATCGGAACGAGACTTCCAGCCGCAGGTTCGACTCCAGAAGCAGTCACACCTTATATTGCACCAACACCAACAGTTCCAGATCCTGATTTAGTTGCAAGATTTGCAGCTAAGAAGACAGCTGAGTGGACTCCTGTCGGAACAACAGAGCAGCATGGAACAGTCGCTACGGTTGAGAAGAACGGTGTACGCTATAACCAGCTCTCCTCAAAATCTACTCATGATAACAACCAAAACCCAGCTCTCTTCCAGAAAGAAGGCTTGCAGGTAGATCAAGAAGGAAATGCTAGCGTAAACTTAACTTTTGTAGAAAATTCTGAAACAAACCATGGTCGCTTTGGTGTCTTTATGAAATATAAAGATACATCAAACAATGTCTTTGTCGGTTATGACAAAGAAGGCTGGTTCTGGGAATATAAAACGCCAGGCAATGGCAATAGTGCTTGGTATCGTCAGACTCGTGTACCAGCACCGAAAAAAGGTTCAAGCAATAACTTGGTGGTAACTCTGAAAGCAGATGGTCAGCTCAATGCGACCAATAATGGCGAGCAACTCTTTAATACAGTGACCTTACCAGCTGCAGTCAAGGAAAATCTCAAGAATGAGCGCAAGATTTTGGTCAAGGCCGGTACTTATCAGGGCACTGAACTGACTTCTGTTTTGATAAAGACAGATAACCAAGAAGGCATGACCCCAACTCAGCCGACAGGAGAAAAGGAAATAGGTCCTGTTGTAGATGACTCTAAAGTGACTTATGATAAGATTCACTCAGCAACGATGGAAGTGCTGATTGATAAGGCCTTTCCGCGTGTCAAGAGCTACACAGTCAACAAGCACACACTGACAGGTCAAGTCAAACAGCTGGATCAAGTCACTATTAACTCACATGCTATCAAGCCGAAAGTGACTTACCGCAAGGTTGATGAGCAGACAGCTGAGTATGATTTGGTCTTGAAGGATCCAGAGCATTTGATTGATGCAGAAATGACCGTTCGCTTGAAAGTAGTGGACAACCAGTTGCACTTTGATGTGACAAGAATCGTCAACCACAATCAAGTCGAGGCTGGTAAGCCAGTCGATGATGTTAGAAAATTGATTTCTTCTATCAACTTTGCAGATAATGCTTTAGTATCTGTATCTAGCGAGCAGGCAGGTGCTAAGTTTGATGGAGCGACCATGTCCAACAATACCCATGTCAGCGGAGATGACCATATCAATGTGACCAATCCGATGTCGGATTTGCGCAAGGGCTACATGTACGGATTTGTCTCAACAGACAAGCTGGCGGCTGGTGTATGGAGTAACTCTCAAAACAGCTTTGGCGGTGGATCAAACGATTTTACACGCTTGACTGCTTACAAGCAAACAGTGGGTAACGCTAACTATGTCGCAATCAAGAGCTCACCATGGCAATGGCAAAAGGAACATAAAGGAATTGTTTACCCAGATTATACTTTGGAATTGCCAAGTGCTAAGGTGGTCGTGACCGAAGATGCCAACAAGGATAACCAAGTAGACTGGCAGGATGCTGCTATAGCTTATCGTCAAATCATGAATAACCCACAGGGCTGGGAAAAGGTCAAAGACATTACCGCTTATCGGATTGCCATGAACTTTGGCTCTCAAGCACAAAATCCATTCCTGATGACTCTGGATGGTATTAAGAAAATCAATCTTCATACCGATGGACTTGGCCAAGGTGTCCTCTTGAAGGGATATGGAAATGAAGGGCATGACTCAGGTCACTTGAACTATGCAGATATTGGTAAACGAATCGGTGGAGTTGAAGATTTCAAAACTCTGATCGCCAAGGCTAAGGAATATGGTGCTCACATCGGTATCCACGTCAACGCATCAGAAACCTATCCAGAATCCAAATATTTCAAAGAGGAAATCCTACGCAAGAATCCTGACGGTAGCTATAGCTATGGCTGGAACTGGCTGGACCAAGGTATCAATATTGATGCTGCCTATGACCTCGCTCATGGTCGACTCAAACGCTGGCAAGATTTGAAAGAAAAACTTGGCGAAGGATTAGACTTTATCTATGTTGATGTCTGGGGTAATGGTCAGTCAGGTGATAATGGTGCTTGGGCAACTCACGTCTTGGCAAAAGAAATCAACCAACAAGGCTGGCGCTTTGCGATTGAGTGGGGCCATGGTGGTGAGTACGACTCTACCTTCCAGCACTGGGCAGCTGACTTGACCTATGGTGGCTATACCAACAAGGGGATTAACAGCAGCATTGTCCGCTTTATCCGCAACCACCAAAAAGATTCTTGGATTGGTGACTATCCGTCCTATGGCGGCGCAGCCAACTATCCGCTGCTTGGTGGTTACAGCATGAAGGATTTTGAGGGCTGGCAAGGACGGAGTGACTACAATGGCTACGTGACCAACCTCTTTGCTCATGATGTCATGACCAAGTATTTCCAACACTTCACTGTCGCAACATGGAAGAATGGTAATCCGGTTACCATGAATGATAATGGCGGCAGCTACAAGTGGACACCAGAAATGGAAATCGGTCTAACAGACAAGGACAACAATCAAGTTACTATTCGCCGTAAATCAAACGATGTGGCAAATCCAGGCTACCGTGAGAGAACAGTTACGCTTAATGGTCGCGTGATTCAAGACGGCTCAGCTTATCTAGTACCATGGAATTGGGATGCCAACGGTAATAAGCTGGAAAAAGCTCAAGAGAAGATGTATTATTACAATACAAAAGCAGGCCAGACAACTTGGACACTGCCGAGTGATTGGAATGATAAGGTTTACCTCTATAAGCTGACCGACCAAGGTAAGGTTGAAGAGCAAGAGCTGACAGTGACGAATAATCAGCTGACGCTGGATCTTTTGGCAAATCAGCCATACGTTCTCTATCGTACAAGACAGGTCAACAAGGAAATGTCTTGGAGCGAAGGAATGCATATCTATGATCAAGGCTTCAACAGTGGTAAGCTGGATCATTGGACAATTACAGGCGACAAGTCTAAGGCTGAAATTGTCAAGTCACAGGGTGCCAATGATATGCTCCGTATTCAAAACAATACAAGTACTGTGACTCTGACTCAGAAATTAACGGGTCTCAAGCCAAATACTAAGTATGCTGCTTATGTCGGAGTCGATAATAGAAGTGATGCTAAGGCAAGTATCACAGTCCAATCAGGTGACAAGACGATTACCAACTATACTAATAAATCTATTGCTCAAAACTATGTAAAGGCATATGCTCACAATACAAATCGTAGCAATGCGACAGTGGACAACACCAGCTATTTCCAAAATATGTATGTTTACTTCACGACAGGTGATGACGTGTCCAATGTGACTCTGACCCTGAGCCGTGAAGCAGGTGAAAAAGCAACTTACTTTGATGAAATTCGAGTCTTTGAGAATAATTCTACAATGTATGCCGGCGGTCATGATAACCAAAAAGGTGTCTTCAAACAGAACTTTGAAAATGTCGGTCAAGGGATCTTCCCATTTGTTATCGGTGGTATCGAAGGTGTTGAGGACAATCGGACTCACTTATCAGAAAAGAACGCACCATATACACAACGTGGCTGGAATGGTAAGAAGATTGATGATGTTATCGAGGGCGACTGGTCACTCAAGACCAATGGTTTAGTTAGCCGTCAACGCATGGTTTACCAAACTATTCCGCAAAACTTCCGCTTTGAAGCAGGTAAGACTTATCGAGTAACCTTTGACTACGAAGCGGGCTCTGATGGCACTTACGCCTTTGTCAGCGGCAATGGTGAAGTAACTTGGAAGCAAGCAGGTAACCAATGGACTAGTGATTTGGGCAATGCACAAGTGCATGAGCTACCAAACACTTGGAAAGGCTCTCAAAAAGCCAAAAGAGCGACCTTCCTCGTTACGGGAGCGCCAGATGGCAATACTTGGATTGGTATCTATTCTACTGCTAGAGGTGGGAATACAAATGGTGATGCAGGCGGAGATGCAAACTTCCGTGGCTACAATGACTTTGTAATGGATCGTCTACAAATTGAAGAAGTCGAGCTGACAGGTAAGATGCTGATTGACGAAGCAGTGAACAACTACCTGCCACTAGTTGCCAGAACGAATTACACTACTGAGTCTATGAATGCGTTGAAAGATGCGGTTTATAATTTGACTCAGCAGGATGATGACATCTCAGTTGATGCTGCTAGACAGGCAATCGCTGCAGTGGATCACCTCAAGGCTGCCTTGGTAGAGAAGAAGACTTCCCTCAAAGCAGCAGACTTTGAATCTCTGGAAGCACCTGCACAGCCAGGAGAAGAGTTAGCTAAAGCCTTTGATGGTAACCGCTCTAGCCTGTGGCATACACCGTGGTCTGGTGGTGGTGCTAATAAACCGGCTACTATGGTCTTGAGAGAACCAACTGATTTGACAGGTTTGACTTATGTACCACGTTCTTCAGGATCAAATGGTAATCTCAAAAATGTAACTCTGGTGGTAACGGATGAAGCAGGTCAAGAACACCGTTTCTCAGCCAATAATTGGCCAAATAATACAGCAACTAAAACTATTGACTTTGGTCGGGTTATCAAGGCTAAGAAGATTGTCTTGACAGGTACTCAGACTTATGGCGATAGCGAAAATGAATACCAATCAGCGGCGGAACTAGTCTTTAATCTACCAACAACAAGCGAGGCTGCTCTGGACACAAGTGCTTATGATAAGGCTCTTGCGCGTGCTAAGACGTTGACAAGTCAGGCTAATCGTGAAGCAGTAGAAGAGTTCTTGCAGGTGGCTGCTTACGTGACAAATAACCACTTGTTAACTCCGACTCGCTTGGCAGAATTTACAACTTATCTCAATAGTTTAGAAGATACACCAGCTACACCGCCAGTTCACAAAACGACTCCAGACGAAGGTGTTAAGATTCAGGTAGTCGAGCAA
>NZ_KQ969062.1:1469219-1478777 GCF_001578775.1 Streptococcus cristatus | reverse complement strand
GTGGCAAATGAGGGAGTCACTCAACCGAAACCTACGCAGCCGAAAACTTCCGCTAGCAATGAAGCTAGCCAGCCCACTTTGCCAGCTCAAGTAGCAAGTCCTACTGAAAATAAGGAAACAGAAATTGCTGATTATGGACCACTTCCAACCAAGGCTCAATTGGACTACCACAAAGAAGAATTAGCCGCCTTTATCCACTTTGGTATGAACACCTATACCAACTCTGAGTGGGGAAATGGTCGTGAAAATCCTTCTAATTTTAATCCGACTAATTTAGATACAGACCAATGGATTCGAGTGTTAAAAGAAGCAGGATTCAAACGGACGATTATGGTTACTAAGCACCATGATGGTTTTGTTCTTTATCCGTCTGCGCATACAAATCACACTGTCGCAGCCAGTCCGTGGAAAAATGGTAAAGGCGATGTCTTGGAAGAAGTTTCTAAGTCTGCGACCAAATATGACATGAATCTTGGGGTCTATCTTTCTCCGTGGGATGCCAATCATCCGTCTTATAAGGTTGCCACTCAGGATCAGTATAATGAATACTACCTCAATCAACTCAAGGAGATTTTAGATAATCCTAAATACGGTAACAAAGGAAAATTTGTCGAAGTCTGGATGGATGGTGCTCGAGGAGAAGGAGCGCAGAAGGTCACTTATACTTTTGATAAATGGTTCGAATATATTAAAAAAGCAGAGGGTGACATCACTATTTTCTCTGCTCAGCCAACAAGTGTCCGCTGGATTGGGAACGAAAAAGGCACAGCAGGTGACCCAGTCTGGCATAAGGTCAAACGCGACAAAGTTCTGGCTAATCCGTCAACAGACTATCTGAATCATGGGGACCCTACTGGAGATATGTATTCTGTTGGGGAAGCGGATGTGTCCATTCGCTCAGGCTGGTTCTATCATGAGAATCAGCAACCAAAATCTTTGCGTGAATTGATGGATATCTACTTCAAGTCTGTCGGTCGTGGAACACCACTTTTGCTCAATATTCCACCTAACAAAGAAGGACGATTTGCAGATGTTGATGTTGCAAGATTAAAAGAATTTCATCAGACGCTCAAAGACATGTATTCTACTAATCTAGCAGCAGGTGCCAGTGTGGTAGCGGATTCTACACGGAAGAATGCCAAATACAATGTCAATCATCTGGTTGATGGTGATGACAAGACATCTTGGGCGCTATCAAATGATGCCTTGACTGGTTCTTTCACAGTTGATTTGGGAGAGAATAAGCGTTTTGATGTGGTCGAGTTGAAAGAAGATATTGCTAAAGGTCAGCGGATTTCCGGTTTCAACATTGACGTAGAAGTCAATGGTCGTTGGGTTCGCTATGGCGAAGGCAGTACAGTTGGCTACCGCCGTCTTATCCAAGGCCAGCCGGTCACTGCTAGAAGAATCCGTGTTACTATTACGGGTGCTCAGGCGACTCCGATTTTGACCAACTTTGCGCTCTACAAAACACCTCAGTCTATCGAAAAGACAGATGGATATCCTTTGGGCTTGGATTATCATTCTAATACTGAGGGAAATAAGAATAATACGACTTGGCATCAAGAAAATGAAGGTGTTCGCGGAAGTTCTATGTGGACTAACCAAAAAGATGCCAGCGTTGAATATCAATTCACAGGAACTAAGGCCTATGTCGTGTCTACTGTCGACCCGCAACACGGTCCGATGGATGTCTATGTAGATGGTCAAAAAGTGGCAACGATTGATACGCAGAGCACCGTGCGCAAACGGAGTCAAACGGTATATGAAACAGGCAACCTAGCAGAAGGTACTCATACTATCAAGCTGGTGAATGCTAGCAATCGTGCCATTGCAACTGAGGGGATTTATACTTTGAATAACAAAAGCAAGGGCATGTTTGAGCTAAGTCAAGCAAGCTATGAAGCTGAAAAAGGTAAAACTGTCACTGTTACTGTCAAGCGTGTAGGCGGTGCTAAAGGTTCAGCAGATGTCCGTGTGGTGACCGAGCCCGGAACAGGTGCTCATGGCAAGGTTTACCAAGACAAGACAGAGATTTTGCACTTTGCTGATGGGGAAACCGAAAAGACAGTAACGCTCCAGACTATTGACTTTAAAGAACAAGCAGACCAAGTCTTTGACTTTAAAGTTAAGTTGTCTGACCCAACAGAAGGCAGCTTACTTGGCTTTAACTCATCTGCAACAGTTCGTGTCATGAAAGCGGATAGTCTTTCGCATAACCAAAAAGAATACGATGACCAAGCCAGCCAGCTTATCTACAGTTCAAATTGGCACAGACAGACCAATGCTCAGGGAAATTTCAGTAATACAGAAAGTTGGGCTTCTTATAACGGCTTGTCTGCTGATGCCAAGAAAAAACTTTCTGTGACAGCTATTTTCAGCGGGACAGGAATCGATCTAACTGGTTTTGTGGATCCAAATCATGGTATTTATAAGGTCAGCCTAGATGGCAAAGTCTTAGACTATCAAGAAGGTCAAGGAAATGCCACAGAATACAACGGCAAGAAATACTTTAGTGGTAAAGCGGCTCAACGAAAAGGCGATCAAACACTGGTTTCCCTTAAAGGTTTGAAGGACGATGTTCACGTTCTGACCATGGAGCTGGATCCTGAGCGTAATGACTTGGCTAGAAATATCGGAATCCAATTAGATAGGGTCGTGACAAAAGGAACTGGTTCTCATCTCATTTCCAAACAGGACTTTGTAGAAGAGATGAAGCAGTTGAAAGAAACTGTCAATCAAATTACCCCAGAATTATTGAAAGATACCCCGAATAGCCGTACTGCCTTTGTAGAACATAAGACTGTTTTGGAAAATGAATTGACAAAAGAAACACCAGATGTCCAAGCAATCTTCAATGCAGTTAATCAATTGAAAGAAATTTTGGATAATCCAGATAACTTTATTCCAGAAAATCGTCCAAACCTACCAGAGGAACCAAGTCCATCTCAACCATCCACGCCAGATCAACCTTCAACTCCATCTCAACCATCCACGCCAGATCAACCTTCAACTCCATCTCAACCGTCTACGCCCGATCAGCCTGCAACACCTGATCAAAAACCAGATCAGCCGATTGTAACGCCTCCAGTCACTAAAGAAGAGAAAGATTTGCTTCAGGCTCGTAAGCAAAACTTTAATAAAGACTGGTACTTTAAACTTAATCCGACTGGCGAACAATCCAAGGAAAATATCAATATGGAGGATTGGACCAAGCTTAATCTGCCACATGACTGGAGTATCTTCTTTGACTTTGATCATTCGTCTCCAGCTCGCAATGAGGGCGGTCAACTAAATGGTGGAGTGGCATGGTATCGTAAGACCTTCACACTGGAGGAAGAAAACAAGGACAAGAACGTTCGTCTGACTTTTGATGGTGTTTACATGGATTCGCATGTCTATGTCAATGGCAAGCATGTCGGCCACTATCCAAATGGTTATAATCACTTCTCTTATGATATCACTGACTATCTCTATAAAGATGGTCGTGAAAATACGATTGCTGTCCAAGTTACCAACAAGCAACCAAGTAGTCGTTGGTATTCGGGTAGCGGTATTTACCGTGATGTTCATCTAGTCATGACAGATAAGCTGCATGTCAGCAAACATGGCAATAAGATCACCACACCGAAGCTAAAAGAACAGCAGCAGGGAGCGGTTGATACAGTTGTTGCCAGCAAGGTTGTCAATACCGATAGCAAGGCGCATCAGGTTTATGTTGAGCACCAGGTCTTTACCAAAGAAGGTCAGGCTGTCTCAGCAGCTGTCCGTTCCGTTGTCAAAGAACTTTTAGCTAATCAGGAAGTTCAATTTGACCAAACGCTTCAGGTCAACAGACCAACCCTGTGGACGACCAAATCAGATAAGCCACAGCTCTATGTCATGAAGACCAAGGTCTATAAAGACAATCAACTGGTTGATGTGACTGAAGATACCTTTGGTTACCGTTACTTTGACTGGACTGCAGCAGATGGCTTCTCACTAAACGGCGAGCGCATGAAGTTCCATGGCGTCTGTATTCACCAGGACAATGGAGCACTGGGCTCTGAAGAAAATGCCAAGGCCATCTATCGCAAACTGAAATTGCTTAAGGAGATGGGTGTCAATGCTATTCGTACTTCTCATAATCCAGCCAGCGAACAGTTATTGAATGCTGCGGCTGAGCTTGGATTCTTAGTACAGGAAGAAGCATTTGATACTTGGTATCATAGTAAGAAGACTTATGACTACGGCCGTTTCTTTGACCAAGAAGCAACCCATCCAGATGCTAAACCAGGTGAGAAATGGTCTGACTTTGACTTGAGAATGATGGTCGAAAAAGACAAGAACAATCCATCTATCATCATGTGGTCTCTCGGAAATGAAGTTGAAGAAGCCAATGGAGATGCGCGTTCTATTGCGACAGCTAAGCGCTTGAAGGCTGTTATCAAGGCCATTGACACAGAACGCTATGTCACCATGGGTGAAAATAAATTTAGCCAACGTTCTTCTGGCGGCTTTATCGAAATCGCTAAAATCATGGATGTTGTAGGGATGAACTATGGCGAGCATAACTATGAAGCAGTGCGTCGGGCTCATCCAGACTGGAAGATTTATGGATCAGAAACATCTTCTGCAACTCGGACTCGCGGCTCCTACTACGATCCATCACGGATTTTGAACCATGACCATAGTGCTGGTCGTCGTTATGAGCAGTCTGACTACGGAAATGACAAGGTAGCATGGGGCCGGACAGCGACCCAGTCATGGACCTTTGACCGTGACCATGCTGGCTATGCTGGTCAGTTTATCTGGACAGGCATTGACTATATCGGTGAGCCGACTCCTTGGCACAATATGGATCGTACCCCGGTTAAGAGCTCCTTCTTTGGAATTATCGATACAGCAGGTCTACCTAAGAATGACTTCTATCTCTACCAAAGCCAATGGCGCTCAGTCCAAGATAAGCCGATGGTTCATATGTTGCCACACTGGAATTGGGACGAGGAGAGTCTACAAGACAGAAAGATGTTGGTTGATGGCAAGGTGCCTGTCCGCGTCTTCTCAAATGCAGCCAGCGTTGAACTCTATCTGAACAATGAATCACTTGGCAAAAAGACCTTTACCAAGAAGCAGACAGCAGATGGCAGAAGCTATCAAGAAGGTGAAAATGGTCAACTCTATCTAGAGTGGAAGGTTGCATACAAGCCAGGTACTCTAGTGGCAGTTGCTCGTGATGAGTCTGGCAAAGAGATTGCGCGTGATACAGTGACAACTGCTGAGCAAGCTAGCAATGTCCGCCTTGTCAAAGAAGAGCACGTCATCGGTGCGGATGGAAAAGATTTGACTTATATCCATTATGAAATCGTGGATGCTAATGGCAATCTCGTACCGACAGCTAATAATCTTGTGCATTTCAATCTACATGGACAAGGCGAAATTGTCGGTGTAGATAATGGTGAACAGGCTAGTCGTGAGCGCTATAAGGCTCAAGCAGATGGTACATGGAAACGCAAGGCCTTTAATGGCAAGGGTGTGGTCATCGTTAAGTCGACAGAAACGGCTGGAAAATTTACCCTCTATGCTGATTCAGAAGGTTTAGTCTCAGATTCTGCAACGGTTTATACAGTGAAAAGAATACAGTCTGCTAAAGAATTGGTTGACTTACTCCCAGCAAAAGCAACAGCTATGGTTGGTGACGAAGCACAACTTCCACAGACAGTCAAAGCTGTTTACAATGACGGCAGTACAGAAGACAAGACTGTGACTTGGAAGATACCAGCTGACCTGACTAAAACGCGTGGCGTCAAAGAAGTTCTAGGAAATGTAGAAGGTACAAACCTGACTGCTCGCTTGATGCTGAAAGTTTTGGATTTGGTAACTTGGTTGCCAAAAACCCAGACAGTGCCAGTCAATACAGCAACAGAAGATTTAGATAAAGTAGTTACAGCAGTCTTTTCTGACGGTACGACATCAGATGCTGAAGTCAGCTCTTGGACTTTGGAAAATCCAGATGCCTTGAAGACTGAAAATGGCGAAACAACAGCCACAGGAAAAGTCGCAGACTCGGACATTTCTGTGTCAGCTAGATTCCGAGCGTCTAATCAGAACTTAACCGAAGGGGCTGTGACAGGCATTCAGGTTGGTGGCAAGGCTCTGACTGACTTTAGCGCAGACAAGGCTTACTATCGCATTCCACTTGCTTATGGTGCAACTGTACCGACAGTTACAGCGACAACCGCAGGAGGTGCAACAGCTACTATACAACAGGCTAGTGCTGACAATGACAAGCTGACTTCTGTCTTTGTGACAGACGAGTCTGGTCGTCTGACTCGAGTTTATCGCCTGCAATTTGTCGAAGCTAGCCCGGCCTTGACTGGTATTGAGCTAGAAATAGAAAAGACAGAAAATCTGGTTGAAGATCAAGCAGTACCATATAAAGTCAAAGGTGTTTATGAAGATGGCACTCGGGCGCTTCTGTCAGAAAATGATGTTAACATCATGTTTAGCTCAGAAGATGGAGCAGAAGTAAAAGCTGAAAATGGTAAGCTCTTACTCTATCGTAAAGGAACAGCTCGTATCACAGCTCGTCTTGCAAAGGCAGATAAGACTCTGACTTCGCAAGAACTAACCTTGAGCATCGCTGAAAATACACAAGAAAAGACCATCACAGAGCTGCGGACGATTAAGCTATCGACAGATTTGCATAAGGTGCCAACTCTCCCTCAAGAAGTACTGGCAGTTTATAATCAAGGTTTGCCGCGTAAGGTAGCCGTGACTTGGGAGCCGATTTCCCAAGAAAAGGTTGATCGCTATCATAGCTTTACCGTTAAGGGTCGAGTAGCAGGTACTGACATTGAAGCGCAAGCTCATGTGACTGTTGAAGGCTTCTTGACAGCTGAAGAAGTTTCATTGGCCGTGCCAAAAGGTGAGAAGATTAAACTTCCGGCAACAGTCCGTGCTTATCACTCTGATGGCAGTGTCCAGTATAAAGAAGTAAACTGGGATGCTGTTCCATCTGATGCAACGGCTCAAGCTGGAAAAATAGAAGTTACAGGAACAGTCGTGGGACTCAATCTGAGAACCAAGGCTCACATCCGAGTGTCTGAGCAAACGGTCCAAAATAAGAATATCTCTAAACAATGGACAGGGTCAGAACTTCCAGCAGCCTTTGTATCTGATACTGGTGGGGATGATAGCGCTAGTGCTCTAAATGATACCCACATTTCAAGAACTTCAGGCGGAGCTAAGAATCGTTGGACCAACTGGCGTACTGGAAATGAAGAAGATTATGCAGGTATCTTATTTGGAGATGCAGGTGACTTGACTAAACGCTTTGTTGATAATCTAAAAGCAGACTTCTACACGGATGGTTCTATTGGTCTGCCAGAAGAATATGTTATTGAATACTATGCTGGCAAAGGTCTTCCAGAATTACCCAAAGATGTTAACCATGTTCGCAAAGAAGCGCAGCATCCATTCAATCAATCAAGTAACTGGAAACAGGTAACTGGTCTTCGTGCGCCTCAGACCCTAAGTGCCAACTCTGAAAATGTCTTCCGCTTTGATAAGGTAGAAACACCAGCTATCCGTATTCGTATGAAGAAGAAAGCGAACACCTCAGGTGTTGGTTTGACTGAGCTAACTGTTATGGGCAACAGTGTTGAAGAGGCGACAGGTGCAACCGCTAAGATCATGGTAGATGGACAGCCTATCCCAGGCTTTAACAGCGCTATCAAGGAATATGAGATTGTCAAGAAAGAAACAGGCAATCAAGTGACTGCAGAAGTAAGTGACAATGGGTTAGCGACAGTGATTCCAGCAGCATCTGAAAATGATCCTGTCCGTGTACTCATCAAGGCTGAAAATGGTCAAATCGTGGATGAGTACCGCATTCGATTTGTCAAAGAGAGTAAGGAAATAGGTAAGCCTGTGGCTGCTGAAATATTATCAACAGTCGTAAATGTAGGAGAGAGACTCCAGTTGCCATCAACTGTACCAGTTTATTACCCAAGTTGTACTGAGTGGGTTAAGAAAGATTTAGCAGTTACTTGGAATCCAGTTGATGAAAGTCTACTTCGAACTAAAGGTAGCTTTACATTGACAGGAACGATTCCAGGAACAGATCTGCAGGCACAGCTTAAAGTACGGGTAAGCGAGCAAACTGGACGCAATGCTGCTTTAAACCAAAATCATAACGACCAAGATTCACTTGCTTTTGCTTCAACGACTAATGACACAGATCAAGCTTCACAAGATAGGGTTCACTATGTAAATGATGGTTCGACCAACGAAAGCAATCGCTGGACTAACTGGTCAAGACAGGCTCCAAGTAAAGAAGTATCTGTCGGTGTGCTTTTCAAAAAGCAAGGTCAGATTTCAGCTGAGACAGTACAACAAGTTGGTATGCAGTTCTTCAGAGATAGTGGAACAGATGCACCACAAAGTCTCGTCTTAGAATACTATGACGGTCCAGACTTTACTGAGCCAAATCCAGCTTCTCGTTATGCTGAGCAAGCTGATCATCCATTTAACAATGCAAATAATTGGAAGCAATTGAACTATACAGCAGATAGCGAAATCATAGCTGGCAAGATGATTCATTTCAACTTTGATCCAGTTAAAACAAAAGCTATCCGTGCCCGAATGACACGCAAGGATACGACTAACGGGGTTGCACTTGTAGAGTTCACTGCCGTTACACCAACAGAAGCGCTTCAGTCAACTACAGTAACGAATATCACTGTTAATGGTCAAGCCTTGGCTGATTTTGAAGCAGATAAGATAGATTACCGTCTGGAGTATCAAGGTACAAGACCAAGGATTGAAGCTACTGCTACAAACAAAGCAACTGTAACAGTTGTTCAGTCTGATAGCGATGAGCTTCCAAGTCTTGTTCGTGTGGTGACGGAAGACGGTCAAACGACTAAGGAATACCGGATCCAGCTAGTGAAGAAAGCAGTGAATGCCGCACCTCTTCACAAGACTACTCCAGACGAAGGCGTTAAGAATTTGGTTGTCGAACAGCCACGCTTGGATATTGTGACAGAAGTTCTACCGTTTAATACTGTTGAACGTGAAAATGCTCAATTACCTAAGGGCACCCGAAAAGTTGTCCAAGAAGGCAAGAACGGCGAGAAGACCACGCTTGTCGAAGTGACCATCGAAAATGGTCAAGAAACTGGTCGAGTGACTCGCGATAGCTTCGTTTCCAAAGACGCAGTTGGTAAGATTGTGGAAGTTGGCAAGCCAGCTGAGCAAGTGACACCAGATCAAGGTCTTAAGAATCTTGTTGTTGAACAGCCGCGCTTGGATATCGTCACTGAGGCTCTACCGTTTAATACCATCGAACGAGAAAATCCACAATTGCCGAAAGGCACCCGAAAAGTTGTCCAAGAAGGCAAGAACGGCGAGAAGACCACGCTTGTCGAAGTGACCATCGAAAATGGTCAAGAAACTGGTCGAGTGACTCGCGATAGCTTCGTTTCCAAAGACGCAGTTGGTAAGATTGTGGAAGTTGGCAAGCCAGTCGAGCAAATCACTCCAGCTGAAGGCGTTCAAGCCCCTGTAGTTGAACAG
>NZ_KQ969062.1:1466920-1467823 GCF_001578775.1 Streptococcus cristatus | reverse complement strand
TCTGTAAACACAGAAGCAACTAATCCACAGCCGACTCAACCAACACTGACTACACCTCCAGCACCAACTACACCAGTGAAAGAAGTGGTAAATATTCCTGATGTTAATCATTTATTGAATGCACAGGTGAGAGCGTCCAACCATGAGCAGAATACATCTAATACTGGCGATAAAGCTGTAGATGGAGACGACAATAGTCGTTGGGCAACAGATAGGAATGCAGTAACTCCTCATCTAACCATGACTTTAAATAAGGTGACATCAATCAAGCGAATTGAGATTGATTGGGATCGTAGACAGAGAGCGGGACAGCCTAATGATCCAAATGTGCAAGGATGGAAACTTTATTATGCTACAGCAGAAGCTATTAATGAAGAAGAAGCTACTCGTAAATGGAAACTAGCTTATGAAAAAGATGGTCAACCTATCTTAGATGAAAGGGTTAATCTTGATACTCCAATTGAAGCCAAGTATCTCAAGTTGGAAATCACTAAATACACTGAAGGTAGTATGCGCTGGCGCAATGTCGGTGTTCAGGAAATACGAGCTTATTCTAACATTCCAGAACCAGATAAGGTGACAAATCTTAACCAAGTAGAGTCACTGACTTTGGCTCAAGATGGACATTCACTTGTTTTACCTGAATTACCAGGTAAGGTTAGCTTAGTTGGTAGCAATAAAACAGGTGTGATTGATCTGAATAATAAAATCCACCAACCTCTAACGGACCAGATAGTTAAAGTTTCTTTGCAACAAGTGCATGAAGGCCAAACCATTACCAAGGAATTTGAAGTTAGAGTTCCTGGTCGCTATGCAGACGAGGGAGTTGGAGACAAGCCAACAGTGGCTCCAACTGTTCAGCAATGGCATGGTGAGGAAGGACGTTCTTCTATTTTGGAAGAC
>NZ_KQ969062.1:1458833-1466819 GCF_001578775.1 Streptococcus cristatus | reverse complement strand
AGATTCAGGATTTGACAAGGCAGCTAATTTTTATGCTAATGACTTGATTTCTCGAGGTTTAGAGCTTGCCAAAGGAGACAGTACATCCGCGCATCGTATTGAGTTTAAAAAGGTAACGGACAAGGGCTATGGTGAAGAAGGCTATGGTATTACGATTCGTGATAATGTCTTTACCATTGAAGCGCAGACCAATAAAGGTGCTTTTTATGCTACTCGAACTCTACTTCAAATGGGGCAAGAAAATATCCAAAATGGTGAAATTCGGGATTTTCCAAGTTTCAGCCACCGTGGATTTATGCTAGATACTGGTCGTAAGTTTATTCCTTATGATGCTCTTGTGGACATTATGCTAAACATGGCTTACTACAAGATGAATGACTTGCAGTTGCATTTGAATGATAACTATATTTTCCTCAAGGAGCACTTAGCAGGTAAACATCTGACCAAGGAGCAGGAAATTGAATATGTGCTCAATCATGCAGATACAGGTTTCCGTTTACAGACAGATATTGTCAGTGACAATGGTGTGTCTTTGACTTCTAAGCAACACTATACTAAGGATGAAATGCAAAGACTCATCGCTTTGGCTGATGAGTTAGGAATCAACTTGGTACCAGAAATTGATACACCGGGGCATGCTTTATCATTTGTGAAGGTTCGTCCAGACTTGATGTATAAAGGACAGCTGAGTCCGAATAAGCACAATGTAGAGCGTGTTGCGATGCTTGATTTGGACAAGAATTATGATGAAACATTACGCTTTGTCAAGTCTGTTTATGATAAATTGCTGGATGGTAAGGATGCACCGCTTCGTGGTGTTAAGACGATTCACATCGGAACAGATGAGTACTATGGCAACAATGAAAACTATCGTCGTTATGTCAATGATTTGGTCACCTATATCAAAGGTAAGGGCTATACGCCACGAATTTGGGGTTCGCTTAGCCGTAAGAGTGGGCAAACACCAGTTGATTTGAAGGGTGTCGAGGTGGATATCTGGAGTCTAGGTTGGCAACATCCACAAGCGGCTTTGAAGGCTGGTGCTAAAATTATCAATATTACGGATGTTCCGACTTACAGTGTGCCAAATGGTAATAACCAGCAAGGAGCATACGGTGATTACTCTTCTTATGAGTATCAATATAATCGCTGGACGCCAAATGATTTTACGACAGCAGGAAATGGTCCAAAATTAGCAGCTTCAAACCCTCATATCTTGGGTGGTGGACATGCTGTTTGGAATGATAATATTGATCTCCACGAAACAGGCATGACTTCTTATGATATTTTCAAGCGCTTCTTTGAAGCAACAAGAGTTACTGCTGAAAAGACTTGGGGATCAAACCGGGCTGCTAACAACTTTGCAGGAAGAACCTTACCACACGCAGACTATGTTTATGCACCAGGTAGCAATCCAGAGTACAAGATTGATGATACTGAGACCTATGAAATCAATCCAAAGACAATCAAGCGTTACGATGCAGAAAACATCACACAAAACGCTAAAGGTTTAGTCTTCAATAAAGAAAGCAAGATTGAAAATGCTATTGGGAACGTCGGTCCAAGTCACGTCTTAAAGGTTGATGTGACGGTTACAGGTGACGGTGTGCAGGAGTTAGCTTCTAGTGAGGGGAACAAGCTCTATTTGTCTGATGAGTCAGGTAAAGTAGCCTATAAGTTTGAGCAGCACCATATTCAGTTTGACAAGACATTGGAAAAAGGTAAACGCTATGAGCTAGTCTTTGTCACCAAACCTCAGTCAACTGAGCTCTATGTAAATGGTGAAAAGATTAATCGTGTTGCCAACCCAGCTCATCCAAGATTGGCTCACACAAGTCTTGTCCTACCTCTTGAAAAAATCGGAGGTTTTGAAGGTACTTTGCACAATCTCAGCTTGTCTGATAAGCCATTTGTCAATCCACGTTTGATTGCGCAGGATCAGATTGCCCGTGTGGAAGCAAGTAGTGAGCAACTACCAGGAAATGCTACAGAAGGAGCTGTTTCTAAAGCCTTTGATGGCAATCCTGCAACCTTCTGGCATTCACATTGGACGAAGAAGGACCCGTCTTATACGGTTACTATGACCTTGAAGCAAGCAACAGCTATCAATGCTTTGACTTATCTTCCTCGTCCAGGCGGTGGAAATGGTCTTGTGACTAAATATGAAGTCTATGCTAAAAAGGCTGATCAATTGGTTAAGGTAGCTGAAGGTACTTGGGATAATAATGCAGCTGAAAAAATTGCAAACTTTGAAGCTGTCGAAACGGATACAATCCAGTTGAAGATCCTACAGGGAGTGGAAGGATATGCTAGTGCAGCTGAAATCAATCTTTTGAAACCAATAGCTACATTAGACGAGCCTGCCACACCACCAGCACCAAAACCGGATCCAAAACCTGAAACTCCAGCTCCAACTCCGAAAGATGACGGAACTGTTGAATTGGAAGATACTTTTATCGCTAAAAAACCAGCAGATCCAAGTGTAGTAGAAGCAGCTTTGAGAAGCCAAGAATACCTTGAGAAACAGTATAAGATTTTCCCAACTCCTCATAAGGTTACTTATGGTGATGGCTTGGTACGTCTAGATAAGAAAGTTCATTTGGTAATTGGTGAGCAAGTTGATATTTACACTCGTAATCGACTCAAGTCTATTTTGCAAAATAGCAATATCTCCTATACTACTGGTAAGACAGCTGAAGCTGGCGCAACCAATATCTATCTGGGAGTTCACCAGACTGGCTCAAAAGCGGAAGAAGCTCAGAGAACAGAGTCTGTTAACCAAGGACTATTTGATAAGATTGATGCTTATTCATTAGTTGTTAAAGGTCAGCAAATTTCCATTGTCGGAAAAGATACAGATGCTGTCTTTTATGGACTAACAACACTCAAGCATATGCTAAATGATAGCCCTGCTCCAGTTCTGCGTGAGGTCAATGTTGAAGATTATGCTGATATGAAGAATCGTGGCTTTATCGAAGGCTATTATGGTAATCCATGGTCTAATAAAGATCGGGCGGCCTTGATGCGATATGGCGGTGATTTAAAACTGACCCAGTATATTTTTGCACCAAAAGATGATCCATATCACAACAGTAAGTGGAGAGAACTTTATCCAAAAGAAAAACTAGAAGAAATCCGCCAACTTGCTAAGGTAGGGAATGAAACTAAGACTCGCTATGTCTGGACCATTCATCCATTTATGAATAGTCGAATTCGCTTCCAAAATGAGACTGTTTACCAAGAAGACTTGAATGCAATCAAAGCTAAATTTACTCAGTTGCTGGACGTCGGCGTTCGTGAGTTTGGTATTCTTGCAGATGATGCAGCTCAGCCTTATGGTGGTTATGAAAGTTATAACCGCTTGATGAAAGATATGACCGATTGGTTGACTGAAAAACAAGCGACTTATCCAGGCTTGAAGAAAGAGATGATTTTTGTTCCAAGTCAGTATTGGGGCAATGGTCGAGAAGACGAACTGCGTTCTCTAAACCGTAATCTTCCGAAAAGTAGCATTATGACTCTGACAGGAGGCAAGATTTGGGGTGAGGTCTCTGAAAACTTCTTGACTCAACTTAAACAAAATATAGAAGCATCTGGTCAACCATATCGTCCCGTTCAACTTTGGATTAACTGGCCGTGTACGGATAATTCTAAGCAACACCTTATCTTGGGTGGTGGTGAGAAATTCCTACATCCTGGTGTGGATCCAAGCTTAATCGGTGGGGTCATGCTCAATCCAATGCAGCAATCAGAACCATCTAAAATTGCTCTCTTCTCAGCTGCAGAGTACAGCTGGAATATCTGGAAGAATGAGGCGGAAGCCAAAGCTGTTAACGATATAGCTTTCAACTTTGCAGAAACAGGTCGTTTTACAGAGACCAAAGAATCTGCAGCCTTCCGTGAGCTAGGTAAGCACATGATTAACCAACATATGGATAATCGTGTTGTGAAGCTAGAAGAGTCTGTAGAGCTAGCTCCGAAACTGACAAACTTCATGAACAAGCTGAAAACAGGTCAAGATGTCTCAGCTGAGCGCAAAGAGTTGAAGGCAGAATTTGCTAAACTAAAAGCTGCAGCTGAGACCTATAAAGCATCAGGAAATGAACAGATACGTGAGCAGATTAAGTACTGGCTTGACAATACCATTGACCAGATGAATGCTCTGGATGCTCTCTTGACAGCTACTGAATTTATTGGTAGCAAAAATTCTGACGGCCTTTGGAATAATTACTACAAGGGCTTAAAAGCTTATGAGCAATCTAAGAAACATTCCTTCTGGTATGTTGACCACTATGAAAATGCTGAGCTGGGTGTGCAGCATATCCGTCCATTTATCCTTAACCTTAAAGAATATCTAGCTAAGGAAATCGAAAAAGAACTGAATCCAGATAAAGTTGTAACGACCTTTATTACTAACCGTACAGGTGGTGAAGGAGATTTGGCTCAGGTCTTAGACGGAGACTTGTCGACTCAGATTATCTTTAAAAATCCAACTAGAATTAGCGCTGGCGATTATGTTGGACTTCAGTTCAATAAGCCTGTTTCTATCAAGAAATTGAGCTTTGCTATGGGAGCTGTCAGCAATCCGAAAGACACCTTTAACAAGGCCAAGATTGAATACTTAAATGAAGCAGGTGAGTGGACTGCCCTTCCTCAAGGTAACTATGTCGGAAATGAGTCGGAGATTACCTTAGATAATCTTGAAATTAAGGCTAAGGGCGTTCGGATGGTGGCGACAGAAGACCGAGACAATACTTGGTTTGCAGTCCGTGAAATCGCAGTTAACCGTCCTCTTGAAAATGCCAAGAAGAAAGCTGGAAGCATTACCATCAGTCCAAATCTGGTCTATAAACTCAATACAACGGCTGCCAAGATGACAGACAATAGTGATAGCACAGAAGCAATGTTGGCAAGTTCTTCAACAGCAAATGGAGAAAGAGATACAACGCCAGTAGATGCATGGGTGCAGTTGGATCTTGGTTCTCAACAAACAGTCAAGAAGATTCGTTTGGTACAAGGTGTGACAGATAAGCTAGCAGCTGGTGTTATCGAAGTCTCTACTGACGGACAAAACTGGACAACAGTGGCCAACTTGACAGGTGAGCAAAGCAAAGAAGTTGAAACCAATCAGAATATCCGTTATGTACGCGTTAGAAATACGCAAAAGACGAATTTCTGGTGGCGAATTGGCAACCTATCTGTCGAGTCAGAGACTGGAACAGACCAATACACAGATACTAATGTTGAGCAACTCAAGGCTACTCAAGTCCATGAAAAATTGGGCCGCTACGAGATGGATATTCCAGCTGGTACAACTTTAGATGCGGGTCAATATCTTGGCATGAAACTAGATCGCCTTCATGAAATTGAGGATTTGAAACTGGGTGAGAATGCCAATCAAGCACTCCAGCTCCGCTATTCTCCAAATGGAGTGGAGTGGTATAGGGCTTCTGAATTACAAGACCACCAGCTTGTCCGCTATGTACGTCTTGAAAACAAGACAGGTCAGAAACAGGCAATTGGAACGACTTCTTTGCTTTTGACTACTAAGGAAATTCAACCAACATCAATTGAGTCTACCAGCATGGGTATCGATCCTAACTATGGTAGCGGAGATGTTCGTAAAGCGAAAAACCTAGACCAGCTCTTTGATGGTGATTTAAACAATTATGTTGAATTTTCTGATTATCCACAAACCGATGGTCATATGACGCTCAATCTTGGAGCAACCCGTCAAATCAAGAAGATTCGTGCCTACATTAAAGATGGTACACAGAACTATCTTCGTGATGGAAAGATTCAAGTTAGCGCAGATGGCAAGACCTGGAAAGATGTCGTTTCAGTGGGAGATGGTCAGGAAAATCCAGCACGTGATGACTCCTTAACTGATGGCTGGACACATGATTCACAGCGACCTGGAAATCGCTATATTGAGGGAGAATTGCCAGAAGCAACTGCGGCGAAATATCTCCGAGTGCTCTACACAGCTCCTTATCGTCATCGCTTTGTTGGATTTACAGAGTTAGTTATCAATGATGGAGAATACACTAAGTCAATCAATAATCCAACTGTGGAAGGTACTGGTACAGAGACCAAGTCATCTGAAAAGAATAATATAGCAGATGGAAATATTCTCAGCAGTTACAAGGCAACCCAAGACAGCGGTGAGTTGATTTACCATCTATCTGAAAAGACAGAATCAAATCACGTTCGCCTGATTTCAGATATTCCAGCAGGAAGCTCAGCGCACATTTGGGCAAGAACCATTTCCAAAGATGGCCAAACAGCTTGGCAAAACTTGGGTGCGGTTACCACAAGTTTCCAAACCTTCCAGCTCGCTAACAGCGCCCACTTATTAGATGTTAAGTTGAAGTGGGAAGGTGGTCGCCCTGAGTTTTACGAAGTCTCTACCTATCATGCCGAGATAGCTGAGACACCCAATCCAGATACACCAAAACATCCAGTTTACAAGACGATTCCAGACGAAGGCGTTAAGAATTTGGTTGTAGAGCAACCACGCTTGGATGTGGTAACTGAAGCTCTACCGTTTAATACTGTTGAACGTGAAAGTGCTCAATTGCCTAAGGGTACCCGAAAAGTTGTCCAAGAAGGCAAGGCCGGTGAGAAGACCACGCTTGTTGAAGTGACTATCGAAAATGGTCAAGAAACTGACCGCGTGACTCGTGACAGCTTCGTTTCTAAAGACCCAATCGATCAGGTTATGGAAGTTGGCAAGCCAGTTGAGCAGGTTACACCAGCAGAAGGCGTTAAGAATCTGGTTGTCGAGCAGCCACGCTTGGATGTGGTAACTGAAGCTCTACCGTTTAATACCGTCGAACGTGAAAATCCACAATTGCCGAAGGGCACCCGAAAAGTTGTCCAAGAAGGCAAGGACGGTGAAAAGACAACGCTTGTGGAAGTGACCATCGAAAATGGTCAGGAAACTGGCCGTGTGACTCGTGACAACTTCGTTTCCAAAGCCCCAGTCGACAAGATTGTGGAAGTTGGAAAGCCAGTTGAGCAGGTTACACCAGCAGAAGGCGTTAAGAATCTGGTTGTCGAGCAACCACGACTTGATATCGTGACAGAAGTTCTACCGTTTAATACCGTCGAACGTGAAAACGCACAATTGCCGAAGGGCACCCGAAAGGTTGTCCAAGAAGGCAAGTCAGGTGAGAAGACCACGCTTGTTGAAGTGACGATTGAGAATAGCAAGGAAACTGGTCGCACCACTCGTGACAGCTTCGTTTCTAAAGCCCCAGTTGATAAGATTGTGGAAGTTGGCAAGCCAGTCGAGCAAATCACTCCAGCAGAAGGCGTTCAAGCCCCTGTAGTTGAACAGCCACGCTTGGATGTGGTAACTGAAGCTCTACCGTTTAATACTGTTGAACGTGAAAATACTCAATTACCTAAGGGCACCCGAAAAGTTGTCCAAGAAGGCAAGGCCGGCGAGAAGACCACGCTTGTTGAAGTGACGATTGAGAATGGCAAGGAAAGCGGTCGTGTGACTCGCGATAGCTTCGTTTCTAAAGACCCAATCGATCAGGTTGTGGAAGTTGGCAAGCCAGTTGAGCAGGTTACACCAGCAGAAGGCGTTAAGAATCTGGTTGTCGAGCAGCCACGCCTAGATATTGTGACAGAGAATCTGCCGTTTAATACCATCGAACGAGAAAATCCACAATTGCCGAAAGGCACCCGAAAAGTTGTCCAAGAAGGTAAGGCCGGCGAGAAGACCACACTTGTGGAAGTGACCATCGAAAATGGTCAGGAAACTGGTCGTGTGACTCGCGATAGCTTCGTTTCTAAAGATCCAGTTGATCAGATTGTGGAAGTTGGAAGCAAGGAAGAGAAAACAAACAAACCAACTACACCAGAGAAGCCTGTAGAGCCATCTAAGCCAGAAAATAACTTACGTATCTTGACGGACGAAGCTACCAAGGTTCAAGTGATTGGCATGAAGTCTACGCTTGATCAAGTTGTGGCTTT
>NZ_KQ969062.1:1449128-1458612 GCF_001578775.1 Streptococcus cristatus | reverse complement strand
TTAGCATTGACAGGATTATTCCTGATGAAGAAGAAGGAGGAATAAAAGGGCTCTTTGTCAACTGTAGTGGTTTGATGATAAGTCAATTTATGGAGAGGATCTTTTGGTCTTCTCCTTTTTGATGTTCGGAATCTAAAATGCAGAGTCTGAAGCCTCTGAAATTGTGAAAAAGAAATCTTTGCTCTTCTTGATCTTATTATTTCTTTCTTGTCGTTCAAAAGCTATTTTTTCTACATGAAAGAATATTCATAATCTCTAATTTAAGTGTAGTAATCAGCGATTTACAAAAAATATCATGCAAACCTTTTCACCGTTAAAAAAATCTGCTATAATAAGAGGGAGAACGAATACAGAGGAGAATATCATGTCAAAAAAAATTATTGGGATTGACCTTGGTGGTACATCTATCAAATTTGCAATTTTGACGCAAGAGGGCGAAATCCAAGAAAAATGGTCTATTAAAACCAATATTTTGGATGAAGGAAGCCATATTGTAGACGATATGATTGAGTCTATCCAGCATCGCTTGGATCTCTTAAATCTATCGGCAGAGAACTTTATCGGAATTGGAATGGGTTCACCGGGTGTGGTTGACCGTGAGAAAGGGACTGTTATCGGTGCCTACAACCTGAACTGGAAAACCCTCCAACCAATTAAAGAAAAAATTGAAAAAGCCTTGGGCATTCCATTCTTCATCGATAATGATGCCAACGTAGCTGCGCTTGGTGAGCGTTGGATGGGTGCTGGTGACAACCAACCAGACGTGGTCTTTATGACGCTTGGTACAGGTGTTGGTGGCGGTATCGTTGCGGAAGGTAAATTGCTCCACGGTGTGGCTGGTGCGGCAGGCGAGCTGGGGCATATCACTGTTGATTTCGATCAACCAATCGCATGTACTTGTGGTAAGAAAGGCTGTCTTGAAACAGTAGCTTCTGCAACAGGGATTGTCAACTTGACTCGTCGTTACGCTGATGAATATGAAGGCGACGCAACTTTGAAACGCTTGATTGATGACGGAGAAGAAGTAACTGCTAAAACTGTATTTGATTTGGCAAAAGAAGGCGACGACCTTGCCTTGATCGTTTACCGTAACTTCTCGCGTTACTTGGGAATCGCTTGTGCCAATATCGGCTCTATCCTAAACCCTTCAACCATTGTTATCGGTGGCGGAGTGTCAGCAGCGGGAGAATTCCTTCTACAAGGTGTCCAAAAAGTTTATGATGAAAATACCTTCCCACAAGTGCGTACATCAACTAAATTAGCTCTTGCCACTCTCGGAAACGATGCCGGAGTTATCGGAGCAGCTTCGCTGGTACTTCAATAGTTCTAATTACTTCCTCTCTTAGCATAGCTATAAGGAGGGCTAAAAATGAAGAGAAAAGTTGCATATTTTCTAATATTATTTCCCATTTTTCTTTTGATCTTATCCGCTTGCAAATCAAAGACAGAAGGTTTTCTGACCATATTGAATAGTCAGAATCAGCAGATTTATCAGACAAGAAATACCAAGACCTTGGATGAATTTGCAGACATTCTGGATAAGGTCGAATCTGAGGAAGATAATGAAGATGCCTGGGTCGATTTGCCCGATGATGCAGAGGTTAATTACATCTACGATATTAGTGGAAGAAAGGGAGAAAGTGGCGTTAAATTCACGACCTACAAAAACTACCCCTATGTAACTCTTTCAAATATTCCTGCTGTGTCAGATATTACCTTGAGATTATCAGAAAAAGATGCGAATAAGCTCAATCATCCAGATGAATGGGTCAAATAAAGTTTTCTCCTGCTAAACTTGGCAGGAGAATTTTTATGGAAAATTTGCTATACTAGAAAAAGCTCACTGATACGAAGGAGAAATCATGACGTTAGCAGATACGATTTTTAAAGAGAATATTAATAAAATTATGGAGCAAGGCGTCTTCTCTGAAAACGCCCGTCCGCGCTACAAGGATGGAAATGTGGCCAACTCCAAATATATCACTGGTTCTTTTGCGGAATATGATTTGAGCAAGGGAGAGTTCCCAATCACGACTCTGCGCCCTATTGCCATCAAGTCTGCCATTAAGGAAGTGCTTTGGATCTACCAAGACCAGTCTAACAGTCTGGAACTGCTCAACGACAAGTATCATGTTCACTATTGGAATGACTGGGAAGTTGGCGATACGGGTACTATTGGCCAGCGCTACGGAGCTGTTGTCAAGAAGCATGACATTATTCATAAAATTCTCCAACAGCTGGAAGCCAATCCTTGGAACCGCCGCAATATCATCTCTCTCTGGGATTATGAAGCGTTTGAAGAAACAGACGGTCTGCTTCCATGTGCTTTTCAAACCATGTTTGACGTTCGGCGTGTAGATGGAGACATTTATCTGGATGCGACTCTGACCCAGCGCTCAAATGATATGCTGGTGGCTCACCACATCAATGCTATGCAGTATGTGGCTCTGCAGATGATGATTGCCAAGCATTTCGGCTGGAAGGTCGGCAAGTTCTTTTACTTCATCAATAACTTGCACATCTATGACAACCAGTTCGAGCAGGCGGAGGAACTCTTACGCCGAGAACCTAGCGACTGCCAACCTCGACTCGTTTTAAATGTGCCAGATGGGACCAATTTCTTTGATATCAAAGCAGAGGATTTTGAGTTGCTAGACTATGATCCTGTTAAACCTCAGCTGAAGTTTGATTTGGCGATTTGATTGTATTTTTCCTACTGAATGATAGTCAGTAGGTTTTTTAATTTTCAAGAGCAAATGATTGAAATATATTTTGTAAGTGCTATAATGACAATAGATATATGTGTTTCGCTAGTGCCTATCTCGGAGGTATTGATATGGAAGCAAATTTTTTAACACATAGAAGCAGGAGAAAACTCTTTAGTCTGGGCATTTGTTCATTTTTGCTTGGCTTATCGATTTCTGTGACACCGATGGCTGTTGTGGGTGCGGATGAAGTCCAGCAGGCAGAGTCCCAACTTGAGCAAATTGCGGATTCTTCAGTGGAAGAAGATGACTTTCTGCAGCTTGTAGACCAAGGTTCGGATGGGGTAAATCAGGGAAAGAAATCCTATACGATTGATTTGCTTTGTCATGGAAAAGGCCCTAAAAACAAAGGAACCGAGCAAAGCAATGCTGATGCTTCAACTGAAGGTAAGTCAGTCAAAAGAGAGGGATGCGATATTGATCCCTTAGCGGATAAAAAAGAGGTCGCCACTGCTGAGCCTAAGAAGACAGACTCAACCCTCTTGAACGTTTCCTTGTTTGGCCTTGTAGCTGCTGTTGTAGGATTTGTCTTTGTTAAAAAGATGAAGAAAGAGTAATTTGCCTAGCAAACGAATAGTCGATAATCTTTTTGGTTATCGATTTTTTATCTGGATTAGCTGACAAAAATAAATAGATAGAAGTGATAGTCCAAACAAGTCTTTTTTAATAAATTTTGATAGAATAGAAATATCAATGCGAAGGATGGAGAAATGACGAAAAAGATTGCGGCTATTTGGGCACAGGATCAAAATGGTTTGATTGGAAAAGACCAAAGCTTGCCATGGCATTTACCAGCAGAGTTGAAGCATTTCAAAGAAATCACGACTGGACATGCGATTCTAATGGGGCGGGTGACTTTTGATGGCATGCATCGGCGCGTGCTGCCAAATAGAAAAACTCTGATTTTGACACGCGATAGGAATTATCAGATTGAAGATGAGCGTGTTTTGGTATTTCATGATCTTTCAGCGGTGTTGAAATGGTACCAAGAGCAAGAGAAGAATCTCTATATTATCGGTGGCGGCCAAATCTTTTCTTTATTTGAGCATAACTTGGATGAGGTGATTAAGACAGAAATCCATGCTAGCTTGGAAGGTGATACTTATTTTCCAGAAGATTTTGATTTGACACAGTTCGAGGAAGTAAGCAGTCGCTTTCGACCTAAAGATGAGAAAAATGAGTATGATTTCACCGTAAAAATCCTCAAAAGAAAGGGTTCATAGGAATGGAAAGAAGTGTTTTTGGTTTTTTACGGCCTTTTTATGTGCAATTTGTCTGATCTGTTCGCTTCAGACTTTTCGTAAAAAACGTTATGGATTGGCTATTTTATTTTTGTTAAATGCTTTTACGAATCTTGTTAATTCCATCCATTCTTTTTATATGACCCTCTTTTAAAATGTAAATAAAAAATTGAATTAGAAATTTAGAATGGGAGTAAACAATGCCTACAAATCGTAATAATGAGATGATGGTATATTGTTCTTTCTGTGGAAAGAATCAGGACGAAGTCCAAAAAATTATTGCGGGCAACAATGCCTTTATCTGTAATGAATGTGTCGAGTTGGCGCAGGAAATTATCCGAGAAGAATTAGCTGAGGAAGTTTTAGCTGATCTTTCTGAAGTACCAAAACCACAAGAATTGCTCAATATCTTGAACCACTATGTGATCGGTCAGGATCGGGCCAAGCGGGCTTTAGCTGTTGCTGTTTACAATCACTATAAGCGGATTAATTTTCATGACAGTCGCGAAGAGGATGATGTGGAGCTACAAAAATCCAACATCCTCATGATTGGTCCAACTGGATCTGGGAAAACATTCCTGGCTCAGACTTTGGCGCGCAGTCTCAATGTTCCTTTTGCTATCGCAGATGCGACAGCCTTGACTGAGGCTGGCTATGTTGGTGAAGATGTAGAGAATATCCTGCTCAAGCTTTTACAGGCAGCTGATTTCAATATTGAACGGGCAGAACGCGGCATCATTTATGTGGATGAAATCGACAAGATTGCTAAGAAGAGCGAAAATGTTTCTATCACTCGTGATGTTTCAGGTGAGGGTGTTCAGCAAGCATTGTTGAAGATTATTGAAGGAACAGTTGCCAGCGTGCCTCCTCAAGGTGGTCGTAAGCATCCACAGCAAGAAATGATTCAGGTTGATACCAAGAACATTCTCTTTATCGTTGGTGGTGCTTTTGACGGTATCGAAGAAATTGTCAAGCAACGTCTTGGTGAGAAGATTATCGGTTTCGGTCAAAATAATAAGGCAATTGACGAAGGTGCGTCTTATATGCAGGCCATTGTCGCTGACGATATTCAAAAATTTGGAATTATTCCTGAGTTGATTGGTCGTTTACCAGTTTTTGCAGCCCTAGAGCAGCTGACCGTTGATGATCTGGTTCGCATTTTGAATGAACCGAGAAATGCACTAGTGAAGCAATACCAAACCTTGCTTTCTTATGATGATGTCGAGCTTGAATTTGACGAGGAAGCTTTGCAAGCCATTGCGAGAAAAGCCATCGAACGCAAGACAGGTGCGCGTGGACTGCGTTCAATTATTGAAGAAACCATGATGGATGTCATGTTTGAAGTGCCAAGTCAGGAAAATGTTAAGCTGGTTCGTATCACGAAGGAAGCAGTGGATGGCACAGACAAGCCAATCTTAGAAACTGCCTAGGGGAAGCTTATGGAAATCAATACACATAATGCTGAGATTTTACTGAGCGCAGCCAATAAATCGCATTACCCTCAGGATGATATCCCAGAAATCGCCTTGGCGGGTCGCTCCAATGTTGGTAAATCTAGTTTTATCAATACTTTACTCAATCGTAAAAATTTAGCACGGACTTCGGGTAAGCCTGGTAAAACGCAGTTGTTGAACTTTTTCAATATCGATGACAAGCTCCGTTTTGTGGATGTTCCTGGCTACGGCTATGCCAAGGTTTCGAAAACGGAGCGCGCTAAATGGGGCAAAATGATTGAGGAATATCTGACCAGTCGGGACAATTTGCGAGCGGTCGTAAGTCTGGTAGACCTGCGTCATGACCCTAGTGCAGATGATGTACAGATGTACGAGTTTCTCAAATACTATGAAATTCCTGTCATCATCGTAGCGACCAAGGCGGATAAAATTCCGCGCGGCAAGTGGAACAAGCATGAAAGTGCCATCAAGAAAAAGCTGGACTTTGATAAAACTGATGATTTTATTATCTTTTCTTCAGTTGATAAAACTGGTCTTGATCAAGCCTGGGATGCGATTTTAGGCAAGATCTAGATGTTAGATTTTATCGGAATGATAGTTGAACTTTCAGAGTTTAAGATCATAGCCTGATTCCGTATGGGTTGGAGTCAGGTTATTTTTATCTTCAGTTCAGTCTGTATATCTTAGTGATAAGGCTCATTATGCAAGCCAAACGAGGAAGTTTTGAATGGAACAATCGTGGCTTGTAAAACTTATATTCGTAGAAGATCTAAAAAATGTCATATACTTGTAATTTATTGCTAATGTTATTTTGCTTTTAGTATGTTACAATAGTAGAATAAATATTGTATTTAGGAGAAAGACTGTGAAGAAGAGAATTTCAAAAGAAAGAAAAAAACTTTTGACAGGTTTGGCAGTGATGGCCTCAACCGTTGTCTTTGGTCTGGCTTTGTCAAAGCAAATCAAGCCAGCAAGTGCAAATGATGCTGTTCAGCAACCATTGAACCAAACAGAATATTTCATTTCACAAATTAGTGAGCCAGCTCGCCAGTTGGCTCAGGATAATGATCTGTATGCTTCTGTGATGATTGCACAAGCTATTTTAGAGAGTGGTTCTGGCCAGTCTGGTCTGTCAGGATATCCTCACTATAATCTGTTCGGGATTAAAGGAGCTTATGTTGGTCAGTCAGCGACGATGGAGACCTTGGAAGAAGACGGTCAGGGCAATACCTACGCAATCAACGATCAATTCCGCTCTTACTCAAGTTACGCTGAGTCACTTCAGGATTATGTCTACGTCTTGAGACAAAGTCATTTTGCGGGAGCTTGGAAGAGCAATGCCCCGACTTATCAAGATGCAACAGCTGCCTTGACAGGTGTATATGCAACGGATAGTCATTACTATGCAAAATTGAACTATCTGATTGAAGCATACAATCTGACTCAGTTTGATTCGCCTAGCTATCAGACAGGAGCGTCTAATATGGTTTACAATCCTTACCGTGGACAATACACGACTCAAGATGTTCTGGAAACAGACCAAGCATGGGCAACACATAACTAGATAAGAAAAAAGAGATTGTAATAATCTCTTTTTTGCGTTTTACTAATGAAATAGACGATCATTTCAAATAAGCAGACTTATTTATCTTTAGCAAAACTGACTAAGCTGCTATTTTAGAAAAAGCTTAAGGAGCAAGAATGGGAGCATTTAAAGACTTACTTGAAAAGCAAGACATAATAATTCTAGATGGTGCTTTGGGGACAGAGCTGGAGAGGCAGGGCTATGACGTTTCTGGTCGGCTTTGGTCAGCCAAGTACTTGCTTGAGAATCCTCAGATTATCCAAGGCCTGCATGAGGACTATGTTCGGGCGGGTAGTGACATCATCACCACTTCCAGTTATCAGGCCAGCATTCCAGCTTTTGTCGAAGAAGGATTGAGTTTAGACAAGGCTCATGAAATCTTCAAAGAGACAGTCCTTTTGGCACAGGCAGCGGTTAAAAATGTCTGGGGGAGATTATCGCTAGATGAGCAGAAGCAGCGCTCTTATCCTCTGATAGCTGGATCGGTTGGACCATATGCTGCTTACCTGGCTGATGGATCGGAGTATACAGGAGCCTATCACTTGAGTGAGGAGGAATTTAAAGACTTTCATCGTCCGCGCATTCAAGCCTTGCTGGACGCGGGCTGTGATTTATTGGCACTTGAAACGATTCCTAACGGAGCAGAAACCGAGGCGCTTGTTCATTTACTATCAGAAGAATTTCCTCAGGTGGAAGCCTATTTATCTTTTACCGCTCAAACGGTATCAGCGATTTCAGATGGAACACTAATAGAAGAAGTTGGGCGCTTGGCTCAGTCGAGTCCACAAGTATTGGCTGTCGGTTTTAACTGCACAGCTCCGCATTTGATTGCTCCTTTATTAGAAAAGTTGAAACAGGTGTGCGACAAACCCTTACTAGCCTATCCAAATTCCGGAGAAATCTATAATGGGGTGACGAATACTTGGCAGGACAATCCTGAGCAGCATCTCTGTTTAACTGATTACAGTCATCTTTCGAAGAAACAGGGCGTTCAGCTTTTTGGCGGTTGCTGTCGAACTCGGCCAGAAGATATAAGGCGGCTAGCAGGCGAACTAAGAACTTGAAATATAGCATTCCAATTTCAAGTTCAAATTTAGAAAAAAACTTACAGAAAACGCTTTCGAAAAATAAAAGTTTGTGATATACTGTACATAGTTTAACTTAGAGGAGAATTATTATGGTCGAATCGACATTTATTCCAAAAATAGAAGCAGCTTGCCGTAAGAAAGAAGGCTTGTTCGACACAAGCAAAGGGAAGTATGCTGTTCGCTCTATCTTTGCGGGGGCCTTTCTGACTTTCAGTACAGGAGCAGGAGCCATTGCGGCAGACTTGACAAATAAGATTATCCCAGGAACGGGTCGCTTTCTATTTCCTTTTATCTTTGCTTGGGGATTGGCCTATATCGTCTTTCTGAATGCTGAGCTGGTGACTTCCAACATGATGTTTTTGACAGCTGGCACTTTCTTGAAGAAGATTGACTGGAAAAAAGCGTTGATTATTTTGTTCTATTGTACTTTCTTCAATTTGATTGGAGCTCTAATTGCTGGTTGGCTTTTTGCTAATTCGGCGGCTTATGCAGGACTGAGCAAGGAAAGTTTCATTGCTGGTGTTGTGCAGATGAAGCTTGCCCGCTCCAATGAACTTATTTTACTTGAGGGAATACTCGCCAATGTCTTCGTTAATATTGCGATTCTTTCCTTCGTCTTGGTGAAAGATAGTACAGCTAAGCTTTTCTTGGTTATTTCAGCCATTTATATGTTTGTATTCTTAACAAACGAACACTTGGCAGCTAACTTTGCTTCTTTTGCTATCGTCAAATTTAGCTCGGCTGCATCACAGGTGGCAAATTTTGGTATTGGAAATATCCTGCGCCACTGGGCTGTGACCTTCGTAGGAAACTTGATTGGCGGTGGTCTCCTAATCGGTCTACCATATGCTTGGTTCAATAAAAAAGAAGAACATTATGTAGATTAAAATGTAGCTTTGGGGCTACATTTTTTTGAAGAGGTGACGCTCTGATTTCCGTCTAGATCTGCCTAAATTGACAAACATATAAAATTTTGTTAAACTTTATTAATATTTTTATATTTAAGGAGATCTTGATGAATAAACTTACTATTCAAGCACCAGATGGCAGCAATGTTAAGACTTTGTCACCTATGTACTCTATTACAACCTTGCTATTTAACTTTTTCGTTCCTCTTTTTCGTAAAGACTGGAAATACTTTGGGATCATGCTTGGATCACTGTTTGTATTTGCTGTGATTGCAACACTTCTTATCCCAGATGATTTCTTGAGACCTGTAGGAACTGCCTACAACTTGTTTTGGGCCTTTTTCTATAATCGTCTTTGGATAAAAGACCGAGTTTTCACTGATGGTTGGGTGCCTGCTGACGAAGCTAGTAAAGCCTTGCTTGACAAGACTTTTCCTAAAAAT
>NZ_KQ969062.1:1440612-1447852 GCF_001578775.1 Streptococcus cristatus | reverse complement strand
TTTTCCTAAAAATGCATAAAAAAAGTAAAAAGATTGCACAAAAAGCTTGCAATCTTTTTTTCTTTTGCTATAATTATCAATGGTTTGAAAAAACTGCCTAAGACAGTAGGGGAGCTCGACTCATAAAAATCCTACCGAGGACAAAACGTATCATGTAAAAGAAGCGTATTGTACTTTCGTGTCTAGGTTTGGGCGCGTTTTTCTTTTAGAAAGATTCCCCAAGCAAAATAATTACGGAGGTGAAACACTAAATGAGTGAAGCAATTATTGCTAAAAAAGCAGAATTAGTTGACGTAGTAGCTGAGAAAATGAAAGCTGCTGCATCAATCGTTGTTGTGGACGCTCGTGGTTTGACAGTTGAGCAAGATACTGTTCTTCGTCGTGAGCTTCGTGGAAGCGAAGTTGAGTACAAAGTAATTAAAAACTCAATCTTACGTCGTGCAGCTGAAAAAGCTGGTCTTGAAGATCTTGCATCAGTATTTGTTGGACCATCTGCAGTAGCATTTTCTAACGAAGATGTTATCGCACCAGCGAAAATCTTGAACGATTTTGCTAAGAATGCAGAAGCACTTGAAATCAAAGGTGGTGCTATTGAAGGCGCTGTCGCATCAAAAGAAGAGATTCTTGCACTTGCAACTCTTCCAAACCGCGAAGGACTTCTTTCTATGCTCCTTTCTGTACTTCAAGCGCCAGTTCGCAACGTTGCACTTGCTGTCAAAGCAGTTGCAGACAACAAAGAAGACGCAGCTTAATCTTAAGCTACGCAGCGTAGCCTAGCTACAAAAAAATTATTATAAAAATAAAAACTTATTTGGAGGAAATAACAATGGCATTGAACATTGAAAACATTATTGCTGAAATTAAAGAAGCTTCAATCCTTGAATTGAACGACCTTGTAAAAGCTATCGAAGAAGAATTTGGTGTAACTGCAGCTGCTCCTGTGGCTGTTGCTGCAGCTGGTGCTGCTGACGCTGGTGCTGCTAAAGATTCATTTGACGTTGAATTGACAGCTGCTGGTGACAAGAAAGTTGGCGTTATCAAAGTTGTACGTGAAATCACAGGTCTTGGCCTTAAAGAAGCTAAAGAACTTGTTGATGGTGCACCAGGTGTCATCAAGGAAGGCGTTCCAACTGCAGAAGCTGAAGAAATCAAAGCTAAATTGGAAGAAGCTGGAGCTTCAGTTACTCTTAAATAATCATTTACAGGTTGTTTAAGGCTGAAAGCCAAGTTTTAAAGCCTTTTCGTTAATTGTTGAGGCGATAAAAAGGGAGTATTTTATTTGAAACCTCCCCATGAACACCCCCACAAATTTTGTGGGGGTGTTCATAATTTTATGACAAATTTTTTATATTAGATTCATTAAAAATTAAACCTGCTACATGATTTATTTTATGTAGCAGGTTTAATTTTTAAAACTTGAGTTTATAAACTTCAATGATTTGCTTATCAGAAACGAACGCTTCTTTTGGATATGTTTTGAATACCAGTTGTGGAAAGATAAATGAATTATCATAATTATCAAGAGAGTTGTATGTGAGAGGTTCGTCTGGGAGCGTCTCATAAACCAAATTGAGCATAGTGAACTGTTCATTGTAGGAGTATTCGTCATCAAATTGCTTATTTTTGTATTGCTCATTCTCAGTATCTACTTTAGAATTATGTTGAGAAAAAGCATAGTAGGGCATTAAAATATGATATGTCTTGCTTTCTCCTGATTTCAAATCTTCGGAAGGTTGAAAACTCAATAACTGACCAGTTTCATTTGAAGCATAGAGGTAAGAGTCTGTCCCAGCTTGTTTCTTTTCTAATCGTTTCTTGTCATATCCACGTATGGTAATGATAAAATTTTTATATCGGTCATCATTTAGTTGGTTTTTCGTTCCAATTAATGTTTCGCTATATTTATTTGTTACAGTAATAGCAAGTCGCTTAGTAGAACTATCATATGAGCCAATTTCGACTTTTAAGCCACGTAGTTTCTTATCTAAGTTATCATAAGATAAATGGATTGAATCTTTGTTTTCGTTTGCTTCAGATACAGCACGTGTATAATAATATTCTGCACCATCAAAATAATATTTTTTACGGTGACGTTCAATAATTTCTGATTGACTTTTGGTGTATTTTTTTGTGCTGTCTATAGATTTCTCTATTTTGTTTCCCTCGTCTGTAACATTCTTTTGATTATTATTAGCTGAACATGCAGTAATCAATAAAATCACAGATGTAGCAATTAATCCGACAGCAATAAGTTTCCTTTGTTTTCTCATTATAAACTCCCTTTTAAATATTATAAGTATATTTTTTTGTCAAAATAATACTCTATTGTATTCTATTATATCATAAAAAATAATCATGTATATTATTTTTGGGAAATAAAATACATTAAAGCCCTAAAATTTTCCATCAATAAAGGTTAGCCTATGTTTATAGGAATAACAAAGGAGGGTGCACAATGTCATTAAGCGATAATGTGTCAAATCGTATCTATGAATTAAGGACAAGTAAAAAACTAACACAAGAGACATTAGCTGATAAAGCTGGTATGGATGTTAATGCTCTAGGGAGGATTGAACGAGGTCAAAATGGGAATGTCAAATTAGAGACTTTGGATAAAATTATACGAGCTTTAGAAATTGACCATAGAACATTCTTTTCATTTACGACAGATGAGGATTCTATATCTAAAATTGTTGCTAAGTTATCTTTGGTAGAAGATGAGAACAGATTTATTGAAATTTTTGATAGAATATTAGATATAGAGTTAAAATAACATTGAATATTCATAGGGAAAATAATAATTTCTTTCGCTATAAAGTGAAAAACTAGCGCAGTCTTTTATCACTTTATAGCGAAACCAAAGGATACGTCAGCAACGACGTATCCTTTTTAAATTACTCTTTTCTTTCCTTGGTTTTGCTAGACTTTATATAATCAGCCTTTCTAGAATATTTTTATAGAGAAGAAATTTACTTAGATGATGTTTTATTTGCATAATTTTGTATGGAGGTTGATATACGTAACATTGTTACAAAAAACATTATAAACTAGAGCTCCAGTCTGTCCTTGAGTTGTTTTCAGGTATTTTTAGAGGATGAGTGTGCTTTTAGAAATATTATTGGTTATACAGGGTTATATTGTTGATTTTCAATTTATATTATAATAATCATGGCATAAAAGAGGCGCATATACTGCATTTTTGAAATATGGATATTACGCTTGTATCATTGTAATTTTAAATTATATAGCAGATACTTTTAGGTGGAAAATATTAGATGATGAAATTTATGGAAAACTTTGAATTACTAGGAAATTGAAGGAAATATCCGAGATAACGCAGTAATTCAAAGTTTTACATAAATTGTAAAAATCATCTATTTCCAACTGAATTATCTGAAATTTTAAAATTCCGTTACAAAAGCTAATACATATATGATTAAAAATGTAAAATTTTAGAACTTTATGCAATAATTTTATTATATAAATTCATAAAACAGTCAATCTGGATAAGCAATAATTTTTATAAAATATTCTATAAATGCTTTAAAAACAGCTATTTGACAGATTTTGAGGTCCATTTTATAATGGTTTTTGTAACAGAGATACGTATATTTGATTTTGCATAAAAATGAATATCTGATTGATTCTGTTATAAAAATATAAAAGAAAGAATCATATAAAAAATATGATGGTGCATGTTATGAATAACAATTATTCAAAAGCTGTTGCAGTTCGATTGAATGAAATGCAACATGTAAAGCAAATCACTGAGTTTCAATCAGTATATGCTTATGAAAACAATCGGCGAACTGATAATATCATCGGAAAAAAAGCAGAATTTATTATTTTGTCTGGCAAACTTGCTGGTTTCATTTTTACTTGTAAGTTTAGCAAAGAAGTTGATTCTACGATTATGAATGACTACTATATTATTTTTGACGAGGCAAATTGTAGTGTATATGCACGCAATAATAATATTCAGTTGAAATTGTGGGCAACTAATTTACAGTCAGCAGATGAAAATAAAAAAGGAGTTTAGAGATGGAAAACACAGACTTAAAAACTGTTAATAAAGCAATTTTTGATATTGCGCTTGCAATTTCAAAACAACAAGCAACTAAAAGTCAAAATGAAAATTATAGCTACGAAAATATTACGAATCGAATTGCGCAACAAATCGCAACACAAGCTTTGTCTATTCGTAAATTGATTACTGATATCAAATAGTCACCAAACGTGGGTAATGTAATAACCCACGTTCCATGTAAGAAGAAAGGAAAAGTATATTGAAAAAATCAATACAATTAAGCATAGATGAAGCAACAATAATAGTTAGACCTTGGTCAGAACAATTGGCTCTAATGACATCGTGGAAAGATGAAGCGGAGCATATAATTTTTTGTATATATCATAGGTTATTCTATTTTGAGAATCTGGGTACATTGATATCAGAAAAAAAACACCCCGCAGGCTATCAAATTTCTTATAGCATAGAAAAAATACCGTATTTTTTAAGGTTGGCATATCATGAGAGTTTCCCAACTATGGGTGTCATTATTAAATTTTCTGCGAGTGCTCTAGACTACTACAGACAAAATTATCAAAAGAGAACAAATAAAGAAATTGATATTCCAGATATTTTACAACTACTAGAAAATAGAAATTGGGATGTTCATCTAAGTCGAATTGACTTTGTAGCTGATTATTTGAATTACAATTTCAGCGTCAATGAATTATATCAAAAAATTAAGAATCAATATATTATTGTTAGAAATCAAAATAAAATTCAACAAAATTTTAATCTTGAAGGATTAGAAAAAAATGGCACTGTCAACACATTTTATGTTGGTTCTAAACGAAAAAATGTTAGTACGTTTCTGAGAGTTTATGACAAGAAAACTGAACAATTTGAAACAAATGGTTTGAAGCTTCACATAGCAAAAGATTTAGAAAGCTGGATTCGTTTTGAAGCTGTATTTAAGAAAGACTATGCTAAACAGATTTCTGAAATCATGAAAAAAATAAATTCTAAGGGAGAATTACATGAACTAATTGCTAATAAAATTTTAGAAAAATTTTGTTTTATTGATAGTTCAACTTATGAATTAACTAATTTTTCTCATGATTTGCTGAAATTAGAAAACAATTTCCCGTCTTTGATTTCTAGAAATAGTAGAAATAATGCTTTGTCAGCATCAATTATGTATCATTTGAAAAATTCTGGATTGCTTCCATTATTCTTTAGAATTCAATATATTTGGGGTAAAGAAGCACTCACACACTTTTTAGTTACATTAGTAAATTATTTCGAAGCTTATTACAGACCAAATAGAGATACAATAACATGGCTTAATAAACATGGTTTTCTTTTAAAAGAATTGGATTTCTATGAGTTTCTAGATGAAACTATCGAAATATTTCTAATAAAAAATGTCAACTTTCTTCCCAGTAGCCAAACATCGAAGAAAGATGACAAAGAATGATTTGAGATGAGACAGAGTTCATCTCCTGTCTCCTATTGTCTCATATTTTAAACAAATTGAAAAGGAGAAATATGAATATAAAAGTATTATCTCTAGAAAAAATAATTGAAATATACATTAGATTTTGTATTTTAAGTAAATAATAGAATTCTATAATATAGGAGAGAAAGATGATAACGGTAAACCATAAAGATGTTATGAAGTTGGGGTTCTCAAAAACTGCTGCAAAGCAAATAATAAGAGAATCGAAAGCACTAGCTATTAGTAGATATGAAGAGTATAGAAAATCTTCGAATAATATGATAGAATTAAAAAGGCCGCCTTTTGACAATAGACGATTAGACTTAGCTCCTGCTAAAATAGTAGAGGAAGTTCTTGGTTTTCAATTTACTGAGGAAAGGAAAATTGAGAATAATGTCTAAGAAATATAAAGGTGTATTTAGAGATAGCAAAGGTAGGATTTACTGCCAGACAGAATTTAAAGCTTCAGCTACTGGAAAACGTCAGCGATTTAAACGATATCGCAATATTTGGGGAAAATCTTTCACTACTGAAAAAGAAGCATATGATGAGTTATGCCGTGCAAGAGTCGAGTTTTATGATAGATTTGACTACAGCGACTATAATCTTACCTTCGCAAGATACATGGAAGATATTTTCTTACCTTACTATAAGCAGACTGTCCAAGATTCTACATATAGAACGGCAATCGCTCACTTCAATTCATTTGTAGAAGTATTTGGGCAAAAGAAATTGCGAGAGATAAAACCCCGTGATTGTGAAAAGTTTCGTCTGGAACTTATTGACAGATACTCTCCAAACTACGCGAAATGTGTTTGGATACGATTTAAGCAATGTCTAGGCTATGCTGAACGCATGGAATATATCAAAACATTCCCATGTAAGAGTCTTGATAATCCGAAAGGGAAACGTCCTGATACTAAATTTTGGACTTTTGAGGACTTCAAAAAGATTATTACCACCTTCGACCTATCAGATTATGAGGATTTGCACAGATTCACTACAACATGGTTATATTATATGACAGGTGTTCGTGTCAGTGAGGGTTTTGCTCTATTGTGGTCTGACTATGATAAGGAAAATAAGCGTATTTTTGTTCATGCTACTTTAGAAGCTCTTAAGGGTGGTATTTACAATCGGAAAGAGCAAACTAAGACAGAAGCAGGAATAAGGTACATTGACTTAGATGATGAGACTATAAAAATCCTCGAACGTTGGCGCTCGGTACAGGTTGCAAATTCCAATAATGATTTTATATTGTCTAAATTTGGTGAACCAATGGTTAAAAGCACTTTGACGCGAATGTTAAAACGTCATGCGAGACTTGCAGGAGTGCCAGAAATCACTGGTAAAGGTCTTAGACATAGTCATGACTCATTTATGATTAATGTTCTTAAGAAAGACGTTTTAGCGGTTTCTCAAAGGTCTGGCAGAATTGATAAAGCTACGACTCTGAATACATATTCACACCACTATAATATAAATGCGAAAACTGTTGGTAGTGAAATAACTGATTTATTGCAAAAGGAGGGAGTGATTTCAACACCCCTACAAACACCCCTACGGGTTCAAAATTAATCGAAAAATGCTTAATGACAAGCTTTGTAGGTTTAACGCCTACATTACTCTTAAGTAATATAGTATCCAATTTTAAAAAAGCCAAGTCTTTTGACTTGGCTTTTTTGTAATTATTTAAGTTTTAACAAATCGGAGTAAGTAATGCTTTTTAAAATAAA
>NZ_KQ969062.1:1417209-1440032 GCF_001578775.1 Streptococcus cristatus | reverse complement strand
TTTTTAAAATAAAATATAAACTTGAAGAAAAGATATGCTGATAAGTCTTTACGCTTTTTCATATTTCTGCTATACTATTCTTAGTAAGGCGTGCATTTGCGCGCTCTTTTCTGTCTAAAAGTGCTCTTCAGTGCTTTTTTATTGTTATAAAAATGGAGGGATTATGCTTTACATTTGGTCTTATTTGAAACGCTACCCCAAGTGGTTGGTACTGGATTTTGTGTCGGCCATCTTTTTTGTAGTGGTCAATCTAGGGCTGCCAACGGTTTTGGCGCGCATGATTGACGAGGGGATTAACCAAGGCAATCAGGAACGCCTGTATTTCTGGGGCTTTATCATGTTACTGGTTATTATCCTTGGGATTTTGGGGCGGATCGTCCTTTCCTATGCCGCTGGAAAATTAACGACCAGCATGGTGCGGGATATGCGGAATGATCTCTATGATAAGCTGCAGGAGTATTCCCATCATGAATATGAGCAGATCGGCGTTTCTTCACTGGTGACGCGGATTACCAGTGATGCCTTTGTCCTTATGCAGTTTGCTGAGCAAACGCTCAAGATGGGAGCTATCACGCCTATCATGATGCTGTCGTCCATCCTCATGATTTTCCTGACCAGTCCGTCCATGGCCTGGATTGTGGCGATTTCAGTGCCTTTTTTGGCAATCGTAGTTTGGTATGTTGCGGTCAAGACGCGTCCCCTGTCTGAAAAGCAGCAGAAGACGCTGGACAAGATCAACCAGTATGCTCGGGAAAATCTGACCGGTCTGCGGGTCATTCGAGCCTTTGCCCGTGAGGAATTTCAGGAAGAGCGCTTCGCTAATGAAAATGAAATTTATGCGGAGAATTCCAACCACCTCTTTAAGCTGACAGGTTTGACGGAGCCCCTTTTTGTGCAGATTATCATTGCCATGATTGTGGCTATTGTCTGGTTTGCTCTTAAGCCACTGGGCAGCGGCGAGTTGAAAATCGGGGATTTGGTTGCCTTTATCGAGTACAGTTTTCATGCCCTTCTGTCCTTCCTGCTCCTGTCCAGTCTCTTTACTATGTATCCACGGACGGCGGTTTCTAGCGAGAGGCTGAAGGAAGTCATGGATATGCCGATTTCCATCGATCCAAATGAGAAGGGGATCACGGAAACTGCGACTCGTGGCTATCTGGAATTTGACAATGTAACCTTTGCCTATCCAGGTGAGACGGAAAATCCTGTCCTACATAATATTTCCTTCCAAGCTAAACCGGGGGAAACGATCGCCTTTATCGGCTCAACAGGTTCTGGTAAATCTTCCTTGGTTCAGCTGATTCCGCGTTTCTATGATGTGACCTTGGGCAAGATTTTGGTGGATGGTGTGGATGTCCGCGCCTATAATCTCAAAGCCCTCCGTCAGAAGATTGGCTTTATCCCGCAGAAAGCTCTGCTATTTACCGGGACGATCGCTGAAAATATCCGCTATGGTAAGGAAGATGCTAGCTCTGAGGAGCTCAATCAAGCAGCAGATGTGGCTCAAGCTCGCGACTTTATCGAGAGCAGAGAAGAACGCTTCGAGACGCATTTGGCTGAAGGTGGCAGCAATCTATCTGGTGGTCAAAAGCAGCGTCTATCCATTGCGCGTGCGGTCCTCAAGGAGCCAGACATTTATATCTTTGATGATTCCTTCTCGGCTCTGGATTACAAAACGGATGCGACTTTGCGCCGCCGACTTAAGGAAGTGACGCAGGATGCAACGGTTCTCATTGTGGCTCAGCGGGTCGGAACTATTATGGACGCGGATCAAATCATTGTCTTAGACAAGGGTGAGATCGTGGGTCGAGGCCGGCATGAGGAACTGATGGAAAATAATGCTATCTATCGCGAAATTGCCAATTCCCAGCTCAATAGCCAATCACTAACAGAAGAATAGGAGGAAGAGATGAAAGAAAATAGTTTTGTCCGTTTATGGGGCTATCTAAAAGTCTATAAAGCCGCCGTGCTTCTTGCAGTCTTCCTCAAGATTGTCAGCGTGGTCATGAGTGTCCTAGAGCCTTTTGTCCTAGGGCTTGCCATCACAGAGCTGACGCAAAATCTGCTGGATATGGCCAAGGGAGTCCCCGGTGCAGCCATCAATAGCAGCTATGTTGCTTGGATCATGCTGCTCTACTTTATTCGTGCCCTTTTTTATGAGATTGGTTCATACTTTTCTAACTATTTCATGACCAATGCTGTGCAGAGCACCGTTCGCGACATGCGCAATGAGCTCAGTCGTAAAATCAATCAAATTCCTGTCTCTTACTTTGATAAGCACCAATTTGGTGATTTGATTGGACGCTTCACTAGTGACGTGGAGACTGTCTCAAATGCTCTCCAACAAAGCTTTTTGCAGGTGGTCAATGCCGTTATGACACTGATTTTGGTCATCGGGATGGTTTTGTATCTGAATCTCCAGCTGGCCTTGATCGTCATCGTCAGCATTCCTCTGACCTATATGGGAGCAAGAATTATCCTCAAGAAATCCCAGCTCTACTTTAAGCAGCAGGCGGATGTTTTGGGCGCTATGAATGGCTTCGTCCAAGAAAATCTGTCTGGCTTCAATGTTCTCAAGCTTTATGGTCGGGAAGAGACCTCGGCTGAGGATTTTCGAGCTATTACTCAAAAATTTGCAGGAAGTCGGCTTTAAAGCTAGCTTTATCTCAGGGCTCATGATGCCCGTGCTGAATGGGATTTCGGATTTGACCTATCTTATCGTTGCTCTCTTGGGTGGTTTACAGGTTATTGCTGGTCAGCTGACGATTGGGAATATGCAGGCCTTTGTCCAGTACGTCTGGCAGGTCAATCAGCCTATTCAAAACCTCACCCAGCTGGCAGGTCAGCTCCAGAGCGCTAAGTCTTCGCTGGATCGGATTTTCCAGATTTTGGATGAGCCAGATGAAGTGATGGATAATACCGTCCAGCTAGACAAGGACTTGACCGGTCAAGTCAGCTTCAAAGATGTAGATTTCCAATATGTGGCAGACAAGCCGCTGATTCGCAACTTTAATCTGGAAGTCCAGCCGGGTGAAATGGTGGCTATTGTTGGGCCGACTGGAGCTGGTAAGACGACCCTGATCAACCTCCTCATGCGTTTCTACGATGTGACCAAGGGCTCTATCAGCGTAGATGGCCACGATATTCGCCAGCTATCCCGCCAAGACTATCGTAAGCAATTTGGTATGGTTCTACAGGACGCTTGGCTTTATGAAGGAACTATCAAGGAAAATCTTCGCTTTGGTAATCTTGATGCTACTGATGAGGAGATTATAGAAGCAGCCAAATCAGCCAATGTGGACCACTTTATCCGCACCTTGCCAGGTGGCTACAATATGGAAATGAATCAGGAGTCTAGCAATATTTCGCTGGGACAAAAGCAGCTCCTGACGATTGCACGGGCTCTCTTGGCCGATCCTAAGATTCTGATTTTGGATGAGGCGACTTCCTCAGTAGATACTCGTTTGGAGTTGTTGATTCAGAAGGCCATGAAAACTCTGATGCAGGGGCGGACGAGCTTTGTCATTGCGCATCGTTTGTCTACTATCCAAGAAGCAGACAAGATTTTAGTGCTCAAGGATGGACAAATCATTGAGCAGGGCAATCATGAGTCACTGTTGGCCGACAAGGGCTTCTATCATGACTTATATATGAGTCAATTTTCGGATAAGAAAGAAGCCTAGACATATAAAAGAGGAAACTCAGCTGAGTTTCCTTTTTGATTTATAATTTGATGGAGTTTTACTTCAAAAACTTGTCGAGTGAAAAGTTGCTTAAAGATCTTCTACTTGAATGACATGGGTTTCAAATTCGAGATTTGGCATGGCTGCTGCTAAATCCTGGTGGATGCGTTCAAGGGCTTCTAGTCGCATTTGAACGGACGTATGGGCATTTCCTTGGATAATGAAAATAGCATTTTTAGTGCGATCATCAAATTTATAAAGGTCGCTGTCACGAACATCAAGCCAGGCAAGGATGCCTTTTTCATCTCGATAGACATAGTCGGTCAGAGCCACGTGCTTTTCCTTGGATAAGATAGGAAGGAAAATATCATCCTTCTGACTGACAGTAAACTCAATCTCATCACCGATTTTATTAAGGTCATGACCGCCGATAGCTAGGAGAGAATGCAAGGATTCTACATTATAAATATCAATAATGCTATTAATCCTTGGAATGGAGCCGCGGTGTTGGATATTGCGGATCAGAGCTGGTACAGTTGGCGGGTTCTTTTTAACACTACGTCCCACTTTCTGCAGCAGATCACAGTAGCCTTGGATAGTCGGATGGTCAGTGATTTCTGCTAGATTGCAGTTCAAGGCCCAGTTCTCTGCTTCCTTCTGTTTTTGGAGAAAGGCTTCTGATAAAGATGCCTGAGGATCGACGTTTCTAGCAATGCCAAGGACGACGCTTGTGATGCCCAGTTCTGCTAAACTTTTATCAATGGTAAATTTCATCTTAGACGGACCTCCATTTTTTTCTTACCATCATTATACCTTTTTCTAGGGCTTTTTACAATGAAAAATATGTGTGGAATAAGGAGAAAAGGAAGGGAAGTAGCAGAATTCCGATGATAAACGCATGCCATTTCCAGTAGATACGGATCAAACCGGCAGTTTCTCGGATCCATGCAGAAGGAAGAAAATAGAAGGCCGTGCGAGAACCAATACTGCGGCCTTTGAGACCAACTTGTTTCATATAGATGCCAGCACGTAGCGCGTGGAAAGAATTTGTGACTAGGACAACTCGATCTTGCTCCAGTCCTTGTGATAGCATAAGCTGTTTACTGAATATGAGATTTTCAAGCGTAGTGCGAGATTTATTTTCGAGGAAAATACTGTCAGCTGGGACTCCTTTATCTATCAAATAACCTGCCATAGCATCTGCTTCGGAAATCCGCTCGTCGTCTCCCTGACCGCCAGAGACAATGATGACTGGCCTCCGATTAAATTTCTCATAGATGGCTATCCCTTTATCCAAGCGCTGAGCCAGCAGGGGAGGCACCTTATCTCCAAACAATCCTGCACCGAGGATAATAATAGTCTGAGGCTCTTTCTTGACTGGAAAAATATTTAAAAAGAATGCATAGATGATATAGGAAAGATAGAGAAAGGTTCCGTAAAATAGTAGCAAATCAGCGAGGGAAATCAAAGTTGCAAGAAATGACCGAGGAGCGAGAAAATGCAGTAAAGCAAGTCCCACGATCGCTAGGCCGTAGAGAAGCGATAGTAGATTGGCTAGTCTGAGTCCCTCTAGCTGTAGCATTTGGCGACCATTAAAAATCAAATAAGCAGTAGAAGCGAAAATACTAATAGGAATTGCTAAAAGCAGGATATAAAAGCTAATCATAGCTGGTGTATAACCAATAAATCGCTCAAGACTAACAATCGTAAGCCCAGCTAAAACAATTCCCATCATCATAAGAGTGAAGGTCAGGAGATAAGCATTGAATAAACTTCTAGGTTCCCGATAGACTAAAAAAGTAAAGATAGCAGCAGGAATGAGCCAGATTAGATGAAGTAACATATTAGAACCTCGCAATTGAACTTATAACTAGTATAGCATAAGTCCATCTCATAAAAAAGGAATTGTCGATATGATATAATTCGAAAATAAGAAAAGATAATTCGTAATAAATCGTATTAAATTTCGTGATTTTATTGGGTTAAGAAAAGGCAATTTTTATTTCAAAATCCTTGCAATGATTGGTGTTTATAGGTATAATGGAAAAATCTTAAAAAGACTGGAGATGACGATGATAAAAAAAGGATCCTTGACCGGTTTGCTTTTATTTGGAATGTTTTTCGGAGCCGGTAACCTGATTTTTCCACCTCAATTGGGTTTGGAATCTGGTCAAAATTTCTGGCCAGCTATTGGGGGCTTTGTCCTATCGGGTGTTGGTATTGCTATTCTAACCTTGATTATAGGTACTTTAAATCCCAAGGGCTATATTGATGAAATTTCGAAAAAGATTGCCCCTTGGTTTGCGGTAGTTTACTTGGTAGCCCTTTATCTTGCAATTGGTCCCTTCTTTGCCATTCCTCGGACGGCGACCACTGCATTTTCTGTCGGGATTGAGCCCATGTTGCCTGCAGGTTCTCATGCCATTTGGCTTTTTGGATTTACGCTGGTTTATTTTGCCTTTGCCTATCTGATTGCACTTAATCCATCGAAAATCCTTGATAGTATTGGTCGTTATTTAACGCCAATCTTTGCCCTATTGATTGTAGTTTTAGTTGTATTGGGCGCTACCAAATATGGTTCCACTGCTCCTCAAGGAGCAACAGCGGAATATGCTGCTTCAGCTTTCGGAGCGGGATTTCTTCAAGGTTACAATACTCTGGATGCCTTGGCTTCAGTTGCTTTTAGTGTGGTTGCTGTGACAACACTCAACCAGCTCGGTTTCAAGAATAAAAAGGAATATATTTCTACTATTTGGGTCGTGGGTATTCTTGTGGCGCTAGGCTTTAGCGTTCTTTATATCGGTTTGGCTTTCCTTGGAAATCACTTCCCACTTAATCTAGAGAATTTGCCGAAAGGTGCAAACGTAGGGGCTTCTGTTTTGTCTTCTGCAACTCAAGCCATCTTTGGTCCGATGGCTCAGATTTTCCTAGCGATTATGGTAACGGTGACCTGTTTTACAACAACAGCTGGACTTATCGTCTCAACTGGCGAATTTTTCCATAATACCTTCCCGAAAGTATCTTATAAAGTGTATGCGACCATTTTTACGCTAGTTGGTTTCGCTATTGCAAATCTTGGTTTGAATGCTATTATTCAGTATTCAGTTCCAGTTCTGGAAATTCTTTATCCTATTACCATTACGATTGTGATGATTGTCATGGTTAATCGCTTTTTACCACTTTCTAAACCAGGAATGCAGTTGACCATCACAGCGGTGACCCTGATTGCTTTTGCTAGCATTTTGGGACGACAATTCAAGCTAACGGCAATTCTCAATCTGATTAATGCTCTACCATTTGCTCAAGCTTCTCTACCTTGGTTGCTGCCGGCTCTGGTTGGCATCTTGCTCTCGCTCCTTTTGCCAAACAAGCAAAAAAGTGACGCTTTTGAATTTGAAGCATAAGAAGAAAATTCACCACAGTGTGGTGGATTTTTTTGACTCATTGTCAATTGTATTAGGTGATTTAAGTTTAAGACTGGGAATGTTTGGTGAAGAAAATCAAGTTGTTTCTTATGAATAATAAGACGATATAAGCATTTTATAAGATAGATTTAAGAGAAATTTTAACTATTTCTTATCTCCATTTAATCTTAGGAGATTATACTAAAGTCATCAAAAAAACAAACCTAAAGGAGAATCTTATGAAATTCAACCTAAATCAAAAGTATGCTCGCTGGTCAATCCGTCGTTTAAGCGTGGGTGTAGCTTCCGTCGTAGTTGCCAGTGGTTTCTTTTTGCTAGTTGGTCAACCAAACACTGTACATGCAGATGTTCTCACTACGACTCCGACTGAAGTTCTTCAAACAGATTCATCATCACTAGAAAAGAATGAGTTGCCAGAGACAGTTTTAAAAGAAGGAGTGGATTCAGCTCTTCCTGAAAATCAGTCAGCTCCAAAGGAAGTAGTTGATGAAACTATTTCTTTAGATAAGTCTAACCCAACTCCAAAGGAAGAAGTAACAAAAACCAAAGAAGAACAGAATATTACAGAAGTTACCGATCAGAAAGAAGAAGCTAAGCCAGTGGCAACTCTTGATGTAGTTTCAAACCAAGCTCGTGAAGCGACTACTCCTCAATCAGTAACAACTCCAGACGAAGTTAAAAAAGGTGTTGCTGAGAATACTAAAGATACAGTAGATGTCCCAGCTAGTTACCTAGAAAAAGCGAACGTTCCCGGTTCATTCTTGGCTGGTGTTAATCAAGTTATTCCGTATGAAGCTTTCGGTGGAGATGGTATGTTGACGCGCCTCTTGCTCAAATCTTCTGACAAGGCACCTTGGTCAGACAATGGAACAGCTAAAAATCCAGCTCTCTTGCCACTTGAAGGCTTGGCGAAAGGTCAATACTTCTACGAAGTGGATTTGAACGGCAATACTACAGGTAAAGACGGGCAAGCCCTTCTTGACCAACTTCGTGCTAATGGCACTCGCAGTTACCAAGCTACTGTCAAGGTCTATGGTGCTAAAGATGGAAAACCAGATTTGACAAATCTTATCGCGACTCGTCAAGTAACGATTCAGCTTCGTGGAAAAGAAATGGCTACAATACCATCTCAAGAAGGTCAAATGAATATGAAACCTTCTACAACACCATCTCAAGAAGGCCAGATGAATAAGAAGCCTTCTGCAACAGATTCTATGAGTACAGCTGAGGGTACGAAGGAAGTAGATCATCGCATGACTGATGTGAAGGGGGAACACCCAACTTCTAAGCCGATGGCAGATACGGTGAAAAAAAATGATAAGCCTACGTTACCAAAAACTGGTGAAGCTCAAACAGCTACAGCTACCATTGGTTTCTTAGGACTAGCCTTGGCAGGAATTCTTAGCCTTCTAGGTTTGAAAGAAAAACAAAAAGATTAAGGTTCAAATCATTTAAAAATTACTAAAAATAGTGTTATACTAAAGCCAGTATAACACTGTTTTTATCAGGAGATTGGCAAATGGGAAAGACAATTTTACTCGTTGATGATGAGATGGATATTCTAGATATTCAAAAGCGCTATCTTATGCAGGAAGGCTACCATGTTTTAGTGGCTCGAGATGGCGTGGAGGGGTTAGATCTTTTCAGAAAGAAATCTGTTGACCTGATCATAACGGACATCATGATGCCGAATATGGACGGTTATGACTTTATCAGTGAGGTTCAGTATATAGCACCTGATCAGCCTTTTCTTTTTACAACGGCTAAGACTAGCGATCAAGACAAAATTTACGGTTTGAGCTTAGGAGCAGATGATTTTATAGCCAAACCTTTTAGTCCGCGTGAGCTAGTTCTAAGAGTCAATAACATTTTGCGCCGACTGCATCGTGGAGGCGAGATCGAACAAATTGAGCTCGGTGATTTGGTGATGAATCATGTGATTCATGAGGCTCGCATCGGGGAGCATTTTTTGGAATTAACAGTGAAGTCCTTTGAACTGCTCTGGATTTTAGCTAGTAATCCTGAGAGAGTTTTTTCAAAGACGGAGCTTTACGAAAAGGTGTGGCAGGAAGACTTCGTAGATGATACCAATACCCTTAATGTTCATATACATGCTCTGAGACAGGAATTGACCAAGTATGCCAGTTCAGACACTCCTGCCGTCAAAACTGTCTGGGGTATAAAATGGAAGGAGCACGAGGTATAAAATGAAATTAAAAAGTTACATTCTGGTGGGGTATCTGATTTCTAGCCTACTAACGATTTTACTCGTTTTCTGGGCAGTCCAGCGAATGTTGATTGTAAAAAGTGAGATTTATTTCCTAGTTGGAATGACCTTGATTGCTAGTTTTATAGGGGCGGCAGTCAGTCTCTTTCTTTTATCGCCAGTATTTTCTTCCCTTCGGCATCTGAAAAAACAGGCTCAGAATATAGCTGACAAGGATTTTAGTGCAGAGATTGACGCCAAGGGCCCTATTGAATTTCAAGAGTTGGGTCAGGCTTTTAACGATATGTCGCATAATTTGCAAGAAACGTTTGAATCGCTTGATGAAAGTGAACGAGAAAAAGGAATGATGATTGCCCAGCTTTCTCACGATATTAAAACTCCCATTACCTCTATTCAGGCGACTGTGGAGGGGATCTTAGATGGAGTGATCAAGGAAGACGAGCAGATTCATTACTTGACCACGATTAGCCGTCAGACAGAGCGTTTGAATAAACTGGTGGAAGAATTGGATGTTTTGACTCTTAATGCCCAGCCTCGAATAGAATCAGATGGAGAAGCTGAAATAGTCTTTCTAGACCAGCTATTGATTGAGGTCATGAGTGAATTTCAACTATTGATTGAGCAAGAGGAGCGAGACATCTACATTCAAGTGTCTCCTGAGTCAGCGAAAATTAAGAGCCATTACGATAAACTTTCTCGTATCTTGGTCAACTTGCTAAATAATGCCTTTAAGTATTCAGACCCTGGAACTAAAATTGAGGTCGTGGCTCAATTAACTGAGCAAATCTTGACAATAAGTGTAAAAGATGAAGGACAGGGTATTGCTCCTGAGGATTTGGATAAGATTTTCAAACGCCTTTATCGTGTAGAAACATCTCGTAATATGAAGACAGGCGGGCATGGTCTGGGTCTTGCTATTGCACGTGAGTTGGCTCATCAGCTGGGTGGAGAAATAACGGTTGAAAGCCAGTATGGCCTAGGAAGCACTTTTACATTTACTCTCAACTTAACATAAATTCACAGAAATTAGTAAACGTTTTCAATTCTTGATTTAGCAAAGATAAAACCAAATTCAAGTTTTTTCAAATCGATCTCCCTATTTTTTGGGGGATTTTTATTTTATACTAGAGTCAGAAAATTGATAGAGAGGTTTTTGAAATGGCAACAAGTTTTTTGTTCTTTATTTCTGTTTTTCTGGCGGGGATTCTTTCCTTTTTCTCCCCTTGTATCTTACCGCTTATGCCAGTCTATGTGGGAATTCTGCTGGATTCGGATCAGCCGAAAACGGTTCGGTTTATGGGAAGGGATCTTTCTTGGCACGGTTTAGCTAAGACGCTCTGCTTTATAGCAGGTCTATCTACTGTATTTTTGGTTTTGGGCTATGGAGCTGGTGCTTTGGGGCAAGTCCTCTATGCCCCTTGGTTTCGCTATCTTTTGGGTGGCATTGTCATTCTACTGGGAATCCACCAGATGGGAATCATCAATATCCAGCGGCTGCAAAAGCAAAAGAGCATCCAACTTAAAAAGAATAGTAAAAGAAGTGATTTTCTTAACGCTTTTCTCTTAGGCATCACCTTTAGTTTTGGTTGGACGCCTTGTGTGGGACCTGTTCTGAGCTCTGTTTTAGCAATTGCAGCTTCTGGAGGCAACGGCGCTCTTCAGGGAGGCTTACTTATGTTGGTTTACACACTAGGATTAGCACTTCCGTTTCTAGCCATGGCTTTGGCTTCTGGCTGGGTATTACAGCGCTTTGCCAAACTCAAACCTTATATGGGAACGCTTAAGAAAATCGGCGGTGCACTCATCATTCTCATGGGAATTTTGCTAATGCTCGGAAATCTAAACGCTTTAGCGTCACTATTTGGATAAATATTATATAATTAAAGGAGAAATATCATGAAAAAAATTGCTACCCTTACAATGGCTACTCTTAGTATCTTTGCCTTGGCTGCTTGCTCCAGTCAAAAGTCAAATTCAGACATGAAAAAGATGGATGACAGCAGTATGATGAAGAAAGAGGATATGAAAAAAGACGACATGAAGAAGGAGGATATGAAAGACTCCAGCATGTCTGATGAAAAGATGAAAAAGGATGAGATGAAGGACTCGTCTATGATGTCCGAAAGTAAGTCTGACATGAAAGATGATATGAAATCAAGCGATTCAAGCATGAAGGATGACATGAAAGATTCATCCGAAATGTCATCTGACAAATAAGAATTCCACCATAGGAAAGAAAGTCGTCAGTTTTGTCGGCTTTCTCCTTATTTTGAAAGGAAAGAAAACGATGAAGAAACTATCGATTTTGACTGCTAGTTTGCTTTGTGTCGGTTTATTGGGAGCTTGCTCAAATCAGCAAATGAATTCGGAAGCTTCTAAAAATGATAAAAGTTCCATGACTAGTAAGGCAAATTCTAATCAAGCTACAAAAATGGCTAAGAACTTTAGTCTGCAAGGAGTAGACGGCAAGACCTACAAGTTGTCTGATTTCAAAGGCAAGAAAGTCTATCTAAAATTTTGGGCTTCTTGGTGCTCTATCTGTCTATCCACTCTTGGAGATACCAATGATTTGGCTAAGGAGCAGTCTGGAAAAGATTATGTTGTGCTGACGGTGGTGTCTCCGACTTTTAACGGAGAAAAGTCTGCTGATGATTTCAAGGAATGGTACAAGTCTTTGGATTACAAGAACATGCCAGTTCTTATGGATACTAAGGGAGAATTACTGAAAGAATACGGTATTCGATCCTACCCATCTGCTCTCTTTATCAATAGTGATGGCTCACTTGCTAAAACTCATGTGGGCTACATGAGTAAGGAAGATATTGAAAAAACACTAAAGGAAATCAAGTAGAAAGGAGCAATGAACATGGAAGGCAAATGGAAGATTTTTCTGATTCTGGTTGGCTTGCTTGCCTGTTTTGGTCTATTTTTCTTAATCAAGGGCTCCATGTCTATTAACCCATCTCAGGCCAATATTGAGCAAATCAAGAAAGCCTCTATGAGCAAGACAGAAGTGACTAAACAGAAGAAAGAAGATGTCAAGGAAGAGGACAAGCGGGAGATTTATCTGGCTGGCGGCTGTTTTTGGGGAGTAGAAGAGTACTTTTCTCGTGTGCCAGGTGTAATAGATGCAGTATCAGGCTATGCAAATGGTAAGGGCGACACGACCAAGTATGAATTGGTCTCCCAAACTGGCCATGCCGAGACTGTTCACATCACTTACAATGCCAAGAAAATTTCGCTAAAAGAAATTCTGCTGCATTATTTCCGCATCATTGATCCAACTTCTAAAAACAAGCAGGGAAATGATCAGGGTACCCAGTATCGGACAGGTGTTTATTATAAGGATGAAGCAGATTTGAATACCATCAATCAAGTTTTTGATGAAGTTGCTAAGAAATATGATAAGCCTTTAGCTGTTGAAAAAGAACCTCTAAAAAACTTTATCAAAGCAGAAGATTACCATCAGGATTACCTAAAAAAGAATCCTAATGGATATTGCCATATCGATGTCAATCAAGCTGCATACCCTGTTATCGAAGCTAGCCGCTATCCTAAGCCTAGCGATGAAGAGATTAAGGCTAAGCTCTCGCCAGAAGAATACGCAGTTACACAAAAGAATGACACAGAGCGGGCTTTTTCTAACCGCTATTGGGATAAGTTTGATGCTGGTATTTACGTGGATGTGGTGACAGGCGAGCCTCTCTTTTCATCAAAGGATAAGTTTGATTCAGGCTGCGGTTGGCCGAGTTTCACACGTCCTATCAGTCCGGATGTTGCAACTTACAAAGAAGACAAGAGCTTCAATATGACTCGAACAGAAGTTCGTAGTCGGGTTGGAAATTCCCATCTGGGCCATGTTTTCACAGACGGTCCTAAGGATAAGGGAGGCTTGCGCTATTGTATTAATAGTTTGTCAATCAAGTTCATTCCAAAAGCTGAGATGGAGGAGAAGGGCTACGGCTATCTGTTGGATTATGTTTAAGAGCATTTTGATTGAAAATTTGCTATAATAAATCCAGTAAAAATAAGGAGTTGAATCTTGTGTATTCAATCATGATTGTAGAGGATGAGTATCTGGTAAGACAGGGGATTGTGTCCTTGGTAAACTATGAACAGTTTGGTATGCAAGTTATTACCCAGGCTGAAAATGGAATAGAAGCTTGGCAGAAATTTCAGGAAAATCCTGCTGATGTCCTGCTGACCGATATCAATATGCCACAGATGAATGGCCTTGAACTTGCCAAGCTAGTCAGGGACCAGGCTCCTAAGTGCCATATCGTTTTTCTGACGGGCTATGATGATTTTGACTATGCTCGGACAGCCATTAAACTAGGCGCAGATGACTATCTTCTCAAGCCATTTTCCAAGGATGATGTTGAGGAGATGTTGGCCAAGGTTCAGATTAAACTTGATAAGGAACGTAAAAAAGCCCAGATTCAAGACTTGGTCGATCAAGGCCAACGTTCTGAGTTGGAAGAGGCTATTCACGCGCGTCTAGCTGATTCAGAATTAAGCTTGAAAAGTTTGGCTTTCCAATTGGGATTTAGTCCGTCCTACCTAAGTGTTCTTATCAAAAAAGAATTAGGCTTGCCTTTTCAAGATTATTTGATTCAAGAACGGATAAAAAAAGCTAAACTCTTACTCTTAACCACAGATTTGAAGATTTATGAAATAGCAGAGCAGGTAGGTTTTGAAGATATGAACTATTTTTCTCAGCGCTTCAAGCAGGTGGTTGGGCTGACACCTCGGCAGTTTAAAAAAGGAGAGGAGAAATGAAACGATATCCGCTTCTTATCCAGTTGATTGTCTATATTTTTCTGCTGGTCCTTTTACTTTTGGGATCTGTTGGGAGTCTTTACTATCAGACTAGCTCGCAGACTATTCGGCAGCTGACAGAGCGGACGACGCGCAATAGTATGGAGCAAAGTGGGCAGTTTATTGCTTCCTATTTGCAAAAATTAAAACAAACCACCTCTACACTGAGCAAGGAAGAAACGATTCGGAAATTTGCTCAGAATCAAGAAAGCAGCGAAAAGTCAGTTCAGACTTTGATGAAAACCATCATTGAGACTGATCCAGATTTGGTGTCGGCAGTATTGGTTACCAAGGACGGGCGCGTGGTCTCGACAGATTCTCAAATCAGCATGCAGACATCTTCTGATATGATGAATGAAAAATGGTATCAGGAAGCTGTTCATACCAAAGCCATGCCTGTCTTAACCCCTGCTCGGAAAGAATCTCTGTCATCAGAGAAAGAGAAGTGGGTTGTTTCTGTCACTCAGGAAGTAGTGGATGAAGCTGGGCAGAATCTCGGTGTTTTACGTCTGGATATCGGCTATAAGAGTCTCAAAGCCTATCTGGATCGGCTTCGGCTAGGGAAAAAGGGCTTTAGTTTTATTGTCAATAGCCAGCATGAATTTGTCTATCATCCCAAGAAGAGTGTTTATTCATCCAGTCAGGAAATGAAAGCTATGCAGCCCTATATCTCGGTCAAGGATGGTTACGCAGACCAGAAGCAGGCTTTTGTCTACCAGATTGATATTGCGGATAGCGACTGGACCTTAATTGGCGTCGCCTCATTAGAGCAATTACAGATGCTTCAGTCACAAATGCTTTATTCTTTTATGGGACTGGGCCTTTTAGCACTCCTGATGTGCTTGACTGGTATTTGGTTCGTTCTGCGTTTGTGGATTAAGCCGCTGCAGAATCTACAAGCAGTTATTCTAAAGATTGGCGCAGGCGAATCAAACCTTCGGGTGGAAGCAAAGGGTTCTCCAGAGTTGGTTGGCTTAGCTCAGCAGTTCAATAAAATGCTGGATCAAATCGAACGACTAATGGAAGCTGTCAAGACAGAAGAACAAAATGTCCGCCGCTATGAGCTCCGAGCTCTCTCAGCTCAAATCAATCCCCATTTCCTTTATAATACCTTAGATACGATTGTCTGGATGGCCGAGTTTAATGACAGCAAGCGTGTTGTTGAGGTAACAAAATCACTCGCTCAGTATTTCCGCTTGGCACTTAATCAAGGACACGAACAGATTTCTCTTAGAGATGAGATTGATCACGTTCGCCAGTATCTCTTTATCCAGAAGCAGCGCTATGGTGACAAGCTCCAATATGAGATTGAAGAGGATGAATCTATAGCTGATTATAAACTGCCCAAGCTGGTACTTCAGCCTTTAGTTGAAAATGCCATATACCATGGTATCAAGGAAATTGACCGACAAGGCGTGATTCGGGTGACGTCAGCAGCAGAAAAGGGGCAGCTGATACTGTCTATCTATGATAACGGCCGCGGTTTTGAACTCCAGAATTCAGTGGACAAGACTCTCCCTCGCTTAGGTGGTGTTGGTCTGAAAAATATCGATCAACGCTTGAAACTTCAGTTCGGCGACGACTACCATATGGAAATCCAGTCCGAACCAGATACATTCACCCAGATCAGTCTTTACTTGCCGCTAGACTCAGATGATTAAGTTCGCTATCCTTCAGTACTCCAGCCGGAAAATTTCCGGCTTTTTTTCTTGTTTAGGAGCAAAATAGTGTTTTTACAGACGGCTTCTCCGATAAATTATACAAAAATGAGGATAGTGTAGCAAAATGTGGAAAAATTTAAATCGTTTGTTATAATAATATTGAAAACACATCTTAAAGGAGGTTGGGATGGAGTCTGGTTTATTTTTTGTTTCGGTCTTTTTGGCTGGAATTCTCTCGTTTTTCTCACCCTGTATCTTTCCCTTGTTACCAGTCTACATAGGGATATTGCTGGATGAAGAAGAGCCTAGAGAAGTCAAGTTTTTAGGCAGAAAGATCGCTTGGACTGGTCTGATCAAGACCCTGTGCTTCATTGCTGGAATTTCTTTAGTTTTCTTTCTACTAGGCTTCGGTGCAGGATTCTTAGGCAGAGTGATTTACGATGAGAAATTCCGTTATCTGATGGGGATTATCATCATTTTGCTCGGAATTCATCAGATGGAGCTGATTAATATCAGGCAGTTACAATTCCAGAAAAATGTGGAATTTAAGAAGAACAGTCGTCGGAATGATTTTCTGTCAGCTTTTTTGCTTGGTATTAGTTTCAGTTTTGGTTGGACACCTTGCATTGGACCTGTCCTTAGTTCGGTTCTGGCTCTAGCTGCCTCTGGAGGAAATGGAGCTATCCAAGGAGCGCTTTTGACACTGGTTTATACTTTGGGAATGGCTTTACCATTTCTCATCTTAGCTTTAGCTTCTAGCTTCGTTATGCGGTATTTTTCAAAAATCAAACCCTATATGGGTCTAATGAAAAAAATCGGAGGAGTCTTAATTATTTTTATGGGAATCCTTCTCATGCTCGGGCAATTAAATGCTTTATCAGGAATTTTTGGATAAAAGGAGAAAAAGATGAAAAAAATTCTTTCGATCGTTGTTGCTTCGATAGCTTTTCTGACACTATCAGCTTGTTCATCTGACGAAAAGGGGATGGATAGTCAAAGCCAGTCCAGTACAAGTGTCCAATCGCTGGTTGCAGTTGGTCAGGAGGCACCGGACTTCACTCTTCAGTCAATGGATGGAAAAACTGTCAAGCTTTCTGATTACCGTGGAAAAAAAGTCTATCTGAAGTTCTGGGCTTCTTGGTGCGGACCTTGTAAGCGAAGCATGCCAGAATTGGTTGAGTTAGCTGGTAAAAAAGACCGTGATTTTGAAATATTGTCTATTGTAGCACCAGGTCTCCAAGGAGAGAAGTCTGTTGAGGACTTCCCGAAATGGTATCAAGAACAAGGCTATAAGGATGTGCCCGTTCTATTTGACACGTCTGGTGCAATCTTCCAAGCCTATCAGGTTCGCAGTATTCCAACCGAAATCCTCATTGATAGCCAAGGAAAAATTGGGAAGATTCAATTTGGAGCAATCAGCAACGAAGAAGCAGAAAAGGCCTTCAAGGAAATGAAATAAAATAAAAAAGAATGGATATAAAAATCCATTCTTTTCATTTTGTTCTGATTAAGCACTAGCGCCAGATGTTGCATCGGCATCTCCACCGCCGTGACCACCGCCAGTATCTGAAGCACCAGAAGTGGCATCGACGGCTGCAGCTGCAGGAGCAAAAGGACCACTTCCTCCAACCAAGCGTTGACCAGTTGTTTTTAGATACCAATCTAGCCAAGGCTGGAAGTTAAAGACGATTTCGTTGATACCAGCGTAAGATCCGTCAGGATAGTACATTGCTTGGTAGTTATGGGTGTTGATCACGCCTTCAGGTGAGCCCGGCACGATTGTACGAACGTACTCTTGATCACCGTTACGAAGAACACCAACTACCCATTCTACGTTCTTCATGCGGGCAGCAGGAAGAGAGTTGTGTAGAGTTGAGAGACGGCCACCTGATTGGGATGGTACACGTTTGGCAAACATAGTGTCTGGATCTTGGTGAGCGTTGTTATAGTAAAGGAACTGGTTGTTATCATCAGCATAAGTCAACTCAAACGGCATAGCCTTTAAGAACATGTCGATTTGGTTAACAGTCAGGATACCATGGTCAAGCTTGACATAGGTATCGCCAGAAACAGCACCAACAGCTTTTGCAGCTTTTTCTACCCATTCTGGATCGTCAGGGTCAACTTCTGTGATGGTTGTTGCGATTGGGTTCGTGACATCTAAGTCTTCAGGAGCAATTGGTTTAGGTTTTTTCAATTTTGAGACTACCTCAACATATTTAACAAAGTTATCTAAGCAAGATTCAAGGAATTTAACAGTTCCTTCGTTTGTGATGTTGCCTTCATTATCAAAAGCTTCTTTCGCTTTACCAAGAAGGAATTCATTTCCTGGTAAAGTATAAGCATTGACACCTGGAGCATCCAAAATCTTACGTAAATGTACTTGGGCACGAGACGTTCCTTGGTCGTAGTAGGAAGCTCCCACAATCATGACAGGCTTGCTTTCAAATGGGTGAACCTCATAAGAAAGCCATTCGAGGACGCTCTTGAGAGCTGCTGTAATGGTGTGGTTGTGCTCAGGAGTGGCAATGATGACACCATCAGCGCGCGTGATGCGGTTGTACAAAAGGCGCAGCTGGAAGGATTCATCCCATTTTTCATCTTGATTAAAGAGTGGAACTTCATCAATTTCCAAGACTTCTAATTCAAATTTCAGTTTAAATTGTTTTCTGATGAATTCTAGTAATTTACGGTTGTATGATTGGTCTGCATTTGAGCCGACAAGTCCAACAAATTTCATGTGATTCTTTCCCTTCTAGTTCTTACAATTTTTCCCAGTCAAAGTTTTCAGCTTCTTGATGAAGAAGTGCTTGGGCACTTGATAACTTTTCTGTAATTTTAACAAACAAACGGAAGTCATCAAAAAGAGCGTCCAATTTTTGAATGGTTTCGAGGTCAATCAAGTCTCCATTTTTATCAAAGGCTTGAAGTGAGTGAGAAAGTAGGAATTCAGAACCTGGCATAACAGAAGCTTTGAGTTCTGGCGAATCCAAAATTTGACGGAGTTGTAGTTGGGCACGAGATGAACCCAGAGTTCCATAAGAGGCTCCTGTAATCATCACTGGTTTACCAAGTAATGGATAGATACCGTAAGACAACCAAGCCAAGGCACTCATAAGAACAGCGGGAATAGAGTGATCATATTCAGGCGTTCCGATGATAACACCATCAGCAGCTTCGATTTTCGCAGCGATTTCTTTAACGATCTCTGGAACTTGCATATCAGACGGTTTGTTGAAAATAGGAATATCTTTGATTTCAATCAACTCGATTTCTGCTTTATCAGCAAAATGCTTTTGCATGTACTGAAGGAGTTGGCGGTTGGTTGATTTCTTTGAGTTTGTACCAACTAGACCGATAAATTTTAACATAGTAGGTTCCTTTCTGGATTTAGGATAAGATTTCTGGGCTGAGACCAGATGAATAAAAAATTTGATGATTTTCTGTAATAACGAAGGCTTCGATTCCATTTTCTTGTTCGACTTTCTCTAAGATGGAAGTAGGGCTTTCCCCGAATAAACGGGTCGTCCATATTTCACCATCGACGGACTTTGATGAAACAATCGTGAGACTAGCTAGTTGATTGTCGATTGGGTAGCCTGTGGTACGGTCAAAAATATGATGATAAACCCTGCCATCTACCTGCAGTTTTCTTTCATATATCCCTGAAGTCACGACAGACTGATTCTGAACGGACAGAAGAGCTAGGTTATTTCCACGTAGCAAGATTGGATTTTGAATGCCAATGCGCCAGCAACGATTATTTTTTTCATTTAGACCGATGGTTAAGATATTTCCACCAAGATTGATGAGGGCGGAGGTGACATCTTGTCCTCTTAAAAAAGCAGCGATTTTATCCGCAATATAACCTTTGGCAAGGGCGCCCAAGTCGATTTTCATGCCTTCCATTGTCAGAAAAACACTGGAGGCGGTTGCATCTAACTCGATATACTCAGGGTTAGTGAGTGACAGCGCTTGCTTGATTTCTTTTGGACTGGGAACTTTTGCATCTGCAAAGCCAATTCGCCAAGTTTGAATCAGGGGTCCCAAGGTAATATTTAGATGACTGTCTGGAGCGAGACTATGTTTTTTTCCCAACTCAATCAACTCAAACAAATCAGGATGGACACAAACGGGATGTTTACCGGCAGCGTGATTGATTTGCATGAGCTCAGAGCTGTCATCATTTGCACTAAAGCGCTTTTCATACAATCTTAGGAGAGAAAATACCTGGTCTAAAAGACTGTCGGCATTTTCATGGAGAATCGAAATAGTGATAGTCGATCCCATTAAATGGATGGATCTAGAAATAAGATCCACTTTTATCACAACCTTCCCTATTAAATTTCTTAATCTTCTCTATTAGTATAACAGAAAGATACCGTTTTCACAATTGTAAATATATAACATTTTCAGAAAAATTGAATTTTTTTGTCTAAAATCAAAGCTATTTGCCAAATTTTAAAAAAATTCTGAGCATATATCTTGTAAACGCTAACAGATACATGGTATACTAGTTTGGTAAATTAAATTTAAAGGTGGATTATTCTATGAGTAAAATCGTTGTAGTTGGTGCTAACCACGCTGGTACAGCTTGTATTAATACGATGTTGGACAACTTTGGTCATGAAAATGAAATTGTGGTATTTGACCAAAACTCAAATATTTCATTCCTTGGTTGTGGAATGGCACTTTGGATCGGGGAACAAATCGATGGTCCAGAAGGACTCTTCTATTCTGACAAAGAAAAATTGGAAGCTAAGGGCGCTAAAGTTTACATGAACTCACCAGTACTTTCAATTGATTACGATAATAAAGTTGTGACTGCAGAAGTAGAAGGCAAAGAACACAAAGAGTCTTACGATAAATTGATCTTTGCAACTGGTTCAACTCCAATCTTGCCTCCAATTGAAGGCGTTGAAATTGTTAAGGGGAACCGCGAATTTAAAGCGACTCTTGAAAACGTCCAATTCGTTAAATTGTACCAAAATGCTGAAGAAGTTATTGAAAAACTTGAGGACAAGAGCAAACACCTTGAGCGCATTGCCGTTGTTGGTGGTGGTTACATCGGTGTAGAACTTGCTGAGGCCTTCGAGCGTCTTGGAAAAGAAGTGGTGCTTGTGGATATCGTGGACACTGTATTGAACGGCTACTACGACAAAGACTTCACTCAAATGATGGCGAAGAACTTGGAAGAGCACAACATCCGCTTGGCTCTTGGTCAAACAGTTAAAGCCATCCAAGGTGATGGTAAAGTTGAACGCTTGGTAACAGACAAAGAAACATTTGATGTGGACATGGTTGTTCTTGCAGTTGGTTTCCGTCCAAACACAGCGCTTGCTGACGGTAAGATCGAGCTCTTCCGCAACGGTGCCTTCCTTGTAGACAAGAAACAAGAAACATCTATCCCAGGTGTATACGCTGTTGGTGACTGTGCGACTGTTTATGACAATGCTCGTAAAGACACAAGCTACATCGCTCTTGCATCTAACGCTGTACGTACTGGTATCGTGGGTGCTTACAACGCTTGTGGTCATGAGTTGGAAGGAATCGGTGTGCAAGGATCAAATGGTATCTCTATCTACGGTCTTCACATGGTTTCAACTGGTTTGACTCTTGAAAAAGCCAAAGCTGCTGGCTACAACGCAGCTGAAACTGGCTTTAACGATCTTCAAAAACCAGAATTTATCAAACATGACAACCACGAAGTTGCCATCAAGATTGTCTTTGACAAAGACAGCCGCGAAATCCTTGGTGCGCAAATGGTATCTCGTGACTCTGCAATTAGCATGGGAATCCACATGTTCTCACTTGCTATCCAAGAGCACGTAACAATTGACAAGTTGGCCTTGACAGATCTCTTCTTCTTGCCACACTTTAACAAACCATACAACTACATCACAATGGCTGCACTTACAGCTGAAAAATAATTAATGAAAGTCCCGATGAGGGGCTTCTTTGGTTCCTTGTTTTATCGAGCCCAATTATCAAGACGATATAGAAGAGAAGAAAAGCTGAAATATGAGAATATAGGATAAATAAATATATTATAGCAATATCGACTAGAATACTAATTAAGAATCATTCTAATGAGTTTTAAAATTAGTTCTATTTTAGATTTTTTTGTTATACTAAGATGAAAATAAAATTTTAGAAAGTTGTTCTATGAAGAAAAACATTGTTCTTTTCACTTTTCTCCTTCTAAGCGCGATTGGCTTGGAATACGAGACGCAAGCTTATACTACTGGCAGTATGTCAGGTACTGGTTATGGAATTGTCGGACTGTCAGCCCTTTTGGCCCTGCTTTATATCATCCCAGCTCTGCTTTTGATTCGCGGCTTGGGTAAAAAATGGCAGACGCCTGCATTTAGCCTTGGGCTTGCTCTGCTAGGTGGGCTATTCATTTCTGGATGGACGTCTGGCTTAGCCAATACTTATATCCACGAGTGGGTTAGCACGAGTTTTCCAAATACAGTGATTAGTTATCTGGAGAATGCCCTTGCAGCTCCGCTGGTTGAAGAGCCGCTTAAGCTTTTGGCGGTTGCTTTCGCTGTCTATCTAGTGCCAGTCAAAAAACTTAAAGGCTTTTTACTGTTGGGAATTACAGCTGGCATAGGTTTTCAGATTAGTGAGGACTTTTCTTATATCCTTTCCGACCTTCCTGAAGGATTTTCCTTCACTATCTCTGGTATTTTAGGCCGTATCACTGGTGGGGTAGCTTCTCACTGGCTCTACACTGCTTTGACCACTATCGGATTAGCTCTGATGTTTCGATTTGCTAAGACTCAAAAGAGCTATTTTAAAGCCGGTCTATTTTACTTCTTATCAGCTTTTGTTCTCCACTTCTTCTGGAATTCTCCATTGACTTCTATTGAAACAGATATCCCAGTCATCGTTCCTGTCATGACTGCTGTGGCTGTCTTCATTTTCTACCAAGCTTATCGAACAGCTCACAAGATTGATCAGGAAGACTTGTCAATCTAAAGACGGAGAGTGGGACAGAAATCGG
>NZ_KQ969062.1:1405441-1416991 GCF_001578775.1 Streptococcus cristatus | reverse complement strand
CAATCCAAAAACAATTGAGAGGCTAGGACTTTTGTCCCAGCCTCTTTTATGCTCAAACAACATTTTTGGCATTCTTTTAACTCTGAGGGAGTTGATGTTAAAAGTTTTATAGGTGAAACAAAAACCTTCATCACTATTGCCTTGTTTCTTGCCCACATGTTGTGCTAAAATGTTGCTATAAGGTCTTTGGGAGAGAAATGATGATCAAACAAAAAGAACAAATTTCTGATACGAAAAAAGAATTTAATTTTATATCCAGCTCTATTATTTCCCAAGTGTTCAGGGGGATTCTGGTGGGCATTTTTGCTGGAGTAGTAGTGGGAGCATTTCGTTTATTGATTGAGAAAAGTTTTCACTTGATTCAGGCGGCTTATGTGAGGGGCAGAAGTGAGTGGTTTTGGCTAGTAGCCTTGCTTTTCTTCTATGCTTTTATTGTTTTTATAAATGCTAGATTGGTAGCTACAGAAAAGGATATAAAGGGTTCAGGGATTCCACAAGTTGAGGCCGAGTTGAAAGGCTTGATGTCACTTTCTTGGTGGAGCATTCTCTGGAAAAAATTCTTAGTTGGTATTTTAGCGATTTCCAGTGGCTTGATGCTGGGACGTGAGGGACCGAGTATTCAGCTAGGAGCGATGAGTGGAAAAGGCATATCTAAGTGGCTAAACTTGAGTCCGGTAGAGGAACGAACCTTGATTGCCAGTGGTGCGGCTGCGGGCTTGGCTGCGGCTTTTAATGCGCCAATTGCAGGTTTGCTCTTTGTTGTTGAGGAAGTGTACCATCATTTCTCCCGCTTCTTTTGGGTTTCAACCTTGGCTGCAAGTTTGGTGGCGAATTTTATTTCGCTGTCTATATTTGGCCTGACTCCTGTTTTGGATATGCCGGATAATATTCCTTTCATGGGGCTGAATCAGTACTGGATTTATATTTTAATGGGCTTGTTTCTGGGCTTGGCTGGTTTTCTCTATGAAAAAGCAGTCCTCAATATTCATTTGGTTTATGAAGCCCTAGGCAAATTTTTTAGAATACCAAAAGCTTACTATCCGATTTTTGCCTTTGTTTTAATCGTTCCGATTGGCTATTTTCTGCCTCATTTGCTGGGCGGTGGGAACCAGCTAATTTTGTCTCTGACGAGTGCTCATTACACAGTTGGAACCTTGATTCTCTTTTTCTTACTCCGTTTTGTATGGAGCATGATTAGTTATGGCAGCGGACTTCCTGGTGGCATTTTTCTACCCATTTTGGCTTTAGGTTCTTTACTAGGCGCAGCAATTGGAGCACTTTGTGTGGAGGCTGGCTTTATCACGCAGGAACAATTTCCAATCTTTATCATCTTGGGAATGAGTGGGTATTTTGGTGCTATTTCCAAAGCTCCGCTGACAGCTATGATTCTCGTGACAGAGATGGTGGGAGATATTCGAAATCTTATGCCACTGGGCTTGGTTACTCTAATGGCTTATATTGCTATGGATCTGCTGAAGGGAGCGCCTGTCTATGAAGCCATGCTTGAAAAAATGCTGCCAGATCGGATTGAAGATGACGGTGAGACGACCCTGATTGAAATTCCTGTTTCAGAAAAGATCGCAGGGCGACAAGTGCATGAGTTGGAGCTGCCACACGGCGTTTTAATCACCATGAATATCCATAAGGGCAAGACCCAGACGGTCAACGGAGCCAGTCGTCTCTACCTGGGAGATACGATTTATGTAGTCCTTAAGAAGTCAGAAATTGGCAAAATTAAGGATATCTTGCTTTGAAATGCTCATTTTTTACTCAGAAAGGAAAGTTTTATTATAATTATCTGACAATTTATTGAAATATGAGAAATAAATTGTTATAATTTATATGAATTCGCCCCTTTTAGGGAAAATAAAGGAGTCAAGATGAAAAAACTTGGAATTGTCTTATTGTCAACAGCTATTTTACTGACTGGCTGTGCTGCTAATCAAAAATCGAATACAAGTGCCAGCAGTTCGGAAGCGAAAACAAGTCTATCGGCCTCTGACCAGAAAGCTTTGGATAAGGCAACAGCAGAGTATAAAGCCTTTGTACAGAAAGAAATTGATCAATTATTGACGGATACGGAGAAATTCAGAGATACGCTCAAAGAAGGCAAGCTTGATGAAGCTAAGAAAATGTATCCGCTAATTCGCATGAGCTACGAGCGTTCAGAGCCGATTGCCGAAAGCTTCGGAGAGTCTGATGTGAAAATTGACTTCCGCTTAGCTGACTATGTGGATGAAAACAAGACTGAAGAAGGCTGGTCAGGCTTCCACCGGATTGAAAAAATTCTGTGGGAAAGTAATACAACGACTGGTACAGAGAAATATGCAGACCAATTGGTCAATGACATCAAAGAATTAAAGGCTAAAATCGCGACTGTTGAGGTCACACCAGACATCATGCTGACTGGTGCAGTTGACCTCCTTAACGAAGTGGCGACCAGCAAGATTACTGGTGAAGAAGAAATCTTCTCCCATACGGATTTGTATGATTTCCGTGCCAATATCCAAGGGGCAGAAAAGATTTTTGAACTCTTTAAACCTTTGATTGAGAAGAAAGATGAAAAACTGGTAAAAAGTATAGAAACTGAGTTCAAGAATGTTAATAGTTTGTTAGACAAGCACATGACGGATTCTAAGAATTATAAACTTTATACCGAATTGAGCAAGGAAGACACTAAAGAGTTAGGAGAAGCTGTCACAAAACTAGGCGAGCCTCTCTCTCAAATGGGTATCATCCTAGATGGGAAGTAAGAAGATGACCAAGGACGAAAAATGGTTTAATAAAAAAATGGATCGTCGGGAATTTCTTAAAAAAGCAGGGATTGGAGGCGCAGGCTTAGCACTTGGTGTCTCCAGTGCATCTGCTTTTTTCGCTAATCAAGCGAAAGAAGACAAAAAATTGGCTGACGGCGATGAAGAAATCAGTTTTTACGGTGAGCATCAAGCTGGTATCACAACAGCCATGCAAAAGAATATCTATTTTGTCATCCTGGACTTGCATACGACGGATAAAGAGACCATTATCCAGATGTTCAAGGACTGGACCGCTTACAGTGAAAAGTTGGTCAATGGGGAGCTAGTCAAAAAAGATGGTTCTAATGCCCTCTTGCCACCTACGGATACTGGCGAAACAGTCGGACTCAACCCTTATCGACTGACCTTGACCTTTGGTATCTCCGCCTCTTTCCTGAAAAAAATGGGCTTGGAGAATAAAAAGCCCAAGGAATTTCGCGACCTGCCTCCTTTCCCTAAGGAACAACTAAAAGAGAAATATACTGGCGGTGACATTGTCATTCAAGCTTGCGCAGATGACGAGCAGGTGGCTTTTCATGCCGTTCGTAATCTAGTTCGTAAAGCGCGAAATGCTGTCACCATGAAATGGAGCCAGACTGGTTTTGCTGCTATAGGCGATCGTATGTCTACTCCCCGCAATCTATTTGGTTTTAAAGACGGCACGGCCAATGTCACCAAGGAGAAAGATTTTGACAAGGTGGTTTGGTGTGACAGCAAGGACTGGATGAAGGGGGGCTCTTATATGGCTGTCCGCCGAATCCAGATGTTCCTTGAGACTTGGGATCGGACCAATTTGCAAGAGCAAGAAAATACCTTTGGCCGTTATAAGGAGAGCGGAGCGCCCTTTGGCAAGAAGAATGAATTCGATGAGGTAGACTTGGACCTGCTTCCAGTTGATGCACATGTGCGGCTGGCTAAAGAGGTCGATAAACCTCTTTATCGTCGTTCCTATTCCTATTCGGATGGTATTGATGAAACAACCGGTCAATTTGATACAGGCCTCCTTTTTATCTCTTTCCAAAAGGATCCCGACAGCTTTATCAAAGTGCAGACCAATCTTGGAGCACAGGATAAGATGAATGAATATGTCACCCATGTGGGCAGTGGCTTGTTTGCTTGCTTCGGTGGTGTCAAAGAAGGAGAATATCTTGGTCAGAAATTATTTGAATAAGATCTTGTTTTTACTTTTGGCGCTCGTACTCCTAGCTCAGCCTGTATCAGCTGAGGATTCTTATAGTGGTCTCTTTATCAAGATTACGGATGCCAGCACCGCCGTTCAAAAAGGCGACCAAGCCAGTGCCAAAGAGTTGCTGGAAGAAATCCAGACTGAATTTGCGGCTTTAAGCAACCATGACTCAGCTGCAGGGAAAGAAGTCAGCAAGGCATTGACTATCTCAGGCGATGTGACAGAGGATAAGCTGACCAAGGTTTCAGCTGCTCTTTTGGCTTTTGAAAAGGAGCAGAATCCTGTTGATCTTGAGGCGGAAAAAACCAAGCTGGTCAATAAACTGGAATCAAAATTTCAAGCTCTTCAGGCAGCGATTAAGAGCAAGGATCTTGAAAAGATTCGTGAAGCCTATAAAAAAATGAATTCGACTTGGACTGCCAATGAAGGAGTGGTGCGGGATCATAGCACGGCTCATTATGGCAAGGTGGAGACGGTCATTTCATTTTTACGGAGTGCCATCGAGACAGAGCCAACGGATTTTGAAGCTATTCAAACTTCCTATGATGACTTGAGAGCAGCGATTGATAGCTTTGTCAAGGGAGAAGAGGCGTCTGCTAGCAGTGAAAATCTTACACTGGCAGATGGTATTGGTCTTCTGAAAAAGGCTCTGCTTGCTTTCCAAAAAGGAGACGAAAAGCAGGGCAAGGCTGCGATGAAGAAATTTATCACGATTTGGCCAAGTGTTGAAGGAGATGTCAGCACTAAAAATCCCTCCCTCTATACCAAAGTAGAAAGCCAGTCGCCTGTCATCATGGTGAAGGGCAAGGATAAGGAGTATCAAGACCAGCTCGCGTCCTTAATCAGTGAGCTAGAACAGATTGACACCAGCGGGTCTTATACTTTCTTTGATGCCATGCTGATTTTGCTGCGTGAGGGCGTTGAGGCTCTTTTGATTGTGATGGCACTTGTTACGACGCTCAAAGCCTCCAAGATGAAAAAAGGCCTCAAATGGGTCTATACTGGTGCTGGCTTGGGCGTACTAGCCAGTGCGGCCATTGCTATTTTGCTGCAAACTCTTTTTCCAGCCGTCGCCTCTGGCTCCAATCGTGAAATTATTGAGGGAGCAGTGGGGATTTTTGCGGTTGTTATGATGATTTTGGTCGGCATTTGGCTCCACAGTAGGTCCTCTGTCAAGAAATGGAATGACTTCATGGAAAGTCAAATGCAGGCAGTGACAGCTAGTGGTAGTTTTATTTCCATGTTTGCCCTGAGCTTTCTCGCTGTTTTCCGTGAGGGAGCGGAGACTATCTTGTTCTATGCAGGTATTTTACCACGCATTGCTGCTCTGGACTTCTTTTTGGGATTGGGACTTGCTATTTTGGTTTTAGTTTTGCTCGCAATTCTAATGACCAAGGCCAGCAGTTTGATTCGGCCTCATCGGATTTTCTTTGGTCTGACCTGGCTGATTTATGCCTTGGCTTTTAAGATGTTAGGTGTCAGCATTCATGCCCTGCAATTAACAGCTATTTTCCCTAGTCACTTGCTGTCTCATCTTCCAACCATTGATTGGCTGGGAATTTATCCGAGCCTAGAAGTGGTTCTAAGTCAAGCCGTCTTTCTTGTCGTTGTTCTTTATGTGACATTTAAAAATCGGCAAAAGGAGCGATCAGATGCCTAATAAGGAACAGACGATTGTGGAGCACTTGGCGGAATTTAGATGGCGCTTCCTTGCTGTCTTAATCTGGTTTGGTTTGATTTTTCTGATCAGTCTGCTTTTTGCAACGGATATTTACAAATGGCTGACCGCTTCCTTTGAGCAGAAGCTGATTGTATTGGGACCAGACGACATCCTTTGGATTTATATTAGCTTGGCTAGTCTTGTGGCTTTCTCATTGTCCTTGCCTTTTATGGTCTATCAGATTTGGGAATTTATCCGACCTGCTCTGAGAAATAGTGAGGCAAAGGCGATTTTTGCTTACATACCAGCCACATTTTTCAGCTTTGTCTTGGGCTTGGCCTTTGGTTTTTACTTTGTCAGTCCTGCTATTTTGCAAGTTTTGCTCTCTTTAGGAGATGGTTTATTTGCCGTCCAGATGACAGCGCAGAACTATCTGGCCTTTCTGTTTCACACGACCATTCCGATTGCTTGTTTGTTTGAATTGCCTGTCATTGTGGCCTTTCTGACATCAATCGGTTTGCTCAAACCGCAATTTTTGATAAAATATAGACGCTATGCTTATTTCGTTTTATTGGTATTAGCAGTTGTCTTGACGCCGGCTGATTTCATCAGTGACTTGTCAATGACAGTGCCACTGATTTTGCTGTTTGAAGTTAGTATCCTATTGAGTAAAATGATTGAGAAAAGGAGAACATCGTAATGGGAATTTTAAAAGATATCGGACTACCAGGGCTTATCGTTATCGTCCTAGGTGCCTTACTGATTTTTGGGCCAAAACGTCTGCCAGAGCTAGGGCAGTCTATTGGAAAAATGTTTTCAGAGTTTAAAAAGGCAGTTGATGGAGGAGCAGAAGACTCCAACTCAGAAAAAGATAAGAAAGAATAAAACACGGTCGCCCGTGTTTTATTAATTTCCGAACGTTATCAATAATTTACTTGAAATATTTTACAAAATCTGTACCTTGTGATATACTTTTTCTGGAAACGTCTGGATAGATGTAGCGATGCTGAAGAGCATAGGTAGGTCATTTTTAAGTATTGATAAGGAGTTTTCCATGCTCAATGATTTTCAGGTTTTTGACTATGAAGATATTCAACTAATTCCAGCGAAATGTATTGTGAAAAGTCGCTCAGAGGCTGACACTAGCGTGAAATTTGGTAAGCATAGGTTTCGGATGCCAGTCGTTCCGTCCAATATGCAAACGATTATTGACGAATCTGTCGCTGAGGAGCTTGCTCGAGGAGGCTATTTCTACATTATGCACCGTTTCGATGAGGAAGGTCGCAAACCATTCGTTAAACGAATGCATGAGCAAGGCCTGATTGCATCGATCTCCGTCGGTGTGAAAGACTATGAGTATGACTTCGTTAGCAGCCTAAAAGATGATGCACCTGAATACATTACCATTGATATTGCACACGGGCACTCAGACAGCGTGATTCAAATGATTCAGCACATCAAGAAAGAATTGCCAGAGACCTTTGTCATTGCTGGAAATGTCGGAACTCCAGAAGCTGTGCGGGAGCTGGAAAATGCTGGCGCGGATGCGACCAAAGTTGGCATTGGTCCAGGTAAGGTTTGCATTACCAAAGTCAAGACAGGATTTGGTACGGGCGGCTGGCAGCTGTCTGCGCTTCGTTGGTGTTCAAAGGTTGCCCGCAAGCCTATTATCGCGGACGGAGGGATTCGGACGCATGGTGATATTGCCAAATCAATCCGCTTCGGAGCCAGCATGGTCATGATTGGTTCGCTATTTGCCGGCCATATTGAAAGCCCAGGTGAAACCATCGAGGTAGATGGTGATAAGTTTAAAGAATACTATGGTTCTGCATCCGAGTATCAAAAAGGTGCTTATAAAAATGTCGAAGGCAAGAAGATTTTGCTGCCGGCTAAGGGCCACTTGCAAGATACATTAACTGAAATGGAGCAGGATTTGCAGAGCTCGATTTCCTATGCAGGAGGTCGCGATTTGCATAGCCTAACTCGTGTGGACTATGTCATCGTTAAAAATTCCATCTGGAATGGCGATGCTCATTAATGAAATAGAATAACTTATTTATCTTGCTAATGATTGGGGCAAGGTCTCTACAAGATGCCAAACATCTAACAATAAGTGAGCCTAATGACTTTCTGGCACTTTCAGTGTCAGGCTATTTGTCATAAAAAGAAAGGACTTGCTTATCGTGGCAGGTCCTTTCTTCATTGAACCAAGATATGTTAAGAGGAGATACATGAAAAAATTAGAAGAGAGAATTCTGCAAGACGGCAACGTTTTGGGAGAAAATATTCTCAAAGTTGACTCTTTCCTGACTCATCAGGTTGATTTTTCGCTTATGAAAGAAATCGGACAAGTATTTGCCGAGCATTTCAGGGATGCAGGCATTACAAAAGTTGTGACGATTGAGGCTTCAGGGATTGTACCGGCTGTCTATACGGCGGAAGCCTTGGGTGTTCCAATGATTTTTGCTAAAAAGTCTAAGAACATCACCATGACTGAAGGGATTTTAACGGCGGAAGTATATTCCTTTACCAAGCAGGTCACTTCGACGGTCTCCATCGCTAGTAAGTTTTTGGAGTCAAGTGACAAGGTTTTGGTTATTGATGATTTCTTGGCAAATGGTCAGGCAGCCAAGGGCCTGATTAAAATCATTGAAGAAGCTGGTGCTGAGGTAGCAGCCGTTGGAATCGTGATTGAGAAATCTTTCCAAGATGGTCGAAGCTTGCTAGAGGCTCAAGGCCAAACAGTGCTTTCTTTGGCTCGGATTGACAGATTTGAAAATGGAAAAGTTGTATTTAGAGAGGCAGATCTATAAGATGAACTATAATGAAGAAAAACATTCACAGGCAGCCATTTTAGGTTTGCAGCATTTGTTGGCTATGTATTCCGGATCCATTCTGGTTCCAATTATGATTGCTGGGGCTCTGGGATACTCGGCTGAGCAGCTGACCTATCTGATTTCAACAGATATTTTCATGTGTGGAGTTGCCACTCTCTTGCAACTCCAGCTAAATAAATATTTTGGTATCGGTCTGCCGGTCGTGCTGGGCGTGGCCTTCCAGTCCGTTGCTCCCTTGATTATCATTGGGCAGAGTCACGGTAGTGGTGCCATGTTTGGTGCCTTGATTGCATCAGGGATTTATGTTGTTCTGATCGCTGGGATTTTCTCAAAAATCGCTAATTTGTTTCCATCTGTTGTGACTGGTTCGGTTATTACGACCATTGGGTTGACCTTGATTCCAGTAGCCATTGGCAATATGGGAAATAATGTAGACAAGCCAACCGCTCAAAGTCTGATTCTAGCAGCTGTGACGGTGCTGATAATTCTTTTGATTAACATTTTTACCAAAGGTTTTATCAAATCCATCTCTATTTTGATTGGTTTGATTGTCGGTACGGGCATTGCAGGTGCTATGGGCTTGGTGGATTTGACGCCCGTTGCAAAGGCTCCGCTGGTCCATGTGCCAACCCCTTTCTATTTCGGAGCTCCAAAGTTTGAATTTTCTTCTATCGTGATGATGTGTATCATCGCAACGGTCTCCTTAGTAGAGTCAACAGGGGTGTACTTGGCACTTTCTGACATTACCAAAGATAAAATTGACAGCACCCGCTTACGAAATGGTTATCGAGCAGAAGGACTTGCGGTCCTGCTGGGTGGTGTCTTCAATACTTTCCCTTACACAGGATTTTCTCAGAATGTTGGCTTGGTCAAATTATCCGGTATCAAAACGCGGTTGCCGATTTACTATGCGGCTGGTTTCCTGATTCTCCTCGGCCTTTTGCCAAAATTCGGAGCCTTGGCACAAATTATCCCAAGTCCAGTTCTTGGTGGTGCCATGCTAGTTATGTTTGGTTTTGTGTCCGTTCAGGGGATGCAAATCTTAGCGCGTGTTGATTTTGAGCATAGCGAGCATAATTTCCTCATTGCAGCAATTTCTATTTCAGCAGGTGTCGGACTCAATGGTAGCAGCCTTTTCAACAGCTTACCGACCAGCCTTCAGATGTTCTTCTCAAATGGAATTGTCATGGCTAGTCTGATTGCCATTGTCCTAAACGCTATCTTAAATCGCAAAAATAAATAAGAAAGAGAGTGGGACAGAAATCGGTAATTCGTTAAAATTCGATTTCGTCGTCCCACCTCCGCACAGTTGAGTAGGGCTGTAAAAGCTGATGAAATCAGCGTAGTAGAGCCCACTCAACCACTGCGTCTTGCTCGACAATCCAAAGACAATTGAGAGGCTAGGACTTTTGTCCCGGCCTCTTTTGACTATTCAGTCGGCTTGTAGTATAGTTAAAGAAGATTAAAAAAGGACCTTATCATGTATCAGACTTATCATTTGAAACAACGCCTAAGCTTGTTTGTCTCAATTTTTCTTCCCATCTTGATTTATCAGCTGGCAAATTTCTCGGCTTCCTTTGTTGACACGACCATGACGGGCCAATACGATACCTTGCATCTGGCAGGTGTCTCTATGGCGACCAGTCTGTGGGGCTCATTTTTCTCCTTTCTGACGGGGATTGTGTCTGCCTTGGTTCCGATCATTGGTCATCATTTGGGACAGGGGAAAGATGAAAAAATAGCCCCTGATTTTTATCAGTTCATCTATCTTTCTTTGACTCTATCTCTGATTTTATTTGCGCTGGTATTTTTAGGTGCCCCTTTGGTTTTGCAGCGTCTAAGCTTAGACCCTTTAGTAAAAGATGTGGCCCAGCATTATCTTTGGTACTTGTCCATCGGTATTATTCCCTTCTTGCTCTTTAGCGTTATTCGCTCTCTCTTGGATGCTTTGGGGTTGACTCGGCTTTCTATGTATTTGATGCTCTTGCTCCTACCTTTGAATGCTAGCTTTAATTATGTGTTGATTTATGGAGCTTTTGGCTTTCCCGAAATGGGCGGAGCTGGTGCGGGACTAGGCACTTCGTTGGCTTATTGGGTTTTATTAATCATATCACTATTATTGGCCATCAAACATCCTAAAGTCCGCCAATACCAACTCTGGAAAATTCGTCCCCTGAACAAAGCTGGTTTAGCTGAAGGTTTTCGCTTAGGATTGCCAATAGGAGGGACAGTCTTTGCCGAAGTTGTCATCTTCTCAATCGTCGGACTGGTGATGTCAAAATTTTCATCTTTGATTATCGCTAGCCATCAGTCCGCTATGAACTTTTCTACTCTCATGTATGCTTTCCCTATGAGTATCTCTACAGCTATGGCCATTATCGCCTCTTATGAGTTGGGAGCTGAAAGACTTGACGATGTGAAGAAATATTGTACTTTGGGGAGAATTGTGGCATCCATTTTCGCGGTCTTTACCTTGATTTTTCTCTATATTTTCCGAGACAAGGTTGCCAGTCTCTATGGCTCTGATCCAGAGTTTATTCGTCTGACCTCAATCTTTCTGACTTTTAGCCTCTTTTTCCAATTGGCTGATACGATTGCCGCTCCTTTGCAGGGAATTTTGCGAGGCTACAAGGATACGAAAGCTCCATTTTACTTAGGCTTGCTAGCTTACTGGGGCGTTTCTTTGCCTCTGGGCTTGTTTTTAGATCAGGCTACGGACTTGGGACCTTATGGTTATTGGATTGGACTGATTGCGAGTTTGGTCGTGAGTGCAATCCTTTACCAACTGCGATTGAATTATATCCAAAAGAAGCGACGCTGAGCGTTTTCATCATAAAATTAAAAGGCTGAGTTATTATCTCAGCCTTTTTGATTTTATTTTGTTCGCATTTCACCTTGGGGGAAGTAAGTGCCTTCTGGCATGTCGTTGATGATGACATGGACAGCAGACTGAGGTGCGCCCGTATTTCTGACAACGGCTTCGGTGACTTCCTTAGCCAAAGCTTTCTTTTGTTCCAAGCTGCGGCCTTCAAATAAATCAATTCTTACAAATGGCATATGATTTCTCCTTTT
>NZ_KQ969062.1:1393580-1404437 GCF_001578775.1 Streptococcus cristatus | reverse complement strand
GATTTCTCCTTTTCTTTTGCTAATCTTATTTTATCACAAATTAGGTTTTAAAGAATAGTGAATTGTGGTAAAATAATAGGAAGTACGGTCGGTCTTTCCAGCAGAGTTTATGGACAGTGCTGAAAGTCCTAGAAAGACAATACTTAGAGAGAATGTAAGAATAAAATGGCTCAGTTATATTATAAATATGGCACAATGAATTCGGGCAAGACCATTGAAATTTTGAAAGTGGCCCACAACTACGAAGAACAGGGCAAAAGCGTAGTAATCATGACATCAGCTGTCGATACACGCGATGGCTTTGGCGTTGTTTCCAGCCGCATCGGCATGAAGCGGTCTGCTATGGCAATCGAGGACCAGACAGATATTTTTGGATATATTCAAAGTCTGCCTGAAAAGCCTTACTGTGTTTTGGTTGATGAGGCTCAGTTTCTGAAACGTCATCATGTCTATGATTTAGCTAGAGTGGTGGATGAGCTGGATGTCCCAGTCATGGCTTTTGGTCTGAAAAATGACTTTCGCAATGAGCTCTTTGAGGGTTCCAAGCATCTCTTGCTCCTAGCTGATAAGATTGACGAAATCAAGACCATTTGCCAATATTGCTCTAAAAAAGCAACTATGGTTTTGCGGACGGATAATGGGAAACCTGTCTATGATGGCGAACAGATCAAAATCGGTGGCCATGAGACCTATATTTCGGTTTGCCGCAAGCATTATTTCAATCCACCCATTAATAGAATGAATTAGAAAATCAAGGAGATAGATTACAAAGATGAATATTTATGACCAGTTACAGGCAGTGGAAGACCGCTATGAAGAGCTTGGAGAATTACTGAGTGACCCAGATGTGGTCTCAGACACCAAACGCTTCATGGAGCTTTCAAAAGAAGAGGCTTCAACTCGTGATACGGTAACAGCCTACCGTGAATACAAGCAAGTCCTTCAAAACATCGTTGATGCCGAAGAGATGATTAAGGAGTCTGGCGGAGATGCGGACTTGGAGGAAATGGCCAAGCAGGAACTCAAAGATGCCAAGGCTGACAAAGAAGCATATGAAGAAAAGCTCAAAATCTTGCTTCTTCCAAAGGATCCGAATGATGACAAGAACATTATCCTTGAAATCCGTGGAGCAGCTGGTGGTGATGAAGCAGCCCTTTTCGCTGGAGATTTGCTGACGATGTATCAGAAGTATGCGGAAGCCCAAGGCTGGCGTTTTGAAGTCATGGAAGCCTCAATGAACGGTGTCGGTGGTTTCAAAGAAGTAGTGGCCATGGTTTCTGGTCAGTCTGTATACTCTAAACTCAAGTATGAGTCTGGTGCCCACCGTGTGCAACGGGTTCCTGTGACAGAAAGTCAAGGCCGTGTTCATACCTCAACAGCAACTGTCTTGGTTATGCCAGAAATCGAAGAAGTAGAATACGATATCGATCCAAAAGACCTTCGTGTCGACATCTACCACGCATCAGGTGCTGGTGGACAGAACGTCAACAAGGTTGCGACAGCCGTTCGTATCGTTCATTTGCCAACCAATATCAAGATTGAGATGCAAGAAGAACGGACTCAGCAGAAGAACCGTGAAAAGGCCATGAAAATCATTCGTGCGCGTGTGGCTGACCACTTTGCACAAATTGCACAAGATGAACAAGACGCTGAGCGTAAGTCGACAATTGGTACTGGTGATCGTTCCGAGCGGATCCGTACCTATAACTTCCCACAAAACCGTGTTACGGACCACCGTATCGGCTTGACCCTCCAAAAACTAGATACTATCTTGTCTGGTAAATTGGACGAAGTTGTAGATGCCTTGGTACTCTATGACCAAACGCAAAAAACTAGAAGAGCTGAATAAATAATGACCTTAGCTCAATATTTGGCTGAGTTAGAGCAGGAGCTAGTAGCAGCAGGAGAAGAAGCAGAAAGCCTGTCTTTCGTTTATCGAGCTCTCAATGAGCTCTCCTTTACCGACTTTGTTCTCAAGCTTCAGACAGCAGTTAGCCAGGAAGAACGTGAGCAGCTAAAAGCAATCCATGAACAGCTGCTCGCTCATAAGCCAGCCCAGTATATCATTGGTAGTAGTGGCTTTCACGGTTTGACTCTCAAGGTGGACGAGCGAGTTCTGATTCCAAGGCCTGAGACAGAGGAACTGGTGGAACTGATTTTGTCAGAAAATCTCGAAGGTTCTCTGTCTGTCTTGGATATCGGAACGGGTAGTGGGGCCATCGCTCTGGCACTGGCAAGCAGTCGCCCAGACTGGCAGATTACTGCTTCTGATCTCTCTGGCGATGCTCTTGCCTTGGCGGCGGAAAACGCTCAGTCCTGCGGCCTCAATCCTACTTTTGTCCAATCTGACTGCTTGGAAGCGATTAGCGGGAGCTTTGACATCATCGTCTCTAACCCGCCATACATTTCAGAAGCGGATAAGGAGGAAGTTGGACTTAACGTTCTGACATCAGAACCTCACATGGCTCTCTTTGCCGAGGAGGATGGCTATGCCGTTTATCGGAAAATAGCCGAGCAGGCAGGAGACTATCTGACAGAAAAAGGAAAAATCTATCTGGAAATTGGCTACAAGCAAGGAGACGGTGTCAGGGAGTTATTGCAAAAATCTTTTCCCAAGAAGCGAATCCGAGTCCTGAAAGATCAATTTGGCAAGGATAGAATGGTGGCAGTGGACAATGAATAAGATTGAAAAGACTCTGGCAGCAGGCGGAGCGGTTGTACTGCCGACAGAAACTGTTTATGGCCTCTTTGCTCAAGCTTTGAACGAAGAGGCGGTTGAGCGAGTCTACGAATTTAAAAGAAGACCTCGTGACAAGGCTCTCAATCTCAATGTGGCTAGCTTGGAAGAGATTTATGCCTTTTCCAAGAACCAGCCCAGCTATCTGGAACAAGTCTATCAAGCCTTTCTACCTGGGCCACTGACTATTATCCTCCAAGCCAATGACCGTGTGCCTGCTTGGATAAACTCAGGTATGGAAACTGTGGGCTTTCGGATTCCTAAGCATTCGGTTACGCTGGACTTAATTCGCAAGTACGGACCCTTGATTGGTCCATCCGCCAATCTTTCTGGAGAAGCCAGTGGGACTTCTTTCCAGCAGATTATGGTGGATTTCCAAGAGCAAGTCTCGGGAGTAGAAGATGATGCCGCTTTGACAGGTCAGGATTCAACCATTCTGGACCTGTCTGGAGAAAAGGCACGTATTTTGCGCCAAGGAGCGATTACCCGCGAGGACATTCTCGCCCAAGTAAATGATATAACATTTTAACTATTAGGAGCCTAGCGCCCTATTTTCTCAAAAAAAAGGAGACACCGTATGATTTTTGACCAAGAAGACTACAAAGCATTTGACAAAGAACTCTGGGATGCCATTGCCAATGAGGAAGAGCGTCAGCAACATAATATTGAGCTGATCGCTTCAGAAAACGTTGTTTCTAAAGCTGTCATGGCTGCCCAAGGTTCTATTTTGACCAATAAATATGCTGAAGGCTACCCAGGTCGTCGCTATTATGGTGGAACAGACGTAGTGGATGTCGTGGAGAGCTTGGCCATTGAGCGCGCCAAGGAAATCTTTGGTGCCAAGTTTGCGAATGTGCAACCTCACTCAGGCAGTCAGGCAAATTGCGCAGCTTATATGGCTTTGATTGAGCCGGGCGACACGGTTATGGGGATGGATTTGTCTGCTGGTGGTCACTTGACCCATGGTGCTCCAGTAAGCTTCTCTGGCCAAACCTACAATTTTGTATCTTATAGCGTTGATCCTGAAACAGAATTACTGGACTTTGATGCTATCCTCAAGCAAGCCAAGGAAGTACAGCCTAAGCTGATTGTGGCAGGTGCTTCAGCCTATTCTCACATCATCGACTTTTCAAAATTCCGTGAAATCGCTGATGCAGTAGGCGCTAAGCTGATGGTCGATATGGCTCATATTGCTGGTTTGGTTGCTGCAGGTCTCCATCCAAGCCCTGTGCCTTATGCGGATATCACAACTACAACAACCCACAAGACCTTGCGCGGCCCTCGCGGTGGCTTGATCTTGACAAATGATGAAGACTTGGCTAAGAAAATTAACTCGGCAATCTTCCCAGGCATTCAGGGTGGGCCATTAGAGCATGTCATCGCAGCTAAAGCAGTGGCCTTTAAAGAAGTGCTGGACCCAGCTTTCAAGGTTTATGCCCAACAGGTTTTGGACAATGCCCAAGCCATGGCCCAAGTCTTCCGTCAGCATGATAAGTTCCGTGTGATTTCTGACGGTACTGAAAATCACCTGTTCTTGGTTGATGTCACTAAGGTTGTAGAAAATGGGAAAGTCGCTCAAAATCTCTTGGATGAGGTTAATATCACGCTTAATAAAAACTCCATCCCTTACGAGACTTTGTCACCATTTAAAACCAGCGGCATTCGTATCGGTACAGCAGCCATTGCAGCTCGAGGCTTCGGTGTAACAGAAAGTATCAAGGTAGCTGAGCTTATTATCAAGGCTCTGGAAAACGCTGAAAATGAAGCGGTGCTCAATCAAGTTCGAGCGGAAGTTCGCGAACTGACGGATGCTTTTCCGCTCTATGAAGGTTTGAACTAAGATGGACATTTATGTAAAAAAGGCCATCATTCATCAATTCAGTCCAGCTGATACCGAACTGCTACTGGCGGATAAGTTTCTCAACATCACTCCCAAGATTGAGGAATACCTGCGCAAGAAAATCGAGCGGGTCTATTCAGACGAGGCTAAAACAGGCATTTTCGAACCTGATAATGTCTTTTTGGCTCAGCTTTCGGACGACTTATTGGAAACATCCGTGACGGTGGCCAAACTTTGGCAGGAAGAGTTTTCGGTCAGTGAAAACCAGAAAACCAACGATCTGATTTTCGTTCAGTTTGACAAGGAAGGCGTGGAGCACTTTGCTTTTCTGCGGATTGCGCTGCGGGAAACCCTAACCCACCTGGGTGGCGAGGTAGACAATCCTATCAAGCTGACGCAGAACAATCTGCCTGGCTTTGGTACAGGTGCGGACGAGGCTTTGGTCATCAATCTCCAGTCTCGCAAGTACCATCTGATTGAAAAGCGCATCAAGTACAATGGTGCCTTCCTCAACTATTTTTCGGATAATCTATTGCAGGTCAGTCCCAAGATTTCACCAAAAAAATCCATCAAAACGCTGGAAAAAACGGCTCAAAAGATCGCTGAAAGCTTTAATACAGATGACTTTCAGTTTCAGTCTAAGGTCAAATCCAGCATTTTCAAAAATCTGGAAGAAAATGATGAATTGTCTCCTGAAAAGTTGGCAGACGAGCTGTTTGACAGCAATCTGACAGCCCGACTCACCTTTATTGACCAAGTTAAGGAAACTGTACCAGAGCCAATCAAGTTCGATGAGATTGACAGCAGTCGCCAGAAAAAGAAGTTCGAAAATCAAAAATTATCCCTCTCTAATGGAATAGAGCTAATCGTTCCCAATAATGTTTATCAGGATGCTGAATCCGTGGAATTTATCCAGAACGACAACGGGACTTACTCTATTCTCATCAAAAATATCGAGGATATACAAAGTAAATAATGTTTAAATTTATCAGAAGATTGATTTTGCTCATCATTCTGGCTGCCATCGCGATAAAAGGCTATCAAGTCCATCGTGATGTTAAGCAGGTTATGACCTATCAAAGCTTGGTTAGAGAAGTGCTGGACGAGCAGGACACAGCGGCTAATGAAGAGCTAGTCCTAGCCATGATCTACACAGAAACCAAGGGAAGAAACAACGACCTCATGCAGTCTAGTGAGAGTGCAACAGGCGAAATCAATTCGATTACAGACAATAAAGAAAGTGTCCGGCAAGGTATTCAGACTTTATCGGACAATCTAGAGTTGGCCAGTGAGAAAAAAGTGGATGTCTGGACGGCAGTTCAGGCCTACAATTTCGGCCAAGCCTATATTGACTACGTTGCGCAAAATGGCGGCGAGAATACGCTTGAGCTTGCAAAAAAAATACTCAAAAGAAGTGGTTGCTCCGAGTCTTGGCAATGTGACTGGAAAAACCTATTCATACTATAATATACTTTCTATTTTTTACGGACCCAAGCTTTATATTAATGGTGGAAATTACTACTATTCGCGTCAGGTACGACTAAATATGTATCTTATCCGCTTTATGGGGTGGCTGTAAACAGATGATTTGAGTATAGTTTGCCCTTTCTATAGGAATAAGAGGCTGGGATGGATAATCTCAGTCTCTTATATTTTGAGAAGAAAAAATGAATCTTAGGACTATCCGTTGTAGCGATCAGAATAAGAAGATGTTTTTCAAATTGAAGCTCGGACTAGAAAAGAAGCTAAAAAAATTTTATTTTTTCTCCTGTAGGACGGGCTTTTTGATATAATAGAAAGTATGAATAAAAGGGAAAAAATTTCAAATTATCAACTGTTACTGGCTCAGCTGGAAGCCCTGCTGGATGGTGAGACCAATGCTTTGGCCAATCTTTCTAATGCGAGCGCCCTGCTCAATCAAGCCCTTCCTCATTCGGTTTTTACTGGTTTCTATCTTTTTGATGGGAACGAGCTGATTTTGGGGCCCTTTCAAGGGGGCGTTTCTTGTGTCCACATTGCATTAGGTAAGGGAGTCTGCGGGGAATCCGCTGAGAAAGAGCAGACCATCATTGTGGATGACGTCACCCAGCATGCCAACTATATCTCTTGTGATAGCCGTGCTAAGAGCGAGATTGTGGTGCCCATGGTAAAAGATGGCCACCTTTTGGGAGTGCTAGATTTGGACTCAGCCTTGACGGGTGATTATGATAAGGTAGATCAGGAATATCTAGAAAAGTTTGTTCAGATTTTGCTTGAAAAGACAACTTGGAATTTTGAAATGTTTGGAGAAAAAGCCTAATGTATCAAGCTTTATATCGAAAGTACCGCAGTCAGACCTTTGGTCAGCTGATTGGTCAGCAGGTAGTGGCCACCACTCTGCGGCAGGCTGTGGAGCAAGGCAAAATCAGTCACGCTTATCTTTTCTCTGGTCCACGTGGAACAGGAAAAACTAGTGTTGCCAAGATTTTTGCCAAGGCTATGAACTGTCCGAATCAAAAGGACGGCGAGCCCTGCAATGACTGCTATATCTGCCAGGCTATTACTGAGGGGAGCCTTGAAGACGTCATCGAAATCGACGCGGCTTCTAATAATGGGGTCGATGAGATTCGTGATATTCGGGACAAGTCTACTTATGCGCCCAGTCTTGCCAAGCACAAGGTCTATATCATTGACGAGGTGCACATGCTCTCGACTGGAGCCTTTAACGCCTTGCTCAAGACCTTGGAAGAGCCGACCGAAAATGTGGTCTTTATCCTAGCGACGACAGAGCTACATAAGATTCCAGCGACCATTCTTTCGCGCGTCCAGCGTTTTGAGTTTAAGTCTATCAAGACGCAGGACATTATTGGGCATATTGAGTGGATTTTGGAGCAGGAAGGCATTGACTTTGAGCAAGAAGGTGTGCAGATTATTGCCCGTCGAGCTGAGGGCGGGATGCGAGATGCCTTGTCTATCCTCGATCAGGCTCTTAGCTTAACTCAGGAAAATCGTTTGACCACGGACATTGCCGAAGAAATCACAGGATCTATCAGCTTGGGAGCCTTGGATGCCTATGTAGCTGCCTTGATTGCTCATGATGCAGTTGGAGCCTTGGATAACCTCAATCTGATTTTTGACAGTGGCAAAAACATGGCTCGCTTCGTGACGGACCTCCTGCAATATCTGCGTGACTTGATTATTGTCAAAACTGGCGGGGAAAATCATCATGCCAGCGAGCTCTTTCTGGAAAATATCAAGACATCGCAGGAAACTCTATTTGCCATGATTGAGATAGCAACCAAGAGTCTAGCCGATATCAAGAATAGCCTGCAGCCTAAGATTTATACAGAAATGATGACCATTCGACTGGCTGAGGAAAAAGCAGGCTTGGACCAGATTCCTGATAACTTGGCAGAAGAACTGTCTAATCTCAAGCAGGAAATCCAAGAGCTTAAGCAACAATTAGCCAATGTTGGCAGTCAGCCAGCTCCAGCAGCTAAGAAATTGGAGGCACGACCTCAAAAAGCCAAGACCTATCGCGTAGACCGCAATAAGGTTAATGCCATCTTGGAAGAAGCGGTGGAAAATCCTGAATTGGCTCGCAGCAATTTGACCAAGCTGCAAAATGCTTGGGGTGAAATTATCGAGAGTCTGGCAGGAGCGGATAAGGCGCTGCTCATCGGTTCGCAACCAGTCGCAGCCAACGAAAACCATGCTATTTTGGCTTTTGAGTCTCATTTCAACGCTGAGCAGACCATGAAAAGAGAAAATCTCAATACCATGTTTGGAAATCTGCTGAGCAATGCCGCTGGCTTTTCACCAGATATTCTGGCCATTTCTCTCGAGGACTGGATTCAGATTCGGGCAGAATTTTCAGCTAGAAGTCGCAGCAATAAAGCAGAAGTAGCTGAAAAGCAGGAAGAAAGATTGATACCAGAAGGCTTTGATTTTCTAGCGGAAAAAATCACTGTTCAAGATGATTGAATTTAGATTTTTATGATTTTTCATGCTATAATGGAAGAATGAATAGACGACAATTTATAGTAATGGCGGCTTTTACAGCCTTAGAAACGTACTTTTTAAATAAAGCAATCATGTCTGAAGACTATCTGATGGCTATTTTCTGGGCCATTCTGATTGGTCGCAATCTGCAGATTAGCTATGTGATGGGGCGGATTATGGATGAGATTGATAAGCATTTAGGACACAAATAATGGCTAAATCAGAGAATGACTAGAGTAAGAATCTGGCACTCTCGTGGTTTTGATAAGGAATAAAGGGAGGCTGAGTGACGAGTGTCGCAGCCTCTTTTATCATGTAGAAAAGTAGAAAGAAGGAAGAAGTCGGAATGAATACAAGAATTTTTTAGAAAATTGCTATTTTTATGATAAAATAGAAGTTAGTAGCAATTGAAAGGGGCATCTATGAAGTTAAGAACAAAGGCAAAAGGTCTGAATGGTCGCATCCGTGTACCAGGCGACAAATCTATTAGTCATCGTTCGATTATGTTCGGGAGCTTGGCCAAGGGCCTTACAGTGATTCACGATATTTTGAGAGGTGAGGATGTCCTTTCTACGATGCAGGTCTTTCGTGATTTAGGCGTTAAGATAGAGGATGATGGAAAGACTGTCAAGATCCACGGTGTTGGATTTGATGGTCTCAAGGCGCCGCACAATAAATTAGACATGGGCAATTCAGGGACCTCTATCCGCTTGATTTCGGGTGTCTTGGCAGGTCAGGATTTTGCAGCAGAGATGTTTGGGGATGATAGTTTGTCCAAGCGTCCGATGGATCGGGTAACCCTGCCTCTTAGTCAAATGGGTGTGGATATTTGGGGTCAGACAGAACGAGATTTACCGCCACTTCACATCCATGGCCGAAAAGATTTAAAGCCTATCCATTATCAGCTGCCAGTGGCTTCCGCTCAAGTCAAATCAGCCTTGATTTTCGCCGCTTTACAGGCTCAAGGCGAGTCGGTCATTATTGAAAAGGAAATTACCCGTAACCATACAGAGGATATGATTGTTCAATTTGGCGGTCAGATTGAGGTCAAGGGTAAGGAAATCCGTGTGCAAGGTGGACAGACCTTTACAGGGCAAGAAGTGAGAGTGCCTGGTGATATTTCCAGTGCAGCCTTCTGGCTGGTTGCAGGCTTGATTCTGCCCCAGTCTAAAATCGTCCTTGAAAATGTTGGAATCAATGAAACCCGGACAGGGATTCTTGATGTTATTAAGGCAATGGGCGGTAAGATGACCCTTTCTAATATAGGTGAGGTGGCTAAATCCGCTACGATTACTGTTGAGACTTCTGAGCTGAAGGGAACGGAGATTGGCGGAGAAATTATCCCGCGCTTGATAGACGAGCTTCCGATTATTGCCCTTTTAGCTACCCAAGCTGAGGGCAGAACGGTGATCCGAGATGCAGAGGAGTTAAAAGTCAAAGAAACCGATCGGATTCAGGTTGTCGCAGATGCTTTAAATAGCATGGGAGCAGCCATTACCCCCACAGCAGATGGCATGATTATTGATGGGAAAACGCCTCTTCATGGCGCAATCATCAATACATTCGGTGATCATCGTATTGGAATGATGGCAGCCATTGCGGCTCTATTAGTTTCGGATGGAGAGGTAGAGCTGGTGCGGGCAGAGGCTATCAATACAAGCTATCCTAGCTTCTTTTCAGACTTGGAGGGCTTGGTGAATGGCTAGGATTTTACTTGGCTTCATGGGAGCGGGAAAATCAACGATTGCGAGAGCCTTGTCAGCAGATTTTCTGGATATGGATGAGCTGATTGTCCAAAAAATCGGCATGTCCATCCAAGAGTATTTTGCTCAATACGGCGAGCAAGCCTTTCGAAAAATTGAAGCTGAAGTCTTGGCTGAGTGTATCCAGCAGGATGTCGTGCTTTCTACGGGAGGCGGTGTCGTCTTGAGCTCCCAAAATCGTGAATTATTAGCCCGAAATCTCCAAAATATTTATCTGAAAGCTGACTTTGAGACCCTGTTTCGTCGGATTGAGCAAGATGAGGAAAATCAGCGCCCCTTGTATCTGACCAAGAGCAAGGCAGATTTGCAAGAGATTTTTAAACAACGGCAGGCTCTCTATGAGGCGGTTGCGACACAGACAATTGACGTGGTAGGAAAAACGCCACAAGAAATTATTGAGGAAATTCAATGAAAGTAGCTTTTTTTAGGACCCAAGGGATCTTTTTCCCACCATGTTGCCCAAGAAGCCTTTCCCCAAGCAGACTTGGTGCCCTACCAAAATATCACAGAAGTGATGAAGGCCTATGAAGGGAAAG
>NZ_KQ969062.1:1319835-1393560 GCF_001578775.1 Streptococcus cristatus | reverse complement strand
GTAGCTTTTTTAGGACCCAAGGGATCTTTTTCCCACCATGTTGCCCAAGAAGCCTTTCCCCAAGCAGACTTGGTGCCCTACCAAAATATCACAGAAGTGATGAAGGCCTATGAAGGGAAAGAGGTGGATTATTCAGTTGTTCCCGTGGAAAATTCGATTGAAGGAAGTGTCCATGAGACCTTAGACTATCTTTTCCATCAGGCTGAGATCCAAGCAGTGGCAGAGATTGTTCAGCCCATTAAGCAGCAGCTATTGGCGACAAGTTTGGACAAGCCTATTGAGAAAGTCTTTTCCCATCCTCAGGCGCTTGCTCAGGGAAAAGGCTATATTCGCCAGCATTATCCAGAAGCAGCAATTGAAATTACAGCTAGTACAGCCTATGCGGCTCGCTTTGTAGCAGAGCATCCTGACCAACCTTTTGCGGCTATTGCACCGCGGACTGCGGCAGTTGAGTATGGTCTGCAAGTGGTGGCTCAGGATATTCAGGAAATGGAGGAAAATTTCACTCGTTTCTGGATTTTAGGACAAACCACCCCAGCTCTTAAGCTTGTAAAGCAAGAGGAAAAGCAGAGTTTGGCTCTGACTTTACCAGATAATCTGCCCGGTGCATTGTATAAGGCACTATCAACCTTTGCCTGGCGCGGTATTGACCTGACAAAGATTGAAAGTCGCCCTCTTAAAACAGCCCTAGGGGAATATTTCTTTATTATTGATATTGATAATGAACGGAAAGAATTAGTGGATTTCGCTTACCAAGAGCTTACTACACTTGGTATCACATTTAAAATTCTAGGAAGTTATCCCGTTTTTCAAATTCAGGATTATAGATTGGAGCAGAGATGAGAGAAACAGAAAATCTGAGTCGACACGAGCAGTTAAGGCTGGATTATCTCCATACAAACTATTACTATCTTAACGAACACGAAAAAGAGGAGTATAATTACCTCCGCCAAAAGTCGAAAGGACGGCCAGATGCTGCGCAAAAGGCGTCTACCAAGCAGACCGTGCAGGCTTTATCAGAAGATCCGATGACGGATTCATCCGGTTTGTTACCCAAATACCCGGGTAAAGGTTCTCTTAGCAGAAGTCAAAAGAATTCCCGTGCTTCTTTAAAGCAAGAAGCGAAAAAATCAACTCAGAAAACTCCGAGAACCTACAAAAAAATTCGTCCGAAGCGCGTGCTGATGTGGCTCCTCATTTTTGTGCTTTTGGTTGTTTCTGGCATGCTCTTTATGTTTTTCAAAGGCTTAAATACAGCGAGACCAGGAAATCTTAAAGCGGCTGATGTTGAGTACTTTGATGGTCATGATGCTCGAGATGGGATCAATATTCTTGTTTTAGGGACGGATGGCCGAATTGGAGAAAATTCAACGGAGACTCGGACCGATTCAATTATGGTTTTAAACGTTGGCAATAAAGACCATAAAATGAAGTTGGTTAGCTTTATGCGAGATACCCTGATTCATATTGACGGTGTCAGCAATTCCTACACGGAGCCGACGGATGATGATTATTATGATCAAAAATTGAACTCCGCCTATACTTTTGGTGAACAAGACAATCATCGTGGAGCTGAGGCAGTGCGTCAAGCTTTGAAAGATAACTTCGATATTGACATTAAATACTATGCTCTAGTGGACTTTAACACCTTTGCGACTGCAATTGACACCCTCTTTCCAAATGGTGTATTCATGGATGCTAAATTTTCGACCATTGATGGCGAAAAAGTCACAGAAGTGGAAGTTCCAGATGATTTAAACATGAAGGATGGAGTGGTTCCTACTCAAACCATCAAAGTTGGTCGTCAGCACATGGATGGTCGGACGCTCTTAAACTATGCCCGTTTCCGTAAGGACGATGAGGGTGACTTTGGACGTACACGCCGCCAGCAAGAAGTCTTGACTGCTATCATGCAGCAGATAAAAGACCCTACGAAGCTTTTTACAGGATCTGAAGCATTAGGAAAAGTTTTTGCCTTGACCTCGACCAATGTACCTCAGAGTTTTATTTGGTCACAAGGCTTATCCTTGGTGCTTGATTCACGCAATGGGATAGAGCGCCTCACTATACCAGAACTAGGTGACTGGACGGATACCTATGATATGTATGGTGGACAAGGACTCTTGATTGATTTTGAAGCCTATAAAGAAAGATTGAAACAAATGGGCTTAAGATAGGGCTCTTATGATATAATGGGAAGTGGCAGATTTTGTCTCTTCCCTTTCTTTTTGGAAAATAGCAGAGCAGAAATGTGAACATATTTTCCAATAGGAAGAAAGAAATAAACAGTAGAAATCCTGTGATTCCCTGCTTTAGTATCATTGCAGTTGAGCGCAGGATGGATTAGAAAGTAAAGAAATGTTAAAAAAGAACGATATTATTGAAGTAGAAATTGTAGATCTCAGTCATGAGGGAGCGGGTGTGGCCAAGGTAGACGGCCGCGTCTTTTTCGTTGAAAATGCCTTGCCGAGTGAAGTGATTCGCATGCGTGTCCTCAAGGTCAATAAAAAAATCGGCTTTGGCCGAGTTGAGGAATTTGTGAAGAAGTCTGACCAGCGCAATGAGCATGTCGATTTGGCCTATCTGCGGACTGGAATTGCTGATTTAGGACACTTAGCCTACCCAGCCCAGCTAGCTTTTAAAGGCAAGCAAGTGCAGGACTGTCTCTATAAAATTGCTGGCATTTCAGATGTAGAAGTGCTGGAAACACTGGGCATGGATCAGCCACTGGCCTACCGTAACAAAGCTCAAGTGCCAGTCCGTCGTGTCAATGGCCAGCTGGAAACTGGCTTTTTTCGTAAAAATTCCCATGACCTCCTGCCGATTGAGGACTTTTATATTCAGGATCCAGTTATCGACCAAGTCATCGTTTTTGTACGTGACTTGCTTCGTCGTTTTGATTTAAAACCTTATGATGAAAAGGAAGGTACTGGCCTGATCCGGAACCTTGTTGTGCGACGTGGTCACTATTCAGGACAAATCATGGTTATTTTGGTAACAACTCGTCCTAAAATTTTCCGAGTGGAGCAGCTGGTTGAACGTTTGACAGAAGCTTTCCCAGCTATCAAGTCTATCATGCAAAATATCAATGACCAGCCAGGCAATGCCATTTTCGGTCGGGAATTTCGGACACTCTATGGCCAAGACTTCATCACTGACAGCATGCTGGGCAAGCAATTCCAGATTGCTGCGCCAGCCTTTTACCAAGTCAATACTGAGATGGCAGAGAAGCTGTATCAGACGGCCTTTGACTTTGCTGATTTTAAAAAAGAGGATATTGTGCTGGATGCCTACTCGGGCATTGGCACCATTGGTCTGTCGCTGGCTGACCGAGTCCAGCAGGTCTATGGAGTCGAGGTCATTCCTGAGGCCGTGGAAAATAGTCAGCGCAACGCAGAACTCAACGGTATCACCAATGCCAGCTATGTTTGCGCCCCTGCAGAAAAAGCCATCCAAACTTGGCTGGATCAGGGGATCAAGGCGGATGACATCCTAGTCGATCCGCCGCGTAAGGGCCTGACAGAAAGCTTTATCACTTCCAGTGTCAGCATGGAGCCCCAGCGGATTGTCTACATCTCCTGCAATCCTGCCACCATGGCGCGTGATATCAAACTTTATCAAGAACTGGGCTACGAACTGAAGAAAGTCCAGCCAGTGGACTTATTTCCGCAGACGCATCACGTCGAGTGTGTAGCTCTGCTCGTGAAAGCATAGAAACCTTTTAGCGAAAGGTTTTACGAACTTACTGGAAACAGTGCCCCTTTAGTCTTAGTGGGGATGTATCAAAGTAACTGCTTTAGTTTAAGTAGTTACTTTGATATTAGTGGATTGATGTAAGATAATGTCATTTATTTCCATAGACGGGCTTTTGGGATTTTTATAATCGTTTAGACGGTCTATTATTTATAAGAGGTAGATTATGGTATAATGGAAAAAGAAAATTATTGGACGCTAACTTGAAACCTATTCTCAAATATCGCGGTGGTAAATCAAAAGAAATAAAGTATTTTGAAAAACTAATCCCCAAATTTAATCGTTATGTAGAACCATTCATGGGGGGAGGAGGTGTATATTTTTATCTTGAACCAGAGAACGCCTTATTGAATGATATAAATAAAAGACTTATTAACTTTTACCAAGGTATTCAAAAAGATTACCAAATTATTCGAAAAGAGCTCGCCTTTCTTGGAAAAGAATATGCTAGAATATCGTTGCAAAAAATACCGGATAACCAAATTAGTACATATAAAGATTTATGCATAGTAGTGCATGCAAGGTCATTTGGGTTAGATAGAGATACAGTTGTTCAGAGTTTGAATAGAGAGGGTATTCCAACAAGAAATTATTTTTCTCCTCCTATACATAAAATGGATTGTTATTCTGAATACAATGATCTTGTTTTAGAAAATACTGAAAATATTTCCAAAAATATAATTTGTTTACCTATGCATCCATTTCTAACGTATGCAGATATCGAAATGATAGTTAATATTTTAAGAAACATTCATATCAATGCTGAAGAGATAAAGAAACGGGTGATACAAGATGCTTAACACACCAACAGAAAATTACGTGTCAACAATTCGAAAAAAGATAGGTAATGACTTGCTTATTTTAGTAGGTTCAAATGTTATTATTGAAAATGAACTAGATCAAGTGTTGCTTCAAAAACGTTCTTCAGGAACATGGGGATTGCCAGGTGGATTATTGGAAGTAGGAGAGACACTTGAACAAACGGCAATTAGGGAAGTATTTGAGGAGACAGGATTAACAATTGAAGAATTGAAGTTAATTCATACTTTTTCAGGGCAGGATTATCATTTTGTTCTGCAAAACAAAGATGAAATATATGTAGTTACCTCTTTATACAAAGCGATTAATTATACAGGAGAATTGAATGTAAGTTCAGAAGAAACGCTGGAGTTAAAATATTTCAATTATAACTCCCTTCCTTATAACATTGAACAAGAATATCTTGATTATATAAACTATTATAGAGGACTAAAATGATTGACAAAAAAGAAATATTTATTTTTGATTTTGATAATACTATTATTGAATCACTCCCTCTTTGTTTTAGTTGCTTCAGGATAGTGTTTGAAAAATATAAAAATATCAAAATGAGTGATTCGGATATTGAATCATTATTTGGAGGTAGTGAGGAAGATATTATAAGGAGCCATGTAGAAGAAAAATATGCTGATGAAGCAGTCGAATTATTTTACATTCTTTATGAAAATTTACACGATCATTTTATTGTTCAAAATAAAGTATTTGAAAATATTACTTTGCTATTAAAAAAATTAAATTATAAAGGAAAAAGACTTGCTGTTTTTACTGGTAAGGGGCGAAAAAGTATACAAATAAGTATGAAGAAATTAGAATTAGAAAAATATTTTAATTACATTGTATCTGATGATGATGTTGCTAATTCTAAACCTGATAGTGAAGGAATTTTGAAGATACTTGACCATTATAATGCAACTCCCTCAGATGCGATATTCTTTGGTGATTCAGATGCAGATATTATCTCAGCCAAAAAAGCAAATGTACTAGCTGTTGGTGTCAATTGGTATAAAACAAGAAAATTTACTATTTCTCCTGATATAATATCTAAGAATCCATTAGATATTATATACTCCTGTTGCTAGTTGATTTGACTTAACAAAAAAGCCCATTTGGTGTACACTGCAAGTGAAGAAAAATAGCAGGGAGGTAAACCAAATGGACATTTTCCATTATACACCGAATCGCCATCACCTTCAACTCAGTATGCCGCAGCTTCGTAAAGTCTGCCGTGACTTATATCAAAAAGTCGCTCCTGATTAGTTGATCCACCGCAAGAATGTAGAGCAATGCAAGGTTTCGAATGTTTCTGTTTTAACCTTGATGCAATTTCAGGCAGAAATTGGGATGAAGTCACAGCGAAAGTTTTATCAATTTATCCGAAATTTCTTCGGATTCAGGGATTGGAGAGAAGCCGCTTCTATCGCCGTGTTCATTATCTGATGCCCCTGCTTCAGCTGATTTGCCTCTATTTCAATCAGCTGGATTTTGATGAATTAGTCATTATCGACAGCTTTCCAGTCCTCTTGTGTCAGCCGGTTAGAAATCATCAGGCCAAGGTCTTGAATGAGGTGGCCAACATCGGCTACTGCGCTTCCAAAAACATGTGGTTCTATGGTTTTAAAATTTATCTGGCGGTGACAGAGTCGGGCTATATTTTGGATTACTTGGTTACGCCTGTCTCGGTCCATGATATTCAGGTGGCAGAAGAGTTGCTGGATGCCATCCCCTATTCTCCTGTTTTAGCGGATTTGGGCTACTTGAGTAAGGAACTGAAAAAACGATTGGAAGCCAAGGGAATAGACTTTTTGACGCCGATTCGTAAAAATATGAAAGGAGCAGCTGAGCACAACAATCCTGCTATCCTGGCAATCCGAAGGACCATCGAAACTCGGATCTCTGTCCTAAATGCATTGTTTAACATTGAGCATCCGCTTGCTCGCTCTTTAGCAGGTTTGCAATTAGAGATCGAACGGGCTATTTTGGTCTATAATTTAGGATTTTTTATCAACTAGCAACACGGGTATTATATATGATAGATTTTGATTTTAAAGGAGGATTTATGAATTTAAAAGGTATAATCTTCGATATGGATGGAGTTATAGTTGATACAGAGTACCAAGATTTTCTAATACAGAAAGATTTTATCAAACACCTTAATCCAAAATCTAGTTACGAAGATACTGAGCTATTGGTATTAGTTGGTAAATCATATTTTAATCTTTATAGGCTTTTACAGCAATTTATTGAGAAACAATATGATATAAAAACTATAGAAAAAGAATATGCTTCTTTTAGTGATGAGAGATATGAAAAAATTGATTATTCTTTACTTTTTAGAAAAGAAATTCTAAAAATTATTGACTATGCATTGAAAAACGGAATCAAATTAGCTGTAGCATCATCATCAAAATATGAGCATATTAATGAAGTTTTAGAAAGGTGTGACATAAAAAAATATTTTGATGTCATCGTTAGCGGAGAGAATTTTGTAGAAAGTAAGCCAAATCCGTCTATCTATTTAACAACGCTACATAAGTTAGAATTGCAAGCAGAACAATGTATTGCAATTGAAGATTCATACTCTGGAATTGAATCTTCAACTAGCGCCGGAATTGCAACTATTGGTTATTATGATAGCCGATTACCATTTTTTAATGACAAAGCGCAATGGAAAGTTGAAAATATGAAAGAAGTTTTACAAATAATAGAATCACAGAGTCTTTGAGTTGAAAGGCGATGAGGTTCTTGAGGACGTTAGAAAGAAATAAACTTGTTTCATAACGAAAATTGAGGTAGAACTTATCAGGACTCTGCCTTTTTAGGCTCTTTTCTACCATTTGTCAAGTCTGTCAAGGCTTTAAGTAAAAAAATGAGATAAGACAGTAGCTATTCTGAGGTTACTGTCTTATTTCTAATACTTTTTGATCCATAAAAGGGCATGCTAAAAAAACATCTCATGTTGAGGCGGTATCACTGCTTGTACAAGCTGATTAAACATGGGTGTAGTTAGTGAAAGTCCTACAGTAAGGAGTTTAAACATGAAATTCCATGAATTTGGTGATAAGAATTTGCCTCCTATTTTACTGATACATGGTGGTGGCAGTTCTTGGTGGAATTATCTACGTCAAGCACGAATCTTGTCAAAAGAATACCGTATTATTCTACCCACTTTGAATGGCCACGGCGAGGAATATCAACTTGATTATGTTTCCACTGAAGATTCTGCTTTGGAGATTCTAGACTATATCAAAGCAAACTGTGGTGGGAAATTGTTTGCAATCGGTGGTGTTTCACTTGGTGGTCAAATTGCCATGGAGCTTTTGTCTTTAGACAGTGAAATTGCTGAGAAGGCCATCATAGATGGAAGCCTCTGTATTCCTCAACCAAGGTTAGCTAAAATCAACATCTTTCTAGTGTCTCTATTTGGTAAACTGATGTTCAATAAATTCTCTTGCAAACTTCAGTTAAGCGTGATGAACAAACTCTATCCTAAACTGGCTTATCCAGAGGAAATAAAAGCTTATTATTTGGAGGATTTGCCAAGGACCCCTGTCAAAACATTGGTGACCATTTACAAAAACTATATGGGATGTTACAAGCTGAAAGATATGATTTCTGCTAGCAAGGCTCAGGTTCTGTATATCTATGGTGAAAAAGAATTGAATTGTGTGAAAGAATCAGCGAAATTATTTCATCAGCTACATTCAAATACAATTTTGTATGAAGCAAAGGGCTATAACCACGGCTATTTATCAGCTTACCTGCCTTATGAGTGGATTGATTTGGTAGTGCCATTTTTAAAGAGTGACTCATTAGAAATGTGTAACGAATCTGATATGCCATAAGGAGGAAACGGATGCTAGGAGCAATAGTTGGAGACATTGTAGGTTCAGTATACGAATGGAACAATATCAAAACGAAGGATTTTCCTTTATTTCGTGAGGATTGTTTTTTCACGGATGATACGGTAAGTCCGAACCGCTGAGTGTTTGAGTTTGTTAGTGAAACATAGTTAATCCTCAAACTAAAGAAACTAAAACTCCATTATTTAGAAATGAAAACCTAAACTGTTTTAAGGAGCTAAAATATTGATAGAAAGCAGACCTGGGTTTGATAAAATCACATCCTTTGATGAATTTAATAAATACTATTGGTATCGTGATGAACTTTCACAGATATGCAAGTCATTAGGACTTGAATATAAAGGTACAAAACAAGAACTCAATGATATTATTGAGCAGTATTTTAAGGGAATTTTGATTAAAAAATCATCAATAAAAAGGAAAAAGAAACACGTAGAAGTCGTTGCTTTAGATACGCCCTTACTTGAATGCGGATTCTCCTTTAATGCACACTTTAGAGAATATTTCTCAACTTTAACTGATGTTTCACCCTTTAAATTTACTGCTGATATGGCTACTGCTTGGAGAAAAGTCAAAAGAGAACATGATTTGAGATTTACAATTCAAGATATGCTAAAAGTTTATTATGGAAATTCAGATTATGCCAAGTATGACCATTCGGTTTGTCAATGGAATCAGTTTTTAAAGGATTTCTGTGCAGACGAAAATAGTGCCAACTACTCGAATAAACTAAAAGTAGCTTCTATTCTTTGGAAAGAAGTTAGAAATTCAAGTAATGAAAAAATTTATTCAAAAAAACTTTTGACTGAATATGCTGATAGAATAGACGAGTATGAAAAGTAGAAATGTCAGTCTCAACCAATAGTTTGTAAGGAGGAATACCATGCTAGGAGCAATTGTTGGAGACATTGTGGGTTCAGTTTACGAATGGGACAATATTAAAACGAAAGACTTTCCATTATTTCGTGAGAATTGTTTTTTCACTGATGATACGGTTGAATTTACTTGATATAATAGAGTTAGATATAAGAAGAGCTTGATGGTTGAAATATTGAAAGTAAAAACAGAAAACAAGTTCATAAGTTGGCAAGCAAATTGATTTGATGAGAAATCTCGGTCTAGTTGGCCAGATATAACTTCAAGCTACCTCCTCTTGTTCGTTCTATCATTTAAAATATTTCCAATGCTAGATGGATGTGATAACAAGTGATTCATTTTAGAAATTATCAAAAAAATAATGAAATTTTTTTAATAGCTTTAAATCCAATATTTATCAATTTAGAATGAACAGTATATTTCTCTTAAACTATATGTCGTCAGATGAATAAAGTTTGATAAGATTTTACAATTTGTTATAATGTTAGCTATAAAATGATGTGAAAGGGTATGAAAGATGACAACTGTGATAAAAAAGGTTCTAGCTTCAACCTTGAAAGAATTGATGGAAGAAAAGTCACTAAGCAAAATCACTATCAATGATTTAACCCAATCTTGCGGTGTTAGTCGCCAAACTTTTTATAATAATTTCAGAGATATCTATGATTTGGTAGAATGGATTTATCTTCAGGATACTGAAATTTCGGTGGGGAAAGATGTAACTTATGATAATTGGCAAGATGTTCTTGCTTCTATTTTTCAATATATTGCTGATAATCGGAGTTTTGTACTGAATACCTATCGCTCATTTGGAAAGGAATATTTAGAAAAATTCTTAAATCAAGAAGTAGAACGTTTTTTGACAAATCTCATTTTTCAGGAAATCCAGGTTACGGGTGAAGAAGCACAACAAGTCGAGTTTTCAATTTCATTTTATACTTATGCTCTGGTCGGTATTGGTTTAGATTGGATTGAAAAACAGATGCCTAGCACTGCCGATGAATTAGTTGAAAAGATTGAAAGAGTTATGTTGGGGAGCATTATTTCAAATTTTTAAACCAAAATTAAAATATTACTTTACAAATTAGGGTGTTTGTCTAACCTTTTGACAAACACCCTAATTTGTAAATTGTATTATTTTTTGATTAGATTTATAGTAATAGCATAGTAAATAAAACATCATTTATGGAGGCTATATTATGTACTATTCAAATGGAAATTACGAAGCATTTGCTCGCCCTAAAAAACCACAAGGCGTTGATCAAAAATCAGCTTACTTAGTTGGTTCAGGACTTGCATCCTTATCAGCCGCTGCTTTCTTAGTCAGAGACGGCCAAATGAAAGGAGAAAACATTCATATTTTAGAAGAACTTCCACTTGCAGGAGGAAGCTTAGACGGAATCTTAAACCCAACACGCGGATTCATTATTCGTGGAGGTCGTGAAATGGAAGACCACTTCGAATGTTTATGGGACTTATTCAGATCAATCCCTTCACTAGAAGTCGAAGATGCCTCTGTGTTAGATGAGTTCTACTGGCTTAACAAAGAAGACCCTAACTTCTCAAAATGTCGTGTGATTGAAAACAAAGGACAACGCATTCCGGATGATGGCCAATTCACTTTAAGCGATAAGTCAAGCGAAGAAATGGTGAAATTATATATGACCTCCGAATCTGAATTACAAGGGCTAAAAATTACCGATGTATTCAGTGAAGAATTCTTCGAATCAAACTTCTGGACTTACTGGGCTAGCATGTTTGCTTTTGAAAAATGGCATTCAGCGATTGAAATGCGCCGTTACATTTTACGTTTCATTCACCATATCGATGGTCTACCTGACTTATCTGCTTTGAAATTTACGAAATACAACCAATACGAATCACTCGTTTTACCACTCGTGAACTACTTGAAAAAACATAATGTTCAATTCGAGTATGATACAGTCGTTAAAAATGTGATTGTTGAACACGTTGGAAGCGACATGATTGCTAAAGAACTTGTGTTAGAAGTAGGTGGCGTTTTAGAAACACGCAATCTTACAGAAAACGACTTAGTATTCGTGACAAACGGTAGTATTACTGCTGCAACAACATACGGGGATAACAATACTCCAGCTCCAATTTCAAAAGAATTAGGTGGATCATGGAGCTTATGGAAAAACTTAGCGAAACAAGATGAACGCTTCGGACATCCAGAAGTATTCTGTGAAAACTTGCCAGACCAAAGCTGGTTTGTTTCAGCTACAACAACTGTAAAAGATAAACGTATCGCTGAATACATTCAAAAAATCTCAAAACGTGATCCTTATGCTGGAAAAGTGGTGACAGGAGGAATCGTAACAGTTCGCGACTCAAACTGGATGATGAGCTACACATTAAACCGTCAACCACACTTTAAAGCACAAAGTAAAGATGAATTAGTCGTATGGATTTACGGTTTATATTCAGGAATCAAAGGAAACTATGTGGAAAAACCAATTGAAGAATGTACAGGGATTGAAATTGCCGAGGAATGGTTATACCACATGGGTGTTCCAGAAGAATTGATTCATGAATTTGCTAGCGAAGGATGCAACACAGTGCCTTGCTACATGCCTTATATCACAAGCTACTTCATGGCACGTAAAGATGGCGACCGTCCGCTCGTTGTTCCAAATGGCTCTAAGAATATTGCCTTCATTGGTAACTTCGCTGAAACTCCTCGCGATACAGTGTTTACAACAGAATATTCTGTTCGTACAGCGATGGAAGCTGTATATACATTGCTTGATGTCGATCGTGGTGTACCAGAAGTGTTCGCTTCAGCTTACGATTTACGCGTTCTTACAAAATCAACAAGCCGCTTGATGGACGGCAAGAAATTAGCCGATGTAAAAGTTCCGTTCTTAGTGAAACTATTTGAAAAACGTGCTGCGAAGAAAATCAAGGGAACATTTATTGAGGAACTACTTAAAGATGCTGATTTAATTTAGTTGATATAAATTGGTATAATCATTGAGATAATAGGATACGAGAAAGGGCTCAAATGTAGAGTTTTTTCTCGTGTTTTTATTTTAGAATTGGAATTTTGAGCGAAAATCATAAACCGTTTTTTTATAAAATTTTGTTAGAGTTAGAGAAGTTCGAATGATCAGTAATTGAAAATTATATTCTGATTTTAATAAATTTCAATGAAAATATAGAAATTAATACAATCAGTATTCTTGATAAAAGAAATATATCTACTAAAGATTTTACTGGCTATATTTACATAATGAGCACAAAAGAAAATATTGAATCGATTAGAAAATCAGAATTTAATATCAATAATGATTCTTTTCAAGATGTTAAAAAAGGGTCTGAGCATGATTTCAATATTCGTTATAATAGTAAGACATTTTTTTCGGTAAAACAGATAAAAGTTGAATCAGTTAGTTCAGTGAATATTTCTTCAAATTATTCAGAAAATATTTTATTGGTTTTAAGAGAAGAAAAATGATAAGAAATAACTTAAGTTTGACCTATATCAATCTTGGATTTCATTTAAGTAAATCCCAGTTTGTCGAGGTAATACCTTTTAACGACAATCTTGTGCTATCGTTAAAAGGTTTATAGACATGTTTCTACATAAATACAGGTTCACTTGACATACTTAGTGTTCACTTATTTCATGTTTAGGCGGTATCACTGCTTGTACGAGCAGATTTTTCAGCTAAGTAGAAGAGATATTCCTCTCATGGACAACAGCGAATTGCTGAGTGTGCAACTTTGATTGTGAAACCCTAGAAACCTTTTGGAGAAAGTTTTTTAAGTCTTGAATTGTGCACTTAATTTGACAATTCAAGACAAAAGAATAACCATGTCGCCCTACTAACGTTAAGGAGAAATATTTATGCTTGATTTTGCTAAAATAGATAAAAAGTCTGTATATACTACAATCATTGGTTTGTTTCTAATGGCAGTATTGTCTTTGACAAAGATAATACCTGAACTTTCTTTATCAGGTCTCACCGTACTGATTGGTACTCTCTTTTTCTTTGTTATTGAATTTTTGGAGAAAAAAAGACATATAGAGTCGGGATTACGTTTTAAATCATTTTTCAATGATTTGAAAAAACAAGGAGTAATTCTTTTGGTTTTACTCCCGATAGGAACCGCTGTAGCAACGTTAATTATTGGCGATTTGGTATTTAAGGGTGCATTCACCAGTCATATTGTTGGAAGAACGGATTCTATGTTATCTTTCGATAAAATACCACTCCTTATGGTTCAAGTAATAATTGCGGCTTTAGGAGAAGAAATCGCATGGCGAGGTTTCTTTCTTGGCAAGTCAATGACAATTCTTCCATTCTGGCTTTGTGCTATTGTGTCGTCTTTATTGTTTGCAGTAGCCCATATTGCTAGTGGAAGTTTTGAACTTGTTAGTTATGATGTTTTGATGATTTTTATTGATAGTATCATCTATTCCGTTATTTATAAAAAGACTAAAAATTGTTTGATTACAACTTTATCGCATATTCTAGCCAATACAACAGGTATTGTTTTTCTAATGTTTCATATGTAAAATATCTACTTAACTATGGACTTCACTTTAGGATAGAGACGATAACTGTCGCATACATTTCTTGCGTAATATAGTTCATGTAAGTATAGAGTAAGCTTCTTAAAAAATCTAATTAGTAAAAGCCTTGGCCTCAAGGCTTTTTACTATATCCCCCAAACAACACCTTGCATTCATTTTTTTAAAGTGATATACTAGGGCTAGGTTTTGAAATCGTTTGCACAAAGTTGAGATGAGTTTATAAAGAGAAATCTAGGAGAGAAAATATGGAATTGTCAGCTATTTATCACAGGCCAGAGTCGGAGCATGCTTATCTTTATAAAGATAAGACAATGCACATTCGCATTTGGACGAAGAGGGGAGATATTGAAAGTATAACCTTGCATTATGGAGATCCTTTTATTTTTATGGAGGACCATTATGAAGAGAGTAAGGAAATGGTCAAAGTCACCTCCGATGCTTTGTTTGATTATTGGCAGGTGGAGATTTCAGTCGGCTATGCGCGACTCCAGTATCTCTTTGAGGTTAAAGATAAGCAAGGTCAGAGTATTTTGTATGGCGATAAGGGATGTGTTGCAAACACGCTAGAAAATCTTCATTATGAAGGAAATGGATTTAAAATTCCTTATATCCACGAGATTGATGCTTGTCATGTACCTGACTGGGTTTCAAAGACAGTCTGGTATCAGATTTTCCCAGAAAGATTTGCCAATGGAAATCCTGAACTTTCACCGAAAGGTGCACGAGCTTGGGATTCCGCTATTGCTCCTCAAAGAGACGATTTCTTTGGTGGTGATTTACAAGGGATTATGGATCATCTGGATTACTTGCAGGACTTGGGTATTACAGGCCTTTATCTCTGTCCTATCTTTGAATCCCCGAGCAATCATAAGTACAATACGACGGATTATTTCGAAATTGACCATCATTTTGGAGATAAGGAAACTTTCCGTAAACTGGTGGATGAGGCCCATCAGAGAGGCATGAAAATCATGCTGGACGCTGTTTTCAACCATATCGGAGACCAATCTCCACAGTGGAGGGATGTCCTTAAACACGGTGAAAATTCCGTTTATAAAGATTGGTTCCATGTTCAAGAGTTCCCAGTAACCAAGGATAAGCTTGGCAATCCTCGAAAGCTCCCTTACCATACCTTTGCCTTTGAGAGATATATGCCAAAGCTCAATACGGCCAATTCTCAAGTGAGGGACTATTTGTTGAGCGTTGCGACCTACTGGATTGAAGAGTTTGATATCGATGCATGGCGCTTGGATGTGGCTAATGAAGTGGACCACCAATTTTGGAGGGATTTCCGTAAGGCTGTCTTGGCTAAAAAGCCTGATCTTTATATTCTTGGGGAAGTCTGGCACACGTCTCAGCCTTGGCTAAATGGCGATGAATTCCACGCGGTCATGAACTATCCTCTCTCTGACAGTATTAAGGATTATTTCTTGCGTGGGGTTAAGAAGACCAGTCAATTCATCGATGAGATCAATAGCCAGTCTATGTACTACAAGCAGCAGATTTCAGAAGTGATGTTCAATCTTCTGGATTCGCACGATACGGAGCGTATTCTAGCCACTGCCAAGGGAGATGTTCAACTCGTTAAGTCTGCCCTTGCCTGCCTCTTTTTACAAAGGGGGACACCGTGTTTCTACTATGGAACTGAGCTAGAATTAGATGGAGGGCCAGACCCAGATTGTCGTCGTGTCATGCCTTGGGAACGTGTTTCCAGTGACAATGACATGCTTCAGTTCATGAAGAAATTGATTCAGCTTCGCAAGAGTGTTTCAGAAATTATCCAGCATGGAAAATATAGTCTAGAAGAAATCAAACCTGATGTGCTGTCTCTGGAATGGGATTATGATGGGCAAAAGGTCCGAGCAATTTTTAACCAATCCAAGGAGAATTACCTGTTAGACAGCGATTCGGCTGCTTTAACAAGTCATTGCCAAATCTCGAATGGTCAGCTTCAAATCTTATCAAAAGGCTTTGCGATTTTTGTGGAAGATTTGCAAACTGAGGCAAATTAATTTTTGGAAATTTGACTTAAGTACTTGTCAGAGTTACTCGAATTTCAAAAATACCAATTGATTAATAGTCTATTCAAAATGACTGCATTTTTATCAACTGCAGTCATTTTTTATGGCTTAAGGAAGTTTCTATCCAAGATAGATTTTTCCTTTCTGTTTTTCAATATTTCTTGATATAATAACAAGAGGAATTATTTGAAGATGAATATAGGAAAAATGTAAAAAGGACGAAAGAATGAAGAAAGTAAAAAAGATTATGTTGATGAGTGCCTGCACTTTGGCAATTCTTGGCTTAGCTGCATGTGGGAAGGCGCAAAAGCAATCAAACGGCAGTCAAGAGAATCCAACAGTTGGTCAGACTAGCTCAGAAAAATACCCATGGAAGGCGACTTATTCAAATCTAAATAGTCAAAAAAGTGTCGAAGAAGTTAAGAGTCTGTTGGCTGCCGACTTGGATAAGGCCAGTGTCGATAACTTTGTCAATTTAGTCAATGACTACAATGGACTTGTTGGTTCTACTGGATTAACGGGCGATTTCACTAAATTTACCAAAACTGAATATGATGTAGAAAAAATCAATCCTCTATGGCAGGCAAAGAAGGGCGATTTTATCGGGACAAATTGTCGGATCAATACTTATACTCTGCTAAAAAATAGCATCGAAATCCCTCAAATATCAAAGGACGACGAACTCTTGTTCATCGATAATGACTCGATTGACAAGGGCAAGCTCTTTGATGCCAAGGACAAGGAAGAATTTAATATCCTATTTTCAAGAGTCAAGACTGAAGCGACTCAAGATGTCAAGGTACATGCTAAGAAGATGGAGGAATACTTCAAACAGTTCAAGTTTAACGAAAAGGCTCGGATGCTTTCTGTCATCGTCCACGACAATCTTGACGGTGATTCTCTCTTTGTAGGGCATGTCGGAGTCTTGGTTCCAGATAAAGACGGCTATCTGTTTGTCGAAAAGCTGACCTTTGAAGAGCCATACCAGGCCATCAAGTTTGAGACCAAGGAAGATGTCTACAAATACCTGCAGACAAAATATAAAGACTACACAGGAGAAGGATTGGCCAAGCCCTTTATCATGGACAATGATAAGTGGGTAGAGGGGAAATAGAATTTCGAGCTAGTTAAGTTTTATGTAAACTCTAGTTAAGGGAAGGACATAAAAATGGATAAAAAACAGACATATTTTTCGATTGCCCTTACTCTTATCGGTTTTCTACTTGTGGAATCAAGTATCTATATCATACCCTATATTGAAGGATTAAAAGAACTAGAAATAGTTGTTTTTGTAATTGGAATTCTTGTTTTACTAGGTGTCATCATCTTATTAGCAAAGACTAAGAGGCATAATGATTAAAGAGCAGTACTTACGAATAAAAGATTTAGAAATTATTTTATGGGAATTTATTGGTCATAAAGTAGAGGAATTGTCCTTCTTCAAAGCATTATCTGAGAATTTAAACTATCTTAATAGAGAAAAGCTAGATATGGTTGATTCATCCGAAATTCAGGATAGCGAAGGTCTTACTATCTTAGACTTGCAGCAGAATGATAGGGAATTGTTCATTCGCTTTGAAATGGACTTTAAACTAATGGGCTGGGCATCTGCTAGCAATGACTATGCAGCCTATATCCAAGCGACTCTTGTTGGAAGTTATCAAGTTGACTTGAAAGCAGAGCTTGCTTTTTCTGACAAGAATGTAAATTCTCTCACTATAGCTCAATTATTAGAATGTGGCGAAAAATTGATTTCAGATTTAGAATTCCACTACCGAGATGTTGAAGGTTCTGAACACTATGGATGATGAAACCTTCTTAAACGAACAAGTGATAATTGCCTAAATCATCAGTCCTATGACTAGGACTAGTCGGGATTACAGATAAAAATTTTTTCAATAACGTTAAAAATATGTCCTTATGGACAAGAAAGGAGTCGGTTATGACAAATGAACTGAACAAAGAAATTTTTACCAGTATAGTTGAACTGCTAACTGAGGACAGCTCTGTCCGTTCTGCTATAGAAGCTTGTCTTGCCTCACCGTGGGACTACTTTGATGAAAATATCGATCGCTATGACGATCGTGGGATAGAGGACGATGAATCAGAAGATACCATCGTTTGGATCGGGATTGCGGATGAGTTAATTGAGAGTGGTAATGCTATTGAGCTGGATTGGAAGGCTGAGTTAGAAGACTTCACCTATTTCATGAAAGAATTAGCAGATCAAAAGAATCTCCCACTGCAAGATGAGTGGCTAGATGAAGATGGAGACATCCCATCATGGTGCAAGGTCTTGGATGAAAAATGGGAGGAAGCAGGCTGCTGCCTCGGAGCAATGGACATTGATAGCGACAGCTATGTCATGTTTGTCTGTCGCAGGGAGACTTTGACTGAACTGATTCAATTAGGTCAAAAGGTTGGGTTCCGTTTGGATTTTGCAAAGAATATGTAAATATCATATTTAAAAGGGTGAACCAATCCTGATGATACAAGGGAAGCCTGAGACAGCTGGGAAAAGTATCCCGCTGGTTCAGGTTTCCTTTTTTCGCTTATGCTTTGAAGGATGTAGCAGATGAAGCAGATTGCTTCGCCTTTTTTTCTTTTTGTGTTAAGCTAAGATTAGCAAACTGAAAGGTTTTTCCGATGTATCTAGCAGACTTAATGGAAAAGAGCGAAGCGGGGCAGTTTATTGTCCTGTCTTATTTACAGCAGCATTCTACATCCAGTTTGAAGGACGTTATGTCTGAAATCGGTTTCTCGAAAGCAACCTTGACCAAGTACATTAGCTTGATTAACGACAAGGCTATGGACCATCATACATCCTTATCCATCCAGCTTCAAGACGAAACGCTCAGTCTGTCTATTGGATCTGATACCAAGGGACGGGACATTCGCAGACTCTTTTTAAACAATGCTGTCAAATACCAGATTTTAGACTACCTGCTCTATCATCAGCAGTTTTTAGCCCATCAGTTGGCTCAGGAGCTGATGATTAGCGAAGCGACCCTTGGCCGCCATATATCTGGTCTAAATCAGATTTTATCAGAGTTTGAGCTATCTATCCAAAATGGCCGCTTGAAAGGTCCTGAGCACCAAATCCGCTATTTTTATTTCTGCCTCTTTTGCAAGGTTTGGTCCAGTCAAGATTGGGAAAAGGAACTTCAAAAATCAGAAAGAAGGCAGGAAGTTACCGTCTTAGAAGAACTCTGCGGAGCCCAGCTCTCTCAAGGGCAGCGATTGGACTTGGCCCTTTGGGCGCATATTACCCAACAGCGCCTAAGAGTCAATGCCTGTCAATTTCAAAACATTGAGCAGAAAATGCAGGGCTATTTTGAGAATATCTTCTACCAGCGCTTGCATCGCCGGACGAATGATTTCTTTGCCGGACAGCACATCACTCTAAGTCTCGAAGATGGCGAAATGATGATTTTCTTTTCATTTCTGCTTTCCCATCGGATTTTACCCTTGCACACCATGGAATATATACTGGGCTTTGGCGGTGAAATTGCCAGTCTGATTACGCAACTCATTCAAGAGATGAAGGGCCAGGACTTGCTAGGGGATTACATCGAAGACCAAGTGACCTACGAACTCAGTCAGCTCTGCGCCCGCGTCTTTCTTTTCCGAGGCTACCTCTTGCAAGACAAATACAAGCATGACTTGGAATTGCGCCATCCTTACTTATGGAGCGAAGACGATTATAGACAAGTGGCAGACACTATTTTTAGCAAACTGCCTATTTTCCAGCAGGGAACATCTCTGGATAAAAAGGTGCTGTGGGATTGGCTCCAGCTGATGGAGTACATTGCTGAAAACGACGGTCAAGTCATCAAGATAGGCATGGACTTGACAGATAGCTTTATCGTTGTTTCCAGGATGACAGCCATTTTAAGGCGGTACTTAGAGTACAATCGTTTTATTACGATTGAATCCTACGACCTTACCAGAAATTACGATCTCATCATCACCAACAATCCCATTCATCAGACCCAGCAGGCTCCCATCTATTATTTAAAAAATGACTTGGATTTGGAAGATTTGGCTCAAATCCGTCACATGATATTTCATTAAGAAACTTGGAGAAATCCAGGTTTCTTTGTGATTTTCGCACAATCTCCTCAGATTTTTTTAAAATTTAAAAAAAGTTGATAAAAAAGAAAGCGTTTTATTTTATATACTAGTTACTGTAGAGGAAACATCCTCAAGATTTTTACTAGGAGGACAGTTCATGTCACAAGAAAAATACATCATGGCCATCGACCAAGGAACTACTAGTTCCCGCGCCATCATCTTTAACAAAAAAGGAGAAAAAGTTAGCTCCAGTCAAAAAGAATTTACTCAGATTTTCCCTCAAGCAGGTTGGGTTGAGCATAATGCCAACGAAATTTGGAACTCTGTTCAATCCGTTATCGCCGGTGCCTTCATCGAAAGCGGTGTAAAACCCAACCAAATCGAAGCTATAGGAATCACCAACCAGCGTGAAACAACTGTCGTCTGGGATAAGAATACTGGTCTTCCTATCTACAATGCTATCGTTTGGCAATCTCGCCAGACTGCTCCTCTGGCTGAACAGCTGAAAAGCCTAGGCTACGTAGAAAAATTCCACGAAAAGACTGGTTTGATCATTGACGCTTACTTCTCTGCTACCAAGGTACGCTGGATTTTGGATCATGTAGAGGGTGCACAAGAAAGAGCTGAGAAGGGCGAATTGCTCTTTGGTACCATTGATACCTGGTTGGTTTGGAAATTGACTGATGGTGCATCTCACGTGACCGACTACTCAAATGCAGCCCGTACCATGCTCTATAACATCAAGGAACTCAAATGGGATGACGAAATTTTGGAAATTCTCAACATTCCGAAGGCTATGCTTCCTGAAGTTCGTTCTAACTCAGAAATCTATGGTAAGACTGCTCCATTCCACTTCTACGGCGGAGAAGTTCCAATCTCTGGTATGGCTGGTGACCAGCAGGCAGCTCTCTTTGGACAGTTAGCTTTTGAACCTGGTATGGTCAAGAATACTTACGGAACAGGTTCATTCATCATCATGAACACTGGTGAAGAGATGCAGTTGTCTGAAAACAACCTTTTGACAACCATCGGATATGGTATCAACGGCAAAGTTTACTATGCCCTAGAAGGTTCTATTTTCATTGCCGGAAGTGCTATTCAATGGCTGCGCGACGGTCTTCGGATGGTTGAAAATTCACCAGAATCTGAAAAATATGCTCTCAATTCTCGCAACAATGACGAAGTCTATGTTGTACCTGCCTTTACAGGTCTGGGCGCTCCCTACTGGGATCAAAATGCCCGTGGATCTGTCTTTGGCTTGACCCGCGGAACCAGCAAGGAAGACTTTATCAAGGCTACTCTGCAATCCATCGCTTACCAAGTACGCGACATCATCGATACCATGCAGGTTGACGCTAAGACAGCTATTCAAGTCCTCAAAGTCGACGGCGGTGCTGCTATGAACAACTTCCTCATGCAGTTCCAGGCTGACATTTTGGGAATCGATATTGCCCGTGCTAAAAACTTAGAAACAACTGCTCTCGGTGCAGCCTTCTTGGCAGGACTGTCAGTAGGCTACTGGAAAGACTTGGACGAACTCCGCACTCTCAATGAAACTGGAGAACTCTTTGAACCATCTATGAATGAATCCCGCAAGGAACAACTCTACAAAGGATGGAAAAAAGCCGTTAAGGCAACCCAAGTCTTTGCGGAAATCGACGACTAATACTGAAAGAATAACGCGACTAAGTTAGAAAGTGTGTAAATATGGAATTTTCAAAGAAAACACGTGAATTATCGATAAAAAAAATGCAGGAACGCACCTTGGACCTCCTGATTATTGGTGGGGGGATTACCGGTGCTGGAGTAGCCTTGCAAGCAGCAGCTAGTGGTCTTGAAACTGGTCTGATTGAAATGCAGGACTTTGCAGAAGGGACTTCTAGCCGTTCTACCAAACTGGTCCATGGTGGTCTTCGTTACCTCAAACAATTCGACGTAGAAGTGGTCTCAGATACAGTTTCTGAGCGTGCTGTGGTCCAGCAAATTGCCCCTCACATTCCAAAACCGGATCCAATGCTCTTGCCAGTTTACGATGAGGATGGAGCGACATTTAGCCTCTTCCGTCTTAAAGTGGCTATGGACTTGTACGACCTTCTGGCTGGTGTCAACAACACACCAGCTGCTAACAAGGTCTTGAGCAAGGAAGAAGTGCTCGAACGGGAACCTGAACTCAAGAAGGAAGGCCTGGTCGGTGGCGGTGTCTATCTTGACTTCCGCAATAACGACGCACGCCTCGTAATTGAAAATATCAAACGCGCCAACCAAGACGGTGCCCTGATTGCCAACCATGTCAAGGCAGAAGGCTTCCTCTTTGATGAAGCTGGAAAGATTACAGGCGTTGTTGCGCGTGACCTCTTGACAGATGAAGTCTTTGAAATCAAGGCACGCCTAGTCATCAACACAACTGGACCTTGGAGCGACAAGGTGCGCAGTCTGTCAAATAACGGTGAGCAATACTCACAAATGCGTCCAACCAAGGGTGTTCACCTGGTAGTTGACTCTAGCAAGATCAAGGTTTCTCAGCCAGTCTACTTTGATACAGGCTTGGGAGACGGCCGGATGGTCTTTGTTCTTCCACGTGAAAATAAAACCTACTTTGGTACGACTGACACTGACTACACTGGTGACTTAGAGCATCCAAAAGTAACACAAGAAGATGTGGATTACCTCTTGGGAATTGTCAATAATCGCTTCCCAGAAGCAAAGATCACGATTGATGACATCGAAAGTAGCTGGGCAGGTCTGCGTCCTTTGATCGCAGGAAACAGCGCTTCTGACTACAACGGCGGAAACAACGGTACTATTAGCGACGAAAGCTTCAATGCACTGATTGCGACTGTTGAAAGCTACCTGGCTAAAGAAAAATCCCGTGAGGATGTTGAAGCAGCTGTTACAAAACTCGAAAGCAGCACGTCTGAAAAACACTTGGATCCATCTGCAGTGTCTCGCGGTTCCAGCCTGGAACGTGATAACAATGGTCTCTTGACTCTTGCTGGCGGTAAAATCACAGACTATCGTAAGATGGCTGAAGGCGCTATGGAGCGTGTCGTTGAAATCCTCAAAGCCGAATTCGACCGCAGCTTCAAGCTCATCAACTCTAAGACCTATCCTGTTTCAGGTGGAGAGCTCAATCCAGCAAATGTGGATTCCGAAATCGAAGCCTTTGCGCAACTTGGTGTTTCACGCGGATTGGACAGCAAAGAAGCCTTCTATCTTGCCAACCTTTATGGCTCCAATGTTCCTAAAGTCTATGCCCTCGCTCACAGCATCGAGCAAGCGCCAGGACTTAGCCTAACGGATACCTTGTCACTCCATTATGCGATGCGCAATGAATTAGCACTCAGCCCAGTGGACTTCCTGCTTCGCCGGACAAACCACATGCTCTTTATGCGGGATAGCTTAGATGCGATTGTAGAGCCAGTTCTGGATGAAATGGGACGATTCTACGATTGGACAGAAGAAGAAAAAGCAGCCTATCGAAATGACCTAGAAGCTGCCCTTGCGAATAATGATTTAGCAGAATTGAAATAATAGAGAATAGAAGAAGAGGTGGCGGACCAGTTCTCCTGTCTGGCCTCCCCTTCTTTTAAATGGAGTAATATAGATGATGAAAGAAATATTTGGTGAATTTTTAGGAACCCTGCTCTTGCTCCTTTTGGGGAATGGCGTCGTTGCAGACGTGGTTCTTCCCAAAACTAAGAGCCACAACTCTGGTTGGATTGTGATTACCATGGGATGGGGGATTGCCGTTGCCATCGCTGCTTTTGTATCTGGCAACCTTGGCCCAGCCCATCTGAATCCTGCCCTAACCATCGGAGTAGCTCTCAAAGGTGATTTACCTTGGGCATCTGTTCTTCCGTATATCCTTGCTCAGTTTGCAGGTGCTATGGTTGGACAGTTCCTCGTCTTCCTACAGTTCAAGCCCCATTATCTGGTTGAAGAAAATCCAGCTAATATTCTTGGGACATTCAGCACTGGCCCTGCTATCAAAGACACCTTCTCAAATCTGATTAGCGAAATTCTTGGAACTTTTGTCCTTGTACTGACTATCTTCGCTCTAGGGTTTTATAAGCTGCAAGCAGGACTTGGTACTTTCGCAGTTGGAACCTTGATTGTTGGGATTGGTCTTTCACTTGGTGGAACGACTGGCTATGCCCTCAACCCTGCTCGTGACTTAGGACCTCGCATCATGCACGGTCTTCTTCCAATTCCAAACAAAGGAAATGGTGATTGGAGCTATGCTTGGATTCCAGTTGTCGGTCCAATCATTGGTGCCGTCCTTGCAGTAGTAGTCTTCTCCCTATTTTAGAATAAAATAAAGCAATCCTCTTCTCCGAGATTGATACATGCTTGGAGAAGAGGATTTTTCTATAGATTTTCTAATTTCATCGAAGACTTTGCTAGATCAATCTAAAATCAGGAGAAAAGAGTCAGTCAGGACGATATTTGACAGCGGATTTATGCTATAATTGACAGTATAAATGATCTAAAGGAGTTATGATGAATCAAACTGTTCAATATTTACAAGAATTAACGGCTATTCCTTCCCCAACAGGCTTTACGGCTGAGGTGGCAGACTATCTGGTGAAGACACTAGAAGGCTTGGGCTATGAGCCTGTCCGGACCAATAAAGGCGGCGTTCATGTTGTGGTTAAGGGAGCAAATGATGCTCAACATCGGGTCGTGACGGCCCATGTGGATACTCTGGGTGCTATCGTGCGTGCGGTTAAGCCAGATGGTCGCCTCAAGCTGGATCGAATTGGTGGTTTCCCTTGGAACATGATTGAAGGAGAAAACTGTCTAGTCCATGTGGCCAGCAGTGGCAAGACTATCAGCGGTACTATCCTAGTTCACCAGACTTCCTGACATGTCTATAAGGACGCTGGGACGGTTGAACGTACTCAGGACAATATGGAAGTTCGTTTGGATGAAAAGGTGACGAGTGAAAAAGAAACGCGGGATTTAGGAATCGAAGTCGGTGATTTTATTTCCTTTGATCCTCGTACCACTGTTACCGAGTCAGGCTTTATCAAGTCCCGCTTTCTGGATGACAAGGTCAGCGCAGCTATTTTGCTCAATCTTTTGAGCGTTTATAAAGAGGAAAATATTCAGCTACCAGTGACGACTCATTTTGCTTTCAGTGTCTTTGAAGAGGTTGGTCATGGGGCTAATTCCAGCCTGCCGGCGCAAGCGGTAGAGTATTTGGCGGTTGATATGGGGGCTATGGGTGACGATCAGCAGACAGATGAGTACACAGTTTCCATCTGTGTCAAGGACGCTTCAGGTCCTTATCACTATGGCTTCCGCCAGCATTTGGTGAATTTGGCTAAGGATCAGGACATTCCTTATAAACTGGACATCTATCCATTTTACGGGTCAGACGCCTCTGCAGCCATGAGTGCAGGAGCAGAAGTCAAGCACGCCCTGCTAGGTGCTGGTATCGAATCCAGCCACTCTTACGAGCGCACGCATATTGATTCGGTTGTTGCGACAGAGCGCATGGTGGATGCTTATCTGAGAAGTGGCTTGGTGGAGTAAAAGTAGGGCATCTAGCCTTGAATAAAAGGCAGAAATATGAGTATCCTATGGGAAACAGAATGGCTGTTCTTGTTTAATCGGTTTAGTCTTCGTAGATGCTTAAAAATATTTGGGAAATTATGGTGTTCAGGTATTTGAAGAAATTCTTTCTGTGTTTGCTTTTTACAATCATCAGTGCTCTGGTCTTAATCTTTACTTATCATAAAATCTGCCTGACTAAAGAGCAAAAATTACTTGATAATCCCTCAGGTCGACTGGTTCAAGTAGATGGCAAGAAAATGAATGTATATGTAACTGGTCAAGGAGAGCAGACGCTGGTCTTTTTGGCGGGTGGTGGCACAACTTCCCCCATTCTTGACTTTAGGACCCTCTATTCAAGATTGGAAAAAGATTATCGCATAGTTGTGGTTGAACGATTGGGCTATGGCTTCAGCGATGACAGCCAAGGAGATAGTAGAGATATTGACACGGTACTTGCCCAGACGAGGCAGGCTTTACAAAAGTCTGAAGTCACAGGCCCATATACTTTGGTAGCACACTCTATGGCCGGACTAGAAGCGCTTCATTGGGTTGCAAAATATCCAGAAGAAGTCCAAGGCATTATCGGACTGGATATGGCTTTGCCGAGTTCTTACACTGATCTGAGGCTCTATCCTTTAGCTTATAAAGGCTTACAAATGGCCGCTAATTTAGGCTTAAGTCGGGTATTTTATGATGCTGACAAGCAGGTTCCCGCTCTTGCGTCTGGTGATTTGACAGCAAAAGAAAAGCAAATATACAAAGTGCTGTTTTATCGTCGTCCATTGTCAAATGCTGTTTATGAAGAGGTCATGCAGGTTAAGCAAAATGCTGAGCTAGTTTCGAAGGAAAAGCTTCCTGAACTACCGATCTTGCTCTTTGCTTCAAATGGCCAAGGGACTGGCTATAGTCAGAGAGAATGGCAGAGCTTCCAGAAGGATTTTGCAGCAGCGCATTCACAGACAGAGCTAATTCTACTAGACTGTCCTCATTATGTGCATGATTATGCTAGTGATGAGTTAGCAGAAAAAATAAAGCAGTTTCTAAAATAGCAAGTTTTATAGGAGCTTGAAATACTAGAAAAACGAGAGGAAATTTTTCCTTCTCGTTTTTGAATATACAGATTATTTGACAGACCAGACACTGACTGACTTTTCCTCCACTGGAAATTCTCCCCAGCCTTCTTCGTCGATCGTCACGATTTGAGAGCTATTGCCCAGATAATCGCTGAATTCTCTACCAGCCCATTCTGGCCCGACCAGCATAGGCTTGCTGCTAGCTTGGTCATTGCAGACAACAACAGCGATTGGCTGACCATCGTCCTTGCCTTGGCGAGTCCAGCCGATACAGTTGACATCGTCAAAGTAGTCAGTCTGCTCACCGTAAGCGAGATTGAGGCGGACATCCAAGAGCTTGTCCAGCACTTCTTGGAAGCTCTCTTGAGCAAATTCCCCACTAATACCATAGTAGTCACCATAAAAGACGCAAGGCAGTCCTTCATCTCGTAGCAGGATGAGAGCATAGGCTGCTGGCTTGAACCATTCTTCGACGGTGGATTCCAGAGCTTGTCCTCGCTGGGTGTCGTGATTGTCCACGAAGGTCACGGCTGATTCAGGATGATTCTTGGCAAGCGTCTGATCAAAAATCGTCCGTAGGTCAAAGTCTGCCCCAGATATGCTAGCGTCAAAGAAATTATGGTGGAGCTTGACGTCAACAAGATCAAAGCGGTATTCAATATTTTTTAGATAGTCGTTATTAGCTGTCTCATCGCTATTCCAAAATTCTCCAAAAACATAGAAATCCTCACCGTATTTTTCAGTTATATCGCGGATAAAATTTCTCATAAAGAAGGAGTCAATGTGCTTGACAGCATCTAAGCGAAATCCTTGAACGCCTGTTGTTTCGATAAACCAGTAAACCCAGTCGTAGAGGTTTTGAATAACCTCTGGATGCTTAAAGTCAATATCGGCATACATGAGATAGTCATAGTTGCCGTTTTCATTGTCCACAAGCTCATCATCTGCCCAGCCTTTATTGTCTCCTTGGATAAGGAAAATGCCTGACTTGTTGTTTTTGGCATCATAGTCTGTACCGGTAAAGTGGTACCAATGCCATTCAAAGTCATTGTAGGTTTTATTGCGGCCTGGGAAGACAAACTTAGTCCAGCCTTTGATTTCGAAAGGTTCTGACAAGACTTTAGTTCGATCGTTGGGATCCACTTCAACGACAGTAAAACGCTCTTTGTAGTCTGCAGCTGCCTTGTGATTCAGGACTACATCAGCCATGGGTTCAATGCCATTGGCTTTGAGAGTTTGGATAGCTTTTAGGTAGTCTTCTTTAAAGCCATATTTGGTGCGGACAGTTCCTTTTTGGTCAAACTCACCTAGGTCGAAGAGATCATAAACTCCATAGCCGACATCATTTGAGCCTGTTGCTTTGAAAGCTGGTGGCATCCAAACCTTGCGGATACCTTTTGATGCTAGTTGCGGAGCATCCTCCGCCAAGCGATTCCAGTGTTGTCCATCATTTGGTAAGTACCATTCAAAATACTGCATTAATGTTTGATTTTCCATACGAGATACCTCACATTCTTGGGATGGGTCTATTTTACCAAAAGAAGAATGATGACACAAACGTTTATACAAGTTAATTCCATATTTTTTGATGATAAGCTAAAACTAGCATTGAAAATAAAACGTTTACATAGTATAATGGACAAGTAATAAACTTTATAAAAAGAAAGGGGTTCTTTATGAAAAAGAGAGAACTAGTGAGGTTACTCTTATCAGTCTCGCTATTTGCACCTTTGGCCCTAGGCCAGGTTGTTCAAGCCGATGAGGCGAGTCAGGCGAATGTCGAAAGCAAGGAAATTCTTCAAACAGAAGCTATTGCAAAGCCGTCTGAACCAGTATCTTCAGTCCAGCAACCAGCAGTTTTAGAGGTTGAAAGCAAGGAATCGTCGGTTACTGCAAGACCAGAAAAGCAAGAAAGGGAGTTGGTCACTGCTGAAAAATCAGTTGTGGACTCTGAAAAGCCTACCTCATCATTGGAGTCGCCACCTTTAGCTTTGGCTCAAGATGCTAGCTTAGTGCCTTCTGCTGTGCCTGCTACTGCCAAAGGCCAAGACCTGTCTGCTTATACTGGAAGCCTTTCAAATCCAGCCTTGGCTGATAAGGAACTGACCCTGCAAGAAGCAGTCGATGAGCTCCTGAAATGGGCAGCTATCAATGAATCTCAGCTAGGCACCAGTGCCCAAGATAGGGTGAATCTAGCCAAGAGCATGGGAATGATTGACAAAGAGGCCGATTTGACAGCCCGTGTACAGGGAAGCAATCTGCAGACTATGTATGCAGTTGCCAAGCGCCTGCATGATGCCTATCGTGCTGAAAAGAAAGCACCGCTCTTTTTGAATGGTCGGGCACAGCCAATTTTCCCATATAGCAGTGGAGCTAAGGAAGATAAAGACTATTCGTATGAAAAAAGCGATATCGTCCGTTTTCCTGTCTATGTTGAGACGGATCATGACACGGATGGAGACGGGAAGCGTGACCTCGTCAAGGCTATCGTACAACTTCCTAAAGCAGTAGCCCAAGGTGATTTTAAGGCTTCTACAATTTTAGAAGCTCGCCCTTACGTCGCGGGGACTTTGGATGAAAACTATGTGACCTTGGAAAGTCTCAATCTGCCGACAAACGGTTCTTATGACATGAAGAGCTTGCACAATAAGCCTGCTAAGCGCCAACCGGTTTCTAGCATGAGCAGTATTGATGCGGCAAAGAAGGCCAAAGCGTCTGATTGGTACTATTATAGCCCTTATGAAGGGATTTATGATTACGAGAATTTGAACTGGTATGATTACTTCCTAGTGCGCGGCTATGCCTTTGTTTCCAGTGCTGGTCTGGGAACTAAGGGTTCAGAAGGCTTCAATACGACTGGATCTGATTTGGAAGTAGAAGCTTTTAAAAATATTGTCGAATGGGTCAACGGTAAACGAACGGCCTACACAGACAGAACTAGCAATATTGAAATCAAGGCTGACTGGGCCAATGGCAAAGTCGGAATGACTGGCCTATCTTGGGCCGGTACGACAACTTTCGGTGTGGCAACAACGGGTGTAGAAGGCCTGAGAACCATCGTTCCAGCCGCAGGAATTGCTAGCTGGTATGATTATTTCAATAGTCAAGGAACAGCCTACAGCAATCCGCCATACAGTGATCTTTCTTGGCTGTCACTCTACGTTTCTACTCGGATGCTTGATCAAGACGATTGGGCTTCAATCTGGAACAAGTATGCTGACTACATCAATCAGCTAAACAAGGACCAAAAAGCCCACGGTCGCAATTATAGCCAAGTTTGGCGGGAACGCGATTATACCTTAAATTCAGGAAAGATAAAGACTAGTGCCCTGCTGGTACATGGCTTAAATGATGACAATGTCAAAACCAAACAGTTTGAGCTCATGTATGATGTCTTGAAAAAAGCAGGACAAAATGTAAAACTCTATCTCCACCAAGGAGACCATGTCCATCCAGCAGCTATCTCTCGAGGTTATGGTATCAAGGCCAACAATCAAGATTTCTACGACTTGCTCAATATTTGGTTCTCTCATTATCTTTACGATGTCAAGAACGATGTTAGCAAGCTTCCTGCTGTCTTGGCACAAAATAACTACGATCCAAATAAATGGACGAGCTATGATAACTGGAAAAGCACCAATCGTTTGATTTTGACAGCTAAGTCCAAACGTCTCGAAGAGACCATCTCCAGTGACTATGCGGCTGCTGGGATTGACACTAGTAAGCGAGATGAAACTGTCAGTCAAGCTTCTTCTAAGTCCAACATGACCTTTATGACAGAAGTCAAAGAAGACACGACTATAAAGGGCCATATTCCAGTCCACTTCAAGGCAGCTTTAGCCAAGGGAAGTGGCAAAGACTTGCAGGTCAATGCGCTATTGGTGGATGTTTCGGACGAAGAGTTTGATGTTGTTGGAAATGGTGCTGCTAGTGATGATAGCAAGGCTGGTGACTTCTGGATGGGTAGCAATCTCAACAATCTGGATGTTAAAAACTTTGCGACAACCAAAACAAAATACAAGGTCATTGCTAAGGGCTGGCTAAACTTAGCCAATCCAGAATCAGGCTATACACCGTCTAGTTCAGAAAAAAGTATTAAGCCAAAAGTCGGCCAATTTCATGATTATACCATGTATTTGCAGCCGAATCTTTACACGGTGAAAAAAGGTCACAAGCTGGCTCTGGTCTTCAATACTTATGATCCTAGCGACTTGACGATTAAGCGTCAGTATGCGGTGACTTTCAAGACGGATTCTATTAGTGCGCTAGTACCGACTGTGGAAGCTAGTCGTTCTCAAAAAGCTGATTATGTAGCAAGTGCCCTGGATACGGAATATGCTAACTTACCTGAAATTCTTGGTGAGAAACTAGTTGCACCAGAAATCAGAGAAGTTCCAGAATATATCTTTGATAGACAGGAGCCGCAACAAGAAGCTCCGTCAGTCGATTCGAGGGTTGGACGTAAAGAAGATGAGAAAGGCGTGACTGACCATGTGCAGCAATTAGGCAGTCAGAAAGTGGTGCCTCAGGTGCAGCAATTGGCTAGTCAACTAGAAGCGTCTCAAGTGGAGCAGGCAGTTGTTCAACAAGCTCAACAAGCCGCAGCTTCCTTGCCAAAAACTGGTAGCCATTCAGAAAAAGGAATGTTCTATCTAGGCTTGGTACTTCTTGTCAGCACATTCAGCATGTCTGGCCTCGTTAAGAAATATTCTCATCGTTAGTCATTACAAGAAAAAAGCAGCCAAACATTCCGGACTAGGTAAAGATTGGCTGCTTTTGCCTTATCGTCTTTCAGCTGGCCTTGGCTTGCAAGTCAGAAGTGCCAGCAATATAGAGGTAGAAAGAATGAAACAGTATATTCAAGATATTTTTGACCAAAGTATGGCGATTGAAAGTTTTACCCATACTAGTTCTGAGCGGAAGATTGAAGCCTTTCTTCAGGAGCGGATAGGCAAGATTCCTTATTTTCAGGAGCATCCAGAACAGTTTGGCTGCTTTCAGATTCCGAATGATTTTTATGGTCGCAGTGTCAACTGGGCTCTGGTCAAGCGGGATACGCCTGACACCGTGATTCTTTTTCATCATCATGATACAGTAGACATTGAGGATTTTGGCAGTCTCAAAGACTGGGCTTTTGATAATCAGACTCTTAAAGAAAAATTACCCTCCATTTCTTCAGATTCAGATCTTTTAGCGGATATTGCGTCGGACAAATGGCAGTTCGGTCGGGGTTCTTGTGACATGAAAGCGGCTCTGGCCTTGCAGCTAGGAGTGGTAGAAAGATACAGTCAGAGACAGTCTGGTCAGGTCAATTTGCTCTATCTGTCTGTCGGAGATGAGGAGTCCTATTCCCAAGGCATGCGGGCAGCAACAGCCCTGCTTGCTGAACTGAAGGAGCGTTTCCAGCTTCATTACCTTCTGGCTGTGGATTCTGAGCCTTTTGAGAGTCAGTCAGCAGAGGAAAAGGTTCTTCATATAGGAACAGTCGGCAAGTTGATGCCAGTTGTCGTGACTCAAGGCATCCTTTCTCACATGAAAGAGCCACTCAAGGGAATCAATGCTCTATCCTTGCTGGCCAAAGTTGCTGAAAAAATTGACCTCAATCCGGCTCTGTCCGACATGGCCTATGGAGAACGCTCGCCCCTGCCATCTTGGTCCTATCTGCGTGATTTGAAGGAGAATTACGATGTGTCAACTGTGCTGCGTGCTGCAGGCTATTTCAGCGTCCTTTATCTAGAAAAGAGTCCAAGTGAGCTGCTAGCGACCATAAAGAATCTCAGTCAGGAAGCAGTGGATGACTTTTATCAAAACTACTGTCAGTTGCAGAAGGTTTATGAAGAAAGCAAGCATGTACCGAAACCGCGCGTGCTGACCTATCAGGAATTACTGCAAGAATGCCAAGAAAAAATCGGTTTTGAAAGCACTTTGCAGCAGATTTACGAAGAAGCCCAGCAAGCTCTGCAAGAGGGTGCCTCCTATCAGGAAATCAGCATTCAAAATATTCAAAAAGTTTTAGATTTTTACGATCGTAAGGAAGCTTTGGTTATCTTAGCAATCGCGCCGCCTTACTACCCATCCATGAATTGTCGCCGCTTGTCAGACAGTCCGATTAGGATTGATAAGGTCATTCAACTCTATCAAGATTATCTGGACAAGGAAGCTGGTTGTCAACTCCAAGTTGACGAATTTTTCATGGGAATTTGTGACCTTAGTTACTGTGCCTTGGAGAAGCCTGCCGCTGAATACCAAGACCTGATTGCCAGTATGCCTGTGCCTGAGAATCTCTATCATCTGGATTTCCCAGAAATTGCGGCTAATCATATCCCTGGTATCAATCTCGGTCCATGGGGCAAGGACTTGCATCAGCTGACTGAGCGTGTCTATGAGCAGGATATGCTGGAAACCATTCCTAATTTCTTGCTCTATCTGCTGGAGAATGCTCAATCTTTTAAGGTTTAAAGGATGGTTCTTCCTTGTTTTAAAGTAAAATCCGAACTTTTTCGCTAGTTTCTAGACAAATGACTTTTAGGATAGTATAATAACCTCAAAACATAGCAAAGGAGATTCTCATGATTGAATTTAGAGATGTTACAAAAGACTATGATGGCAAGCTGGCGCTTAACCACCTGAATCTGACCTTGGAAAGCGGTGAGATTGTTGGTCTGATAGGGCATAATGGAGCGGGTAAGTCAACGACCATTAAATCCTTGGTCAGCGTCATCAATCCGACACAAGGACAAATTTTTGTGGACGGCAAGGAGCTATCCAGTAATCGTCTAGAAATTAAGAAAAAAATCGGCTATGTAGCTGATTCTCCTGATCTTTTCTTGCGTCTGACAGCCAATGAATTTTGGGAGCTGGTGGCGACTTCCTACGATATGACCACGGCAGAAGTAGAGGCTCGTTTGGGTGAATTGCTGGCTATTTTTGACTTTGCTAGCCATCGTTATGAAGTAATTGAGTCGTTTTCACACGGTATGCGGCAGAAGGTCTTTGTCATTGGTGCTCTTTTGTCCGATCCAGATATCTGGGTTTTGGATGAGCCCTTGACGGGCTTGGATCCTCAGGCAGCTTTTGATCTCAAGCAGATGATGCGTGAGCATGCTAACAAGGGAAATACAGTTCTGTTTTCAACCCACGTGTTAGAAGTAGCTGAGCAGCTATGCGACAAGATTGCCATTCTCAAAAAAGGAGAGCTGATATTCTACGGAACGGTTGAAGACCTGAAAGCCCAGCATCCAGACCAGTCCCTCGAAACCATCTATCTAGGTCTGGCTGGCCGCAGAGAAGAGGTGAGTTCAGATGCGCCTTAAAGCGATTAAAAAATTAGTTGATATCAATATTCTCTATGCTATCCAAGCTTCGCAGTTGCAGCAATACCGCAAGAAGCAGGAAAAAAATCCAGAGGTAAAAGTCAATGTCTCCCTGCAGGCTATTCGAATGTACTTGATTTTGGGGTTGGTCTACCTATTCTTCTTTGGTATCATGAGTGCCTTCAATCACATGGTGGGCAATCCGGGACATTTTGCCAATATGGTCTCCATATTTGCTGTATTCTCCATGTCGCAGGGCTTCCTCGTTTTCTATAATGTCTTCTATGAAAGTAAGGATTTGCAGTCCTATCGGTCCTATGCCTTTAGTGAATCAGAAATCATTGTCGGAAAGAGCATCTCTGTTGTCCTGACCCTCTTGATTGCAATTCTGCCCATGTATAGCTATTTCATCGTGCTAGCTCTTCAAGGCGGAAATCCTTTAGTCGGCCTGCCTATGGCCTTGATTTCGATTGGAATTTTAAGCTCGGTTATAACTTTTGTCATTTTGATTTTGGTGCATTTTATCACCAAGACAGCTTTCTTTAGAAAGTATAAGACTATTCTATCCAATGTGATTCTAGGGCTGGTTTCCCTTGGTTCGGTAGGACTCTATATCTTTATCAATCAAATGAACAGTCGTAGTATCGCCAGCAATACAGTAGCCACACCTTATTTCCCGCCAGTTGTAGCCTTTTACGACTTTATCATCAATCCTTTTAGCTTGTCTGCAATTTTAGGAATTCTAGCTTGGCTTGCCGTGGCGGCTCTGCTCTTCTTGGTGGTTAAGTTCAAGGTCATACCAGAATTTTATGAAGCAGCCTTGATGACGGGTGCAGCAAGTGGCAAACGTGAGCGGGTGCACGATATCAATATGGACGAGGCCAAGAACTTTAAGAAGTTCGTCTGGCGCTATCACATTCGGCTGCTGAGTGAAGGTTCGGTTATCTTGCAGGCTCTCTTCATGTCAGCACTGATTCCTTACATCATCATTTTTAGTATGGCCATGGGGGCAGTCAAAGCAGATCTAAATGTTAGCCCGTTCTTGATTCCGCGATTTTTACTTCCGCTTAGCTTCCTATCTATGTTTATCGCTACCCTCAATTCGGGTGGGAATAATCTGACCTCTATTGGTTTATCCTTGGAGCGGGAAAATTTTGATTATCTGAAGGTCTTACCTTTTGAGCTAAGAAAATACGTTCGTCTCAAATTTTGGTATCTCTTTGCCATTCAGTCCATTTTACCAGTGATTCTTCTTTTGGTGACTAGTCTTATCTTCCATGTTCATTTGGTGACGTTTCTCGTTATGCTGCTGGTTTGGTTTATGGCTAGTCTAGCTTGGAGCGCTTGGGGCTATCATCGGGATTATAAGCATTTGGTGACCAACTGGTCCAATGTCAACGAGCTGATGAGTCGAGATAACAGTATGGGTAAGACCCTATTGGCACTAGCCTTTACCATTGGAGTGATGATCGTGATTGGTGTTCTCTATGTGATTTCATACTCCCTATCTCTCATGGTTCTCTATCTCCTTTCTGTTCTGCTGATTTTGACTTGTGGACTTGTTTCTTATCTGATCTATCGCTACTATATGAAAAAACTTGATAGCGAGATTGCTAGTTTTAATTGCTAATTGACCATAATAAAAAGCTTAGCGGCGAGGTTACTTGATACCTTGCTGCTAAGCTTTTTAGTTGCGATTTATTTTATAGTTTTCCGATATAAACTGTATGTCAGCTGATTTTTATCCTTTTAAGAACGCCAGTTAATCAAGACATACATCAAGCTGGAGCCAAACATATCTGCCAAGGCGTGCATGAGGAAGAAAGGCAGGAGGTTCTTGACCTTGTACTTGTAAAGGAAATAGTAAAAGAGTCCATAGACCACTCCGATAACCAAGGCCCAGAGCATTCCTTGGTAAGTATGGAAAGAAATCCGAATAATGGTAGAATAGGCCAGCGCCCACCACTTATACTTATCCTTAACAGAGGTCATAAGCCCCAGAAAGAAGAATTCCTCATAGAAACCATTGAGCAGTCCGTAGAGGATAGCCATGGGTGTCAGATCAGCAAATTTCCGGAAGATTTCCAGTAAATCAATATAAGACCAGAGGGTTGGATCAAAGTAATTATACTCGCCACTCAGCGTCATCACAATGTCTCCAAAGAATCCCACTGCTACAAAGGTCAGAGGTGTCCAAAGGAGAACCGACCAGCTCAGACGGATAGGGAGCTGCTTAAAGTCAAAGCGCCGAAGCAATAGGTAAAGAATAGTTAAGGTCAGCATCAGGAGCTGAAGATTGAAATTGCTTGAGAATGCTGCGCCTTCGCTAGCTGTATTGCTGACAGTTTCAGTTGCCGCTGTCGTCGCTGTTGTTGCAAAGCTAGCTAGGTAAAGCTCAGTTGATGTGTAGATGAACTGACCAAACATGAGCAGAGTAATCACAAGAATGTCAAACCATTTCAGCTCTTTCAGAGGCTGTGATGGGCGGATTTTTGATAAAATAGCCATTCATTTCCCTTCCATAACTGGCAGAATCATTTGCCAGAGATCATCTTTTCTATCCTTATCTTAGCAGAGAAAGCTTAAATTTATATTATTTCAAAGCTCTTACTTTTGAGAGGTGGTTAGTGCAGATCTGTTGCCGGCTTGGTTGAAGAGCTGCATTATGCTATAGAAAAAAACTGCTTTGAAAAGCAGTTTTACATGAAATAGACAATTGCTAGGTACTGGAGAGCAGAAGCGGCTAGGATGAAGAGGTGCCAAATCATGTGGAAGTAGGGCTTCTTTTTGGCATAAAAACCAGCGCCGACTGTGTAGCAAAGACCGCCTGCTAGCATGAGTCCCCAAAACACTGGTCCAGTTTGTCCGATAATTTGCGGGATGATAAAGATAACCAGCCAGCCCATAATTAGATAGAGAGCCAGGCTGAATTTCTCATTGACCTTTTTGGCAAAGATTTTGTAGAGAATACCAAAGATGGTCGTTCCCCACTGAATCGCGATAATCAGATAGCCCCTCCAGTCATTCATGAGTGAAAGGACGACAGGCGTATAGCTGCCCGCGATAGCGATATAAATCATGGAGTGGTCAATAATCCTTAGGATGTATTTGTGGGTAGAGCCGTAGGACATGGAGTGGTAAATGGTAGAAGAAAGAAACATGAGGAAAAGGCTAATGACAAAGATAGAAGTGCCAACAGCAGAAACGAGGCCATGCCCTTCATAACTGTAAATAGCAGAGATGGGCAGGAGAATCAGCATCAAAACAGCTCCGACGGCATGAGTGACAGCATTGGCAATTTCCTCTCCAAAAGAGAGTTGTTTACTGAGTTTAAGCGCGTAGTTCATCGTTATCGGCCTCCTTTTCGGGTACTTGGATAAAAGCAAGGGTTTGTTGGTAGAGTTTTAAGGTCTGACAGGCACTGGCAATAATGGGAGTCACTTCAAGTTTCCGTCCGTTCATATAATCCACAAAGTCATTGTAGAGCTCTTCAGACTGGGTCTCAGCGTTGAGCATATCTAAAGTAGCAGCAATATCTTGAATAGAAAAAACAGTTTTCAAGCTTGTAATGGCAATCAAGCGGGCAACTTGCTGGCGATTGTATTTTTTCTTTAGAGGTTTTTCAAGGTAGGCATGCTTGACATAATTATTGATCATGGATGCCGTCAAGCCTTTGTCGGATGCAGTAAAAGCTGGCTTGCAGACCTTGTTGACGTAAAGCAGGACTTGGTCCAGATACAGGTCAAGAACAGGTAATTCATCCCATCTCGGGAACAGATTTTTTGTTTCCAAATTTTAAACTTTCTATTATCTAGTTTTGATAACTAGATAATATCATTTTTGAAAATTAAAGTCAAGAATAAATCCGATTTGTCCAAAATTTGCTATAATCATGAGTAGGGAAAACAGGAAAATAGACTCTGAATCCAAGATGAGAAAGGGAAAATATGAAAATTTTAATTCCGACTGCTAAAGAAATGAATGAAGAGCAGAGCTCGCTGGGGCGCTCCCAGTTGACGCCTAAAAGCGCAATCATAATAGAAGAGTTGTTGCAATTCTCAGCCAAGGAGCTGGAAAAATTATACAAAATCAGTCCGCAGATGGCTGAAATAGAATACCAGCGAATTCAAAACCTGAGCAAGAATGAAGCGGAGACCTATCCAGCCTTGCACTTATTTGACGGGCTTATGTATCGCAATATCAAGCGAAAAGATTGGACACAAGAGGAGAAATCCTACATTCAAGACCATTTGCTTTTAACTTCTAGTCTATATGGAGTTATTCCTGCCCTGAGTCCGATTGCCCCTCACCGCCTGGACTTTTTGGTGGGACTGAAGCCCAATGGTCAAACGCTGAAAACATTTTGGCGGGAAGAGTATACAAAAGCAGTAGCGGATGAAGATATGCTGCTTTCTCTCTTGTCCAGTGAATTTGAGGATGTTTTTGATAAATCCGTCAGAGAGAAGATGCTTCGTTTTAAATTTTTAGAAGAAAAGGCTGGCAAACTCAAAAGTCATTCTACTATTTCTAAAAAAGCGCGTGGGCAGTTTTTGACTGCTTTGATGGAAGCGCAGGTCGATCATCTTGAGCAAATCAAAGAGCTCACTTTTGCAGGTTTTACCTATCGAGCGGATCTTTCAGATGATAAAGAATTGGTTTTTGTAAAAGAAGAATAAGAAAAGGAGGCTGGGACAAAAGTCTGGCTTCAAATATAAAAAGCGAACAAAACTAGTTTTCTGGTAATCAGAATTCTACTTTGTTCGCTTTTCGCATTTAATTATAGATTTGAAGGGCTTAATAATTAAGATTTTTAAAAATTGAAATATTTTTGTCCCAAACTCTTTTTTGTAGCAAAGAGATTATTGTCCCGGACTCTTTTACTCTATTATTTAGATTTACCAAAATAAAAATTAACTTAACAGGTATTCTACTGCAACTTTTAATACATTCATTAACTACATTAGAAATAAGAGTAAGGCAATTCGAAACAGAGACAGGGCGAGCAAATGAAGGGGATAAAACCAGTAAAATACTTTTCCAATATTGGCCCCTTTTTGACCGTTGTAGAAAGAGGTCACGAGGAGAAATAGAAGACAGGTGGCAGCCAGATCAGCCAGACCATCATAGGAGAAATTGAAGGCCAAAATTAGGATTTGCACACTATTTAGTGCCAAGACACCGCCAATTTTTCGGAAGATTGGGTCTTTAATCTTTGCAAAGGAATAGATACCAAAAACTCCTCCCGTCAGTCCGCCGTCAGCGATAATGGACAGAGTGAAACATAGTAGAATAATTAGAACTTTTCTCCAGGTTGCTGTTTGCTGATCACTGTAATAAAGAGCACAGAGCCCCAAAAAGAGAGTAACAACCGTATTTTGCATGATAAAGCCAAGACCAGTAACCCAGCCCATCAGAGAGAAAGGGATGATACTGATAAGAGCCAGCAGCCCTAATCGTCTCATATACTTGCTCACATCATGACTGTGCCGATAGCCTTCTGCAATACAAAAGGCAAAGACTGGAAAAGCCAGGCGGCCAATTATGTGCATACTATTGGCCAGCCAGTTAGGAGAGAGAATATTCATATTGGTAGCCAGTGGAAAAGATACCCAGGCGATATGGTCAATCAGCATTGCAAGCATAGCAAGCAGTTTCAAACTGCTATTGTCAATCATTTTTTTCATAGGATACTCCTTTTTCCTTTCCTATGATACAAGAAAGAGTTTCTTCTTTCCATTTCTTTAGCTTACATTTCTCTCATTTTTCTTACAATTTTGTAAGTTGGAATTTCACCTTTTTACCTCATCGATGAATACTTCTGATTTTTCTTGACAAATAAGACTGAACGAGGCTGGGACAAAAAGATTTTGATTTTAGGGATTCTTTATTATAAATTTTTAAAATTGATAGATTAGACAAAAAAGTGAACAAGACAGAATTCTGAGTGTCAGATAACTCCGTTTTGTTCGCTTTTTATATTTAAGGTTAGACTTTTGTCCCAGATTCTTTTACATAGTCTGATAATTGCTTTTGATTCTGCAATTCGATAAATTTTTCAGGATAGGTCTGACGAACCTTTTGATAGAGATTTTTAGTCTCTCTTGTCCTGCCATCCCAAAGGATCCAGCGGATGAATTCCCAATCCAGTCTTTCAGTACAGCCAGATGCCATACTCTCTCGTACTTGATTTCGATATTTTAGATAGCGTTTAAAGGCACGATAGAGGCAGTTCCAGCGAGAAAAGTTCATAAAGATAATCTGGTCAGCCTGCGTCATCCGTTCCTCAAAGTAGGCAAAGGAATAGTTGCCATCGATGACCCAGGATTGTTCTTGATGGAGGAAATCCGCTAAATCAGCCTTGACTTGGTCTTGGCTACGAGTCTGCCAGTTTTTTTCAAACCGAATCGTATCCAGATGAAGCACGGGAATATGGTGAAAGTGGCCTAACTGCTGGGTTAAGGTTGACTTGCCAGAGCCTGAGTAGCCGATGATAGCAATCTTCATATACATTCTCCTAATTACAGTGAGCAACAAAAAAAAGCTCCGTGGAGCTCCTTTGTATGCGCGATGCATTATTTAGCAAGTTTAGCTGAAAGACGTGCTTTATCGCGGCTTGCTTTGTTTTTGTGGATCAAACCTTTAGTTTCTGCTTTATCGATAGCTGAGCTAGCAGCACGGAAAAGTTCTTCAGACGGGTTTGCTTCAAATGCTTTGATTGCAGTACGCATAGCTGATTTTTGAGCTGAGTTTTTTTCGTTTTGTTTAACGTTCAATTCAGCGCGTTTGATAGCTGACTTAATGTTTGCCAAGTTATTCACCTCCATTGAAAATACTAACTATCTAATTATATATGAAAAGTTGTGATTTGACAAGTCTAAATTATTTTTTTAGATAGATTTCGTCAATTTCATGATTTCTAGCCTTATGCAAAATCACTTCGGCCCTATTACGAGTTGGCTCAATATAGTCTAATAAGTTCACAAGATTGATTGTTTCCCAGATATTATGGGCCAGCGCTATGACTTCTTCTTCGGGCTGGGTCGTAAAGCGATGGTAGTAATTATTCGTGTCATGCTTGGCTAGTGCCAATAATTTTTTAAAGCGATCCAGATACCAAGACTCGATATTTTCGACTTCGGCATCAACGTAGATAGAGAAGTCGAAAAAGTCAGTCATATAAAGGCGTTCATTTTGCGGATTTTGGAAAACGTTGATACCTTCTACGATGACAAAGTCAGCTGCCTTGATTTCCTGTTTTTCATTCGGGACAATATCATAAATTTCGTGCGAGTAGACGGGAATTTCATAGTTTTGACCATTTTTAATGCGGTCTAAAAAGTCCAGCAAGAGTTCCATATTATAGCTTTCGGGGAAGCCTTTGCGATTTAAAATGCCTGAATCAATCAAAATTTGATTAGGATAGAGAAAGCCATCTGTCGTCACTAATTCAACGGTGGCATTTGTAAAAGTCCGTGATAGGAGGATTTGCAATAGGCGGCTAATCGTTGATTTTCCAACGGCAACACTGCCAGATACTCCGATAATAAAGGGCTGCCTTTTACTCTCCTTTTGTAGAAAAATACCTTTTGAAAAAGCGAGATCTTCTTTGGAACGTTTGTAAATTTGAATGAGATTTGTCAGAGGTAGATAAACATCTGTTACATCCTGTAGACTGATCTTGTCATTGAAACTCTTGATAGAATTGAGTTCGGACTCAGTAAGCGGTGGATTTTTCTTTCGATGCAGATTCTGCCAAGTTTGGCGGCTGATTTTTTCAAAATGAAGAAATTCGTTAGTCATAAGTTACTCCTATATGATGGATTTTAGTATAACATACTTTTGGAGAAATGAAAACGATTTACAAATCTAGAAAATTTATGATAAAATGGTTTTATGACTAAAATGTATTTTGCAGAAAATCCGGATGCCAAACATGACATTCATGAATTAAAAGTGGAATTATTAGGGCAACAGATGACCTTTTTAACAGATGCTGGTGTCTTTAGCAAAAAAATGATCGATTACGGCAGTCGAGTGTTGTTGTCTGCCTTGGAATTTAACAAAAAAGAAACGTTGCTGGATGTCGGCTGCGGTTATGGAACGCTGGGCTTGACTCTGGCTAAAGCGCAAGAGCTAGAAGTCACTCTCGTGGATATCAATCAGCGAGCGCTAGACTTGGCTAGAAAAAATGCAGATGCGAACCAAGTATCTGCGGATATTTTCCAGTCCAATGTTTACGAACAGGTAACCGGACAATTTCATCATATTATCAGCAATCCACCGATTCGCGCCGGTAAGCAGGTGGTGCACGAGGTTATTTCAGGTAGCTATGATCACTTGCTAGCGGATGGGGATTTGACGATTGTTATCCAAAAGAAACAAGGAGCTCCCAGCGCTAAAACCAAGATGGAAGAAGTATTTGGCAACTGCGAGACTCTCAGGAAGGACAAAGGCTATTATATCCTAAGGAGTGTGAAATAAAGATGCGGGCAGTTGATATTATTCAAAAGAAACGAGATGGACTAGAATTGTCCAGTCAAGAGATTGAATGGCTGATTGAGGGCTATGTAGCTGGAACAGTACCAGATTACCAGATGTCAGCCTTTGCTATGGCTGTTTACTTTAAAGGAATGACTACTCGGGAAATTTCAGATTTGACCATGGCCATGGTAGGTACAGGCCAGCAGTTTGACCTGTCAGCCATTTCAGGTATTAAGGTAGATAAGCATTCGACTGGTGGAGTGGGAGATAAGGTTACCTTAATCTTGGCTCCTCTCGTAGCTAGCTTTGGCGTGCCCGTTGCCAAGATGAGCGGACGAGGCTTAGGCCACACGGGCGGTACCATAGACAAGCTCGAGTCTGTCAAGGGCTACCAGGTAGAGCGCAGTCAGGAAGATTTCATCAAGCAGGTTCAGGATATTGGTGTATCCGTCATCGGTCAGTCAGACCAGCTGGTCAAGGCAGACAAGCTTCTCTATGCTCTACGTGACGTGACTGCTACAGTTGATACCATTCCTTTGATTGCCAGTTCGGTTATGAGCAAGAAAATCGCCGCTGGTGCAGACAGCATCTTGCTGGATGTGACCGTCGGTGAAGGTGCCTTTATGAAAAATCTAGAGGATGCCCGTGTCCTAGCCCGTACCATGGTAGATTTAGGTAAGGCTGTCGGACGCAGAACAGTTGCAGTTATTACGGACATGAGTCAGCCTTTGGGTACTAGCATTGGCAATCGTTTGGAAATCTTGGAAGCATTGGAAATCCTTCAAGGGCAAGGACGCGAAGATATTACGGAGTTTATCTGCGAGCTCGCTCGGATTATGCTTGATTTGGCTAATGTTGAGAAGTCAGTTTCTGAAATCAGAGAACATCTGACAAATGGAGCAGCATTGAAAAAATTTGAAGAGATGATTGCGGCTCAAGGTGGTGATCTAGAGGACTTGTATCGGCCATCCCAGGCGGCTTATGTGGCTGAAGTGAGAGCAGAGCAATCTGGCTTTATCACAGAGCTTCCAGCTATGGAATTTGGCTTGTTTGCGATGAGATTAGGAGCAGGACGAGCAGTCAAATCTGATAAACTAGATTATGAAACTGGAATCGTGTTTGAAAAGAAGGTTGGCGAAACAGTCGAAATTGGGGAAATTGTCGCAAAAATTTACGCAAATGAAAAAATTTCTCAAGAACTAGTTACAGAATTCCAAAAAAATGTTAGAATAGGTAGTGAAAGCGTTGCAGTAAGCGAGATTGTCGAAGTGATCGCTTAATTCTAGGAGAATCCAACATGAAATTAAACAAATACATTGATCATACGCTTTTGAAACCTGATGCAAGTCAGGAGCAGATTGCTACTTTAATTGAAGAGGCAAAAAAATATGATTTTGCTAACGTCTGTGTCAATCCGACTTGGGTGAATTTTGCTGCGCAAGCACTAAAAGCTACAGATGTTAAAGTCTGTACGGTCATTGGTTTTCCTCTGGGAGCAAATACTCCGGAGCTCAAGGCTTTTGAAACGAGTGATGCCATCCAAAACGGAGCGAATGAAATCGACATGGTCATCAATATCGGTGCTCTAAAGTCTCGAAACTTTGATTTAATTGAAAAAGACATTCGAGCTGTTGTGGAAGCTGCCAAAGGAACCTTGGTCAAGGTCATTATTGAGACCTGTCTCTTGACAGATGATGAGAAAGTGAAAGCTTGTCAAATTGCTCAGAAAGCTGGTGCGGATTTTGTCAAGACATCCACTGGTTTCTCAACTGGTGGTGCAACCGTTGAGGATGTAGCTTTGATGCGTAAGACAGTTGGGCCAGATATGGGAGTCAAGGCTTCTGGCGGTGCCCGTTCTTACGAAGATGCACTTGCCTTTATCAAAGCTGGTGCGACTCGCATTGGAGCATCCTCTGGTGTAGCGATTATGGAGGGAGACGTGGCTAATGGCGACTACTGATTTGATTGATTTAGTTGTAGAAACCACGAAGAATGCCTATGTTCCATACTCTCATTTCCCTGTCGGAGCTGTTTTAGTAGCTAAAAATGGACAAGTTTTCACAGGTGTCAATGTCGAAAATGCTAGTTTCGGCTTGACCAATTGTGCAGAGCGAACAGCCATTTTTAAAGCTGTTTCTGAAGGCTTTTTAGACTTTGAGGAATTAATTGTTTACGGAGAAACGGAAAAACCGATCTCTCCGTGTGGTGCCTGCCGCCAAGTAATGGCAGAGTTTTTTAATCAGGATTTACCAGTGACCTTGGTCGCTAAAGATAAATCGACGGTCGTGATGACGGTCAAGGAGTTACTTCCATACTCTTTTACAGACTTAACTTGAGTCTGTTGCTGGTCAACTGACCAAAATTAAACTTGCAACTAAGTTGCACATCTTATATAGGAGGTTCAGAAATGAACAAGAAACAATGGCTAGGTCTTGGTCTAGTGTCTGTCGCAGCAATCGGACTTGCTGCATGTGGGAATCGTGCGTCTAAATCAGATAGCTCTAACGCTAAAACTGATTTAAAAGCTGCTATCGTAACCGATACAGGTGGTGTTGATGATAAGTCATTTAACCAATCTGCATGGGAAGGTTTGCAAGCTTGGGGTAAAGAAAATGGCCTTTCAAAAGATAATGGCTATACTTACTTCCAGTCAACTGACGAGTCACAATACGCGAACAACCTAAACCAAGCTGCTACGGATGGTTACAACCTAGTGTTTGGTATCGGTTTTGCCCTTCGTGATGCCGTTGAATCTGCTGCAAAAGATAATTCAAGTATTAACTACGTTATTATTGACGATGTGATTGAAGGTCAAAAGAATGTTGCTTCAGCAGTCTTTGCAGATAATGAAGCAGCTTACCTTGCTGGTGTTGCAGCTGCAAAAACTACTAAGACAAAACAAGTTGGTTTCATAGGTGGTATAGAAGGCGCAGTTATCACACGTTTTGAAAAAGGTTTCGAGGCTGGTGTGAAATCAGTTGATCCATCTATCAAGATTAAAGTGGACTATGCTGGCTCATTCGGCGATGCAGCTAAAGGTAAAACAATTGCTGCTGCTCACTATGCTGGCGGTGCGGATGTTGTTTACCAAGTAGCTGGTGGTACTGGTGCTGGAGTATTTAACGAAGCTAAGTCAATCAACGAAACAAGAAATGAAAATGAAAAAGTTTGGGTACTTGGTGTTGACCGTGACCAAACTGAAGAAGGTAAATACAAATCTAAAGATGGTAAAGAGTCTAACTTTGTCTTGGCATCAAGCTTGAAACAAGTTGGTAAGACTGTCCAAGACATCGCTAATCAAACTGCTAAAGGTAAATTCCCAGGTGGTAAAACTACAACCTTTGGTTTGAAAGACGGTGGTGTTGATTTGACAACAACCAACCTGTCTGAAGATGCTAAAAAAGCTGTTGAAGAAGCGAAAGCTAAAATCCTTGACGGCAGCCTCACAGTTCCTGATAAATAATTGAATGTTGAGCGATCCGACCTACTAGGGTCGCTCATTTTTAAATTCTGACGCCTTTGCATCGATTAAGCCTACTAGGATAGGAGTCCGAGGAGGTTATATCGATATAAAATGAAATTCTGGAAAGGAAAGAGCCATGACACATGAAAATGTCATTGAAATGCGAGAAATTACCAAGATTTTTGGTGAATTTGTGGCCAATGATAAAATCAATTTGGAACTCCGAAAAGGTGAAATTCACGCTCTTTTAGGAGAAAATGGTGCCGGGAAGTCAACCTTGATGAATATGTTGGCCGGCCTACTTGAGCCGACTAGTGGTGAGATTGTAGTAAACGGAAAGCCAGTTAAGCTGGACTCTCCATCAAAGGCGGCCTCACTTGGTATCGGGATGGTGCATCAGCACTTTATGCTTGTGGAAGCCTTCACTGTTGCTGAAAATATTATTCTTGGAAGTGAGATTACAAAAAATGGTATTTTAGACTTGAAACGCGCTACGCAAGAAATTAAGCGTTTGTCTAAGAAATATGGTTTGTCGGTCGATCCATCTGCCAAGATTGAAGACATTTCCGTCGGAGCACAACAACGGGTTGAAATTCTGAAGACCCTTTACCGTGGTGCAGATATCCTCATCTTTGACGAACCAACAGCTGTTTTGACACCATCTGAGATTGATGAATTGATGAAAATCATGAAAAACTTGGTCAAAGAAGGTAAGTCTATCATTCTTATTACCCATAAGTTGGATGAGATTCGTGCAGTTTCTGACCGAGTGACCGTTATTCGTCGAGGAAAATCAATCGAAACCGTTGAAATTGCTGGTGCAACCAACCAAGACTTGGCAGAAATGATGGTGGGACGGGCTGTTTCCTTCAAGACTGAGAAGAAACCTTCTAATCCGCAAGAAACAGTTCTTTCAATCAAGAATCTTGTCGTTGAAGAGAATCGCGGCGTTCCAGCTGTTAAGGGACTTTCACTGGATGTTCGTGCTGGTGAGATTGTTGGGATTGCAGGAATTGATGGAAATGGTCAGACGGAGTTGATTCAAGCTATTACAGGACTTAGAAAAGCAAGCTCGGGTGAAATTTTGATCAAGAACCAGTCCGTGATTGGTAAGAAACCACGCCAGATTACTGAAATGAAGGTCAGCCACGTACCTGAAGATCGCCATCGTGACGGGTTGGTGCTGCAGATGTCCATTTCTGAAAATATTGCTTTGCAGACTTACTACAAGGAGCCGCTCAGCAAAAACGGCATCTTGAATTACAATAATATTTACTCTTACGCGTGCAATCTGATGAAAGAGTTTGATGTGCGGGCAGCTAGCGAGTATGTACCTGCTTCAGCCCTCTCAGGAGGAAACCAGCAGAAGGCTATCATTGCTCGGGAAGTGGATCGTGATCCAGACTTGTTGATTGTCAGTCAGCCTACTCGTGGACTTGATGTCGGAGCAATTGAGTATATCCATAAACGCTTGATTGAGGAGCGTACTCAAGGTAAGGCAGTTCTTGTTGTCAGCTTTGAGCTAGATGAAATACTCAATCTTTCTGACAGAATCGCCGTTATCCATGATGGCAAGATTCAAGGAATTGTGACTCCAGAGAAAACCAATAAGCAAGAACTTGGTATTCTCATGGCTGGTGGTAAGATTTAGAAGGGAGATTCAAATGTCTAAAAAAACACAGCAGATCGCAGTTCCCTTAATCTCAGTTCTTTTAGGGATTTTATTGGGAGCGATTGTCATGGCTATCTTTGGCTATGATGCCATCTGGGGATATGAATCCCTCTTTAAAACGGCATTCGGTTCTTTGAGAAGTTTGGGTGAAATTTCTCGGGCGATGGGACCTCTAGTTCTCATTGGTCTGGGTTTTGCCGTTGCTAGTCGGGCTGGATTTTTCAATGTTGGACTTCCGGGCCAAGCCTTGGCTGGTTGGATTCTGGCTGGTTGGTTTGCCCTTTCCTTCCCTGACCTACCTCGCCCATTGATGTTGCTAGCAACTGTAGTGATTGCAGCAGTAGCTGGTGGGATTATTGGTGCTATTCCAGGGGTTCTGCGTGCCTATTTAGGAACGAGCGAAGTCATCGTTACGATTATGATGAACTATATCGTCCTCTTTGTTGGAAATGCCTTTATCCGTAGCTTTCCAAAATCTGTGATGCAGAGTGTTGACTCTAGTAAGCGTGTTGGTGCCAATGCTATTTATCAAACAGAATGGCTGAGAAGTTTGACAGCTAACTCTCGGATGAATATTGGTATTTTCTTCGCTTTGATTGCAGTTGTGCTGATCTGGTATATGCTGAAGAAAACAACACTTGGCTTTGAAATCCGCGCTGTAGGGCTGAACCCGAATGCATCTGAATACGCAGGGATGTCCTCTAAACGGACTATTATCTTGTCCATGATTATTTCTGGAGCCCTTGCAGGACTTGGAGGAGTCGTAGAAGGACTGGGTACTTATCAGAACGTCTTTGTACAAGGAAGTTCATTGAGCGTTGGTTTCAATGGTATGGCAGTAAGTCTTTTGGCAGCAAACTCTCCAGTTGGTATCCTCTTTGCAGCCTTCCTCTTTGCAGTTTTAAGTGTTGGTGCGCCAGGTATGAACGTGGCTCAGATTCCAACAGAATTAGTCAATATCGTGACAGCTTCGATTATCTTCTTTGTCAGCGCCCATTACCTGATTGAGCGTCTGACTGGTAAGACAGTTTTTGAATTATTTAAAAACCGTAAGCAAGAAGCTGGTAAAGTGAAAGGGGGAAACTAGGATGAGTATTGTAACGATATTAGGTTTATTAGTATCATCTATGCTGATTTATGCGGCTCCCTTGATTTTCACAAGTATCGGTGGAGCTTATTCGGAGCATGCCGGAGTCGTCAATGTCGGCTTGGAAGGGATCATGGTAATGGGAGCATTTACAGGCGTTCTCTTTAACTTGACTTTCGAAAGTAGTTTTGGCAGCTTGACTCCGTGGCTTTCCCTGATTGCTGCTGGTTTGGTCGGAGTGCTCTTTTCTCTTATCCATGCTGTAGCAACCATTAACTTCCGCGCAGACCACGTCGTTAGTGGTACGGTTCTAAACTTATTAGCACCAGCCTTGGCAGTCTTCCTTGTTAAAGCTATCTACAACAAGGGGCAAACAGACAACATTCAGCGTTCATTTGGTAAATTTAATTTTCCTATTTTGTCTGATATTCCAGTTATAGGAGATATATTCTTCAAACATACAAGTCTGATGGGATATTTGGCCATCGTCTTCTCTTTCCTTGCTTGGTTTATCATGTTTAAGACAAAGTTCGGATTGCGTCTTCGCTCAGTTGGAGAACATCCGCAGGCAGCAGATACATTGGGAATCAATGTTTATCTCATGCGCTATTGCGGTGTTATGATTTCTGGTCTGCTTGGTGGTATTGGTGGAGCTATCTATGCTCAGTCAATCTCCGTTAACTTTGCTGTGACAACTATCATAGGTCCAGGATTTATCGCCTTGGCAGCTATGATCTTTGGTAAATGGAGTCCTATCGGTGCTATGTTGGCAAGTCTCTTCTTTGGAGCTTCTCAAAGTTTAGCCGTTATTGGAAATCAGTTGCCTCTTCTTTCAAAAGTACCAACAGTTTATCTACAGATTGCACCATACGTTTTGACGATTGTGGTTCTTGCAGCCTTCTTCGGTAAAGCTGTTGCTCCGAAAGCAGACGGTATCAACTACATCAAGTCTAAATAATTTTTTACACCAGTTCTTTGGAGCTGGTGTTTTTGTGATTGGAAAAAGCTGCTATAGGAAATAGAAAAAGCCTGCTTCGTCTGAAGCAAGCTTTCTAAGATTAATTTGTAGCAATTTCGTTTAATAAATCTTCTGCAGTAGTGGTTGGGTTCACTCGAACACGATTGAGCGAGAGTAATCCGTTAGACAGTGAAGCCAGGCCGTTATTGGTCGTCAATCCCATCTTATAACCCAGACTTTCAGCGATCTGCAAGGTCGCATCACTATAGCGGCCAGATGGATAGGCAACAGTCGTCGTCTTCTGTGATAGATTGTCATCTAAAAAGGCTTTAGAATCACGTAGTTCAAGGGTTTGTTGATCAGCAGTAGCAGTTGATAGATCAGGGTGGTTGACGGTATGGTCTTCAAAGGACATTCCCTTTTCCTTCATTTCTTTGATCTCATCTAGCGTCAGCATATCTTCACGGCCAGCTTGGACAAATCCAGTAATGACATTGTTGGTTGCCTTCATCTGGTACTTTTGAAGTAGCGGGAAGGCATTGGTATAAAAGTCTTTCAAACTATCGTCAAAGGTCAGCCAGACTACTTTTTTATTTTCAGGTAGGACATTTTCTGTCAAAGCTTTGTAAGCTTCATCTGGGGTTAAAGTATAGTAACCAGCTTCTTTCAGGTCCTGCAAATGACTTTCAAAAGTAGTTGGATCTACAATCAAACCAGCATTGGCTGCCTCAGAGGGATCCATTACATGGATCGCATGGTACATCAAGATTGGGATCTTAACAGGCTCGTCTTGTTTTAACCACTTGATTTTTGAAGCTTCTTCATTTGTTGAGGTAGAGTCTGGCTTCGAGGTGGATTGCACAGTTTGGTTGCCTGCAGAGGATTGTTTGCTAGGAGAGAACTGAGTCTTCCAAAGATAAATTCCGCCTACGATTAGGGCAAGGAGCAAGAAAAGATTGATAATAGAAAAAAGGAATGCCTTTTTCTTAGCTTTATGTCTTTGCATGCGTCTTCCAATGTGTTTATCTGTCATGGTATCTCCTTCTAATCTCATGAGTTTAAAATTTTTATTTACATTATAACAAATATACAAATAGATTTGTAGGCATTTCTATATATTTTTGTTATAATGTTTTTTATATAAGAAATATTCAAGGAGTTCCTCATGTCTATTAAAATTGCTTTACTTGGTTTTGGAACAGTTGCCAGTGGTGTCCCTTTCTTGTTGAAAGAAAATGGAGAAAAGATTGTTCAGGCTGCTCATTCTGAGATTGAAGTCGCAAAAGTCTTGGTCAAGGATGATGCTGAAAAAGAACGTCTATTGGCAGCTGGAAATGATTATAACTTTGTAACCAATGTGGATGAAATCTTAAATGACGGCGAAATTGCGATCGTAGTGGAGCTGATGGGACGGATTGAACCAGCTAAAACCTTTATCACACGAGCACTTGAAGCAGGTAAGCATGTGGTAACTGCTAACAAAGATTTGCTGGCAGTTCATGGTTCTGAATTGTTAGACATTGCTCAGAAAAATGGTGTTGCCCTTTATTATGAAGCTGCTGTTGCCGGCGGTATCCCAATTTTGCGCACCTTGGTTAATTCATTAGCATCTGACAAGATTACTCGCGTTTTGGGCGTGGTCAATGGAACATCTAACTTCATGATGACCAAGATGGTAGAAGAAGGTTGGTCTTATGAGGATGCTCTTGCGGAAGCGCAACGTTTAGGATTTGCTGAAAGCGATCCGACTAACGATGTTGATGGAATTGACGCAGCCTATAAAATGGTCATTCTCAGCCAATTTGCTTTCGGTATGAACATCAAGTTTGAAGATGTCAGTCACCAAGGTATTCGCAACATCACGCCAGAAGATGTCGCTGTTGCTCAAGATTTGGGCTATGTAGTGAAATTAGTCGGCTCAATTGAGGAAACGCCATCAGGAATCGCTGCGGAAGTGACACCGACTTTCTTGCCAAAAGCGCATCCACTAGCTAGCGTAAACGGCGTAATGAATGCGGTCTTTGTCGAGTCAATCGGTATCGGAGAATCCATGTATTACGGTCCAGGTGCAGGTCAAAAACCAACTGCTACCAGTGTCGTTGCGGATATCGTCCGTATTGTCCATCGCTTAAATGAAGGCACGATTGGCAAAGCTTTCAATGAATTTAGTCGCGAGCTTGTCTTGGCTAAACCTGAGGATGTTAAGAGCAACTATTATTTCTCTATCTTGGCTCCAGATGCCAAAGGTCAAGTCTTGCATTTGGCTGAAATCTTCAATGCTGAAGAAATTTCTTTCAAGCAAATTCTGCAAGAAGGTACAGATGGTGAAACTGCTCGTGTAGTCATCATCACGCATGCTGTCAGCAAGACTCAGCTAGAAAATGTCGTTGCCAAACTCCGTGAGGTACCAGAGTTTGAATTGCTCAATACCTTTAAAGTATTAGGAGAATAAGATGAAAATTATTGTACCAGCAACCAGTGCCAATATCGGACCTGGTTTTGACTCAGTTGGTGTTGCAGTCTCCAAATATTTAGAAATCGAAGTCTTGGAAGAAAGTCAGGAGTGGGTTATTGAGCATGACCTCAATCCTCGAATTCCAACGGATAAACGGAATTTACTAATCAAGATTGCCCTGCAATTAGCTCCAGACCTTCAGCCTCATCGCTTAAAAATGACCAGCGATGTTCCTTTGGCACGCGGTCTTGGCTCTTCTAGCTCTGTTATCGTTGCTGGGATTGAACTGGCTAATCAGTTAGCAAATCTGAACTTATCAGATCATGAAAAGCTGAAAATTGCGACAAAAATCGAAGGCCATCCTGACAATGTGGCACCAGCGATTTATGGAAATCTAGTGATTGCAAGCTCTTTCCAAAATCAAGTTTCAGCTGTCGTGTCAGATTTCCCAGAGGTCAGCTTTATCGCTTTTATTCCCGATTATGAGTTGAGAACAGTTGAAAGCCGCCGTGTCTTGCCTAATCGCCTTTCATACAAGGAAGCTGTTGCAGCAAGCTCTGTAGCCAATGTCGCTGTTGCAGCGCTCTTAAAGGGCGATATGAAAACAGCTGGTCGTGCCATTGAATCTGATCGTTTCCATGAGAGATATCGCCAACCGCTTATCAAAGAATTTTCTGATATTAAATTCTTAGCCAGAAAACAGGGCGCTTTTGCGACTTATATCTCTGGAGCTGGTCCGACTGTTATGGTTTTATCTCCGAAAGACAAGGCTGAACAGATTTATCAGCAAATCAAGGAACAAGGTTTTGATGGACAAGTCTTCCAGTTGCAAGTTGATACTCAGGGTGTACGTGTAGAAAAATAGAAGAGAGTTTGAGGATGACGAACTTGTGGACGCAGTGTTGGTCTACAATCTTCGTTCTCCTCTTTCTTTTTGCTTTGAAAAAGAATCTTTATTTCCCCCAGTCTATCGTAAATATCATTTAATTTTGATATAATAGAGTGTAATTTGTAAAGAAGAGAGTAAGTCATGCAAAACCTAGAAAAATTTTCTGCGGAATTAGAAGGAATCGACATCCGTTTTAATGAACCTTTGAGTCAATACACTTATACAAAGGTAGGCGGAGCTGCCGATTTCTTAGTTTTTCCACGCAACCGTTATGAATTGGCTCGGATTGTCAAATTGGCCAATCGTGAAAATATTCCTTGGTTGGTGCTCGGGAATTCAAGCAATATTATTGTTCGAGATGGCGGTATTCGAGGCTTTGTCATCATGTTTGACAAGCTAAATAATGTAGCAGTAGATGGTTATACGATTGAAGCAGAGGCCGGTGCAAATCTAACTCAGACCACTCGTATTGCCCTGCATCATAGTTTAACTGGCTTTGAATTTGCCTGCGGCATCCCGGGTAGTGTCGGCGGTGCTGTCTTTATGAATGCTGGTGCTTATGGCGGTGAAATTGCTCATGTGCTTGTTTCCTGCAAGGTATTGACACCTGAAGGGGAAATTAAGACCTTGGATGCGCGTGATATGCGCTTTGGCTATCGTCATTCACTTATTCAAGAAACTGGCGACATCGTCATTTCAGCTAAGTTTGGTCTGGCACCAGGTGTCCACCAAAACATTCATCAAGAAATGGAACGCCTGACCTATCTGCGTGAACTCAAGCAGCCTTTGGAATATCCATCATGTGGGTCGGTCTTTAAGCGTCCTCTGGGGCATTTTGCTGGTCAGCTCATCAGTGAGGCTGGTTTAAAAGGCTATCGAATCGGTGGTGTAGAGGTTTCAGAAAAGCATGCTGGTTTCATGATTAATGTTGATCATGGTACAGCTAGTGATTATGAAGAGTTGATTGCTCATGTTATTAAAACAGTAGAGGAGCATTCTGGTGTCACTCTGGAACGAGAAGTTCGAATTATTGGAGAAGCATAAGAGTCCGATATGCAATTGTCCAAGTCTTTAGGGTAGCCAATATCCATGTGTCATTAGTAAAGGGGGTGAAAGCCTATCGATATCGCAAGTATGCAGGGCCCTAGTAGCCTTCGAGAGGTTCTTTTGGTCTGACAGAGCCAAAAATCTGTTAATACATGGAAAAGAAGGAATTTATGCCAATTGAAAAAACCAATTATTGAGTTCAAAAACGTTTCGAAGGTTTTTGAAGACAGTAACACCGTCGTTCTCAAAGATATTAACTTTGAATTAGAAGAAGGAAAATTTTATACGCTTCTAGGAGCTTCTGGCTCTGGGAAGTCAACCATCCTTAATATTATTGCAGGACTGTTGGATGCGACTACGGGAGACATCTTTTTGGATGGTGTCCGCATCAATGACATTCCTACCAATAAACGGGATGTTCATACTGTATTCCAGTCCTATGCCCTTTTCCCGCATATGAATGTTTTTGAGAATGTAGCCTTTCCGTTGCGGTTGCGGAAGGTAGACAAAAAAGAAATTGAAGAACGGGTTACTGAAGTTCTGAAAATGGTTCAGCTGGAAGGATATGAGCGTCGTTCAATTCGGAGACTTTCAGGCGGTCAACGTCAGCGGGTAGCCATTGCCCGTGCCATCATCAATCGGCCGCGGGTTGTCCTACTAGACGAGCCTCTTTCTGCGCTGGATTTGAAGTTGCGGACGGATATGCAATATGAGCTTCGTGAACTCCAACAGCGTCTCGGGATCACTTTTGTCTTTGTCACTCACGACCAGGAAGAAGCCCTAGCTATGAGTGACTGGATTTTTGTCATGAATGAAGGGGAGATTGTCCAGTCAGGAACGCCAGTGGATATCTATGATGAGCCGATTAACCACTTTGTTGCGACCTTTATCGGAGAATCTAATATCCTGCCAGGTAAGATGATCGAAGACTACTTGGTCGAGTTCAATGGCAAGCGCTTTGAAGCAGTTGACGGAGGCATGCGACCAAACGAATCCGTTGAAGTGGTGATCCGTCCAGAGGATTTGCGCATTACCTTGCCTGAAGAAGGAAAACTGCAGGTTAAAGTGGATACCCAGCTTTTCCGCGGGGTTCATTATGAAATCATCGCCTATGATGAACTCGGAAATGAATGGATGATCCACTCGACCCGCAAGGCCATCGTCGGAGAAGAAATCGGTCTGGACTTTGAACCAGAGGATATCCATATCATGCGCCTCAATGAAACCGAGGAAGAATTTGATGCTCGGATTGAAGAATACGTAGAAATCGAAGAGCAAGAAGCAGGGCTGATAAACGCCATTGAGGAGGAAAGAGATGAAGAAAACAACCTCTAACCTTTTTATGGTTCCATATTTTCTTTGGATTCTGCTTTTTGTCCTAGCTCCGGTGATGATGATTGTCTGGAAATCATTCTTTAATATCGAAGGGCAGTTCACACTGGAAAACTATCGGATTTATTTCACGTCGCAGAATTTGACCTATCTGAAAATGAGCTTTAATTCGGTATTTTACGCAGGCATCATCACCTTGGTGACCTTGCTCATATCCTATCCAACCGCTTATTTTCTGACCCAGCTCAAGCATCGCCAGCTCTGGCTGATGCTGATTGTCCTGCCGACTTGGATCAATCTTTTGCTTAAGGCTTATGCCTTTATCGGTATTTTTGGACAAAACGGTTCGGTGAATGAATTTCTGACCTTTATCGGTATCGGTCCCAAGCAGATTCTTTTCACTGACTTTTCTTTTATTTTTGTTGCTAGCTACATTGAGCTGCCCTTTATGATTCTGCCAATTTTTAATGTCTTGGATGATTTGGATCCCAATCTCATCAATGCCAGCTATGACTTGGGTGCCAATCGTTGGCAGACTTTCCGCAATGTCGTCTTTCCGCTTTCAATGAATGGTGTGAGAAGTGGCGTGCAGTCAGTTTTCATTCCTAGTCTCAGTCTCTTCATGCTGACACGTTTGATCGGTGGAAACCGTGTTATTACATTGGGTACAGCCATTGAACAGCATTTCTTGACAACGCAAAACTGGGGAATGGGCTCAACCATCGGAGTGGTTCTGATTATTGCCATGCTCTTCACTATGTGGGCAACCAAGGAAAGGAGAGAACGATGAAAAAAATTGCTAATCTCTATTTAGCGATTGTGTTTCTAATCCTTTATCTTCCGATCTTTTATTTGATTGCCTATGCTTTCAATGCTGGCGATGACATGAATAAATTTACGGGCTTTGATCTGGTTCATTTTCAAAAGCTGTTTGAAGATTCGCGCTTGATTTTGATTTTGGCGCAGACTTTCTTCTTAGCCTTTCTTTCTTCCCTCATTGCTACCATTATCGGAACTTTTGGTGCTATTTATATTTACCAAGCCCGCAAAAAATATCAGGATGCCTTTCTATCCATCAATAATATTCTGATGGTGGCTCCTGACGTTATGATTGGTGCTAGCTTCCTGATTCTCTTTACCACGGCTAAATTCCAGCTGGGCTTTGTGTCCGTTTTGGCTAGCCACGTTGCCTTTTCAATTCCTATTGTTGTGTTGATGATTTTGCCACGGTTGAAAGAAATGAATGACGACATGATTAAAGCTGCTTATGATTTGGGAGCCAGTCAAGTCCAGATGCTCAAGGAAATCATGCTGCCTTATCTGACACCAGCGATCATTGCCGGCTACTTTATGGCTTTTACCTACTCACTCGATGACTTTGCTGTGACCTTCTTTGTAACAGGAAATGGCTTCTCAACTCTTTCCGTAGAAATTTATTCTCGTGCACGGCAAGGAATTTCCTTGGAAATTAATGCCCTGTCTGCTCTGGTCTTTCTCTTTAGTATCGCTTTAGTCATTGGCTATTACTTTATCACGCGTGAGAAGGAGGAAGCAGCATGAAAAAACTCTATTCGTTTTTAGCAGGGATTCTTGCGATTATCCTGATCTTGTGGGGAATTAGCTATCGGATTGAAAGTAAAGCCAATAGCAAGGGCAGTGATAAATTGGTTGTTTATAACTGGGGAGATTACATTGATCCGGAATTACTGACTGAGTTTACCAAGGAAACAGGTGTGCAGGTGCAGTACGAAACTTTCGACTCCAACGAAGCCATGTACACAAAAATCAAACAAGGTGGTACTACCTACGATATCGCAATCCCAAGCGAGTACATGATTGCTAAAATGATGAAAGAAAACTTGGTGGAGAAATTGGACCATAGCCAGATCAAAGGCTTAGAAAATATTGGTTCAGACTTTTTGGATCAGCCATTTGATCCAGGAAATCAGTATTCCATTCCTTATTTCTGGGGGACGCTGGGAATTGTTTACAATACTAAAATGGTCGAGCACGCGCCTGAACACTGGAACGATCTCTGGAAGCCAGAATACAGAAACTCCATCATGATGATTGACGGAGCCCGTGAAGTCATGGGGATTGGTCTGAACTCGAATGGTCATAGTCTTAACTCCAAAGATGCTGACCAGCTGCAGGAGGCTGTCGATAAACTTTACACTCTGACGCCCAATATCAAGGCCATCGTCGCTGATGAGATGAAGGGCTACATGATTCAGAATAACGCGGCTATTGGCGTGACCTTCTCTGGCGAAGCTCGCCAAATGCTAGAAGCCAACGAAGATTTGCGCTATGTCGTTCCGACAGAAGCTAGCAATCTTTGGTTTGACAATATCGTTATTCCAAAGACGGTCAAAAATAAAAAAGCGGCCTATCAGTTTATCAATTTCATGTTGAGACCAGAAAATGCTTATAAAAATGCCCTTTATGTTGGCTACTCAACGCCAAACCTTCCTGCCAAGGCCATGCTGCCAGAAGAAGTGCAGGAAGACGAGGCTTTCTATCCAACCGAAGAAACCATGAAGCATCTGGAAGTCTATCAGCAATTAGGTCCAAAATGGCTCGGAACATACAATGACCTCTATCTTCAAGTCAAAATGTATCGCAAGTAGCCAAAGAAGAGGCTGGGACAAAAGTCCTAGCCTCTCAATTGTCTTTGGATTATCGAGCAAGGCGCAGGGGTTGAGTGGGCTCTACTACGCTGATTTCATCAGCTTTTACAGCCCTACTCAACTGTGCGGAGGTGGGACGACGAAATCGAATTCTAACGAATTACCGATTTCTGTCCCACTCTCTTTTTTCTATTTTGACTTGTATAATTATTTGAAATGCAGTAGAGAAAGTAGTAAAATTATATTAACATATGCAATAGAGCTTTGTGCTCAATTAAGGAGGAAATCATTATGTCAGTTTTCTACGTTCCATCAGTCAATTTGATTGGTAAGGGTGTCATCAATGAATTTGGCGGTCATGTCAAAGAGCTTGGCTTCAAGAAAGCTCTCATCGTTACAGACCACTACATTGCATCCAGTGACATTTTACCAAAAGTCATCAAACCGCTAGAAGCAGAAGGCATTGAATATGTGGTTTTTGAAGGTGTAGACCCAAATCCATCTTGTAAGAATGTCTACGATGGCTTAGCTACTCTTCAAGAAAATGACTGTGATTTTATCATCAGTGTTGGCGGTGGCTCACCTCAAGATGCTGCTAGCTGTATTTCCATCATGGCGACAAATGGGGGCAAGCCGCAGGATTATGAAGGGCTCCACAAGTCTAAAGAAAAGGGGTTGCCAGTTGTAGCCATCAACACTACGGCAGGGACTTCTGCCGAAATCACTATCAACTATGTTATAACGGACGAAGAACGTAAGGTTAAGATGGTGATGGTTGATAAAAACAGTCTGGCTCTCATCTCTGTCAATGACCCAGAGCTCATGGTTTCCAAACCAGCTAATTTAACAGCAGCGACTGGGATGGATGCTTTGACTCATGCTGTTGAGGCCTTGGTAACTCCTGGTGCTTATGGCGTGACCAAGAAACTGTCTATCGGTGCTATTGAGTTGATCAAGGAATATTTGCCGCGAGCAGTCGCTAATGGTCATGATATAGAAGCGCGTGAAGCTATGGTCAATGCTATTTTCCTCGGCGGCATGTCCTTTAACAATGCAGGTCTAGGTTATGTGCATTCGATGGCTCACCAGCTTGGTGCGGTCTATCATCTACCTCATGGCGTTTGCTGTGCTATGCTCCTGCCAGTAGTTGAGCGTGAAAATGCCAAACGTGTGCCAGCAGCCTTTAGAAATGTAGCTAAAGCTTTAGGCTTGCATACCGAAGGCAAGACTGATGAAGAGTGTGCAGCATATGCCATTTCGGAAATCGAAACCTTGTCTGAAACGGTCGGTATTCCCAAGAAATTGACCGAGCTTGGTATTGAAGAAAAGGACTTTGACTTTGAATACCTTTCTAAGAATGCCTTGATTGATGCTTGCGTACCTGGCAATCCTTTCATGCCGACTTTGGGAGAAACAATTGCTTTATACAAAGAATTGTTTTAAGCCAAAGGAGAAAGGCTCTCCCTCTAAACTTAGTTGATTTATATCAAAAAAAGACAGTTGCTCTCTCTCCTACAACTGTCTTTTTAATTTATGGAAATATGTTGAGTACAGGATTAGTGCCCTAGGATAAACTTAGCAATAGCTGTGGCAACGCCATTTTCTTCATTGCTATCTGTTACATAGTCGGCCACGCTTTTGACATGGTTGCTAGCATTCCCCATGGCAACGCCCAAGCCAGCAAACTGCAGCATTTCAATATCGTTATTAGCATCGCCCAGTGCCATGATTTCCTCAGGCTTGATTTCTAGACGTTGCGCCAGATGTTCTAGGGCAAAGGCTTTGGTAACACCTTTTGGCATCGCCTCGTAGATGACAGGCTGGGAACGGACGCCACTGAATCGTTGGCAGAGTTCTTGTGAGAACTTGGTCTCAAAATCATCTACCTGTTCTGGATTTCCTAGAAACATAGCTTGAAACATTCGATGCTGACCGCTGCAAGCTTCTTCAAGGCTGATTTCAGTAGGAGTCGTAAAGACAAGAGCCGCATCATCTGTCACAATTTTGCTGGCTTTTTCTCCTACGACGAAGTAATGCTCTTCATCAAACAAGGTCAACTGTACTTGGCTCTGCTCGGCCAAACTGTAGAGGTAGCGAATGTCATTGGGCTTTAATTCTTGCCAGTCGACGACCTGCCAATCGCTAGTCTGATGGATAGCGCAGCCATTGTCTACGATGACATATTCATTTTCATTCTCCAAGCCCAACTCCTGATAGTAGGGCTTGACTCCCACGAGCGGTCTGCCTGTACAGAGAACCAGTTTTACTCCAGCTTGGATAGCTTGGTGGATAGCATCAATATGAGCTTGAGGAATCTTTTTTTCCTCAGTTAGTAGGGTTCCATCCATATCAAGGGCAATTAGTTTGATCATAGTTTTTCTCCAATAGTATTTGTGAATATTATAGCATATTTTCTATTGCTAGGAGAGCAGAAATGGGGAAAGATTGTTTTTTTAATTTTCCTGTCCTTATGGTATAATAAGAAAATCTAGTAAGGAAAAGAGAAGCTATGAAAGCAAAGCGTATTGTATTTAAAGTTGGAACGAGCTCATTGACAAATCCTGACGGCAGCCTGTCGCGGGCAAAGGTGCGGGAAATCACGCATCAATTATCGGTCTTGCATGAAGCAGGGCACGAGTTGATTTTGGTATCGTCTGGAGCCATTGCGGCAGGTTTTTCTTCTCTAGGCTTTACAAAACGCCCCACCAAGGTGGCCGATAAACAGGCTTCGGCAGCTGTTGGTCAGGGCCTTCTCCTAGAGGAGTACACCACCAATCTGCTTCTGAAAAAGATTGTATCTGCCCAGATTTTGCTGACGCAGGATGATTTTGCGGATAAGCGACGTTACAAAAATGCCCACCAAGCTCTGTCAGTCCTCCTTAATCGGGGTGCCATTCCCATTATCAATGAAAATGACACAGTTTCTATCGAGGAGCTAAAGGTGGGAGACAATGATACGCTCAGTGCTCAGGTGGCAGCCATGGTTCAGGCGGATCTTTTGGTACTTTTGACAGATGTTGATGGGCTTTACACTGCTAACCCAGCTTCAGATCCAACCGCCCAACGTCTTGAAAGAATTGAGACGATCTCTAGCGATTTGATTGACATGGCAGGTGGTGCGGGCTCCAGCAATGGCACTGGTGGCATGCTGACTAAGATCAAAGCAGCAACTTTGGCGACCATGTCTGGTGTACCAGTTTATATTTGTTCGTCACTTAAAAGCAATGCTTTATTGGAGGCGGCGAGCCAGACTCGAGACGGGAGCCTTTTCTTAGCGCAGGATAAGGGCTTGAAAACACAAAAGCAGTGGCTAGCCTTCTATGCCAAGAGCCAAGGTGCCATCTATGTAGATGAGGGAGCGGCACAGGCACTCCGCTACGATGGCAAAAGCCTCCTGGCATCAGGAATTGTTAGGTTAGAGGGGCATTTTTCTTACCAAGATACGGTAACGGTGTACGAAGAAGAGACTGGTGCGATTTTAGGAAAGGGGCGCGTGCGCTTTGGTAAACCTGCCCTCAAGGACATGCTGCGATCTAGTAAACCAAAGGGAGTCGTGATTCATCGTGACGATTGGATTTCTATTACTCCAGAGCTCCAATTGCTCTTTTCTGAATTTTAAGAGGACATAGGAGCTTACTTATTTCCTTTACCCGAACTCTCCAACATCTTCGCCAATAGAAAAAAGAAATTATTGTATCTTACGAAAGGAGGCGCTATGACCTCAACACAAGAATTATTTGAAATTGTAAAAAAGTCAAAAAAATCAATCAACACAGTTACAACTGCTGAGAAAAACAAAGCGTTGGAAGAAATGGCAAAGCAGCTCTGGCTTTCTCGTGCGGACATTTTGGCAGCTAATGAACTGGATATGGCAGCGGCTAAAGGTAAGATTTCAGATGTCATGCTGGACCGCCTTTATCTAGATGAGGATCGGATTGCTGGCATGGCAGAGGGCATTCGTCAGCTGATTGACTTGGAGGATCCTGTAGGGCAAGTCTTGGAAAGGACCGAGCTTGAGAACGGCCTCGTCATCAGCAAAAAGCGGGTGGCTATGGGCGTGATTGGTATTATCTACGAAAGCCGGCCTAACGTCACCTCAGACGCTGCGGCTCTCGCCCTAAAAAGTGGTAGTGCAGTCGTTCTCAGAAGTGGCAAGGATGCTTATCAGACAGCACTAGCTATTGTCACAGCTCTGAAAAAAGGTTTGGCTCAGACCAAGATTTCGCCGGATTGTATCCAGTTGGTTTCTGATACCAGTCGGGCTTCCGCCCAGGCTATGATGAAGGCCAAGGGATATCTGGATCTGCTTATTCCTCGTGGAGGTGCCGGGTTGATTCAGGCAGTCGTGGAGAATGCGACTGTGCCAGTTATTGAAACAGGTACTGGAATTGTCCATGTTTATGTAGATAAGGATGCTGATCAAGACAAGGCTTTGGCGATTATTGAAAATGCTAAGACCAGTCGTCCCTCAGTCTGCAATGCCATGGAGGTACTGCTGGTTCATGAAGAAATTGCAGCAACATTTTTACCACGTGTGCAGAAGATGCTGGTGACAGATCGTGATGCTGCGCAAGAAAACTTTGTTGAATTGCGTCTGGATGAGAAAGCAGCTCAGTATATCTCGGGCTCACAAGCTAGATCGGAAGATTTTGATACCGAATTTTTGGACTATATCTTAGCAGTCAAGCTGGTTTCCTCGCTGGAAGAAGCGGTGGAGCATATTGAAGCTCACAGCACCCATCACTCGGATGCCATTGTGACGGAGAATGATGCAGCGGCGGCTTACTTCACAGAGCAGGTGGATAGCGCAGCAGTTTATGTCAATGCCTCAACCCGCTTTACAGATGGCGGTCAATTTGGCCTTGGTTGCGAAATGGGGATTTCCACTCAAAAACTGCATGCCAGAGGTCCTATGGGACTAAAAGAGTTGACCAGCTATAAATACGTCATCCAAGGGACGGGTCAAGTGAGGAAATAAAGATGAAAATTGGATTTATCGGTCTGGGAAATATGGGTGGTAATCTCGCTCGTCTAGTTGCCCAAGATGAAAGATATAGAAGCGAATTACTACTAGCCAATCGCAGTCGTGACAAGGCTGAAAAGATTGCTGCGGAAGTTGGTGGTCAGCCGGTCAGTAATGCAGAAGTTTTTGATCAGGCAGAGGTCATTTTTCTGGGTATCAAACCAGCTCAATTTGCTGACTTGCTGGCTGATTATCGGGAAATTCTAGAAAAACGGGACTCTCTTTTGCTGGTTTCAATGGCTGCTGGGCTGCCTTTGGAAACGTTAGAAAAATTGACATCTAGTCGCCATCGTTGGATTCGGATCATGCCTAATACACCGGTAGCTGTTGGCGAGGGGGTTGTTAGCTATGCCTTATCCCTGCAAGCGAATCAAGCAGACGAAGAATTGTTGCGGGGACTTCTTTCTTCGGCTGGCCTTTTGGTCAAACTAGAGGAAAAGCAGTTGGATGCGGCGACAGCTCTTGCTGGCTGCGGACCAGCTTTCGTCTATCTCTTTATAGAGGCTTTAGCAGATGCAGGTGTCCAAGCAGGACTCAGTCGCGACATAGCCCTTCAACTGGCCAATCAGACCCTTTTAGGCGCTGCCAAGCTAAGTCAGGTCACCGGGCAACATCCGGCTCAACTCAAAGACCAGGTCTGCAGTCCGGCCGGTTCGACCATTGCTGGGACGGCCAGTCTAGAAGAAAATGCCTTTCGAGGAACGGTCATGGCTGCCGTTCAAGCAGCCTACAAGAGGACGAAGGAACTTGGTAAGTAGGGTAATTGTCATTTTGCCTTTTTTGAAGAAAAAATAGAATCGTCAAGTGATATACCACATCATCATATAAAGTGGTGCAGAGAGACACTCGTAGATGACTTGTTTAAAGTCAGTACGAGTGTCTTTTTGTTTTTCAAAATAGTTATCCATGCTAGGTAGATAGATGGAGACTTTGCTATAAGAAGAAGTAGATTTAAAAATCAACAGCTTAGCTCATTTTTCTTTTGTTTTTCCTTGACAGTTAAATTGTCAGAATTTATAATAAAAGGAGAAAGGTGATAACAGTGTTATCAAATCAAAATCATGAAAAAAGAAACAGATGAGTTAAACGAAAAAATCTTGGAAAGTGCGAGGAGTGAGTTCTTGGCTTATGGCTATCAGGATGCTTCACTGCGGAGAATTTGTCGCGCTGCTGGCTTGACGACTGGGGCACTTTATAAGCGCTATGAGGGTAAGGACAGTCTCTTTAGTGCTCTGCTTGAGCCTACTCTGACAGCCTTAGATCAGTATGGACAAGAGCAGAAGCGGCGTGATTATACTTTCCTAGAGGAGGGGCACCTCCTGTCTGATATGTGGACTCATCGCTTAGAGGATCTCCAGTCCCTGATGCGGATTCTATATAAGCATAAGGATATTATGCAGCTCTTGCTCTTTAAATCTCAGGGTTCTTCGCAAGCGGACTTCAGGATGCGTCTGCCTCATTTGGCTGCAGACGAGACTTATCGCTATTTGGAGCTGGCTTACAAAGAGGGGAAGATCAATCATTTGGTCAAACACGAGTTTCTGCGATCGTGCATGACAGCTTATTACACAGCTGTATTTGAGCCTTTGGCTCAAGACTGGCCCCAAGAGCAGGCGCTGGAATTTTGCCATTCCATCATGGACTTGTTTGACTGGGGAGGTTTGCTCGGTTTTTGATAGAAAGAAGGAAATTCTATGAAGAAAAAATCTGTTCTTGCTTGGATCTGGGACTTTGTTTCCCATCATAAGCTATATTTTGTGCTCAGTCTGATCTTTGCTTTTGCCTCTGTGCTTTCAGGATTTCTGCCTTATTTCTTTATTGGTGGAATGATTAATCAGCTCTTGGCTGGCAATAAAAACTGGGATTTCTACCTGCAGCAGTCGGCTTGGGCGGGTCTGACCTGGATTGGCTACTGGGGCTTCCACGGTATTTCTACCATGCTGTCACATACGGCTACTTTTAAGATTTTAGCGGAAATACGGCGTCGACTGACAAACAAGCTAGCTAGGCTGCCTCTAGGTACAGTACTCAGCCAGTCATCAGGCAGTTATAAAAACATCATTGTCGAGCGGGTAGATGCGACCGAAACGACTTTGGCTCATCTGATTCCAGAGTTTACTGCTGGGATTTTTGGTCCGATTATTGTCCTCATTGCCATGCTGGTCATCGATTGGCGGCTGACCTTGCTGTCTCTCCTGACTATTCCTATCGTTGTGCTGGCCTATGTTCGTATGGCTGTCAATAGCGAAGCAGACTATCAAAATACTCTGGTCAAGACCAAAAAGCTCAATGATACAGCGGTGGAATACATCAATGGGATTGAGGTCATTAAGGTCTTTGGCAAGGAAAAATTTTCTTACGATAAGTTTGTGACGGCTGCTAGAGAAGGAGCAGACTGCTTTATTGAGTGGATGCGCAAGTTCAATCTGGAGATGGGCATTGTGACTGCTTTTCTGCCATCAGGCTTGCTTTTTCTGCTGCCGGCTGGCTGTTATTTCTATCTGCAAGGCAGCTTGACTGCTGGCAATTTCATTCTGATGATTATTCTTTCGCTCAGTCTGCTGACTCCTCTGATTTTAGTGGCTAGTTACATGGACGATTTACGGAAAATCGGGACTATTTTTGGCCAAGTCATTGATACTTTGGAAAAGCCTGATTTGAAAAGGCCTCGGGAGCTGAGAGAACTTCCAAAAGGAAGGGATCTGGTCATGACGAATGTCAGCTTTGGCTATACAGATGAAGAGGAGGTGCTGCATGGAATTTCGCTAGATATTAAGGCTGGCAGCATCAATGCTTTAGTTGGGCCATCAGGCTCAGGTAAGTCTACAATTGCTAAGCTTCTGGCTTCTTTCTGGGATGTCAGTTCTGGTCAGATTACCTATGGTGGTTTGGATATTCGCCAGCTTCCGCTAGACTATTACAGTCGGCAGATTGCTTATGTGACCCAGGATAACTATCTCTTTGATGAGACTATTATGGAAAATATCCGGATGGGAAATCCAGCAGCATCTGATGAAGAGGTCATCGAAATTGCCCGTCGCTGTGGCTGTTATGACTTTATCATGAACTTGGAAGACGGCTTTGGAACTCAAGTAGGCTCTGGCGGCAGTCATCTATCTGGTGGGGAGCGTCAGCGGATTGCCATCGCCCGTGCCATGCTTAAGGATGCGCCGATTCTTATTTTGGATGAAGCGACTGCTTATACAGATCCGGAAAATGAAGCACGAATCCAATCCAGTCTAGCTCGTCTGATCGAGGGACGGACCTTGATTGTCATTGCCCACAGGCTGTCTACGATTATGAGTGCAGACCAAATAGTCCTGGTCAAGGATGGTCGGATTGAAGCTAGAGGCCGGCATGAAGAATTGCTGACAGCAAGTCCACTTTATGCTTCCATGTGGCAGGCCCATATTGCTACCAGAGATAGTGGTGAGATGGAAGGAGGGTTGACTCATGCTTAATATACTGAAGAAATTCTTTGATTTCTGTACGGCAGAGGACCGTAGGAAATTTTATCAATCCATTTATCTGGGCATCATCAAGTCCTTTATCATCGCTCTGCGTATCCCAGCAATCGGTCTAGTTGTTATGGGACTGATTGAGAAGAATCTCTCTATGCAGACCTTCTGGCTGGCTCTGGCTATCATGTTGGTATCCACTGTGCTAAACGTCTGGATTACCCTGAAAATTACCATGCTGCAGACGGAAGCAGGCTATCATACCTGTGCTCAGAAGCGGATTGAAATTGCCGAGCACATGCGCTATCTGCCCATGGGTTACTTTAATCAAAATAGCTTGGGCAAGATTACCAGTGTTACGACCAATACGCTGGAAGGGCTGTCTGATGTAGCTACACGAGTGGTTATGATGACTGTGCAGGGCTTTCTGACGACTGGTCTCATCACTATTTTGGTCTTTCTCTATGACTGGCGGGTTGGACTGGTTCTCTTGGTGGGTCTCGTCCTCTTTCTCCTACCAAATACTCTCATGCGTTGGCAAGTTGGCAAGGTTTCTGATGACAAGTATCAGGCGGATATGGACCTGGTAGCTGTTGTTTTGGAGTACAACCAAGGGATTGCTGAGGTTAAGAACTACAATCTGGTCAACCGTTCTGCCAAGAAGCTGTCCAAGGCTATTGAAGGCAAGAGTCAGCTAGATACCAAAATGACACTCGTGACCTCACCTTACATTGCCCTCCAGGGCATGGTGACCAAGCTGACCGGTCTCTTTATGGGGCTTTTCTCGATCTACTTTTATCTTAATGGCAGTATGGAGCTGCTGGTAACCATTATGATGATTGTCAGTGGTTTTATGATTTATGAAAATCTAGACGGCGTTGGGTCTTTCTCTTCTCTCCTGCGTATTGTTGATCTGTCGGTTGATATGGTCAATCAAGTCTTGGCTATCCAGCCGATGGACATTAGTGGTCAGGATATTGAGCCTAAGAGCAGTCGGATTGAGCTGAGAGATGTTAGCTTCTCTTATGGAAATAAGAAAATTATTGACCAAGTTTCCCTCACCATTCCCGAAAAAACGACAACTGCTTTGGTTGGACCTTCTGGATCAGGCAAAACAACGCTCTGCAACCTCATCGCCCGCTTCTGGGATGTGGATCAGGGAAGTATCAGTCTGGACGGGCATGATGTCAGGGATTACAGCTATGACAGCCTGATTCGTAATTTCAGCTTTGTCTTCCAAAGTGTCTATCTCTTTGAGGATACCATTGCCAATAACATTCGTTTTGGCAAGCCGGAGGCCAGTCAGGAAGAAGTGATAGAGGCTGCCAAGAAAGCAGCCTGTCATGACTTTATCCTCTCACTGCCTGATGGCTATGACACCAAGATTGGTGAAGGAGGTGCCAGTCTTTCTGGAGGTGAGCGTCAGCGCATTTCCATTGCACGGGCTATTATCAAGGATGCACCTATTATCATTCTGGATGAAGCAACAGCCAATGTTGACCCAGAAAACGAAGAAGCCCTCATGCAGGCTATTCAAGCTTTGACTCGCGATAAGACCATTATCATGATTGCCCACCGACTCAAGACGGTTGAGCATGCAGACCAGATTTTGGTGCTAGATCAAGGCCGCATTGTCGAGCAGGGTAAACACCAAGACTTACTAGCCAAACAAGGTATCTACAGTAAGTTTATCCAAGAAAGAAAAACAGCCGCCAGTTGGCGGATTGAGATGGAAGAGTGATAAACTGAGACAGCAGGCTAACGGCTTGCTGTTTTTCATTTAAAGGGAAGAATGGTATAATGAAGTAGAGAAAAATCTTGAATGAGGTAGCCATGAACGAAATTAAATGCCCCAACTGCGGGGAGGTTTTTACAGTCAATGAGAGCCAGTACAGTAAGCTTTTGTCGCAGGTGCGGACGGCGGAGCTTGACAAGGAAATCCATGTTCGGATTGAGCAGGAGCTAGCTTTAGCAGACCAAAAATCCCAGAATGTCCAACAAGCTCTGCTATCGCAGAAAGAGCAGGAAATTAGTAATCTTCAAAGTCAGATTGCTCAGTTTGAGACCCAGCAGCAATTGGCAAAGAAAGAGGCGGAGCAGGCGGCTAATCTTCAATTGCAGGAGAAGGATAAGGAAGTTCAGCGATTGGAAAGCCAGCTGACAACGCTGCGCTTGGAGCATGAAAATCAACTCCAAAAGACCTTGTCTGCGCTGGAAAAAGAGCGCGACGAGGTTAAGAATCAGCTAGTTTTGCAAGAAAAGGAAGCAGCACTCGCTCAGACTTCTCTCAAAGAGCGCTATGAGGTAGAGCTACGGCAGAAGGATGAGACCATAGAGTTCTACAAGGATTTCAAGGCCAAGCAGTCCACTAAGATGATTGGTGAGAGTTTGGAACAGCACTGCGAGTACGAGTTTAACAAGAACCGCATGGCCATGTTTCCACGAGCGGAATTTGGCAAGGACAATGATGCCAGAACTGGCAGCAAGGGTGACTACATTTACCGTGAGGTGGATGAAAATGGTGTAGAAATCCTCTCCATCATGTTTGAGATGAAAAATGAAGGCGATGAGACAGCAACCAAGAAGAAAAACGATCATTTCTTCAAAGAGCTGGATAAGGACCGGCGGGAGAAGGGGTGCGAGTATGCTATTCTGGTGACACTTCTGGAGGCTGACAGCGAGCTCTACAATTCGGGTATTGTCGATGTGTCCTATGCCTATGAGAAGATGTATGTTATCCGACCACAGTTCTTCCTGCCCATGATTACCCTTTTGCGTAATGCTGCGCTCAACTCGCTCCAATACAAGCAGGAGCTGGCCTTGGTGCGGGAGCAGAATATTGATATTACGCATTTTGAGGAAGATTTGGACGCCTTTAAAGTTGCTTTTGCCAAGAACTATCAGTCTGCTTCGACCAATTTCGGCAAGGCCATCGAGGAGATTGACAAGGCCATCCGTCGGATGGAAGAAATCAAGAAATTCCTGACGACCTCTGAAAACCAGCTGCGCTTGGCTAATAATAAACTGGACGACGTCTCTGTCAAAAAATTGACACGCAAAAATCCTACTATGAAAGCTAAGTTTGAAGCTTTGAAGGAGAAGTAAGAAAGTAAGACATGAACGGAATTATCAACTTAAGAAAAGAAGCGGGCATGACCTCGCATGATGCGGTCTTTAAGCTGCGTAAAATTTTGGGAACGAAGAAAATTGGTCACGGGGGCACCTTGGATCCAGATGTAGTCGGGGTGCTTCCGATTGCTGTGGGCAAGGCGACACGCTTGGTCGAGTTTATGCAGGAGGAAGGCAAGGTCTACGAGGGGGAGGTTACGCTAGGATGCTCAACGACAACAGAAGATGCCAGCGGAGACATCCTTGAGCGGACTCCGGTGACAGAGCTTCTAGAAGAATCCCTTATCGATGAAGCGATGGAGTCCATGACTGGTGAGATTCGCCAGATACCGCCCATGTACTCAGCAGTCAAGGTCAATGGCCGTAAGCTTTATGAGTATGCGCGTGCAGGTCAAGAAGTGGAGCGTCCCGAGCGGCAAGTGATCATCTATAGCTTTGAACGCACCAGTCCGATTGCCTATGAAGATGAACAAGCACGCTTTCGCTTTCGAGTCAAGTGCAGCAAGGGAACCTATGTCCGAACCCTGTCTGTTGATTTAGGAGCCAAGCTTGGCTTTGCCAGTCACATGTCCCAGCTGACACGGACTTCCTCAGCAGGTATGAGCTTAGACGATGCCTTGACCTTGGAGGAAATAGCAGAGCGAGTAGCAGTGGAGGATTTCTCCTTTCTCCAGCCTTTGGAGTTGGGGACAGGTGATCTACCAAAGATTGAACTGATGGCTGAACAGCTAGAGGAAGTCCGCTTTGGTCGCTTTATTTTCATTGAAAATGCGGCAACAATATTGGCTGGTTTCCATAAAGGTAAGCTTATCGCTATCTTAGAAAAAAGGGAAGAATCTTATAAACCTAAAAAAGTTTTTCTTTGATCATATGAAAATATCAGAGTCCTGAAATTTATTTTCAGGATTTTTTTATGCCTAGAATAATTAACCAAATCTATAAACTAAAAAATGTATAAATATACTGTCCAAATAGACCGGAAACACTTATAAAATTACTGTGAATTCTGAAATAGTAATACTCAAAAATTGGATGGTTTTACTAAAAATGATTAAGTAATAAAAGGGCTATGAAATTGCTTAAGTCCCACTTATATGGTACTCTTGAGAGAGTGACAATTTTAAAATAATAAGGAGGATTCCAATACATGGGATAAGACTGGAAGAAAATAGAAAGGCAACGTTTCACAATTCGTAAGACGAGAGCATGGGGCGCAAGTTCAGTTTTTCTAGGATCAAGTATTTTCTTTCTAGGAAGGGGAGTTGCAGGTGCGCAAGAAGTTAGTCCTTCTGCACAAGATCAAGCACCTCAAGTAGCAGAAGCTGCTGGAGTTTCAGATGAAAAAGAGTCTGAGAAACCGGCAACTGAAGCACAAGCTGAACCTGAAAATAATGCTGCGTCAGCAAATGCAAATGCTCAAGCAACTGAAGCTAATGATCAAGCAGCGCCTAGCACTGAAGAAGTAGCTAAAGCAGAAGAAGCAGCTGTTTCAAAAGATGAAAAGTCAGAAGAAACAAGCGCTCCGAAAGAAGCTAAAGCAGAAGAAAAGGCTGAGCCAAAAGAAGAAAAATCAGAGCCAAAAACAGCAAGTTCTGAAACTAATGCAGCCGCACAACCTAAGCGTTCAGGCTCATCAGGATTCAGAAGTGTTAGCGGTACATCAGGATTCCGAAATACTGGTGCTACTCGCCAAGGATCTGACTATACTGTTACTCAAGATGGTAATCTAGCTACAGTTCAAGCGAATGCCTTGAAAACTCAGTTGGATAGAGCAGCATCAGAGAACTTGCCAGTTACACCGAACCAGCTTAGAAATTTTGGAACCGCAACAACTGACGAAGAAAGACGCAGATTAGAACGTCAAGCAGCTGATCTTCAAAATGCTGAAGCTCAGGCAATGAATAAAAAAATCTCTGATTACTTGACGGCTAAATAAAGAGCTCAACAACTAACTGGTCAAGAAGGAAGTTTGCAACAAATTGCTCCGCAAAACCTCGTGTTCTCTGATGAGCCAAATGCAACGGCTAAGATTAAGCTGGCACAAGGAGACTGGTTCGTCAAAGACAGTACCCTCTTATCTCGAAATCAATATGTTCGTGAAGCTTTGGATAGTCGAAGCTACAGTGAGTGGCGAGACGGGACAACGACCCAACCAAATGCAGTCATCACTAGAGCCGATACGAGTCAGCCAGCAGCTGAACGAATCATCAAGGACCAAACAGACGGTTACTATATGGTTCATACGCAAGTTGGTAGAACCACAACAGTAGAGTACACCTTGCATAACTCATTTGCCGGTGGTCGACCTATTACGAAAGCTATTGCTCGATATACGCCTAAGAAGAGTTCTGCTTATGATGATAGTATGGTAATGGCTATCCATAAAGATCCAACTATGACAGTTTGGAATGGATCCAGCTATGATCGTAAAGGAACTGGTAACCAATTGCATATGGAATGGGAATTCTATTATGCGGATGGCACTAAGGTAGACTTTGGCAGAACACCTGGTGTTGTTTCTTTCGCTTCACGTAACCACCACGGGAATGATATTTACGCTGAAATTTATGGTAATTTGAGCTCAAATATGCAGAATGTACAAATTGTAGGTTCTTCTATCGTTCCACAGGCAAATGGTTGGTACTATGCAAATGGTAAGAATAACTCTTATAAAGGCCAAACTGAATATCAATGGGACCAACAAGGTAATCCAAATGAATTCTGGGGAGCGGGTGCTGCAAAAGTTACAAGTGGTACATCATTGAGCTTTGATATTGCTACCACTAATCCTGGTCAGCACTGGCCACGTCCAATTCGCCAATGGTTCTCATTTAATACCAACGTAAAAGCGAATAACGTCGTAACGAACCCTAATTTGACTTATACTCCTGCAGCATATGTCAATGAAGTTCCAGCACCAGAACCAGAAAAATCTTATGACAGATTTGTCATGGATATTCCACATAATGTCAGAGTCGTAGATTATGAGAATGCCACTCCAGATCAAAAACGCGCCTTCGACAATCAAACTGGTTCTCAGATTGTCTACCAACAAGGTAAGGACGGACAGGTTATTGTTGTAGGACCAAAACCAGAAAATCTAAATGACGTACCAAATCCTAAGTTTACAGCTCAAGAACTTGAGACACTTAAAAATGGTGGAACTGTAAGAGGATTTAAAGGACACAATTACGTTGATCCTGTAGATACCATCATAGTTGTCAAACGTAATGCGGGACCAACTGGACCAAAAGGTGATAAGGGCGCTACTGGCGCAACCGGAGCCACAGGTGCAGCAGGACCAAAAGGTGATAAAGGTGCAACTGGCGCAACCGGAGCCACAGGCGCAGCAGGACCAAAAGGTGATAAGGGTGCGACAGGCGCAACTGGAGCCACCGGAGCCACAGGCGCAGCAGGACCAAAAGGTGATAAGGGTGCAACAGGCGCAACTGGTGCAACCGGAGCCACAGGCGCAGCAGGACCAAAAGGTGATAAGGGTGCAACAGGAGCCACCGGAGCCACAGGCGCAGCAGGACCAAAAGGTGATAAGGGTGCAACAGGAGCAACTGGTGCAACCGGAGCCACAGGTGCAGCAGGACCAAAAGGCGATAAGGGCGCGACCGGAGCTAAAGGCGATAAAGGTGAAACTGGTGCTACAGGCGCAACTGGTGCCAAAGGTGAAGATGGTAAGCCATCATTAGCTCAAGTCGTAGACAACAACGACGGTACTCATACTGTTAAAGTTGGACTTGATAAGAATGGCAACGGTCAGTTGGATCCAGACGAAGTAACCTCATCAACTATCGTCAAAGACGGAAAAGATGGGAAATCTCCACTAGCTAAAGTAGTCGATAACAATAACGGTACCCATACTGTTCAAGTCGGACTCGATAAGAACAACAATGGTCAACTTGATCCAGATGAAGTGACATCTTCTACAGTCATTAAAGATGGAAAAGCTGGCGCAACCGGTGCCACAGGTGCTACAGGTGCGGCCGGAGCTAAAGGCGATAAAGGTGAAACTGGAGCTACAGGAGCAAAAGGTGAAGATGGCAAGCCATCATTGGCTCAAGTCGTAGACAACAACGACGGTACTCATACTGTTAAAGTTGGACTTGATAAGAACGGCAATGGTCAATTGGATCCAGACGAAGTAACCTCATCTACCATTGTTAAAGATGGTAAGGATGGCAAA
>NZ_KQ969062.1:1317564-1319146 GCF_001578775.1 Streptococcus cristatus | reverse complement strand
CATACAGTTCAAGTCGGTCTCGATAAGAACGGCAACGGCGAACTTGATCCAGATGAAGTAACATCATCTACAATCATCAAAGATGGTAAGGATGGAAAAGCTGGTGCAACCGGAGCTAAAGGCGATAAAGGTGAAACTGGAGCTACAGGAGCGACCGGAGCTAAAGGTGATAAAGGTGAAGACGGCAAGCCATCATTGGCGCAAGTCGTAGATAACAACGACGGTACTCATACTGTTAAAGTTGGTCTTGATAAGAATGGCAACGGTCAGTTGGATCCAGACGAAGTAACCTCTTCAACAATCGTCAAAGACGGTAAGGATGGAAAATCTCCACTAGCTAAAGTTGTAGACAACAACAATGGCACGCACACAGTTCAAGTCGGTCTCGATAAGAATGGTAACGGTGAACTTGATCCAGACGAAGTAACATCTTCAACAATCATCAAAGATGGTAAGGATGGAAAAGCTGGCGCAACCGGTGCCACAGGTGCTACAGGAGCGACCGGAGCTAAAGGTGATAAAGGTGAAGACGGCAAGCCATCATTGGCTCAAGTCGTAGACAACAACGACGGTACTCATACTGTTAAAGTTGGTCTTGATAAGAATGGCAACGGTCAGTTGGATCCAGACGAAGTAACATCTTCAACAATCGTCAAAGACGGTAAGGATGGAAAATCTCCACTAGCTAAAGTTGTAGACAACAACAATGGCACGCATACAGTTCAAGTCGGTCTCGATAAGAACGGCAACGGCGAACTTGATCCAGATGAAGTAACATCATCTACAATCATCAAAGATGGTAAGGATGGAAAAGCTGGTGCAACCGGTGCTACAGGCGCGACCGGAGCCAAAGGCGATAAAGGTGAAACTGGAGCTACTGGAGCTACAGGAGCGACCGGAGCTAAAGGTGATAAAGGTGAAGACGGCAAGCCATCATTGGCGCAAGTCGTAGATAACAACGACGGTACTCATACTGTTAAAGTTGGTCTTGATAAGAATGGCAACGGTCAGTTGGATCCAGACGAAGTAACATCTTCAACAATCGTCAAAGACGGTAAGGATGGAAAATCTCCACTAGCTAAAGTTGTCGATAACAATAATGGCACTCACGCTGTTCAAGTCGGCCTCGATAAGAACAACAATGGTCAGCTTGATCCAGATGAAGTAACATCTTCAACTATCGTCAAAGATGGAAAAGCTGGTGCAACTGGAGCTACAGGTGCTACCGGTGCAACAGGAGCTAAGGGTGATAAAGGTGAAACAGGCGCAACAGGTGCAACTGGAGCCAAAGGAGAAGATGGCAAGCCATCATTAGCCCAAGTTGTCGATAATAACAACGGCACTCACACTGTTAAAGTTGGTCTGGATAAGAACGGCAATGGCCAGTTGGATCCAGATGAAGTAACCTCATCTACCATCGTTAAAGACGGTAAGGACGGTAAATCTCCGCTAGCTAAGGTTGTCGATAATAACAATGGCACACACACAGTTCAAGTCGGCCTCGATAAGAACAACAACGGTCAGCTTGACCCAGACGAAGTAACATCATCTACAATCATCAAAGATGGAAAAGCTGGCGCAA
>NZ_KQ969062.1:1266394-1317282 GCF_001578775.1 Streptococcus cristatus | reverse complement strand
AAAGCTGGCGCAACTGGAGCTACAGGTGCTACCGGTGCTACCGGTGCAACAGGAGCTAAGGGTGATAAAGGTGAAACAGGTGCAACAGGTGCAACTGGAGCTAAAGGAGAAGATGGCAAGCCATCATTGGCTCAAGTCGTAGACAACAACGACGGTACTCATACTGTTAAAGTTGGTCTGGATAAGAATGGCAACGGTCAGTTGGATCCAGATGAAGTAACCTCATCTACTATCGTTAAAGACGGTAAGGACGGTAAATCTCCACTAGCTAAGGTTGTTGATAACAACAACGGCACCCATACTGTTCAAGTCGGTTTGGATAAGAATGGCAACGGTCAGTTGGATTCAGACGAAGTAACCTCATCTACCATCGTTAAAGACGGTAAGGATGGTAAATCTCCATTAGCTGAAGTAGTTAACAACAACGACGGTACTCATACTGTTAAAGTTGGACTCGATAAGAATGGCGACGGTAAGCTTGATCCAAGTGAAGTAACGTCAACGACTATCGTGAAAGATGGCGCAACTGGTGCTACAGGAGCAACAGGAGCCAAGGGTGAAGATGGTAAATCATCATTAACTGAAGTAGTTGATAACCACGATGGTACTCATACTGTTAAAGTTGGACTCGATAAGAACGGCGATGGTAAACTTGATCCAAGCGAAGTGACTTCAACAACTATCGTGAAAGACGGTAAAGATGGTAAGACACCATTAGCAGAAGTAGTTGACAACCAAAATGGAACACACACCATTAAGATTGGATTTGATACAAATGGCAATGGTAAGCTTGATCCAGACGAAGTAACCTCTGCTACAATCGTCAAAGATGGTAAAGACGGAAAAGATGGTAAGGACGGAAAAGATGGTAAGGACGGAAAAGATGGTCAAAGCTCTCTTGTAACTATCGTTGAAAATGGAGATGGCACTGTTACTATTCTTGTTGGAATTGATAAGAATAATAATGGTAAGGTTGATCCTGATGAAGTAACATCTTCTACAATTATCAGAAATGGTAAAGACGGCAAAGACGGAAAAGATGGTAAAGACGGTAAAGACGGAAAAGATGGCAAGGGTGTAACCGGCCCAACCGGTCCTACAGGTCCAACCGGTCCTACAGGTCCAACCGGCCCAACTGGTCCTACAGGTCCAACTGGCCCAACAAAACCAGTAGTTCCGACTGATCCAACTGGTCCTACTAAACCAATTAAACCAGTAGTTCCAACCGATCCAACAGTTCCAGCTAAGCCAACAAAACCTGCAGGAACAACCAAAGTAGTAGCTAAGTCAGGAACCCTTCCTAAGACTGGTGATAATAGCAACCATGAAGTAGGTGTTGTGGGTGCAGGACTTCTATCTGCTGCACTTCTAGCTGCCTTAGGTGTTTCTAAGCGAAAAGAAGAAGAACTCTAAGATATTCCCATTGTAAACTTTAAGGAATATCAAGTTTAGAGTAAAACAGAGGCTATTAGAATTGTAAATTCTATTAGCCTCTAGTTTTGTTGTATTAATGTTTTGGAGGAATTGAATGTCATCAATTGTATTAAATATGATTGTAAAAAATGAAGCCCATATAATTTTGGAAACACTCCAAAATTTAGTCAATTCGATTACTTTTGACTACTGGGTCATTTCTGACACTGGATCCACAGATGGAACGGAAAACCTTATCTTGAACTTTTTTAGCGAAGTAGGGATTCCGGGAGAGTTATATAAAGATGAATGGCAGAACTTTGCGCACAATAGAAATGTGGCTTTAGACCATGCAAGAGGGAAGGGAGACTATGTTCTTACCTTTGATGCAGATGATAGGGTTGAAGGGAATTTAAAAATTTCTACTGATCTGGAAGCAGATGCCTATTATCTTAATTTTTCAGATGAGAGCGGAACTCTTTCATTTCGTCGCGTAGCCATTTTTAAAAATAGGCCAGAAGTCTATTGGCGAGGGGTTGTGCATGAATTCATTGAATTACCTGAGGGTGCCACTTATGGAAATCTTGTCGGACCTTATTCAGTCATTGCAAGAACTAGAGGTGCACGAAGCCTAGATGGTGCTAAATATTTTAATGATGCAACTTTACTTGCAAATGCTGTTCATAATAACCAAGACCCTGATTTAGAGCCCAGATATACTTTTTATTGCGGGAGATCTTACCGTGGTGCAGGCTTAAATCACGAGGCCCTTCCTTGGTTTAAAAAGCGAGCAGATATGACGAATGGATGGTCAGAGGAAGCTTATTATTCTTGTCTAGAAATAGCACAAATTTATGAAAATGAAGGGAAAGCTTTTGAAGGTCGAGAGTATTTGGAAAAAGCTATCCAGATCAATCCTAATCGTGCTGAAGCATGGTCTGAATTAGCTAAATTGTATAGAGAAAAAGGCCAGCATCACATTGCTTTTGCCTATGCTTATATGGCTAAGGATTTAGAATTAAATCCGGATAGTCTATTTAGCTGGGAGGCGGTTTATGATTATTGGATTCCATTTGAATTGTTAGAAAATGGTGTTAAGATAGGGAATTTTGAAGTTGCCTACCAAGGCTTCAGAGCCTTAATTCTGGCAGGACAAGCCGATACTTATAAAAATTATTATGAATACTTGCCTCAATTTGAACAATATCTAGATAATGAGATTATTGAGAAAATCATAGAAGTAATCAACGGTACAGAAGCTTAAGAGCAGCAATGCTAGATAGACTTTTGTCAATTATAGTGGCTTGATACAGCCTAAAAGTTGGAGAGGACCAAATGGTCTTCTCCATTTTTTGTTTTTGGAGAAGTTCCTATTAGTCTAATTCTTACTTTTGAAAGGCAGAAAAAAACCAGAAATTCATAAGGAATTTCTGATTCTTTATTTATTCTTGATAAGAAACGATGCCAATGATAGTATCGACAGCGCGTTCCATGGTTTCTAGGCTGACATATTCGAAGCGGCCGTGCATGTTTTCGCCACCGGCAAAGAGGTTAGGTGTTGGGATGCCCATAAAGGAAATTTTAGAGCCGTCAGTTCCGCCCCGGATAGGCTCGATGACAGGCTGGATGTCCAGACTTTCCATGACTGCTTTGGCGATATGGATAGGTGTCATGTCCTTTTCAATGACCTGTTTCATGTTGTAATACTGGTCTTTGAGGGTCAAGATGACGCGCTCGCTGCCCAGCTCTTGGTTCATCTTATCAGCAATGACCTGCATAGCAGCTTTGCGATTTTCAAAAGCTTCTGTCTCAAAGTCACGGACAATGTAGCTAGCCTGAGCTTCTTCAACAGTTCCGGTCAGGTTCATCAGGTGGTAGAAACCTTGGTAGCCCTCGGTCCTCTCTGGTCGATCGGCTTCTGGCAGCTGGTTGTGGAAGTCAATAGCCAGCTGGAGAGCATTGACCATCTGGTCTTTAGCAGTTCCTGGGTGGACATTGCGACCTTGGAAAGTCAGCTCTGCTCCAGCAGCGCTAAAGGTCTCATACTGGAGCTCACCTAGAGGGCCGCCATCTACTGTGTAGGCAAAGTCCACATCGAAGTTCTCAGCGTCAAACTTATCAGCGCCGATACCGATTTCTTCATCTGGTCCAAAGCCAACTCGGATTTCTCCGTGCTTGATTTCTGGATGGGCAGACAGGTATTCGATAGCAGTCATGATTTCAGCAATACCTGACTTGTCGTCTGCTCCCAAAAGAGTGGTTCCGCCAGTCGTAATCAGGGTTTGGCCCTTGTATTTATGGAGACTGGCAAAGTCCGCAGGATCTAAGTTAAAGCCAGATTGTCCCAGCGGAATCACACCGCCGTCATAATTCTCAACGACCTGCGGCTGGATGTTTTCCGCGTTGAAGTCTGCCGTATCCATGTGGGAAATAAAACCAATCTTGCGGGTAAAGCTAGGGTCGTTGGCTGGCAGAGTTCCAATCGCAAAGCCGTTGGGCAGGTAGTAGACATTTTCCAAGCCAACCCGCTTCATCTCAGGAATGAGGACATTGTTGGCAAAGTCCACCTGACTCTGGGTGCTGGGTGTAGTAGTAGATGTCTCGTCTGAGCGCGTGTTGACCTTGACATAGGTCAGGAAACGATCTAAAAGATTAGGGTATTTCATAAAGGCTCCTTGTTTTCATAGATTAAGTCTATTTTAGCACAATCTTGAACAAAAGACATCTGTAAGTCAACATTTCTCTAGTTGAAAGGTCTTGGAAGATGAGCGCAATGGAAATAGGTGAAAATAAGCCTTATAAGCTTGAAGAATAGGATTTTTTGCAAGACTATGAATATAAAATGATTGAGAAAAGCAATGGCAAATATGCTAGAAGCGCATGTTAAAGGAAATTTTGTGATATAATAAAAAGTAGAAAATCAATATAGTAAATAAGAGGTAGTACCATGATTTATGAATTTTGTGCGGAGAATATCACCTTGCTGGACAAGGCTTTAGAGGCTGGAGCGAAGCGGGTTGAGCTGTGTGATAATCTAACAGTTGGTGGAACAACGCCTAGCTACGGTGTCATCGAGGCTGCAGTACGAATGGTCAAACCTTATGATGCGACTGTGATGACCATGATTCGTCCTCGTGGTGGGAATTTTGTCTATTCAGATTTGGAAATTGAGATAATGCTTTCGGACATCCAGAAGTCACGTGAAGCAGGGAGTCATGGCCTCGTTTTTGGTGTTTTAACGGAAAATAACGAGATCGATTATCCTAAGATGGAGCGGCTGCTTGAGGCAGCTCAGGGACTGGATGTGGTCTTCCATATGGCTTTTGATGCTATTCCTGCTGAATATCAGTTCGGAGAGCTAGACTGGCTGGTTGAACATGGAGTTAAGCGGATTTTGACTCATGGCGGGCCAGCGTCAGAGTCTATTCTAGAGCATTTGGCTTGGCTGGATGAATTGATTGAGCATGCGGCAGGGCGGATAGAGATTTTACCTGGTGGTGGGATTAATCTAGAAAATCGTGCTGAGATTGCTGACACTTTGGGTGTTGATCAATTACACGGTACTAAAGTAGTATTTTAGCAGGAAAGTTCATGCTGGATTTATTTGAAAAATACAGGCTGAAGGAAGAAAGTTTGCTGGATTATGGTTTTGTCAGGTCTGGTGCAGGATACAGTTATTCGACTGAGATCATGGCTGGTGACTTCCAGATGGATGTACTGATTTCCGATGGAAAGCTGGATTTTCAGGTGCTTGACTTGGATACAGGTGATGAGTACCGGCAGGTCAAGATAGAAAGTATGGCTGGAGAATTTGTCGGACAAGTCAGGGCGGCCTGTCAGGAGGTTTTGCTGGATATTCGGCAGCATTGCTTTGAGGAAGTAGGTTTTCTTTATGAGCAAAGTCAGCGACTGAGTAGCTATGTGGCGACTAATTATCAGGGGCAGTTGGAGTATCTTTGGGAAAAATCTTCTCGTAAAAGCACTAATAGAGCCGCTGTTTTTCGCCATCAGGATAGCAAGAAATGGTACGGAGCTTTTTTGACGACCGATTGGTCTAAGTTTGAAAAGGAGCGCAATGGTGCGATCGAGGTTCTCAATGTCAAGAGTGACCGAGTTGCGGAACTTATTCAGCAAAAGGGAATTTATCCCGCCTTTCATATGAATAAAAAATACTGGCTCAGCCTACCCTTGGATGGAACCTTGTCGGATCAGCAACTTTTTGATTTGTTGGACACCAGCTTTGTCCTGACTAAGAAAAGATGAGCATAGTTTGCCTGAGTTTCATTTTTAGATGAAATAGCGTATAATAGAGATAGTAAGAAACGGACAGTCGGATTAAGGGCTGTCCGTCCTTTGTTTGGAATGAGGAAACAAAATGAATCTTATCAGAAAACTGGATTGGTTTTTTAAACTGGAGAAGCGGCGCTATATGATCGGCATTTTGGCCTTGTCTCTGGTCAGTGTTTTTAATCTGATTCCGCCACGAGTCATTGGACAGGTTATAGACCAGATTGCTGGGCGGAGTCTGACTGCTGGAGAACTTGCTTATAATCTTCTCCTTTTGATTTTGGCTGCTTTTATTATGTATGGTTTGCGGTATGTCTGGCGGCTCTACATCTTTGGTACAGCAAATAATCTGGGACGCCTCTTACGCTTTCGGCTTTTTGAGCATTTTACGCGGATGTCGCCAAGTTTTTATCAAAAATACCGAACGGGTGACCTCATGGCACATGCAACCAATGATATCAATGCGGTAGTCAGCGTAGCTGGCGGTGGTGTTATGTCAGCGGTGGATGCTTCTATTACAGCCTTGGTGACCCTCATCACCATGTTCTTGGTCTTGGACTGGCGGCTGACCCTGATTGCCATTCTCCCTCTGCCCTTTCTGTCTTGGGGAACCAGCTTGATTGGTCAGAAGAATCACGAGAGCTTTAAAGCGGCTCAGGAGGCTTTTTCTGATCTCAACAACAAAGTTCAGGAGAGCGTAGCGGGGATTAAAGTTACCAAGTCTTTTGGCTATCAGAATGCAGAGACTCAGTCTTTTGCAGCTATCAACCAAGAAGTCTACCAAAAGAACATCTTGGCTGCCAAGTACAATTCCCTGTTTGACCCGATGGTGCTAATTTTTGTCGGCTTATCCTATGTTCTGACCCTGATTTTTGGGGGAATATTTATCTCTCAAGGTCAATTTACAGTCGGTGAGCTGGTTACTTTTATGACTTATCTGGATATGCTAGTTTGGCCGCTGCAGGCGATGGGCTACCTAGTGAATATCAGCCAGCGGGGAGCCGTTTCCTATGAACGGATTGAGAACTTGCTGGCTGAAGAGTCGGATGTAGAGGAAGCCCAGCAGCCACTTGCCAGTATTCAAAATGGCCGACTGGACTATGAGATAGATTACTTTGCTTATGAGAATGAAGCCACTTTGAAGGATATTCACTTTACATTAGAAAAAGGGCAGACCTTGGGGATTGTCGGACCGACTGGATCTGGGAAGACCACCTTGCTACGCCTTTTGCTACGGGAGCAGGATATTCAAGAAGGAGCAATCTATCTGAATGGCCACGATATCCGAGAGTATGCTCTTAAGGATCTGCGTGGTCTGATTGGTTATGTGCCTCAGGATCAGATACTCTTTGCTTTGTCCATTCGGGAGAATATCCGCTTTGCCAATCCAGAACTGTCAGAAGAGCAGGTTATCCGAGCAGCCCAGCTTTGTGGTGTTTATGAGGATATTAAGGCTATGCCGGATGGTTTGGATACGCTGCTTGGAGAGCGGGGCGTCTCGCTTTCTGGTGGTCAAAAGCAGCGTTTGGCTATGAGCAGAGCCCTCATCACCAATCCAGAAATTTTGATTTTGGATGATTCCTTGTCAGCAGTGGATGCCAAGACAGAGCATGAAATTTTAGAAAATCTCAAGCAGGAACGAGCTGGCAAGACGACCATTATCACTGCCCATCGTCTTTCAGCCATTGTCCATGCAGATTTGATCCTAGTGCTGGAGAATGGCCGTATTAAGGAACGAGGTAGCCACCAAGAACTTCTAGAAGCACAGGGTTGGTATGCTCAAACCTATCAAAATCAGCAACTATATGAACGCTTTGAGGAGGAGTCTGCAAAATGACAACACAATCAACTTTTAGACGCCTCCTAGGTTATATGTGGCGCTATAAATGGATTAGCCTGCTGGCTCTAGCCTTTATTTTCGCAACGACTCTAGTGACAACGGCCTTACCGCTTTTGGCTCGTTCTTATATTGACCAGTTTGTCAGCCGAGAGGCAGCCCAAAGTGGTCTCTATCTGCTGGGGATTTACTATGGTCTCTTTCTTTTGCGGGTGCTCCTTACTTTTCTGGGGCAGTATGCTTTTGCACGAGTGGCTTATAGCATTGTCCGTGATCTTCGGCAGGAAACTTTTGCGAATATGCAGCAATTAGGGATGGCGTATTTTGATCAGACTGCAGCAGGGGCTATCGTTTCTCGCTTGACCAATGATACCCAGTCAGTAGCTGATATGTTTAGCAGTATTTTTTCGAACTTCCTCAGCTCCATGCTTATCTTGGTGGTGACAATTGCAACCATGCTGGCTCTGAATTGGCGGCTGACTCTGCTGATTGTCCTCTTTTTGCCTGTCATGCTTGGTTCGATTATCCTGTATCAGCGCCTGTCCAATCGCTTGCTCAAGCAAGTTCGAGCCAGACTGAGCGACCTCAATGTCAAACTTTCTGAGAGCATTGAAGGGATGCGGATCATCCAAGCTTTTAGTCAGGAAAAGCGGCTAATCGAAGAATTTGAAGCAATCAATGGGGAACACCTAGACTTTAGCAACCGCTATCTGAATGTGAACAGTCTCTTTCTGCGTCCTGCCATGTCTTTGCTGAAAATCTTGGCTTATGCCCTTATTCTGACTTATTTTGGCTTAAGTTGGCAAGTAGCTGGAGTAACTGCGGGTGTCATGTATGCCTTTATCCAGTATGTCAACCAGCTTTTCAATCCCTTGATTGATGTCATGCAAAATTACTCTGTTCTTCAGACATCGATGGTGGCTGCGGAGCGCGTTTTTGAACTGATGGATCGTCGAGACTTTGAGCCTGAGCAAGCAGAAGAAGGACCTGAGATTCAGGCAGGCAATATTGACTTTCAGCATGTGAGCTTTTCCTATGACGGAAAGAGGGAGATTCTAAAGGACATTTCCTTTAGCGTCAAACAAGGCGAGACCATTGCCTTTGTCGGGCCAACGGGTTCGGGCAAATCTTCTATTATCAACCTTTTCCTGCGCTTTTATGAATTTGAGAAAGGCAAGATTCTTATCGATGGCAGAGACATCAGAGACTACAGTCAAGCAGAATTACGCCGCACTATCGGTCTTGTTTTGCAGGATCCCTTCCTCTACCACGGCACCATTGCATCCAATATCCGCATGTATCAGGAAAATCTATCGCAAGAGGAGGTCGAAGAAGCAGCTCGCTTTGTTGATGCCCATGAGTTTATCAGCCAATTGGCTCAGGGATATGATAGTCCGGTTACTGAGCGTGGCTCCACCTTCTCCAGTGGCCAACGACAGCTTTTGGCCTTTGCCAGAACCATCGCAACCAAGCCTAAAATCTTGATTTTGGACGAGGCCACTGCCAATATCGATTCGGAAACTGAGGAGCTGATCCAGCATTCTCTCCGGAAAATGCGGCAGGGTCGAACCACTATTGCCATCGCCCATCGGCTGTCTACGATTCAGGATGCCAATTGCATCTACGTTTTAGATAAGGGGCGCATCATTGAGTCCGGCAGCCACGAAGAGCTTCTAGCACAAAATAGGACCTATAAGAAAATGTATCAGCTGCAGGCTGGGATGATGGATGCCTGATAAACAAGGAGAAATTCAAACAAAAGTTGTAGGACAATATGCCTACAACTTTTTTAGATAGTCTTTCAATTTTTCCAGATTTTCTTTCAAATCATCAAACCGTAGCTTAGCATAGTGGTAGGGGCAGGTCTCAATGTAGCTGCTTTCAAAAAAGTCCAGCGGCAGCTTGCTATGTTTGAGGGAGCTGACTGAGGAGAGGGACTGGAGGTCAAAAATCACACCATCGGTTGTCAACCGGTGGGGTAGAGGGAAATGAAGGTCGTCCAAGAGGAATTGTGCCTTATTCTTTTCAATTTCCAGTTGGTTCAATAATGCCAGACGATTCTTTTCAAACATCAGATTGTCAATGTAGAGGGAGAGAGCTTTTTGCATGATGAGGTTGCTGTCGTAGTCAACCGCTTTTTTATAGGACAGAAAGGTTTCTCGAATCTGTGGTGGCAGAGCCAAAGCAGTGATGCGCAAGGCTGGAAAAAGACTGGTGGAAAAAGACTTGATATAGAGGACATGCTGGCTGTCATCTATATAGTAAAAAGGCAGTTCTCGCTTGCTATCAAAGTCAGCCAGATAGTCGTCTTCAACGATATAGACATCATAACGCTTAGCGAGGGAAAGGATTTCTTCCTTTTCCTGACGGCTGTAGGAATGTCCTAGTGGATAGTGGAAACGGGGAATCGTATAGAAAAACTTGATTTGCCTTGTTTGAAAAATCTTCTCTAACTCTTTCAGGTCAATCCCAGTCGGTTTACGCTCTATGGTCTCATAAGGTAGTTTCTGATTTAGCAGTAAGTCGTTGATCCGATGATAGGTGGGTTGCTCAACCAGAATGGTCTCTTTGCCATTGGGGAAGTCAATCTGAGAGAGAATGTAGAGGGCTTGTTGGGTACCGGAAGTCAGAATCAGATTGTCTGCAGAAGTGTAGACTGCCGAGTCCAAGAGTAAGCTCTGGACCGACTGTCGCAGATCTTCCAGTCCTTCTTGCTGGGAGTAGTAGTTAAAAAGATAGTTTTCTCGGCCAATCAGCGTTTCATTGACACAAAGACGGAAGTCTTCATAGGCTTGGTGGCGGTCGTCTGTCACAGCCAGCTCAATATCTTCCTTTTTGTTTTGGTCATTTTCCAAGACATAGTAGCCACTCTTAGGTACAGCATAGATGTACTTCTGATAACGAAGTTCAATCAGAGCCTTCTGGGCAGTATCTTTGCTGCAATGGTAGCGGTCTGCCAGCTTGCGGACGGAGGGAATCTTTTGCCCCGTATTAAGCCTTCCCTTTTCAATGTCCTTAATAATTTTATCCATGATGACTTGGTATTTAGCTTTTGCTGCCATTCTGTCCCCCTACAGATTTCTTTCTCTTATTTTACCTTATTTCTAGGAAGCTGACAAAGTTTCTTGTTTATTCAAAATATAAAAACCAGCCTTGACTTTCTTTCAAAACTGGTTCAATCTAGGATATTTGCTTCGTGCTTATTCTTGCAGAAAGCCAAGTGTAGCTAAGGCTTCCTCGATATAGTCTAGGTCCTGCTGAGAGTCCGCTTCGATTAGATGGTAGTGGACTCCATTTGTTAGCTCAGATAAGGCACGAAAATCGCTCTCTGAGACTTGCTCTAAAAATTGCTGCACATCGCGACGGCAGGTTAATTTCAAATAGGTCTGGATTTCCCCATAGACAGGATGCTCAATCATGATATTTTGCACCCGTCCGCCATTATCAACGATAGCCAAAAGTTCGGCTTCGATATCGTCCGCCTTGTGTTTGAGTTTAAAGAGCCTATGACAATGAGCGGGTTCATTGCTTTCTTTATAGAGATAGCCCCTATTGGTACTGATAATCGGAGCACCATCGGCCCGCAGCAGGGCAATATCCTGAACGATAATCTGGCGAGTGACATGAAATTGCTCCGCTAAAAATTGCCCGTTTAAAGGTTGTCGAGCTTCTTTCAAAAGCTCTAATACATCATTTCTTCGTTTTTTTGTCATATCTTCATTGTAAATCAAATCTCTAGAAGATTCAAGGTTTAGCGTATCTTTTTCAGAGCCTGATAGACAAATTTTGCAATGACAAAGTCCACCATGCTGTGTACAATTGTACCAAATCCAACTAAACCAAAGAGGATATAGAAGGCATTCGCCGGATAGGCTGTTGTCGTATAAAAGAGAATGCAGACCACTACCTCACCAAAGGCATGAATCAGGGCCAGCACAAAATTAAAGATCCAAGTCTTTTTCTGACTGTCCAGTGTTTCAGGATGCTTTTGCAGATAAAGAGCGCCGATAGTCCCGAAGAGCAGGTGAGACAGGGCTCTCAGGGTGATGATGAAAGGAAGGCCGGACATGAAAAATCCGATGGTAGAGCCGAGAACGACAATCACTGTCATGAGTGGTGAGATGAACATGGCCAGAAAGATTGCAACGTGGCTGGCTAAAGTGAAGGAAGCGGGCGGAATGACAATCTTAATCGGCATAACCAGCGGAATAACGATGGCTAGGGCAGTCAAGAAAGCGGTCAGTGTCATAAACTGATTTTTGGATGTTGGTTTCATAATAAACTCCTTTTATCTACTGTATATACACTAGAATAGTACATTGTTTTGTCATAAAAGTCAAGAAAGTTTTTTGAAAACAAGTGATTTTCTTTGCCCATTTGTCAAATAAGATAAAATATCGTATAATAAGACGGTAAAATATGGCTGTCACTCAGTTCTTATTCTTTTCTGAATGTCTGCCCACTTATAAGGAGAAATGATTTAATGAATAATTTACCAAATTGCCCAAAATGTAACTCAGAATACGTTTATGAAGATGGTGTCCTCTTGGTTTGTCCAGAATGTGCCTACGAATGGGATCCTGCGGAAGTTGCAGCAGGAGAAGCTGGTCCAGTAGCTATTGATGCGAACGGAAACCAGTTGGCCGATGGAGATACAGTTACCTTAATCAAGGACTTGAAAGTCAAAGGTGCTCCTAAGGATCTCAAACAAGGAACGCGCGTGAAAAATATCCGCATTGTCGAAGGTGACCACAATATTGACTGTAAGATTGATGGATTTGGTGCTATGAAGCTCAAGTCAGAATTCGTCAAGAAAATCTAAGAAACCTTATGAATAAAAAAGTAATTTTTGCTTATCGTCTTCTTCTTCTGATTTTATCTTTTGTCGGAGTCTATCTAGAAATCACTAAGTATGGCGTGGGAATGCTGATGTACTACACGGTCTTGTCCAATCTTCTGGTTCTGTTATTCACCGCCTATCTCATTTTTAGAATGTGGACGGACAATAACTGGGAGAGTTCCAAGCTGTTGCGCGTGAAGGGCGGCGTGACCATGTGTATCATGATTACCTGCGTGGTCTATCACTTGCTCCTAGCTCCGATTGCGACCGATTTTTATCGCTTGGAAAATTTCCTTTGCCATTACATTGTGCCACTCATGTTTTTCTTTGATACTCTTGTATTTGATAAAACTCGGCAGTATCGTTGGTTTGATCCCATTTCTTGGACGAGTGTTCCGCTGATTTACATGATTTTTGCCCTTATTAACGGTTTTTTCTTGAAAATTGATATTCCGAATGCCAAGGATAAACCCTTTCCCTACTTTTTCCTTAATGTCTATAAGCACGGTTGGCCTTATGTTATCAAGATGTGCTTGATTATCTTTGTGGCCTATCTGATCTTTGGTTATGTTTTTTACGGAATCAAATCTATCTCATTTTCAAAGAAGCAAAAAGCTTAGATAGTTATAATAGGTGATGAAAAACAGATTTTTTTCTGTTTTTTATTTTGTCTCTATTTTTTTCTTGCCAATATCATATTTGTGTGATATACTTAACTAGTTAACGATCAACCGGTTAAGTATTGAGGGGGAAATATGAAATACAATCAAAAATTGTTAAGTTTAGCAGGAATTATTTTAGCTTGTAACCTTTGCTTGGCGGCTTGCCAGTCTCAGTCATCTCGTCAGGAAAACAGCAAGGAGAAAGTAAAAGTTAAGCGAGAGGTGAAAAAGGAAAGCAAAGCTAGTAAAAATAAGGAAGTTCCTGGTGTAGATAAGCCGACGGATGATGGCTTTCTTTTTAAAAGCGAATCTCAGATTAAAGCCAAAACTAGTGAAGGTTTGATTTTAGAACATGATGGCCACACCCACTTCATTTTTTATTCTGATTTAAAAAATAGTAAATGGGCTTATCTGATACCAAAAGATGGTCAAGAGTCTGTAGGCGCGCCTAAGCTGACAGATCAAATGAACACTGCTGATGATGGCTATGTTTTTAATCCGAGAGACATCGTGTCAGAAGACCAATACGGCTATGTTGTGCGTCACGGAGATCATTTCCATTATATTTTGAAGCAGCCTGTGGATAATCTTGCTCAAAAACCAACCTATCGTCCAAACCTCTCTGGCAATGCAACAGGACATATTTATCAGCCGAGTCCTGTACCATCTATTCCGCAATATCAAGGTACAAATAAGCGACAGTTTGCTGGGATTGATTATCCTACAAGTGATGGATTCTTATTTAGAGGGACAGGAGTAACGGGCAAGCTGGCTACAGGCTTGCTGGCAGATCATAATGGTCATACTCATTTCATTCCTTATGAGCAGCTGATTGCTTCACCATGGGAGTCATTGATTCCAGCAGAACATAAGAAAGCTGCTGAAGATGCCTATTATGGCCGACGAGGGCACGCACAGCCTTCACCAGAACCATCGCCGGCACCAGCACCTACACCTACTCCATCAAAAGAGGAAGAAGAAATTGCTAAGAAAAAGGCCTATTTGGCTCAGCAATTAGGAATCGATGAAAGCTTGATTCAAGTGAGCGATACAGATAAAGGAAAGGTATTTATCTATCCGCATGGCGATCACAGTCATTCGACCTTGATTAGTAAGATTGATACTACCAAGCCTTTTGACCCTCATGGAAATCCTCACGCTCATGACGCAGTCGGTATGGCAACCTTGAAAGCTCTAGGATTTGATGATGAAATCATTGAAGATATTTTACATGCTACGGCAGACACCCCATTCCCGTCAGATGAGACGGATAAGGAAAAGATGAAAGCCTGGCTGGCAACTGTAAAATACTTAAATATCGGTCAACGCAAAGACCCTCTGGAGCGAAAAGGTTTAGAACTAATGCCAAATATTGAAGTTCTGGGAATTGGCTTTACTCCGATAAAGGATATCAGACCAGTGCTGCAATTTAAACATTTAAAACAGCTGTGGATGACAAAGACAGGCGTTACCAACTATGATTTCTTAAAAGAAATTCCGACCTTGGAAGGCTTGGATATTTCGCAGAATGGCATCACTGATTTATCTTTCTTGAAGAATTATCCAAATCTCAAAACAGTCGCAGCAGCAGGGAATGATATTACGGACATTTCACCTTTGGCTAAGTTGAAAAATCTGGAGTCATTGAACCTTGACTACAACAATATCTCAGATATTTCTGCTTTGACGAAACTTTCAAAATTAAAAGCGGTAAGTTTAGAGCACAACCAGCTAAAAGATGTGTCTGCTCTAAGCCAAAAAGAAGATTTAACGCGGCTCTTCTTATCCAACAATCCGAACTTAAATCTTAATACCCTCAAAGCCTCCAAACTTGAAGAACTAACAGCTGACAATTCCAATGTTCAGAGCTTGAACTTCCTGAAGTCTAATCCAAATCTAACAACTCTAAGCCTAAATGATAATCGCCTGACTTCGCTGGCAGGAGTTGAAGCTGCTAAGAACTTAGTTACCTTGTCCGCAACACAAAACAAGATTAAAACTTTAGACATTCCAGCCGCTCAGTCTTCCTTGAAGAATTTAAACTTGGGTGAGAATGAGCTGAAAAACTTGGAAGGAATTAATCAGTTTAGAGCTTTAGACAATCTCGCTGTCAACAAGAATAAAATCACAACCTTAGCGTTGCAGGAACCAAATAAGACTGTGACTTATATCAATGTAAGCGACAATCACATCCCTAAAGCAGAGCTTGAATTGAATGAAAATAAAATTCCGAAGGCTTTAGCACAGCATTTCCCAGATGTTCAGGGGGGCAGCATTGATAATAATAAGCCTGCGGATGCAAAAGCTGAAGAAATTACTGCTTTAAAAGATCAAGAAACTACTGAAAGCAAAGCTGAAGAAAATAAGGAAGTGGTAAAAGAGAGCGAGGCTGACGGAACGTCTGAACAAGTGAAGGAAGCATCTGATAAGCCAGCCTCAGCTGAAGCAAGCAGCCCAGGAACTTCAAATGATAGCGAGTATCCAGCTGTATCTCCTGAAGCAGAGGTAAATGAGCAAGCGGAAGCTTCTTCAAAACCATCATCAGAAGAAGTGCCAGCTGCCGAAAAGCCTGCATTAAATGATGAGCCAGCTCAAGCAGCAGACAAAGAAAATCAAAAGGATCCGAAAGATAAGGAAAAAGCGGATAAAGAAGCTAATCACTGATGCTTATCTAAGACAATCATAAAAAACATGATTTTTTTCTTGAAATAGTTTTTAATTTGTGGTATAGTTATAAACAATTAAATAGTCCTTTAATTCTATCCAGAGAGATAGGCAAGGAGCAAAGTAAAAATGATAGGTGGAGTGTGACAAGTGCGTCTTGTTTCAGCCTGTCTCTATTTTCTGAGGTCTCCTTGCAAAAGGAGGCTTTTTTAATGTTTTTAGGAGGTTTAGATGAAGACAAAGGAAGTTGTCGATGAGATCACCATGAATCGTGCCATCACGCGAATCACCTATGAAATCATCGAGCGCAATAAGGATTTAAGCCAAATCGTTTTGGCAGGCATTAAGACCAGAGGGGTTTTCATTGCCAAGCGGATCCAGCAACGACTGGCTCAGCTTGAGAAAATTGAGATTCCAGTTTGCGAAGTGGATACAAAGCCCTTCCGAGACGATATCAAGGTCAAGGAAGACACGACAGTGATTTCAGTTGACATTACTGATCGTGAAGTGATTATCGTTGACGATGTGCTCTATACAGGCCGGACTATTCGCGCAGCCATTGATAATCTTGTCAGCAATGGGCGACCATCACGTGTCAGTCTCGCTGTTCTAGTGGACCGCGGACACCGTGAGTTGCCGATTCGGGCAGACTATATTGGCAAAAATATTCCAACGAGCCACCTTGAAGAGATTATTGTTGAAATGACTGAAAAAGATGGTCAGGACCGAGTTCTGATTGTAGAGGAGGAGACAAGATGAGTCAAGAAGTTAAATACGATGTCCATGATATGCCAAAACCTGGCTTACTCTTAGGACTTTCATTCCAACATTTATTCGCTATGTTTGGGGCGACAGTGTTGGTTCCGATTCTGGTGGGAATTGACCCAGCGGTAGCCCTGTTTTCAAGTGGTTTGGGAACGCTGGCCCACTTGACAGTGACCAAGTACAAAATCCCTGCTTATATGGGTTCCAGCTTTGCTTATATCGCTGCCATGCAAATCCTAATGAAGACAGATGGGATTGCTGCGGTTGCGCAAGGTGCTATCACGGGAGGTTTGGTCTACTTCATCGTAGCCCTCATCGTGAAATTCGCAGGAAACGCCTGGATTGATAAGATTTTGCCGCCAGTAGTGGTGGGGCCGATCATCATGGTGATTGGTCTGAGTCTAGCGGGTACAGCCGTTGGCGATGTGATGTATAAGACCGTTGGAGACCAGAAGGTCTACGACATTACCTACTTTGCTATCGGGATGGTAACCCTCCTCTGTGTCATTCTCTTTAACATCTACGGTAAGAAAATAGTTGGTATTATTCCAGTTCTGCTGGGCTTGATTGTCGGCTATATCTTCGCTCTGATTGTTGGAGCGGTGACAGGTCAGGAGATTATCTCTTTTGCCAACGTGACAAAAGCTTCTTGGCTCCACGTTCCGCCAATGAATCTTCCGTTTATAGATTATGATTTTAAATTGTATCCAAGTGCAATTCTAACAATGGCACCGATCGCCTTTGTAACGATGACAGAGCACTTTGGGCATGTAATGGTTCTGAATAGCTTGACAGGCAAAGATTTCTTTAAAGAGCCTGGTTTGGATAAGACTTTAGCTGGAGATGGTCTGGCTCAGGTTATCGCGGGTATCTTTGGTGCTCCGCCAGTGACTAGCTACGGTGAAAATATCGGGGTTATGGCGCTCAATAAAATCTACAGTGTTTATGTGATTGCTGGTGCTGCTGTATTAGCGATTATCATGAGTTTTGTTGGGAAAGTATCCGCCCTGCTCCAATCGATTCCAAGTCCAGTCTTAGGAGGCATTTCCATCGCCCTCTTCGGGGTAATTGCTTCCAGTGGTTTGAAAATTCTGATTGAAGCCCAAACCAATTTTGACAACAAAAAGAACCTGCTGATTGCCAGTGTCGTTCTGGTATCTGGTATCGGTGGTCTGACCCTGCAACTATCAGGTCTGCAAGTTTCAGGAGTTGCCTTGTCAACTGTTCTCGGAATTGCCCTCTACCTCATCCTGCCAGAACCTAAAAATTAGGCTGACGAGATTGCTACATTTGTCCAAAGTTTTTAATAAAAAAGGAGTATAACATCATGTCATCAAATCAAATCGCACTTAAAAATCTTGTATCTATGGAACACCTTACGAACGAAGAAGTAATGGCCCTGATCAAGCGCGGGATTGAATTTAAAAACGGCGCAAAGGTTCATTATGATGAGCAGCATATCGTTGCAAATCTCTTCTTTGAATCTTCAACACGGACTCACAAGGCTTTTGAAGTAGCAGAATTAAAACTTGGATGCGACCTGCTTGACTTTGATGTCAAGACAAGCTCAGTCAACAAGGGAGAAACCTTGTACGACACGATTTTGACTATGTCAGCTCTCGGTGTAGATGTCTGTGTCATCCGTCACCCTGAGGTCGATTACTATAAAGAATTGATCGAAAGCCCAACGATTACAACTTCTATCGTAAATGGTGGTGATGGCTCTGGTCAGCACCCAAGCCAAAGTTTACTTGACTTGATGACAATTTACCAAGAATTCGGTCATTTTGATGGTTTGAAAGTAGCCATCGCTGGTGACCTTGATCACTCTCGTGTAGCCAAATCTAATATGCAAATCTTAAAACGTCTCGGTGCGGAGCTCTTCTTTGCTGGTCCAGATGAGTGGAGAAGTGAGGAATTTGCTGACTATGGTAAATTCGTAACGATTGACGAAGTGATTGACCAAGTGGATGTCATGATGTTCCTCCGCGTACAGCACGAACGCCATGACTACAACTCCATTTTCTCTAAGGAAAATTATCATAAACTTCATGGTTTGACGCAAGAGCGCTATGATCGCATGAAAGATACCGCTATCTTGATGCACCCAGCGCCTGTCAATCGCGATGTAGAAATTGCAGATCATCTGGTTGAAGCTCCAAAATCTCGTATCGTAGAACAAATGACAAATGGCGTCTTTGTCAGAATGGCAATCATTGAGGCTGTTCTCAAAGGACGCAACTAATCTCAAAATGTAGCTTGGGAGTAGGATTGGACTCAAGAAGGGCCTGCCTACTTCTTTTTTAAACTTAAACTTAAAAACTTATAAAAAAACAAATGTTAAAATCAAAAGAACTACTCGAAATCACGTTTTCTGAGTAGTTCTTTTGATTTATGCATTGCTGGATTTTGCAAAGATTCTTGGGATAACTTTTTTGAGTTGTGGGATGAAGACGAGACTGACCCCAATAACGATGAGGCGGTCTGCATAGTCGGTTAGCGCTTGGACGATGATGGTGCTGGTGACTAAATCTAAGCCTAAACCGTGTAAACCTTGAACGATAATACTAGATCCGCTTGGGGTAATTCCTTTGAAGACTATCACAGTGATCAGAGAGGCCAAAGCAGTAGCCGGCAGAGAGACTAGAATCGTTTTCCAGAGGAGGTTTAGTCTTGGTTTTGAATCAGAGTTGAAAGAGGCTGAGACGAGCAGGGCCAAAAGAATGGCTACTGGAGAGAAATAAATAGCAGAGATATCCGTTGTAAAGGCGCTAATAAGAGCACTGGCAACCGCTGTTCCTACTCCCAAAATAGGTCCTAAAATGAGGCTAGCCAATATCGTTCCAAAAGTATCCAAATAAACTGGGAGTTTTAGAAAAAGTGCGATGTTGGCACCGATATAGTTTAGAGCGATGCAGATAGCTGTAAATGTAATGGTAAATGGTGTTGTTTTTTTCATAGTTTTATCCTAAATTTAAAGTTTCTAGATCTTGGCAGATGATTTCCTTTGAAGTGTTGAGTACCACGGAGAGAAAATCCTGAAAGAAGAGGTGGGTGTTTACTTGAGTCAGCACCTTAGCATTGGCTTGTTTACCATAAAAATGATAGGCATCAACTAGCGTTTGTCCTAAGGCAATACCTTCCGTTGCGAGATCGACGAAGGAGTCGAATCCTTGACAAAGGTCTTTATGTAGGAAATGGGCAACGGCCAATGGATCGTTGATGACACAGCCGATGATACGTTCATACTCCCAATGAAAATCCCAGTAAAAACGAGTGATTTTTCCGATAAAGTCAGCGACTTCAGGGTTGATAAAACGCATATATTCCAAGAGATTAGGCGTCAACACAATCTTTCGCGTGACATCTAGACCGACCATTTCAATCTTTTTTCCAAGTTTTTCATAGGTTTCTTGCGCTGCATGTGGATCGCACCAGTAGTTGTACTCCGCTACGGGCGAGCAGTTGCCATGCGATTTGTAGCTGCCGCCCATGCTGACAAATCGGTTTAGATGCTGCCCAAGGTTAGGATTTTTCCTAAGAGCCAAGGCAATATTGGTCAAAGGCCCCAGTGCTATGATGGAAGTATCTTTATTTTTCTGGAAATAGTCTGCCAGATAGTCATAAGCTGCTTGTGGCTGGGCTTGGGTGGAACTGCTTCTTGCTATCCCGCTTTCCCCCAATCCATCCATGCCGTGGGTATCCTGAGCGGAGACGAAATCACGAACCAAGGGCTTGTCGGCTCCTGCATATACTGGAATATCTAGCCGATTCAGCCTTTCTAGGATTTTAAAGGCATTTTCAAGACCAAGTTCTACTGGGACATTTCCAGCAACTATGGTCAAAGCAACGACCTCTAAGTCAGGGTGTTGCAGGGCATAGAGCAGGGCTAGGCTGTCGTCTATGCCAGGATCGCAGTCAATAATAACTTTTCTTTTCATAGGTCCTCCTTTTAAGAAATAAAATAAGGCTGAAACCTCCGTCTCAACCTCTCAGTTAGTTCTGCCAAAGTGGCAGGACACCAGAAAAAACTATGCGCAATTACATTACTTTAGAATATAAGGGTACTTAGTTTTTTATACTGGGAAGTTTGCGAACCAGTCCAAAACGGGTGTTTTGAATTATGCATTTACTATCATAAAGAAAAATTTCCTAAAAGTCAATGGGAAGGAGGACAAGAATAGTCAGTCTTTTGACTTTATGATATAATAAGTAAGATAAAAGAAATGAGGAGAATACAATGGCAAAAATAGTACAAACAGATAAAGCACCGGCAGCAATCGGACCTTATGTCCAAGGAAAAATCGTCGGCAACCTTTTATTTGCAAGTGGTCAGATTCCTTTGTCACCAGAGACGGGAGAAATTGTAGGAACAACGATTGAGGAGCAGACCCAGCAAGTTTTGAAAAATGTAGGAGCCATTTTAGAAGCAGCTGGTACAGATTTTGAACATGTGGTCAAGGCAACCTGCTTTCTAAGCGACATCAATGATTTTGTGCCATTTAATGAGGTCTACAAAACGGCCTTTAAGAGCGAGTTTCCAGCTCGTTCGGCAGTAGAAGTGGCTCGCTTGCCTCGTGATGTAAAAATCGAAATCGAAGTCATTGCTGAGATTGTAGAATAAATGATTGGGACCGGGAGAAGTTTCCCGTCCTTTTTTAGAAATAAAATGTTAGACGAAGGGAGAAAGAATGGCTGAACACAAGATTCAATTAGTGATTGTGACAGGAATGAGCGGTGCCGGAAAGACTGTCGCCATCCAGTCTTTTGAGGATTTGGGTTATTTTACCATTGATAATATGCCGCCGACCTTAGTACCAAAGTTTTTGCAGTTGGTCGAAGGGACAAAGGACAATGATAAGTTGGCTCTGGTTGTTGATATGAGGAGTCGCTCCTTCTTTTTGGAGATTCAGGATATTCTGGATGAGCTAGAAAGAAGCACGGAAATCGATTTTAAAATTTTATTTTTAGATGCGGCTGACAAGGAGTTGGTGGCTCGCTATAAGGAAACTAGACGCAGTCACCCTTTGGCAGCTGACGGGCGAATTTTAGATGGTATTAAACTGGAGCGCGAACTTTTAGCTCCTCTGAAAAATCTCAGTCAAAATGTTGTAGATACGACGGAACTGACACCACGGGAGCTCAGAAAGACCATCTCTGAACAATTTTCAAACCAGGCTGACCTGCACAGTTTCCGCATTGAGGTTATGAGTTTTGGCTTCAAATACGGTTTGCCTCTGGATGCGGACTTGGTTTTTGATGTACGTTTCCTGCCCAATCCCTACTATAAACCTGAGCTGCGCAATCAGACAGGATTGGACAAGGATGTCTTTGATTATGTCATGAACCATGCGGAGTCAGAAGAGTTTTACCAGCATTTGCTGGGCCTGATTGAGCCGATTTTGCCCGGCTATCAAAAGGAAGGAAAGTCTGTGCTGACCATCGCAGTTGGCTGTACAGGTGGACAACACCGTAGTGTGGCTTTTGCACAGCGTTTGGCGGATGATTTAGCGAAAAACTGGCCAGTTAATGCCAGTCATCGCGACAAAAATCGCCGGAAGGAAACGGTGAATCGCTCATGAGAAAACCGAGAATTACAGTTATCGGCGGTGGTACAGGAATTTCAGTCATTTTAGACAGCCTGCGGAAAAAGGATGTAGAAATCACAGCTATTGTCACAGTTGCAGATGATGGCGGCAGTTCTGGTGAGCTGCGGAAGAACATCCAGCAGCTGACGCCGCCGGGTGACTTGCGAAATGTTTTGGTGGCTATGTCTGATATGCCAAAGTTTTATGAGAAGGTTTTCCAGTATCGCTTTGCCAAAGGAGACGGCGTTCTAGCAGGTCATCCCCTTGGGAATCTGATTATTGCAGGCATTTCCGAAATGCAGGGTTCGACCTATAATGCCATGCAGCTTCTGACCAAGTTCTTCCATACAACAGGTAAAATCTACCCTTCAAGCGACACTCCTCTGACTCTGCATGCTGTGTTTACTGATGGAACGGAAGTTGTCGGTGAGAGTAATCTAGCCAGTAAGGCTGGGATGATTGAGCGGGTCTATGTGACCAATACCTATGATGATGCAAAGCCTGTTGCCAGTAGAAAGGTGGTCCAGAGCATTTTGGATAGCGATATGGTGGTGCTGGGACCGGGTTCTCTCTTTACCTCCATCTTGCCAAACCTCGTAATCGAAGAAATCGGCCAAGCTATTTTAGATACTAAGGCAGAAGTAGCCTATGTTTGCAATATTATGACTCAACGTGGCGAAACTGAGCACTTTTCAGATAGCGACCACGTTCAAGTATTGCATCGCCATCTGGGCAAAAAGTTCATTGATACTGTCTTGGTCAATATCGAGCCAGTTCCGCGTGAGTATATGAACAGCAATAAATTTGATGAATATCTGGTTCAGGTTGAGCATAATTTTCGAGGGCTGCAAGTGCAAGTTCCGCGTGTCATTTCATCGAATTTCCTTCGATTGGAAAATGGCGGAGCTTTCCATGACGGAGAGTTACTTGTTGATGAATTGATGCAGATTATACAGGTGCGCAAATGAGCTTTACAGTAAAAGTAAAAGAAGAGCTTTTAAGCTTATCTGTAAAAGACAAAAATGAGTTGGCTGCCATGATTAAGATGGCTGGTAGTTTAGGAATTTCTTCGACCGGCCTCACCTTATCCATTTCAACAGAAAATGCCAAGATTGCTCGCCATCTCTATGAGCTGCTGTCGGACCTTTATCAGGTCAAGTCAGAAATCCGCCACCATCAGAAGACTAATCTGCGCAAGAATCGCGTTTATACAGTATTTCTAGATCAGAAAGTAGAAGAAATCTTATCTGACCTGCACTTGGCTGACTCCTTTTTTGGTATTGAGGCAGGGATTGACCAGGCCATTTTGTCAGATGACGAAGCCATCCGAGCTTATCTGCGAGGGGCCTTTCTCTCAAATGGTAGCATGCGGGAGCCAGACTCAGGCAAGTACCAGCTGGAAATCTTGTCCGTTTATCTGGATCATGCTGAAGATTTGGCTGCCTTGATGCGTCGTTTTCTGCTGGATGCCAAGACCATCGAGCGTAAGAAGGGGGCTGTCACTTATCTGCAGCGTGCTGAAGACATCATGGATTTTCTCATTGTCATTGGGGCTATGGAAGCCATGGCTGAGTTTGAGTCTCTTAAGCTTATGCGGGAAGCGCGCAACGATCTTAATCGCGCCAATAATGCGGAGACAGCGAACATCGCTCGCACGGTCACAGCCAGTATGAAAACCATCAACAATATTGCCAAAATCAGCGATAATATCGGCATTGAGAGTTTACCTGTAGACCTGCAGGAGGTTGCTCAACTTCGTATCCAGCATCCGGACTATTCGATCCAGCAGCTAGCTGATAGTCTGAGCCGGCCTCTAACTAAGAGCGGTGTCAATCATCGCTTGAGAAAAATCAATAAAATCGCAGATGAATTATAAAAGCTGCTGAGCTTAAGCTCGGCAGCTGTTTTTTTATAGGCTTGTAGAATGTTTGGGTTGGACTTTTTGCTCAGGATAGATATGGTTAATGGCATTGTTGACAGCAGTAGGTGCCTCACCCAGCCCAGTGGCAATCAGATCAATCTTCCCCTCGTAGCTACAGCAGTCTCCAGCTGCATAGATACCTGGCACGGAAGTTTCTTGCTTGCTATTGACCAAAATCTTGTGACGGTTAAGCTCCAAGCCCCAATCTTTGAGATTGCCGACAGAGGATTTAAAACCGTAGTTGACAAAGAGATGATCCAGAGGCAAAAGCTGACTATCCTCTCCCTTGACTTGGCTGATTTCCAAGTGGGTAATCTTGCCATTTTCGCCGATTAATCGATGAGGTACAAAGGGTGTCTTAATTTCAACACTAGAAGCCTTGAGTTCTTCCACACTATGTTCTAAAGCCCGGAAGTTGTCCCGACGATGAACCAGACTGGTTTCCGCAATCTTTTCAAAAGCTAGCGCCCAGTCAACAGCCGAGTCGCCGCCTCCCAGAACAACAACTTTTTTACCAGCGTACTGGCTGATGTTTGAAACGTGATAGTGGAGGTTGCTGTAGGCTTCAGCATCATCTAGCTCCAAAGCTCTCGGTTTGAAGGCGCCACCTCCCATGGCGATGATAATGGTTTTGGTCTGATGCTGGGCTTGAGAAGTCGTGATGATGAAGCCATCATCAGATTTAACGATATCCAGAACCGTTTCGTTGAGGCAAATTTCAGTCTGGAAAGTCTCCAGCTGCTCAATCAGACGCTGAGTCAACTCTTCGCCAGTCAAATTAGTAAAGCCAGGCACATCCAGAATCTTCTTTTCTGGATAGAGAATGGCTGGCTGACCGCCCAGCTGAGGCAGAGAATCAATGATTTTAACCTTGGCTTGGCGCAAATGAGCGTAAAATGCAGCGAATAAGCCAACTGGACCGCCGCCGACAATCGTAATATCATACAGTTCAGACATAATTTTCCTCAATCTTTTTAAAATAAACTAGCATTATTGTACCACAAAAAGAGGTTGAAATGTAGTTAAATTTTTGTAGGGATTGTAAAAGCCCCATTAGGGGCTTTAAATTAGATAGCAAATAAATCATTGAGGTTTTCAGCCAAAGTCGGATGAGTGAAGATTTGCTTGCTCAAGTAGGTATAAGGAATCTTATTATCCATGGCTACAGTTAGGATATTGATAATTTCCTGAGCCCCTGCTGAGAAGATTGTTGCTCCGACGATTTCCTTGGTTTCGGTGTTGACAACAGCTTTGAAGGCACCGCGTAAGTCAGCATTGACATGTCCGCGAGGCATAGCTGCGACTGGAATCTCCTTAACTGCAATCGGCAATCCTTGATCTTGGGCTTCCTTTTCAGTCAATCCGATTTGAGCCAAAGGCGGTGTGATGAACATGCTGGTAGGGACGTTCTTACGATCTTCCAGTGTGTAGCTGCCGTCGCCAGCCAGATAGCTATAAAGGATACGGAAGTCATCCAATGAGATATAAGTAAACTGCAGACCGCCATTGACATCGCCCGCTGCAAATACACCAGGTACAGATGTTTCCAAGTGTTTATCAACCTTGATAGCTCCGCGCTCTGTCAGCTCGATATCTGTATTTTCCAACTTCAGTGGTTCAACATTAGGCTTGCGACCAGTAGCATAGAGCAGAGCGTCAAAGCGGAATTCTCCATCTTCTGTCACAACCACAACTTCATCACCATCATTTTTAATTTGCTTGGTTTGCACATTTTGCAGGAGCTGGATTCCGTCTTCTTCCATATATTGCTTAGCCAGAGCAGCGATAGAAGGCTCTACTCGAGGGAGAAAGACAGGTGCAGCATCCAGTACAGTTACTTGACTGCCTAATTTGTTGTAGAGTCCAGCAAATTCTAGGCCGATGTTACCGCCACCCAGAACTCCTAAACGTTTAGGAAGTTCCTTCAAATTTTGGATGCCAGTTGAGTCATAGACATGCTCGGTTTCAGTCAGTCCTGGAATTGGCAGGACATTGGAAACGGCACCGGTATTGATAACAATAGTTTCAGCCGTCAATTCCTCTTTCTCATCGCCAGCTGTGATTTCGATGACTTTGTTTGAAAGGAAATGAGCTTCCGCATCGATGATGACGACACCAGCGCCACTGATTGCTGCGTAGTTCTTCCCGTTGAGACGGCTGATTACAGCATTCTTCTCAGCCATTACTTGGTCAAAAGCCAGACCTTTTTCAGCTGCGACGAGCAGGGTCTTGGTTGGGATGCAGGCGATATTGATACAGGTTCCCCCGTACATAGCCTTGCTTCGCTCAATCAAAGCAACTTTTTTTCCTTGGGCCGCCATTTTGGCTGCCAATGTTTTACCGGCCTTACCAAAGCCGATGACAATTAAATCATAGGTTAACATAATTTACCTCCATTTTTCAAAAAGATTGTATCACGTCTGATCAGAAAATGCTCATTTCTGCTACGCCTATTTTAAAAAGGTATCATAAAACATTTTAATAGACTTTGTCCATTTTATTGGAACTAAATTTTAGCGCTTTTTCTTGCTATATGTTATACTTTTTTTCATCATAAATTACTATAAGGAGAAGAAAATGTCTGTTTTTACACTGATTTTGGCAAGCTTGGTTGCCTTGGAATTTTTCTATATTATGTACCTGGAGACCATCGCAACGACCTCAGCTACGACAGCACGGGTCTTTGGTATGCCTCAAGAGGAGTTGGAGCAGCAGTCGGTCAATACACTTTTCAAAAACCAAGGAGTTTACAACGGGCTGATAGCTGTTTTGGTCTTGATTGCGGCTTTTGTGCAGCCTAGTCCAGTTTGGCTGGGGATTTTTATGGTTTATATCATCTTGGTAGCTGCTTACGGTGCAGTGACTAGCGATCCGAAAATTTTGTTCAAGCAGGGCGGACTAGCAATGTTGACTTTGTTGAGTTTATTTTTCTAGAAAGAGCGGGAAATAGTGATTCCCAGCTCTTTTTTTACACAATGATTGACTTTTTTATTAGACATGTGTAGAATAAAATCAGAAGAAGACTTTAGAAAGGATGGAAATGTAATGAATCATTCAATTAAACGTTTACCAGATGGTGAATTTGCCATTTTAAAGATTATTTGGCACCTGCCAAATCCAACGACCTCTGCTCAAATCATGGAAAAGCTGGGTGAAGATAACCATTGGAAGCCTCAGACTTTGTTGACAGTCTTAGCTCGCTTGACGGAAAAGGGCTTTTTAGAAAGTGTTCGCAAGGGACGTGAAAGGCAGTATACGGCCTTGATTTCGGAAGAGGAATATTTAGAAGTAGAGACGTCAGACTTTTTGAAGCGCTATAGCGGACATTCCATGGGAGGCTTTGTCAAGACTCTCTTTTCATCTAATTCTTTTTCAGAAAATGAACTGGATGAGCTGCGTAATTTACTGAATCAGAAAGAGTAAGATGAGGTAGTATCCATGAAACAGTTCCTTTTGTCTTTCCTCTTAACCAGTTTCTCAACCTCGATCTTGGTTCTGTTTTTGAGCCTTCTTTTTGTAGCCCTCAAGACCAAGATTTCAGTCAAGGTCAAGTATGTTATCTGGTTTTTAATCTTGCTGAGTTTTTTATTCCCATTCCGTCCTCAGTTTGGCTCTGGTTTGATTCGGCTGAGTACTGGGGCGACTATTCAGACAGCTGTTAGAGCTGGCCAGACAAGTGGAGGGCAAGCTGTTTCTCAAGTAGCTGAAAAAGCTAGCCAGGCCAATCTCTGGGAGGCTTTTCTAGGTCTACCTTGGTTTGAAATATTCTTTACCATTTGGCTGCTTGGTTGTGCATTTAATCTAGGCAAATATGCCTATTCTTATATCCGTTTCAAAAAGATGTTGCAACGTTGGGGGACAGAGGTTGAGGACGAAGAGACTTTGTTCCAGTTGCATTTGATCAAAGAAAAGATGGGCATTAAAAGCAAGATTCGCCTGCTTCACTACCCTATGACACAGAGTCCAATGTTGCTCGGTTTCAGGGATGTTTTGATTGTGCTACCGGAGCTGGACTATACGGAGGAGGAGCTGCAGCTGATTTTCCAGCATGAGTTGACCCATTATCAGCACTATGATGTCTTGATTAATCTTTTTGCAATTTTCGCCAAGAGCCTGCATTGGTTTAATCCAGTGGTTCGTTTTGCTTGTCGGGAAACTCAGGAAGCAGGAGAAATGTACTGCGACTACGATGTTTTGAGTAGAAAAGATACAGCTTATCGAACTTTTTATGGTGAAACCATTCTGACAATGATTGACCGTAGTAAGAAGACTCCGATTGCTTTGACAACTTGTTTTTACTCTGATAAGTTTAATCTTAAGCGACGGATTATTGGTATCATGGACAGCCGCCTGCCGAAAAAGTTTCTGTCTGCTTCTTTTGTAGTAGTAGTTCCTCTACTTTTGCTCTTGACTAGCTCGGTCTTTGCCTTAGAAAATCCTGTCGCACAAGATAGTAAACTTGTCTTAGAGTCTAAGAAAACGGAAGGACTTAGTCCGCGTCAGGCCTTAGAAACAGTTTTGAAAGAACTTTCTTTGGCTGAAAAGGACGTTAAGGATGTGCAGATTTTACGTGAGAAAGGCAATTATAAGATTCTCTTTTCACATGGACAGACGGCTCATGAGATGCTTGTCAATGCCAAGACTGGAAAAGTCGTCCAATCCAAGCAGAATACCATTGTCGAAAGGACAGTAACAGTTGAAAAAGAAGTTCCGCCATCATCGTCTTCTGCAGCGACTCCAGCTGATAGTGGAAGTGGGAATGGGAATGCGGGTCAGACGGGAAGTGTTAGCTCTCCGCCTCCTGCGACCAATACTGTGACAAATTCAAATACAAACACTAGTACAGCACCTGTCCAACCTCCTTCTCAAACTAGCTCCTCAAAGAGTAAGGATAAAGATCGTGATGATGACAAAGACAAAGACGATGACGACGATGATGATGACGATTAGATAAAAGATTCTACCAATCAAAGTTTCTTGATAGAAGCAGCGATTGGTAGAATTTCTTTATCTTTATTTTTGGTAGAATCCAGTCTTCAACTTATAAATTGAGGTTAATTTTAAAGTTTTTTTAAATTTTAGTAATTTTCCTCTTGACTTTTTAAAACTACAAGTGTAGAATTTAAGCGTAAACTACAAATGTAGAATGAAGCTTTTAAAATACTGTCCGGAAAGTATGAGAGTAGTAGAGCAAGGGCTCTCTTTCTTTTAAAACCAAAAACTACATTTGTAGAATAAAAGGAGAATACAAATGAAACAAAAACAAATCCAAACGAACTTCCAACGTGTTGAAACAAAATACATCTTAGAGCGTGCGACCTTGGCTCGCTTAGAAGCTGAAATGCATGCTTACCTCATTCCAGATGATTACGCAACTTCGACCATTTCAAATGTCTATTTTGACAATGATGATTTTCAAATGATCCAAGATTCGATTGCTAGAAGAGGTGGTCGTGAAAAGTTACGGATGCGGACTTATGCAGCGGAGCCAACAAAGGATAGTCAGGTATTTTTGGAAATCAAGAAAAAGTCGGAGGACGTTGGCTTCAAGTATCGACTAGTTTCAAATCTTACTTCGGTCGTTAATTATATTGAGAAAGGACTTGCAGACCAGACTATTTCTGATGAGCGGGTCAAGACAGAAGTGGAGCTGTTGCAGGAGCGTTATGCAGGCTTAAAACCGAAAATGGTGATTAGCTATGACCGTTACTCGATGAAAGGCTCAGAGGACAAAAAAGTTCGTGTGACGGTTGATTCCAATATCCGCTTCCGTGATTATGATGTAGACTTGACTTCAGGACGCCACGGCTATCCTCTCTTGGAAGACGATATGGTGATTATGGAAATCAAGGTTCCAGGGGAATATCCTGAGTGGATGTCTGCTATCTTGAATAAATACGGCCTTGAAGATCAGTCCTTCTCAAAATACGGGAAAGCCTACCTAAAATCTAAAGAATTGATTCCCCAAGCCGCCAAGGTTTAAGGAGAGAGACAATGATTACACAACTATTTAACAGTATCTATTCTTCGGCTGAAATCAAGGTCAACCCTTTAGCCCTAATAGCCTCCCTCGTGACAGGCTTAATTTTGGGAATCATTTTGGCCAAGGTCTATAAGCACCAAACTATTTACACCAAGGAGTTTGTCATCACACTGTCTCTCTTGCCAGCCATTATCTCCATTATCATTTTCTTGGTAAATGGAAATCTGGGAACCAGTGTCGCTGTAGCAGGAACATTCAGTTTGATTCGTTTCCGATCAGCCGCAGGAGGATCCAAAGAACTTTTGGCCATCTTCATGGCGACAGCGATTGGGATCACGATAGGAATGGGTTTCTTAGCTCTAGGAGTTTTTTTCACGCTCCTCATTTCCTTCTTTTGGTTGCTATTTGAAAAGATGAGCTTTAGTTCGGTCAGCCAAACCAGACATTATGTTCAAATTCAGATTCCTGCTGAATTAGACTATGAAGTTCTTTTGGAAGCAATCTTTGAAACAGCCTGCGAAAGCTTTGAGTTGACCTCGGTCCAGTCAGTTGACAATAAGTTTATCAAATTGGACTATGTGGTTGATTTGAAACCAGATGTAAGCGACCAACGTCTCATCCAACGTTTCTTACGCTATGAAAAGATTAAGAATATTTCCCTCTCGAAAGAAGCAAAAAACGAAAGACTTTGTGAGGTAAAAAACAGTCGTTTTGAATGACCTGCATCCCAAAAGTTAGGCAAAGCTTATATCTTAGTATTTCCGTTTGCAATATGGTTTCTCAAACCTCAAAAATCCAGACACATACGAATGACATAAAATACTTGACACGACTTTCTATGTATGGTATCATTATATAGATTTTGGACTTGAAGGGAGTGAAAAAAATGTCAAAAACAGTAGTACGTAAGAATGAATCTCTTGACGATGCTCTTCGTCGTTTCAAACGTGCGGTTACTAAAGCTGGTACTCTTCAAGAAACACGCAAACGTGAATTCTATGAAAAACCTTCTGTAAAACGTAAACGTAAATCAGAAGCAGCTCGTAAACGTAAAAAATTCTAATCAATAGAATGAGGAAGCAGCCGATTTGGCTGTTTTTTTCTTTTGAATGGAAAGCGTATAATAAAACAGAGAGTGGGACAGAAATCGGTAATTCGTTAGAATTCGATTTCGTCGTCCCACCTCCGCACAGTTGAGTAGGGCTGTAGAAGTTGATGAAATCAGCGTAGTAGAGCCCACTCAACCACTGCGTCTTGCTCGACAATCCAAAGACAATTAAGAGGCTAGGACTTTTGTCCCAGCCTCTGTTTGGATATTAGTTTTGTTTTTCAAGCAAGCTCTTGATTTCTTGCAGAACTTCAAGTTCTGTTGGTCCAGCTGGTGCTTCTTCAGCAGTTTCTTCGTTCTTTTTAGCAAGGCTTTGTGCTTTTTCAGCAGACTTCACGATGAAGAAGAGAACAGTACCGACTACCAAGAAGTTAATCACGGCGCTCAAGAAGTTACCATAAGCTACTCCGTTCCATTTCAATTGAGAAATTTGCTCTAATTGTGCAGCTTTCAAAATTGGGTTGAGGAAGAGGGGAGTGATAACGTCAGTAATCAATGAGTTGACGATTGCTCCGAAAGCATTCGCAATGATAACCCCGACTGCCAAGTCAATTACGTTACCGCGTAGCAAAAATTCTTTAAGATCCTTTAACATTTTCTTTTCCTTTCAAAAAATAATTTAATATTTGAGATTATATTATAGCTTAAAGAAGCAATTATTTCAAGTTATTTGCCTATCAAATGTTTTACATTTGCGTCAAATTATTATAAAATATAGAGTGATATTCTGTGATGAATTGGAGGTATTGTCTATTGGATAAAGAAATGATTTCTGAAATAAAAAATAGTGTCAATATCGTCGATGTCATAGGAGAAACGGTAGCCTTAACCAAGGCTGGCAGAAACTTTCTGGGACTTTGCCCCTTTCATGGTGAAAAGACGCCTTCCTTCAACGTTGTAGAGGATAAGCAGTTTTATCACTGTTTTGGCTGTGGCAAGTCGGGGGATGTTTTCAAGTTCATTGAGGACTACCGAGGCGTATCCTTTATGGATGCTGTTCAGATTGTCGCAGACAGATCGGGCATTTCCTTAGGTATGGAGAGAGCGAGCGCAGATCGATCGAGGCAGACTCATCCGCATCAGGCGCTCTATGATATTCATACAGAGGCAGCTAAGTTTTACCATGCAGTCCTGATGACGACCAAGATAGGAGAAGACGCACGCGCTTATCTCTACAATCGTGGGCTGACGGATGAAGTCATTAAGCATTTTCAAATCGGTCTGGCTCCCAGTGAGGGCAATTACCTGCATCAGAGCATGGCTGGCAAGTTTGATGAAAACACCATTATGAACTCAGGCCTCTTTAATCTGGCAGAGAATAATCTGGTCTATGATGCTTTTCAGAACCGGATTATGTTCCCTTTGACCAACGACAAGGGTCAGGTTATCGCCTTTTCTGGTCGGATCTGGCAAGATTCGGAGGCTGGTTCACAGACTGCCAAGTATAAGAATAGTCGTAGCACCCCTATTTTTAATAAAAGCTATGAGCTTTATCATCTGGATAAGGCCAAGCCGGTTATCAAGAAGAGCCACGAAGTCTATCTGATGGAGGGCTTTATGGATGTGATTGCGGCTTATCGGGCTGGAGTTGAAAATGCAGTCGCGTCGATGGGAACAGCTCTGACGCCTGAGCATGTCCAGCATCTGCGTAAGTATTGCAAGAAAATTATTCTGACTTATGATGGAGACAGGGCTGGTCAGGCTGCGACAGCCAAGGCTTTAGAAGAGCTACGGGATATGTCGGTAGAGATTGTGTCCTTTCCTGACAATATGGATCCAGACGAATTTATCGCTAAAAATTCTGCCGAGGAGTTGCGACAATTTTTGACTAAAACGCGAATTAGTGATGTAGAGTTCCTTTTACGCTATCTCAAACCAGATAATATTGAAAATTTGCAGGCTCAGATTGAATTTGTGGAGCGAATGGCGCCAATTATTGCTCAGACGCAGTCTATTACAGCTCAGAATTCCTATATTTATATGTTGGCTGAGTTGCTGCCGGATTTTGATTACCAGCAGGTAGAGAACACGGTTAATAATAGCCGTTTGGCTGAACGAAGTAGTCGAAGCGGACAGCAGTCAGAATCTCTAAGAAGACCTGTACTGGTAGATCTTCCGTTGTCTAAACAGCTATCACGGTTGATAAAGGCAGAAATCCATATCCTTTATCGTATGGTACACAATCCTCTGGTTTTAAATAGCTATCGGCTTCGCACAGATTTTGCCTTTGATACGGCGGAACTGCAGGAGTTATACGAGCTTTTACTAGTCAATGGTGAAGTGACCTCGCAGGATTTATCCAGCTTACCGGAAAGAGTCCAGCAACTTTGGTATCGGATGTTGGAGGAAGATTTGCCAGAGGAGATGGAAGACGGAGAGTTAGCAGAAGTTGAGTTAACTAGGGAACGTGAATTGCTTCGTAAGAATAATCAGCTGATTAGCAAAAAGATTCGAGAAGCTTTGCATACTGGAGATGAGAATGCCGCTATATTAGAAGTGGAGCGCTTAATCGCACAAAAAAGAAGAATGGAGTAGGTATGGCTACAAAACAAAAAGAAGTAACAACATTAGACGTTCAAATTGCAGAATTCATCCGCAATCACAAGCAGACAGGTGTAGCGACAGACGATGAAATCAATGACCAGCTGGTCATTCCTTTCACTTTGGACGCTGATGGGATTGAGGATTTGCTGCAACGCATTCAGGATGCGGGCATTTCTATCACGGATAAGGAAGGAAATCCCAGCGCGCGTGTCTTGAATACTGAAGAGGAAGAAGTAGAACTGACCGATGAAGAGCTCTTGGGTAGCAATTCAGCCAAGGTCAATGACCCAGTCCGTATGTATTTGAAAGAAATCGGGGTTGTGCCCCTTCTTAGCAATGAAGAAGAGCAGGAACTGGCTATCTTGGTGGAGCAGGGAGACTTGGAAGCCAAGCAGCGTCTGGCTGAGGCCAACCTTCGTCTAGTTGTTTCCATTGCCAAGCGCTATGTCGGCCGTGGTATGCAGTTCCTTGACTTGATTCAAGAAGGAAATATGGGGCTGATGAAGGCCGTTGATAAGTTTGATTACACCAAGGGATTTAAGTTTTCAACTTATGCGACTTGGTGGATTCGTCAGGCCATTACCCGTGCGATTGCTGACCAAGCTCGGACTATTCGGATTCCAGTTCACATGGTGGAAACCATTAACAAGCTAGTCCGTGAGCAACGTAATCTCTTGCAGGAATTAGGTCAAGACCCAACACCAGAGCAAATTGCTGAGCGCATGGATATGACGCCGGACAAGGTTCGTGAAATTCTCAAGATTGCTCAAGAGCCGGTTTCTCTGGAGACCCCTATCGGTGAGGAAGATGACAGTCATCTGGGAGACTTTATCGAAGACGAAGTGATTGAAAATCCAGTCGATTACACGACTCGTGTCGTTCTTCGTGAGCAGTTGGATGAGGTCTTGGATACGCTGACAGACCGAGAGGAAAACGTCTTGCGTCTGCGCTTTGGTCTGGACGATGGAAAAATGCGGACGCTGGAAGATGTCGGCAAGGTCTTCAATGTCACCCGCGAACGGATCCGCCAGATTGAAGCCAAGGCACTGCGTAAACTTCGCCACCCAAGCCGCAGTAAACCACTCAGAGACTTTATCGAAGATTAAGAACTGAAAAGCAAGAAGGGGCAGAAATCTTTCAGTAGGAAGTGTCAAGTCGGCGATCCTTGCTGAAAACAAAGACCCCCTCGAGCTAACTTGAACTTTCTGCTATATCTATAAGGAGGATATTGCATGTCAGAAAAAAAATACAGCCCTGAAGAAGTTGAAAAGATTAAAACGCGTATTTTGGAGAGCTTGGAGCAGGTCATTGACCCAGAGCTGGGAATTGATATTGTCAATCTCGGCTTGATTTATGAAATCCGTTTTGACAAGAGCACTGGGGAAACGGAAATCGATATGACCCTAACAACCATGGGATGCCCGCTGGCGGATCTTCTGACTGACCAGATCTATGATGCCATGTCAGATGTTCCAGAGGTTACCAAGACTGATGTTAAGTTGGTTTGGTACCCCGCTTGGACAGTGGAAAAGATGAGTCGTTATGCTCGGATTGCATTAGGGATTAAATAGCGACATCACACTGGAAGAAAGACTATACAGAAAAGCACTTGAAATGAAAATCAAGTGCTTTTTGAATGCAATTTTATACAAACTACCAGCTAGTCAGTGAAATTTCCCCGCTGTTGAGCCAGATATTTTGGCCGTTCTCCAACTGGACTAGAAGTTGGCCGCTGTCCGAGATATCGCTAGCGATTCCCCTATAGGTTTGATTATTTTGCTGGAAGCTCACTTGGCGACCTAGGACTAGAGAGTGCTTTTTATAAAGATAGAGCAAGTCTTGGGGATCGCTTTCGTAGAAACATCTCCAGATTTCAGCAATCAGCTCATTTCTGCTGATAGGAGCTCGCTCTGTAAAGAGTGATCCAGCCTTAGATTGCAATTCTTCTGGAAAATCATTAATGCAAAAGTTAAACCCGACCCCGATAATAATGTCTGTGACTAAGCCTGTCTCGACTGAAGTAATGGCCTCGGTTAAAATACCTGCGATTTTTTTATCCTTATAGTAAATATCGTTGACCCACTTGATATCTATATCAATCAGGGTTAGATTTTTTACAGCCTGATAGATGGCTCCAGCTGTTAGGAGAGTATAGGCGGGAATTTGATCGAAAGCCAGGTCGGGCTTGAGATGGAGGGACATGTAAAAGCCGCCTTGTTTTGGAGAGAAAAAGTTTCGGCCGAAGCGACCGCGTCCGGTTGATTGAGCAGCAGCTAGATAGAGGGTATTTGCTTCGCCGCCCGCTTCCAGACCTGCTTTGGCATCTATCTGAGTAGATTGGCAGTTGGGGTTGAAGGAAACCTTGATGGGTGCCTCCTTTTCAATGATTTCTGGGATTAGTAAATCCCCTGCTTTGAGCTTATAGCCCCGATTTTTAACGGAATCAATCTGGATTCCTTCTTTTTCCAAGCGTTGAATGGCCTTCCAAATGGAGGTTCTGGAAATGCCTAATGTCTGAGCTAGACTTTCTCCATTGACATAATCGTCAGCTTGGCTGAGAATGGTAAATAATTGTTCGTAGGTTTTCATTCATTCTTTCTCTGTTAAATACTGCTTTCTCGAATGGTCAGCTTGGTAGAAAGTTTGACCATATAGGGAATGGAGTCCTCTTCGGATGTTAAAATTTGATTCAGAATGTGCAGAGCCTGCTTGCCCATTTCTTCTGTAAAAACGGTGACCGTACTGAGACTGGGATAGATGTACTTAGCAATAGACGTATCATTAAATGAAATAATGCTGACATCTTGGGGAACTTGGATTCCGTGTTCTTGCAAAGCCCGCAAGGCACCAATTGCTAAAGCATCGCTAGAGATGAAGAAGGCGGGCGGGAGCTGGTCTTTGTGTTCATTGATAATCTCTGTCATCATCTGATAGCCTGATTCCGAAGAAAAGCTGCCTACCTTAACCAAGTCAGCTTGGAAGATTCCTTTATCAGATAGATATTGCTGAAAGCTTGCCAAACGAGGGTCGCTGATGAGGCTAGCCTGGTCAGAGGTTCTTTCCTGCCCAGCAATCATGCCGATCTGGTCAAAACCAGCGTTCATGAAGTGCTCAAGAACCTTCTGTACAGCATTCTCAAAATCAATCGTCACACAGCTGTGGCCTGCATTAAGTGTATCACTGTCGACAAAAACTAAGTGGTTGCTGTATTTCTCCAGCTGCTGGATTTGAGCTGGACTGAATTTGCCGATGGCAATCAAGCCATCAATGTCTTTCAATTGCTCAAGAGAATCATTTTGAAAGACTCGGAGAGTCTCATAGCCCAATTCTTGAGCTTTTTTTTCAATGCCCAAACGAATGGAGTAGTAGTAAAGGTCATCGAGCTCTTCCTGCTCAGTGTACCATTCGATGAGCCCGATTCGGTAGGCCTGAGTCTTATTTGGCTTGGTTTTTCTTGATTTTTTATAGTTCAGCTGCTCAGCGATGTCAAAAATCTTTTTACGAGTGCCATCACTGACCGACATGGCTGGGTCGTAGTTGAGTACGCGAGAGACCGTAGCGGGAGAGACCCCAGCAGCTTGGGCAATATCCTTAATCGTAGCCATTTTTTTCTCCTATTGTCTTATATGGGCTATTATACCTCAAAAACAAGTAAATAACAAAGAGGAATTTAGTAAATATTTCGCATTTGGCTTGGTGAACAGTTGAAATATTTTTTGAAAGTTTTTGAAAAATAAAGCGGGTCAGAAAAACCAACCGAATAGGCAATAAATTTAATTGGTTGAGTAGTAGTTTCTAGAAGTTGTTTTCCTCGATGCATACGTATATAATGCAGATACTCTTTGGGAGAGAGTCCATTGTATTCTTTAAAAATGGTTGTCAAATAGCTGCGATTGACATTTAGTTCATTAGCAATACCTTGGATGCTCAGTTGTTCAAGTGGATAGCGAGTTTCTAGAATACGTTTAGTATCTAAATACAACTGATAAGTGGAATTTTGTTGTTTTAGGAGCTGTTGGTTTGGTGCGAGCTTCCCCAATTTAAATAGTAGTTCATAGAGCATGGCGAGAAGTTGTAAATGACTTAGCATGGTAGATTGGGAATGTTCAGCCTCTTGAATAATATCTATAATAAACTTTCCTAAACTATCAGTAGGAGTAGTACTTGAATTTCTTAGAAAACCTGTTTTGCCAATTTCTGATAAGTTAAAATAATCCGAAACCTTTGTTCCACTAATTCCGAGCCAATAATAGGACCAAGGATCTTCAGAATCTGCCTTATAGTAAGTTAGTTCGTTTGGTTTTAGTAGGAATAAATCTCCAGCTTTCAGGAAAATTTGTTCCCCTTTATAGTGAAAGACTCCTTTGCCTTTTGTAATAAAATGAAGGACGAATCCGTCACGAATAGCAGGCCCGAAAGAATAGTTTGGCTGGCAATCCTCATAGCCGTAAAAGTCTAATAATAAATCAATTGTTCCCGTCTGGTATTCTGAAAATATAAGCATACTTTTTACATCTCCATACTTTAGAAATGATATTGTAATTTTTATTGTTACCTAACATTTTACCATATTTTCCTAACATAATTCTATTTTAGGGAGCGTTTTCAAAAGGTAAAATATTAGTAAATATGGAGGTTCAAAAATGACAATCAAAATAGACAAACATCTATTCTACATCAATACAAAAAATTCCAGTCTTATCATTGAGGAAAGGGATGGCTACCTTTTGCTTAAACACTTAGGCAGAAAAATCGAATCCTATCATTTTTCCAATACAGTATTTGAGCGAGATCATGCTTTTTCTGGTAATCCGAGATCGAATGAGCGAAGTTTTAGCTTAGATACCCAGCGGCAGGTTTTGGGTCAGCATGGTTTAGGAGACTTTCGGCAACCTTCTCTGCAAGTCCAACATGCTAATAATGAAGTAACAGATTTTCGGTTTGTTGAGAGTCAGCTGATTAAGGGAGGTTTGGAAGTTCCAGGACTGCCTAGCCCTCACAGTACAGAAGATGCAGAAACACTGGCCTTTATTTTAGAGGATACAGTTGCTCACTTACGCCTCACTCTCTATTACACAGCTTTTGAAGATAGCAATACCATTGCAACCTTTACTAAGCTGGAAAATATCGGTAGAGAGACAGCAATCATACATAAGAACTTGAGCTTAATGGCTGATTTGCCGGCAGGGACTTATGATGTGATTAGTTTACAGGGAGCTTATGCTAGGGAGAAAACAGTTCGTCGTCACAAGCTAGAACAAGGAATTTTCAAAATAGCTTCCAACCGAGGAGCTTCTGGTCACGCGCAGACTCCGAGCCTTATCCTTTGTGATAGTGAAACGACGGAAGAGGCTGGTCAAGTTTGGGCAATTCAGCTCCTTTATAGCGGAAACTTTGAAGCTTGGATTCAGCAAAATCAGTTGAATGAAGTTCGGCTAGGTATTGGTATCAATGAGGATAACTTTGCTTGGAAACTGGAAGCAGGGCAGACTTTCTATAGTCCTGTTGCTCTGTTGAATTATTCGGCTCAGGGTTTGACTGGTCTTAGTCATGAGAGCCAAGCTTTTGTTCAAGAGCATATCATTCCTAAAGCTTTTGCGAAGCGAGAGCGGCCAATTTTAATCAATAACTGGGAAGCAACTTACTTTGATTTCAAAAAAGAGAAGTTGCTAGAGTTAGCAGATGAGGCACAGAAAGTTGGTATTGAGCTCTTTGTTCTTGATGATGGCTGGTTTGGCAACCGATTTGATGACAATCGGGCTCTGGGCGACTGGTTTGTCAATGAAGATAAGCTAGGCGGCAGTTTGACGGAGCTCATAGCAGAAGTTCATAGCAGAGGATTGCAATTTGGTTTATGGGTTGAGCCAGAAATGATTTCCGTAGACAGTCAGCTTTATCAGGCACATCCAGACTGGGCTATTCAAGTGCCTGATCGGGATCATACCTACTCTCGAAATCAACTCGTATTGGATTATGCTAATCCAGATGTGGTAGCCTATATCAAAGAAACACTGGATCAGCTGTTAAGTCAGCACGATATTGACTACATAAAATGGGATATGAATCGTAATATTACCAATCTTGGGAATGGCACTAACTATCTGGAGACCAAAATGCAGTCGCATAAGTATATCTTGGGGCTTTATGAAATTGTAAAATATTTGACAGAGAAATATGAGAATATTTTATTTGAGTCCTGCTCAGGTGGTGGTGGACGAAATGATCTTGGTATGATGAGGTATTTCCCTCAAGTCTGGGCTAGTGACAATACCGACGCCATAGCTCGTTTGCCAATCCAATATGGGTCTTCTTATCTTTATCCGACTATTTCAATGGGTGCCCATGTGTCGGCAGTGCCTAATCATCAGATGGGACGAATTACTCCGCTGGCAACTCGTGGTCATGTAGCTATGATGGGAAATCTGGGGTATGAGCTTGATTTGACTAGTCTATCAGATGAAGAGAAAGCTGCGATTGCTGACCAGGTGAAGTTGTATAAAGAATTACGGCCAGTGGTCCAGTTAGGGCGTCAGTATAGGCTAATCAATCCAGATGTTGGCTCCAATGAAGCAGCAGTTCAATTTAACTATGAAGATCAAACGATTGTAACCTACGTCCGAGTCTTATCAGTTGTGGAAACGATGGAAACAACCTTGAAACTAAAAGACTTAGAGGAAGAAGGGCTTTATGAGCTGCAGGGAAATGGCGCAGTTTACTCAGGTGCAGAACTCATGTATGCTGGTATCACTATGAATCTTCCGCAAGGAGATTATCTTAGCAGACAGTTGCATTTTATTAAAAAATAAGGAGGCTAGACCATGAAATGGTATAAAAAGATGAGCTTAGCTGCTATTACAGGACTGTCCCTTTTGGGGCTGTCAGCTTGCAGCAGCCAAGGGGAATCGGCAGATGGTAAGGTAACGATTGAGTATTTCAATCAGAAGGGTGAAATGGTTGATACCCTTCGTGAGATTGCAAAAGACTTTGAAAAAGAAAATCCGAATGTGCATGTGAAAGTGGTGAATGTCCCTAACGCTGGGGAAGTACTCAAAACTCGCGTTCTGGCTGGAGATGTTCCTGATGTTGTCAATATCTTTCCCCAGTCTATTGAATTGCAAGAATGGGCTAAGGCTGGGTACTTTGAAGATTTATCTGACAAAGACTATATTAAGCGAGTTAAGAATCATTACGCAGATAAATATGCGATAGATGGAAAGATTTACAATATCCCTTATACTGCTAATGCTTATGGTATCTATTACAACAAAGATAAATTTAAAGAACTGGGATTGAAAGTTCCAGAGACTTGGGAGGAATTTGAGGAATTAGTTGATAAGATTATAGCAAAAGGGGAAACACCTTTTGCCATTGCAGGAGCAGATACTTGGACCTTGAATGGTTATCATCAGTTAGCTCTTGCCACTTCTACAGGAGGTGGTAAGGAAGCGAATGATTACCTACGTTTTTCCAAGCCAAATGCCATCAAGTCTTCAGATTCAGTGCTTAAAGATGATTTCAGGCTGTTAGATTTATTCCGCAAAAAAGGGGCAATGCAGACCAACTGGCAGGGAGCAGGCTATACTGATGTTGTCGGTGCCTTTGCTAGAGGCGATGCCCTGATGACTCCAAATGGTTCTTGGGCTATCACAGCAATCAATGCGCAAGATCCTAAGTTTAATGTTGGAACTTTCCCTTTTCCTGGAAAGCAAAAAGGACAAAGCTTGACCATTGGAGCAGGAGACCTAGCTTGGTCTATCTCGTCAAGTAGTAAGCACAAGAAAGAAGCCAATGATTTTGTTGAATATATGTCACGTCCAGAAGTTATGCAGAAATATTATGATGTGGACGGCTCACCAACAGCTATTGAAGGTGTCAAGGAAGCAGGTTCAGATGCACCGCTAGCTGGTCTTGCTGAATTAGCATTTACAGACCGACATCTCGTTTGGCTAGCTCAAGACTGGACCAGTGAAAGTGATTTTTATACCTTGACTGGGAACTATATTACAACTGGAAACAAAGAGGATATGACGAAAGCACTAAATGCCTTCTTCAATCCGATGAAAGCAGACGTAGAGTAGGAGTAGATCTACTATGAAAAAATTGATTGAGAAATATTGGGGCTGGCTCTTTGTCCTTGTTCCCCTTGTACTACAGGCTGTATTCTTCTATGTGCCCATGTTTCAAGGTGCCTTCTACAGCCTGACAAACTGGACTGGTTTGACCTATAATTATAAGTTTGTTGGACTCAATAACTTTATGCTCCTCATGAGCGACCCTAAGTTTATGAACGCGATGGGCTTTACATTTATCATTACTATCTGTATGGTAGTTGGTGAGATTATGCTGGGAATCTGGATAGCCCGAGCTCTCAACTCGAAGATAAAGGGGAAGACTTTCTTCCGAGCTTGGTTTTTCTTCCCAGCTGTCCTATCTGGATTGACTGTGGCTCTCATCTTTAAGCAACTATTCAACTACGGATTGCCAGCTATAGGGAATTCCTTAGGAATTGAATTTCTTAAAACCAGCCTTCTAGGAACGAATGGCGGTGCAATCTTTGCAGCAATCTTCGTCTTGCTTTGGCAAGGGGTAGCCATGCCTATTATCATCTTCTTAGCTGGCCTTCAGTCTATCCCGACTGAGATTACAGAAGCAGCTCGAATTGATGGAGCTAGCAGCAAACAAATCTTTTGGAAGGTAGAACTTCCTTATCTTCTACCAAGCGTTTCCATGGTCTTTATCTTGGCTCTAAAAGGTGGTTTGACAGCATTTGACCAAGTCTTTGCCATGACAGGCGGCGGTCCGAATAATGCGACCACCTCTCTAGGACTTCTGGTATATAACTATGCTTTTAAGAGCAATCAATTTGGTTATGCCAATGCCATTGCTGTTATCTTGTTTCTCTTGATTGCGGTTATTTCTATTGTCCAGTTGAGAGTATCTAAGAAATTTGAAATCTAAGAGGAGAAGCCCGATGAAAAATGCAGAAAGAAAAGCTAATTTCAGTAAATATATCTTGCTAACACTGGGATCTATTATCATTTTAATTCCACTCTTAGCAACAATATTTAGTTCCTTTAAGTCTACCAAAGACATCGTTAATAATTTTTTCGGATTTCCGACTCAACCGACTTTAGAAAATTTCCAACGCCTTTTGGCTGATGGTATCGGAGGCTATTATTGGAATTCAATTGTAATCACGGTTCTATCTTTGGCTGTTGTCATGATTTTTATTCCCATGGCTGCTTACTCTATCGCTCGTAATATGTCTAAGAGAAAAGCTTTTGGTATTATGTATACACTTTTGATTTTAGGGATTTTCGTTCCTTTTCAAGTTATCATGATTCCTATTACAGTTATGATGAGTAAGCTAGGACTAGCTAACACTTGGGGATTAATTATCCTCTATCTGGCTTACGCTGTTCCACAGACTCTCTTTCTCTATGTAGGCTACATTAAGATTTCCATTCCAGACAGTCTGGATGAAGCAGCAGAAATTGACGGTGCTGGAAAGTTTACAACCTATTTCAAGATTATCTTTCCTATGATGAAACCCATGCATGCGACAACCATGATTATCAATGCCCTCTGGTTCTGGAATGACTTCATGCTTCCTCTCTTGGTACTCAATAAAGATTCCAAGATGTGGACTCTGCCACTCTTCCAATATAACTACACAGGTCAATACTTTAATGATTATGGACCGAGCTTTGCTTCTTATGTTGTTGGGATTATTACCATTACTATCGTCTATCTCATCTTCCAGCGCAATATTATTGCTGGAATGAGCAATGGGGCAGTGAAGTAAGCTCAAGATACAAAGACCGTAAAAAGCTCACAGTGCATACAAAGGCAACCACATCCGTAAACTACTGAATTAGTAACGGCTGTGGAAGATTCATCTTTTTCGCACAGAGCTTAGGGCGTGTTCTATTCAGCGCACGGGAAAGAGTATATAAGACAAGATTTTAGAGGAGAAAACTATGGCTATTCAAAATAAGACCATGCTGATTACTTACTCAGACAGCCTGGGGGAGAATTTAAAAGATTTATATGACAATTTAGAAAAGCATTTTGGGGATGCGGTTGGAGGAGTGCATTTGCTTCCTTTCTTCCCATCAACTGGTGACCGGGGGTTTGCCCCAGTAGACTATGAAGAGGTTGATCCAGCCTTTGGTGACTGGGAGGATGTAGAAAAGCTGGGCGAGAAATATTATCTCATGTTTGACTTTATGATCAACCACATCTCACGTCAATCCAAGTATTATAAGGATTTTCAGGAAAAGAAGGATCAGAGTGAGTATCGTGACCTCTTTCTCAGCTGGGATAAGTTTTGGCCAGAAAATCGTCCGACGCAAGCTGATGTTGATTTGATTTATAAGCGTAAGGATCGGGCACCTAAGCAGGAAATCGTCTTTGCAGATGGAAGCACCGAGTATCTGTGGAACACCTTTGGTGAAGAGCAGATTGATCTAGATGTTCGCAGTCAGGTAACTAATGATTTCATCAAGAAAACATTGCGTCAACTGTCAGAGCATGGCTGTGATCTGATTCGTTTAGATGCATTTGCCTATGCAGTCAAAAAGTTAGATACCAATGATTTCTTTGTTGAGCCAGAAATCTGGGATCTATTAGAAAAAGTCCAGCAGCAAGCGGCTGAGTTTGGGACGGATATTTTACCAGAAATTCATGAGCATTATTCTATCCAGTTCAAGATTGCAGAGCATGGCTACTTTGTCTATGATTTTGCACTGCCGATGGTAACTCTTTATTCTCTATACAGTGGTAAAGCAGAGCGTCTAGTCAAGTGGCTTGAAATGAGTCCTATGAAGCAATTCACAACACTGGACACTCACGATGGTATTGGGGTTGTTGATGTTAAGGATATTCTGACTGATGAAGAAATTGACTTTGCGACCAATGAACTATATAAGGTCGGGGCCAATGTCAAGCGTAAGTATTCCTCAGCTGAGTACAATAATCTGGACATTTACCAGATTAACTCGACTTACTACTCAGCCCTGGGCGATGACGACAAGAAGTACTTCATTAGTCGTCTGATTCAGGCTTTTGCTCCAGGGATTCCACAGGTCTATTATGTTGGTTTCTTAGCTGGGAAAAATGACCTTGAACTGCTAGAAAACACTAAGGAAGGCCGCAATATCAACCGTCATTATTACAGTAATGAGGAGATTGCTGAAGAAGTCAAGCGTCCAGTTGTGCAAGCCTTGCTCAAGCTTTTCAGTTACCGCAACCAGTCTGCTGCCTTTGACCTAGATGGCACTATTGAAGTGAATCTATTGGATGAAAATAGCCTCCGGATTGTCCGTAGCAATGCAGATAAGTCAGTCACTGCTCAAGTAGTTATTAACCTCAAAGAATTGACATATAGCGCGAGTGAAAATGGCCAAGCTATCACTTTTGAATAGAGATAAGAAAAGAGAAGAAGAATGGTAGAATTAAATCTGAAAAATATCTATAAAAAATATCCCAACAGCGACCACTACTCAGTGGAAGACTTCAATTTAGATATCAAGGACAAGGAATTTATCGTCTTTGTCGGTCCATCTGGTTGCGGGAAATCAACTACGCTGCGTATGATTGCGGGTCTTGAAGACATCACAGAAGAAACTGCTTCTATTGACGGTACAGTGGTTAATGATGTGGCACCAAAAGACCGTGACATCGCTATGGTCTTCCAGAACTATGCCCTTTATCCGCACATGACTGTCTACGACAACATGGCTTTTGGTCTCAAGCTGCGCAAGTACAGCAAGGAAGATATTGAAAAACGGGTCAATGAAGCAGCAGAAATCCTGGGCTTGAAGGAATTCTTGCAGCGCAAGCCAGCCGACTTGTCTGGTGGTCAGCGTCAGCGGGTAGCAATGGGACGCGCTATCGTTCGTGATGCAAAGGTTTTCCTTATGGATGAGCCTTTGTCTAACTTGGATGCTAAGCTACGTGTTTCTATGCGGGCGGAGATTGCCAAGATTCACCGCCGTATCGGTGCAACAACTATCTATGTTACCCACGACCAGACTGAAGCTATGACCTTGGCGGATCGTATCGTTATCATGTCAGCGACCAAGAACCCTGCTGGGACTGGAACGATTGGACGGGTGGAGCAGATTGGTACGCCGCAGGAAGTCTACAAACATCCGGCAAATAAGTTTGTTGCTGGCTTCATTGGTAGCCCAGCTATGAACTTCTTCGAAGTAAGTGTAGAAGGCGATCGCCTGGTCGGACTGAACGGTGACTTTAGCCTCAAGGTACCAGAAGGCAGCCTTAAGGGCCTCAAAGAAAAAGGCTATCAAGGCAAGAAAGTTATTCTGGGTATTCGTCCGGAAGATATCAACATGGAACCAGCCTTTCTGGAGACCTTCCCTGAGTCAGTTCTAACTGCGAAGATTTCTGTTTCTGAGTTGCTTGGAGCGGAGTCCCATCTCTACTGTGCGGTTGGTGGCAGTGAATTTGTTGCCAAAGTTGATGCACGCGATCATATGAATACCGGAAGTAGTATCAAACTAGGCTTCGATCTAAATAAGGCGCATTACTTTGATGTTGAGACTGAAGACAATATTTTCTAAGCTATTGCTCCTTATAAAATAATCCAGACAGATTACTGTTTGGATTATTACAAAAAATCTATCTATGAAATTAGTAAAAATTTTACTAAATTTATTGAAGTTTTACTCAGAAACAGTTATAATGAAATTAAGAAAACGATTACAATATCGATCATCATTTTAAAGGAGTTTAGTTTATGTCAAATGTCATTTCAGTAGAGCAAATCCGCGCAGATTTTGCCAAGGTTTTTGGAGTAGAAGCGGACCACACTTTCTTTTCACCCGGTCGGATCAATCTGATTGGTGAGCATACGGACTATAACGGTGGCCATGTCTTTCCTGCAGCCATTTCTCTTGGAACTTATGGAGCGGCTCGCAAGCGGGACGACCAGCTCTTACGATTCTTCTCAGGGAATTTTGAAGAAAAAGGGATTATTGAAATGTCGCTGGAAAACCTACACTTTGAGCCTGAGCATAACTGGACCAACTATCCGAAAGGAGTTCTGCATTTTCTGCAGGAGGCAGGCCATACGATTGACCGAGGTATGGATGTCTATGTTTATGGAAATATTCCTAACGGATCGGGCTTGTCTTCTTCTGCATCACTAGAGCTTTTGACGGGTATCATTGCTGAGAAGCTTTTTGACTTGCAGTTGGAACGACTGGATCTAGTGAAAATCGGTAAATTGACTGAGAATGAGTTTATCGGAGTTAATTCTGGCATTATGGACCAGTTTGCTATCGGAATGGGAGCTGACCAGCGGGCTATTTACTTAGATACCAATACTCTTGAGTATGATTTGGTGCCGCTTGATCTCAAGGACAATGTCGTAGTGATTATGAATACCAACAAGCGTCGTGAGTTGGCGGACTCTAAGTACAATGAGCGTCGGGCGGAGTGTGAAAAAGCTGTTGAAGAATTGAACCGCAAGCTGTCTATCGCTACCTTGGGTGAGTTGGACGAGTGGTCCTTTGACGAGTATAGCTATCTGATTGAGGACGAAAATCGTCTCAAACGGGCTCGCCATGCTGTTTTAGAAAATCAACGCACTTTGCAAGCGCGGACAGCTTTGCAGGCAGGCAATCTTGACAAATTCGGCCGTCTCATGAATGCATCCCACGTTTCTTTGGAACATGACTATGAAGTGACTGGTCTAGAGCTGGACACCTTGGTTCACACGGCCTGGGAGCAAGAAGGCGTTCTGGGGGCACGTATGACCGGAGCTGGCTTCGGTGGCTGTGCCATTTCCTTGGTGCAAAAAGATGCCGTTGAGGCCTTTAAGGAAGCTGTTGGCAAGCACTACGAGGAAGTCGTTGGATACGCTCCAAGCTTCTATATCGCTGAAGTTGCAGGTGGCACTCGCGTTTTAGACTAGGAGAGAAGTAAATGGACGCTGTAATATTTGATTTAGATGGCTTATTAGCTGATACTGAGATCATTTCTCTAAAAGTTTATCAAGAATTGCTTGAAGATTTTGGAATTCCTTTCACGGAAGAAACATATTCTAGAGAATACAGTGGACATAGGGAAGAGGAGAATGTTCAACGATTTTTGGATACCTATGATTTACCTTGGAACTTTGACCAAACCTTGGAAAAAGTTTATGAACTGGAAGCTCGAATATTAGCCAAAGGTGTAAATTTAAAAAAAGGTGCTAAAAATTTGCTTGCTTTTTTGCAAAGAGAAGGTATTCCAATCGCCTTAGCAACTTCAAGTATTGAATCTCGAGCGAGAATGATCTTGGATAGCAATGATATATTGTCCCTATTTGACCATCTAGTTTTTGCAAAAGATGTAAAGAGAAGCAAACCTTACCCTGATATATTTTTAAAGGCTTGTAGAGATTTGAACGTTTTACCAGAGAATTGCTTAGTACTAGAGGATAGTGAAGCAGGGATTGAGGCAGCGTATAGGGCTGGGATACCAGTTATTTGTATTCCAGACTTAAAAATGCCAGCGCAGTCTTTCTTAAATAAAACAGAACAAGTTTTTCAGGATTTAGACGCTGTCAGAGACTATTTAGAATGTAAGAAGGAGAATCAATGAGTCAGGGAGTTCTAGATGCATTTATCACAGAAGTCATTTCTGAAAGTTCATTTGAGGAAATGGATCGAATCTACCTGACCAATCGTGTTTTGGCACGAGTGGGAGATGGTGTTTTAGAAGTTGAGACTGAGTTGGATGACTTGATTGACCTCAAGGACCAGCTGGTTGAGGAGGCAGTTAGATTAGAGACGATTGAGGATAGTCAGACTGCGCGTGAAATCCTTGGTGCTGAGCTTATGAACTTCATCACACCAGCCCCTAGTCAGCTCAATCGGGACTTTTGGACGACTTATGGCTCCAATCCTGAGCAAGCTGTGGCTGATTTTTACCAGCTTAGTAAAAAGAACGACTACATCAAACTCAAGGCCATTGCTAAAAATATTGCTTTCAAAACACCGACTGAATACGGAGATTTGGAAATCACCATTAATCTCTCTAAGCCAGAAAAGGATCCCAAAGAAATTGCGGCAGCTAAAAAGGCCAAGAATAGTAATTATCCAGCCTGCCAGCTTTGCATGGAAAATGAAGGCTACCAAGGCCGCTTGGATCACCCTGCCCGCGCTAACCATCGGATTATTCGATTCGATTTAGCCGGACAGGAATGGGGCTTCCAGTATTCGCCTTATGCCTACTTTAATGAGCATTGCATCTTTCTGCACAGCCAGCACCTTCCTATGGCCATTAGCCGGCTGACCTTTGAGCGCCTGCTGGACATCGTTGAGTCCTTTCCAGGCTATTTCGCAGGTTCTAACGCCGACCTACCTATTGTTGGTGGCTCCATCCTGACCCACGACCACTATCAGGGCGGACGTCATACCTTCCCTATGGAAATAGCAGAGCTGGATTGCAGCTTTACTTTTAGCGGATTTGAAGAGGTGGAGGCAGGCATTGTCAAGTGGCCTATGTCAGTCATTCGTCTAAGGTCTGAGAAAAAGCAATTGTTGATTGAGTTGGCTGACAAGATCTTGCAAGTTTGGCGGACTTATTCTGATCCTAGTGTGCAGATTTTGGCAGAGTCTGAGGGTGAGCCTCACCATACCATCACACCGATTTCCCGCAGAAAAGATGGATGTTTTGAGCTAGACTTGGTCTTGCGGGACAATCAAACTTCCTCAGAATATCCAGATGGCATTTACCATCCTCATAGGGATGTGCAGCATATTAAGAAAGAAAATATCGGCCTGATTGAGGTTATGGGACTGGCTATTCTGCCGCCTCGGCTCAAGGAAGAACTCAAACAAGTTGAGCTTTTTCTGCTGGGAGAAGACTGTCGGGTCGCTGCCTATCATCAGGAGTGGGCCAATCAACTCAAAGACCAGAATCCAGATGTTTCCTCTGAGACGGTGGAAGGAGTAGTTCAGGCCTCGGTTGGACAGATTTTCAGCCGAGTACTGGAAGATGCGGGAGTTTACAAGCGAACTGAGGAGGGCAAGGTGGCTTTCATGCGCTTTGTCCAATCTGTTGGTTTGAAAGAGGAATAATTGCAGGAGAGTTTTCATTTGTCCCTATTTTTGATAGAATAGTTAAATAAAAATCAAGACAAGAAAGAGAGAAACATGGCAATTTTAGTATTAGGTGGAGCTGGCTATATCGGCTCGTACATGGTAGACCGTTTGGTAGAAGCAGGCAAGGAAGAGGTAGTCGTCGTTGATAATTTGGTGACTGGTCATCGCGCAGCGGTTCATCCTCAGGCAGTCTTTTATGAGGGGGATTTGGCGGATAAGGACTTTATGCGTGGCGTTTTTGCCAAGCATCCATCTATCGATGCAGTCATTCACTTTGCTGCCTTTTCACTGGTTGCTGAGTCTATGGTAGATCCACTCAAGTATTTTGACAATAACACAGCCGGCATGGTTTCTCTTTTGGAGGTCATGCAGGAATGCGGCATTAAAAACATTGTCTTTTCTTCGACTGCGGCAACTTATGGCATTCCTGAGGAAGTTCCGATTCTGGAAACGACTCCGCAAAAGCCGATTAATCCTTATGGTGAGAGCAAGCTTATGATGGAGACCATTATGCGCTGGGCAGACCAGGCTTATGGCATTAAGTTTGTAGCCCTGCGTTATTTCAATGTGGCTGGTGCCAAGCCCGACGGATCGATTGGCGAGGATCATGGACCAGAGACCCATCTCCTGCCCATTGTGCTTCAGGTAGCTCAGGGTAAACGAGAGAAGATTGCCGTCTTTGGCGACGATTACGATACTCCAGACGGCACCAATGTCCGCGATTATGTCCATCCTTTCGACTTGGCTGATGCCCACATTCTGGCTGTTGAGCATCTGCGTGCAGGACAGCCTTCAGATGCCTTTAACCTTGGCTCTTCGACTGGTTTTTCCAACCTGCAGATTGTAGAAGCAGCACGCAAGGTGACCGGCCATCCTATTCCTTTGGAAATAGCAGAGCGACGTCCAGGGGATCCAGATACGCTGATTGCTTCCTCTGAGAAGGCAAGAAATATTCTAGGTTGGCAGCCGAAATTTGACAATATCGAAACCATTATCGAAACTGCTTGGAAATGGCATTCCAGTCATCCAAATGGCTACGATGATCGCCAGTAATCAGTGTAGTTTCATATTTTTTTGCAATATTGACAGAGACACCTTGTTAGGAATAGCAAGGTGTCTCTTTGGAGTGTTAGAAGTTCTTTTTCTTAGATTTAATTTGTT
>NZ_KQ969062.1:1253643-1266374 GCF_001578775.1 Streptococcus cristatus | reverse complement strand
GTTGTAAAAAAAGCGGATACATAGTAAAATAGAAAAATGATGAAAATAAGACGAATTAATAATGAATTAGAAATAAAGCAGGAAGAAGATACAGTCTTGGTTCTGGGCTATTTTGACGGCCTGCATAAGGGACATCAGACACTTTTTAAGGAAGCAAGGAAAATTGCAGCTGAGCAAGGACTGAAGATTGCCGTACTGACCTTTCCTGAGTCACCAAAATTAGCTTTTGTCCGCTATCAGCCAGAGTTGATGTTGCATTTGAATCATCCGGAGGAACGAGCTGCTCACTTAGAAAATTTGGGTGTGGACTACCTTTACTTGATTGACTTTACTAGCCATTTTTCTAAAAATACAGCCCGAGAATTTTTTGATAAGTACGTTGCTGCGCTTAAAGCAAAGGCAGTTGTGGCAGGTTTTGATTACCATTTTGGATCTGACAAGAGAAAGGCAGAGGAGCTTGCAGACTATTTCGATGGTCAGATTGTCATCGTCTCATCAGTCAATCAAGATGAGGAAAAAATCTCTTCTACTCGGATTAGAGAAACCATTCAAAATGGTGATGTTGCCAAGGCGCATCAGCTATTAGGCTATCCTCTCTCTACTCGGGGAATTGTGGTTCATGGCAATGCTAGAGGGCGCACCATTGGCTATCCAACGGCCAATCTAGCACCATTGGATCGCGTGATTTTGCCAGCAGATGGTGTCTATGTGGTAGATGTTGAGCACAATGGCAAGATTTTTCGTGGCATGGCTAGTGTTGGAAAAAATGTGACCTTTGAAGGAGATGAGCTTCGTTTTGAAGCCAATCTATTTGACTTTGCGGAGGAAATCTATGGCGATACGATTCGAATTATCTGGCTGGATAAGATTCGTGATATGGTCAAATTTGATGGTATTGAAGAACTGGTCGCTCAGTTAAAGAGTGATGAAGAAGTGGCAAGAAATTGGGAATGTTCGGAATAAATGTCAGTTTTTAATATTTTTCTTAGTATTTTAAGCTGATTCTCAAAAATATCTAGTCAAGAGAGATAAAATTTAGTATAATAGAGTTAGTTACTATATAAAAATAAGAAGAGAACAGCATGATTACATTATTTTTATCGCCTAGCTGCACTTCCTGTCGCAAGGCGCGTGCTTGGTTGATTAGTCATGAAGTTCCATTTACGGAGCATAATATCATGACGAGCCCTCTGTCTGCTCCAGAATTGCAACACATTCTTTCATTGACAGAAAACGGCACTGATGACATCATCTCAACCCGCTCAAAAATTTTTCAAAAACTAGATTTAGATGTAGAGGATTTATCGATTTCAACGCTTATTAAGCTGATTGAGGAAAATCCTAGTCTTTTGCGTCGCCCAATTATCCTCGATGGTAAACGAATGCAAATCGGCTTCAATGAAGATGAAATCCGTGCTTTCTTGCCTAGGGGCTATCGGAAAGAAGAACTCAGAGCCGCAACTATGCGTGCTGATATTTAAAATATGGAAAAAAATTATAGTTACCCACTAGACTTATCGTGGAGCACTGAAGAGCTTGCTTCAGTGCTTTCTTTTTTTAATGACGTAGAGCAAGCCTATGAACAGAAGATTCAAGCGGAGAAACTGCTCCAGTCTTATGCAGTCTTCAAGAAAGTTGTTCCCAGCAAGGGAGAAGAGAAGCGACTCGGCCGTGAGTTTGAGACGGTCAGTGGCTATTCTCTTTATCGGGCTGTTCAGGAGGCAAAAAGGAAAGGGAAAGGAATGATTTCTCTTGGAAAATAAATTTCATTTTGCGAAAGAAATAGTTTATCAAGCAGGGGCTTATTTAAGAAACCATCTCTATGATGACTTGGATGTTGTACAAAAGAGCAGCCCGACTGACTTGGTAACTCAAATGGATCGGATCATCCAGGATGACTTGGTTGGGAAAATTTTAGCTCAGTATCCGAACGACGCGATTTTGGCTGAGGAAAATGACCTGCGACACGACATAGCGGATGGTAATGTCTGGGTGATTGATCCCATTGATGGTACCAATAATTTCATCACCCAGCGGGCTGATTTTGCTATTATGTTGGCGTATTTTGAAAATGGGCAGGGCAAATTCGGCTTAATTTACGATGTGACAAGAGACCAGCTTTTTCATGGAGGTGGGGCTTTTGATGTTTACTGTAATGAACGAAAATTATCTGCTTTTACCGATAAGCCTTTGCAGCAATATCTTATGGCTTCAAATGCTAGTATGCTGGAGCATAATTACTGGGGACTAGCTGACTTGGCTCGTGATTGCTTGGGGGTGCGTGTCTATGGCAGTGCTGGGATTAGTTTTGCCAAGACCTTGGCTGGTGGTTTAGCCGCCTATTTCTCTTATAATTGGCCTTGGGACTATGCGGCGGCCTATGTGATGGCTGACAAACTAGGATTCATCATTCAGACTCTAGATGGCAATCAGCCAAATTTTCAGACTCAGGAGCCGATTATGATTGCACCAAAGTGTAAGTTAGACGAATTACAAGAGTATTTACGAAAGGGAAAAGGCTAGTATGGACTTTCCAGCAGGTTTTAAGGAAAAGTATGAGAAGATCTTGGGACAGGAAGCAGAGGCCTTTTTTGCGACTTTTGATCAAGATCCGATTTCAGCTTTTCGCAGCAATCCTTTAAAAGAGAATCAGAAAGATTTTGTGAATGCTATCCCGAACACAGACTGGGGACATTACGGAAAAGTGTCTGGGAAGTCGGTAGATCATGTCACGGGGCTGGTTTATTCTCAGGAGCCGGCAGCACAAATGGTTGCCCAAGTTGCAGCACCGCAAAAGGGCATGAAAGTTCTGGACTTGGCCGCCGCACCAGGAGGAAAATCTACTCATATACTCTCTTATCTAGATAATACAGGTGTGCTGGTTTCTAACGAAATCAATGCCAAACGCAGTAAAATTTTGGTGGAAAACATTGAGCGGTTTGGAGCGCGAAATGTCCTTGTCACCAATGAATCTGCGGATCGATTGGTTAAGGTCTTTCAGGGCTATTTTGATCTCATTGTTCTGGATGCTCCTTGCTCTGGCGAAGGAATGTTTCGCAAGCAGCCAGATGCTACCCAATATTGGAGTCCGGAATATCCTGCCCAGTGTGCGCGTTTGCAACGAGAAATTTTAGAGGACGCTGTCAAGATGTTGGCGACAGGCGGGCAGTTGGTTTATTCAACTTGCACTTGGGCGCCAGAAGAAAATGAAGAAATGGTCGCTTGGCTTTTAGAGAATTTTCCCTTGGAATTGCTGGAAATACCAAAAATCAATGGTATGGTGGCGGGGATTGAATTCCCAGAAACAGCTCGTATGTATCCCCACCATTTCAAAGGTGAAGGGCAATTTGTAGCGAAATTTCGCTTTACAGGAAGTCAGTCTGCTAAAAAAATCAAGGCAGCCAAAAATAAATTGACAGTTGAGCAGAGAAAACTCTGGCAAGATTTCCAGAAAAAGCATCTAAAAATTGAGCTAGAAGGACATTTAGATACTTTTGGGGACAATCTTTATCTGCTGCCAGCTGGACTGCCAGATGTCTCCAAGCTGAAAATTGCTCGCAATGGCCTGCATCTGGGTGAATTTAAGAAAAATCGCTTTGAACCGAGCTTTGCATTAGGCTTAGCTTTGAGGCCTAGTGAAGTTGTCTCAGCCCTTGAGATTGATGATATGGCTTTTAGCAAATATGTAGCGGGCGAAACGGTTCAACTCTCTCAAAACTATCCAAATGGCTGGTATCAAGTGCTTGCCCAAGGCAACGGTTTGGGTTTTGCAAAAATTACTGGAAATACCTTAAAAAATTATTTCCCAAAGGGGCTTCGCTTTCGTTCAAAAGACTAGGCAAAGCTCTCTTTCTATGTTATAGTGGATATAGTGGGATTTTCAGTTTCTTACGATAGACATCCCACTATTATTCTCAAGATTTCGAGGAGAAAAATGGTAAAGAAAAAATATAAGCTGATTTTGTCAGCGGTTCTAGTTCTAGTTGCAGTTAGCCTCTCTTCTTGCTCCAGCTGGATTGACCGAGGGGAGTCCATGACTGCCGTTGGTTCGACAGCCCTTCAGCCGCTCGTTGAAGCGGCAGCAGATGAGTTTGGTTCAGCCAATATTGGAAAAACGGTCAATGTTCAAGGTGGCGGATCAGGTACGGGCTTGTCTCAGGTTCAGTCTGGTGCGGTCGAAATTGGCAACTCAGATGTGTTTGCTGAGGAAAAAGAAGGGATTAATGCTTCAGCCCTTGTTGACCACAAAGTAGCAGTCGCTGGAATTGCCGTGATTGTCAATAAAGAAGTATCTGTCGATAATTTAACAGCGGAGCAATTGCAGAAGATTTTTATTGGTGAAGTGACCAACTGGAAGCAGCTGGGTGGGAAAAATCTAGAGATTTCCATCATCAACCGTGCGGCAAGCTCTGGTTCTCGAGCTACGTTTGACAGTGTCATCATGAGTGGTAAATCAGCCGTTCAAAGTCAGGAGCAGGATTCAAACGGGATGGTTAAGTCCATTGTTTCTCAAACACCGGGAGCCATTTCTTATCTGGCCTTTGCTTATGTGGATGATTCTGTCAAGACTTTGAAGCTCAATGGCTACGAGCCAACGGCTAAGAATGTTGCGACCAACGCTTGGCCCCTCTGGTCTTACGAACACATGTACACTCTTGGTCAGCCTAAGGGCTTGGCAGCAGAATTTCTGGACTACATGCTGTCTGACGAAGTTCAGGATGGAATCGTCTCAGGAATGGGCTATATTTCCATCAAGGAAATGCAGGTCAGCAAGGATGCTGATGGAAATGTTACGAGCTTAAAAGGAGATAGCAAATGAGAAATGAAGAATTAGCAAAAAAATTACTATCCCCTTCGAAAAACTCTCGTCTGGAAAAATTTGGTAAATATATCACCTTTGCCTGCCTGTCTTTAATCGTCCTGATTGTAGCCATGATTTTAATCTTCGTAGCACAAAAAGGCTTATCGACCTTCTTCGTCAACGGAGTTAATGTATTTGAATTTTTATTTGGCTCCACTTGGAATCCGTCAGGTAAGGAATTCGGTGCCCTTCCGATGATTTTGGGTTCCTTTATTGTAACGATTTTATCAGCCCTCATCGCAACGCCCTTTGCTATTGGAGCGGCTGTCTTTATGACTGAAGTATCGCCTAAAGGAGCTAAGATTCTTCAGCCTGCGATCGAGCTCTTGGTCGGGATTCCGTCTGTTGTTTACGGATTTATCGGCTTGCAGGTTGTGGTTCCCTTTGTTCGGACTGTTTTTGGCGGTACCGGATTTGGGATTTTGTCTGGTATTTTCGTACTTTTTGTCATGATTTTGCCGACCGTTACCTTTATGACAACAGACAGTCTTCGTGCTGTGCCGCGTCACTATCGTGAAGCTAGTCTGGCTATGGGCGCAACGCGCTGGCAGACCATTTGGCGGGTAACACTCAAGGCTGCTCGCTCAGGTATCTTCACAGCGGTGGTTTTTGGAATGGCGCGTGCCTTCGGTGAAGCCCTGGCCATTCAGATGGTTGTTGGTAACTCTGCGGTGATTCCGACTTCTTTGACAACACCTGCGGCGACCCTGACTTCCGTTTTGACCATGGGAATCGGAAATACCGTTATGGGAACAGTGGATAATAACGTTCTCTGGTCTCTGGCTCTGGTGCTCTTGATGATGAGCTTAGCCTTTAACAGTGTAATTAAACTAATTACAAAAGAAAGAGGTAAGAAAAACTATGCACGCTAAGAAATTAGATAAATTGGCGACTGGTGTTCTCTACACAATAGCGAGTATCATTGTTGCTATCCTTGCCTCTCTGATTCTTTATATTCTAGTAAGAGGATTGCCGCACATTTCTTGGTCTTTCCTGACTGGAAAGTCTTCTTCTTATCAGGCTGGCGGCGGTATTGGGATACAGCTATACAATTCCTTCTTCCTGCTGGTGATTACTCTGATTATCTCTGTTCCTCTCTCTATGGGGGCTGGAGTTTATCTGTCAGAGTATGCTAAGAAAGGCCCAGTGACCAACTTTGTCCGTACCTGTATTGAAATCCTGTCCTCGTTGCCATCCGTGGTAGTCGGACTCTTTGGCTATTTGATTTTCGTTGTCCAATTTGAGTATGGCTTTTCTATCATCTCTGGTGCTTTGGCGCTGACTGTCTTCAATCTGCCTCAGATGACTCGCAATGTCGAAGACAGCTTACGCCACGTTCACCATACACAGCGTGAAGCAGGACTGGCTCTAGGAATTTCCCGCTGGGAAACAGTGCTTCATGTGGTCATTCCAGAGGCTTTGCCAGGGATTGTGACAGGGATTGTCCTTGCTTCTGGTCGGATTTTCGGTGAAGCAGCTGCCTTGATCTATACTGCTGGGCAATCTGCTCCAGCCCTGGATTGGTCTAACTGGAACCTTTTCAGCATTACCAGCCCGATTTCGATTTTCCGGCAGGCGGAGACACTGGCTGTCCATATCTGGAAGGTCAATAGTGAGGGAACCATTCCTGATGGCACTGTGGTGTCAGCAGGATCAGCAGCTGTGCTTCTGATTTTCATCTTGATTTTCAACTTTGGAGCCCGCAAACTCGGTTCCTACTTGCACAAGAAATTAACCTCTGCATAAAGGAGAAGCAATGACAGAATATAATTGGAATGAAAAACATATCATTACTTTTCCTGAAGAAAAGGTAGCCCTGTCAACCAAGGATTTGCATGTTTACTACGGTAGAAAAGAATCCATCAAGGGCATTGATATGCAGTTTGAAAAGAATAAAATCACGGCTCTGATTGGTCCGTCTGGTTCAGGGAAATCAACCTACCTCCGTAGTCTCAACCGTATGAATGACACGATTGATATTGCTAAGGTAACAGGGCAAATTCTTTACCAAGGAATAGACGTCAATCGCTCTGATATCAACGTTTACGAGATGCGTAAGCACATCGGCATGGTCTTTCAACGGCCCAATCCATTTGCCAAGTCTATTTATCGCAATATTACCTTTGCCCATGAACGGGCTGGTGTAAAAGATAAAAAGATTTTGGATGAGCTTGTTGAAACTTCGCTCAAACAAGCCGCACTTTGGGACCAAGTCAAGGATGATCTTCATAAGTCAGCCTTGACCTTGTCAGGTGGCCAGCAGCAACGGCTCTGTATTGCCCGAGCTATTTCGGTCAAACCAGATATCTTGCTCATGGACGAGCCGGCTTCTGCGCTGGATCCAATTGCTACCATGCAGCTAGAAGAAACCATGTTTGAGCTCAAAAAGGACTATACGATCATCATCGTAACTCACAATATGCAGCAGGCTGCCCGAGCCAGTGACTACACCGGCTTCTTTTATCTGGGAGATTTGATTGAGTACGACAAGACCGCCAATATCTTTCAAAATGCCAAACTGCAGTCGACCAATGACTATGTTTCTGGCCATTTTGGTTAGAGGTGAAGAAACTAAAGGAATGAACTTATGACAGAACCTATTTTGCAAGTCAAGGACTTGTCGGTTTATTATAATAAAAAGAAAGCACTCAATAGTGTCTCCTTGGACTTTATGCCTAATGAAATCACTGCTTTGATTGGACCGTCAGGTTCAGGGAAATCTACCTTGCTCAAGGCTATCAACCGTATGGGTGATTTGAATCCAGAAGTAACAACGACAGGCACAGTCATCTATAACGGCCACAATATCTACAGTCCTCGGACAGATACGGTGGAGTTGCGCAAGGAGATTGGCATGGTGTTCCAGCAGCCCAATCCATTCCCGATGACCATTTATGAAAATGTTGTCTACGGACTGCGCATCAACGGTGTCAAGGATAAACAGGTTTTAGATGAAGCGGTAGAGCGTTCCTTGATTGGGGCTTCTATTTGGGACGAAGTGAAAGACCGTTTACATGATTCCGCTATTGGTCTCTCTGGTGGTCAACAGCAGCGGGTTTGTGTAGCACGCGTTTTGGCTACTAGTCCGAAAATCATCCTTTTGGATGAGCCCACATCGGCTCTAGATCCAATCTCTGCGGGTAAAATTGAGGAAACTCTCTATGGACTTAAAGACACCTATACCATGCTCTTGGTAACTCGCTCCATGCAGCAGGCTTCTCGACTTTCGGATAAAACAGGTTTCTTCTTGGGTGGTGATTTGATGGAGTTTAATGATACTAAGGAGATGTTCCTCAACCCACAAAATAAGGAAACAGAAGATTATATTACAGGAAAATTTGGATAAGGAGTTGAATGATGTTACGATCTCAATTTGAAGAAGATTTGGAGAAATTGCACAATCAGTTCTACGCAATGGGACAAGAAGTGCTCTCACAAATCAACCGCACCGTGCGTGCTTTTGTCACACATGACCGTGACTTGGCAAAGGAAGTCATCGAAGATGATGCAGAAGTAAATGAATATGAAGTGAAATTGGAAAAGAAATCATTTGAAATGATTGCCCTCCAACAACCTGTTTCTCAAGACCTTCGCACTGTCTTAACCGTTCTCAAGGCTGTTTCAGACTTAGAGCGTATGGGAGACCATGCAGTATCCATTGCAAAAGCGGCCATTCGTATGAAGGGCGAGCAGCGTATTCCAGCTGTCGAGGAAGAAATTAAAAAGATGGGCCGCGATGTGAAAAATTTCGTTGAAGCTGCCCTTGATCTCTACCTGAATGGTTCTGTAGATCAAGCCTACGAAGTAGCGGCCATGGATGAAAAAATCAACCATTATTTTGATAGCATTCGTGACCTGGCTACGGAAGAAATCAAGAAAAATCCTGAAGCCATCGTTACAGGCCGTGATTATTTCCAGGTTATTTCTTTCTTGGAACGTATCGGCGATTATGCCAAAAACATCTGCGAATGGGTCGTTTACTTTGAAACGGGTAAAATTATTGAATTATAATATATGTTAAAGAGACAGGCTAAGCTTGTCTTTTTTGTTTTGGGAGGAGAAAAGGTGAGATGAGACGAATCTAAAAGATAGATACTTAGACTTCATGTAGATAACAGACAAATTGGATTTCAATGGATTAAAAGGTCTAAAACAAAAAGATAATTTATCGATATGACCTAAGTACTCCCCTTTTGGTTGAAGTGATTGAAAAAGAAATGGAGGATAATGCCAAAAATTATGCTACAATGTAGGAAAGTGATAGCTGAAAACCTTGTTTTATAGAATACTGTAATGGAGGTATAATTATGAGAAAAAAGATTATTGTCGTTCTGGCAATTTTGTTCGTTCTAGTTTCAGGAGGGGGCTACTGTATGACAAAATGGATTGAACATCAAAACTCGCCGTATAATGTTAGTGATGTTTTAGACGATAAAGGAGTAAAACTTTACAAACGAGGATTTCGTTTGTTGGAAGAGCAACTGGCAACTTATATTAAAGAACACTATTCAGGAGTCAGTAAAATAGAGTTTTCACCAATTTTTGTTCAAGGTGGGGATGGACAGACTATGTTCGATGCTAATATCGTTCCTGTAATTTATGACAATCATGGGAATAAGGCTTATTTAGGGCGGAAAGTTGACAAGCATGGATATGCAAGCTACGGTCTTTTAGGAGATCTACGGTTAGATTTTAATGGTTTTGATGAGGAAGTGATTGAAATTGATGTAAATGGTAAATTTCTTGACATAACGAATTACAAAAGCTTGCCTCCAAAAGCTAAATTGACAATCAACCCCTCAATGGATGAAGATATTGAAGCGCTTGTCAATGCTAGTCACCTAAAAGATGTGGTGAAAAGTGAAAAAGGTAGTCAAAAAGCGGAAATTGTCTATAATACAGAAATTAGAAAGGAGACTATTTGGAATGGCGTTGACAGAATGACATTGTTTATGTTAATAACATTTGGTAAGGCTAAAAGACGTTAAGAAATCAGATGTAGGAAGTCCGAATGCTGAAATAGACTACAACTTATAAATTAAAAGAGGGAGCTACTCAGAATGGGAATAATCTTTGATTAAACAGGGAAATTTCTGTTTATGGATAATATGGCAGGAAAAATCGTCAAGAATATAAATATTGTTATATACTATAAACAGGGAAAATGGATTCGTTTTCATTTAGATATAGAGGTGACAGTTAATGAAGAAAAAACAACTTGTAATTATAGCTGTATTAAGTACCTTAGTTTCAGGAGGGGGATACTGTATGACAAAATGGATTGAACATCAAAACTCACCGTATAATGTTAGTGATGTTTTAGACGGTAAAGGAGTGAAACTTTACAAACGCGGATTTCGTTTGTTGGAAGAACAACTAGCGACTTACATTAAAGAACACTATTCAGGAGTTAGTAAAATTGAGTTTTCACCAATTTTTGTTCAAGGTGGGGATGGGCAGTATATGTTTCATGCCAATGTTGTTCCTGTCATTTATGATACTCATGGTAATAAAGTCTATTTAGGTCGAACAGTTCAAAATTTCGGTTATGCTAGTTATGGAGATTATGGTGATGTCAGATTGGATTTTAATGGATTTGATGAAGAAATAATTGAGCTGAGAGTAGGAGATGATTTTATTGATATTGCAGGCAATAAAAAACTCCCTGAGGAAGTCAAATTATCATCTAAACCCAAGATGGATGAAAACATTGAAGCGCTTGTTAAAGATGGACAGCTGAAGGACGTGGTTAAAAGTGAAAAAGGTAGTAAAAAAGCGGAAATTGTCTATAATACAGAAATTAAGAAAGGAGACCATTTGGAATGGCGTTGACAGAACGGCATTGTTTATATTAAATAATACTTAGTAAGGCTAAAAGATGTTAAGAAATTAGATGTAGGAAGTCCGAATGCTGAAATAGACTACAACTTAGAAATTAAAAGAGGGAGCTATTCAGAATGGAAATAATCCTTTATTAATCAGGGGGGACTTATGGATAATATGACAGAAAAAATCGGCAAGAAATATTATATTGTGATATACTATAAACAGAAAAAAATGGAATCGTTTTCATTTAGATATAGAGGTGACAGTTAATGAAGAAAAAACAACTTGCAATTATAGCTGTATTAATTATCTTAGCTTCAGGAGGGGGATACTGTATGACAAAATGGATTGAACATCAAAACTCACCGTATAATGTTAGTGACGTTTTAGACGATAAAGAAGTAAAACTTTACAAACGAGGCTTTCGTTTATTGGAAGAACAGTTGTCAACTTATATCAAAGAGCACTATTCAGGAGTCAGTAAAATTGAGTTTTCGCCAATTTTTGTTCAAGGTGGGGATGGACAGACTATGTTCAGCGCTAATATTGTTTTTTCTATTTATGATAAGAATCAAAATAAGGCATATGTTGGTGGAACAATAGGAGATATTACTTATCCAACTTATGACAATGTTTGGGACGTAAGAATGGATTTTAATGGCTGGGACGAAGAAATCATTGAATTAAGAACTAGCGATAAAAAGTTAATTGATGTATCTGATTTTCAGCATTTACCACCAGAGGCTAAACTTAAAGTAAGCGATAAAGTAGATGAAAATATTGAAGCATTGATTCAGGATAAACAAATTGAAGGAATAAAAAAGGATGCAAAAGGAAGCGCAGATTCAGATGTAGTCTATAACGATGAAATAAAAAAAGGGGATGAGAGAGAATGGCGTTAACCGATGAAAATATTCAAGAATTACAAGTAAATATTTTAAAAATTATAAAAGAAAAAGATGAGGGAGGAGTTTATGAAACTAATTCAGGCATAAAATACAAAATTATTAAAGAAACAAATGAAACGACCCAAGCAATAGCAGTGGCCCCTATCGTAGGTAGAAATAAAGTTGATTACAGTCAAACTACTATTGTTGTTGCTGGAACTCAAGCTCCTGGTGGAGACATTAATAATCATGTTTTAGAATCTGGATTCAATGCAGTAATGGCAAGAAATCAATTAACAGAACAGACAAAGGACGTTCGGGAGTTTTATAACCAATCATTATCTAAGGCTAAAAAAATGGCTGGAGCAGGACAAGAAGTTGATATTAGTAATATGTCGGGATTTAGTCAAGCGGGACCAGCAGTTGCTAAAGTGGCTGCGGAAATGAAAGTCCAGAAGATTACAAATTTCATGGACTGGGGTGCATGGGCTTCTTTGTACAAGAATTCGTCCGATTATAAGGGGATTAGTAATGAAGAATTAGCATATCTTAATAAGCACTTACATTCATACAGTGACAAAGGGAAAGATTTAACAAGCATGGATGGTCACGGGGGGATTATTCCATATGGGAAAGTGTTTACTGTCGAAGGTAAACATCATAATGCCGGTTTACCCAAGATTAAAGGTAATAATCCAGATTTCGAGTGGTATGAAAAAAATGGTCTTTTTTGTTCAGGAATGACGAAGAGCCAAGTTGAAAAAATTGTTGACAAAATATTAAGCAAATCTAGTATTGATAATGCTTATAAAACATTGGCTAGGCCAGAATTGATTAGACGCTATGAATTAGAATACGGACCTTTTACTCCAGAACCTTCTAAGCAAGAATTACTCACTTTAAATAGACAACGCATTGGTGAACTGCACGCTTCCTTGAAGACTAGTTCAGGCAGTCAAACGATTAGTTTGAGAGAGGAGCTTGTTCGAACAAGCGCGCAAACTGCTCAGCTACAAGCTGAAGTATATGAGCAGGCGATCAAAGATAAACTTGCAAATGCCAAGGAAAGTGTCTCTCAGCACATAACAGAACTGCGATCGGCAGCGTATACGCTGGCTCATAACCTTTCCGGTGGAGAGATAGAGGATTTACTATCT
>NZ_KQ969062.1:1250748-1253222 GCF_001578775.1 Streptococcus cristatus | reverse complement strand
TTTAACTGAAATCTCAACACCTAATTTGATGAGCCCAATTTTATAGGAGGTTTTATGGATACAAAAAAGCGGATGGCACAATTAGACGATGAACATCTAGCATTTCGTAGAAAAGCCAGTGAATTGGAATGGGATTATCACGATATGAAACGGGAAGCTAGAAATTTTTCGGAAGAAATGAGCAATTGGGTTATATCATTCTGTCGTCACAGTTCGCCTGCTGATTCATCTTATATATTACACCAAATTGAGGAAAATCGAGAAGATTTCGAGCGGAAAATAAGGCGTTACGAAGATCGACTGAATGAAGTCTGTCAAGAAGAAAATCGCTTGTACAATAAAAAATTGAACGAACTGAAGAAAGAAACAAGGTAATCATGGCTTCACTTTTCCTTCGGACGAATCCATCAGACAGGCTAAGCTTGTCTTTTTTGTTTTGAGGAAGAGAGAAGGTGAGATGAGACGAGCTTGAAGAGTCTGGGACAATATGACTTTGTCTGATCAAGAGGTTCGAAGATTGTAATTAGGTCTTAAGAAAGACATAAAGAATGAAAGCGAAGGTATTTATAGGATTTGAAATAAAACTTTTTTATGTAAAATATTCAAGATACTATAAACAGATATTTAAAAGCGCTTTTATATATGATATACTATAATTAAAAAATAAAAGCATTTTTATAAAGGTGTGAGGTGGGTAAACAGTGAAGAAAAAAAATTTGCGATCATTGTAGTTCTTATGGTTTTAATTTCGGGAGGAGTATTATATATGCTAAATGTACAAAAGAGTTCGACAGGACTAGATGCAAAAGAAGAAAAAGTCATCAAACATGGTTTTCGATTGTTGGAAGAACAGATTGGAACATATATCAAAGAAAACTACTCAGGAATCTCTAAAATAGAATTCTCGCCTATTTTCGTCCAAGGTGGTAAGGACAATCCTCCATTCACAGCGGACGTCCTTCCAGTAATCTATGATGATGAGGGAAATAGAGCAGTTTTAGGAGGCCAAATCGGGAAAACTGGTTATCCTTCTTATGGAATACTCTCAGGATTACTTTTAAATTTTGATCATAATGATAATGAAATTATTGAATTAGAAAACTCTGCAAAGGGATTAGGGGTTGAAATAGATGTAAGTAATGCTAAAACCCTACCAGATGATGCTAAAATAAAAACAGATATTAAAGAGATTGATAATAATATTGCAGCATTAGTTGATATTGGGAAGTTAAAAAATATCAAAAAAACAAAACAGGAAGTCCTAATATAGAAATAATCTATAACTTGGAAATCAAAAGAGGAGAATATTGGAAATGGCATTGACTCATAGAGATATTCAAAAGTTGCACAAAGTGGTTCGAGAGTGGAAATATCTTGAACAGGGAACAAGAAGATCAATAACGATTGGCGGACCAGAATACGAAATCATCAATTCTGAAAATTCCGCAACTGAAGCTATTGCTGTCGCTCCTATTGTAAATAATAAAACTGATTATTCAAAGACCATTGTCTTAACGGCCGGTACACAGAACAAGATTAATCCATTGGAAAACTCTTTTGGTCAGATAGGCAATACCGTGAAATCTGTAATAGGTGCTGCTGACGCCGCCTATGGCTCAGGTTTAAGTCCCCAATATGATACATTGGATAAATTTTTCGCGGAAACACAGAGACGCTTGGAGGAGAAAGGAGTGGAAGGTGGTCAAATTTGGTATTCATCTGCTCATAGTCAAGGTGGAGTACCAAATGTAAAGCTTTCAGTAAAATATAAGATTAAAGAGATTGTTAATTTCTACGATTGGGGCGCTAAAAAGGCTGTAGACAGTGGACATTTCACAAAATCAGAGCTGAAGTTTTTAGAAAATCATGCGATAATTTACTCAGATTCTGGGAAGGAAATTACAGGATGGGACGGGAACGGAGGTGCTATTCCCTATGGTCAAGTTCGCGTTTTTGAAGGAAAAAGCCATAATATTCAAACTCCATATTTAAAAGGTAATAATTTTGATTTTGATAAGTATATTAAAAGAGGTGAATTTGTTTCTGGTATGACTGAAAAGCAGGTCAGAAAAGCTATTGAAGTAAGAAATAAAGCTACCAAAAATGGAAAAAACAAAGAGTTTTTACCAAGTACAAACCCTAATTATTATTTGATGCTATATAAAAAGATTTATGGAGACTTTGCTCCAGAACCTTCTAAGCAAGAACTACTCACTTTAAATAGACAACGCATTGGTGAACTGCACGCTTCCTTGAAGACTAGTTCAGGCAGTCAAACGATTAGTTTGAGAGAAGAATTAGTTCGTACAAGCGCGCAAACTGCTCAGCTACAAGCTGAGGAATATGAGCAGGCGATCAAAGATAAACTTGCAAATGCCAAGGAAAGTGTCATTCAGCACATAATAGAACTGCGATCGGCAGCGTATACGCTGGCTCATAACCTTTCTGGTGGAGAGATAGAGGATTTACTATCC
>NZ_KQ969062.1:1249115-1250343 GCF_001578775.1 Streptococcus cristatus | reverse complement strand
TTTTAACTGAAATCTCAACACCTAATTTAATGAGCCCAATTCTGTAGGAGGGATTATGGATACAAAAAAGCGGATAGCACAATTAGATGATGAACATCTAGCATTTCGTAGAAAAGCCAGTGAATTGGAATGGGATTATCACGATATGAAACGGGAAGCTAGAAATTTTTCGGAGGAAATGAGTAATTGGATTATATCATTTTGTCGTCACAGTTCGCCTGCTGATTCATCTTATATATTAAATCAAATCGAGGAAAATCGAGAAGATTTCGAGCGGAAAATAAGGCGTTACGAAGATCGACTGAATGAAGTCTGTCAAGAAGAAAATCGCTTATACAATAAAAAATTGAACGAACTGAAGAAAGAAACAAGGTAATCATGGTTTCACTTTTCCTTCGGACGAATCCATCAGACAGGCTAAGCTTGTCTTTTTGTGTTTTTGGGAGGAGAAAAGCTAATGACAGGATGGCTTTAAAATGATTACTTTATGTTTGAAGTCAAAAATCAATTTTGGGTCAGTTGGAATGAGTATAAAGTCACTAAATATGGTAGAATAGTAAGAGATGAATCTTGATAGAGGTTGGTTTAATACCAGCCCCTTCAATTAGATGAGGAGAAAAACATGCAAGCAGTTGCACATTTTATTGATACTTTTGTTCCAGAGCACTATGATCTCTTTTTGGATTTAAATCGTGCGGATAAGACTTTCTCAGGAAAAGTTACCATTACCGGTGAAGCCAAAGCTGAGAGAATTTCCTTGCACCAAAAGGATTTGACGATTGAGGCCGTAGAAGTGGCTGGACAAGCTCGTCCCTTCACTCTTGATAATGATAATGAAGCTCTTTATGTTGAGTTGGAAGCAGCAGGCCCTGTGGAAGTAACCTTGACCTATATAGGTAAGATTACAGACAATATGACGGGGATTTACCCATCTTACTATACTGTAGATGGAGTGAAAAAAGAGATCATTTCCACGCAATTTGAGAGCCATTTTGCTCGTGAAGCCTTTCCTAGCGTGGATGAGCCAGAAGCTAAAGCGACTTTTGATTTGGCCTTGAAATTTGACCAAGCAGAAGGCGAACTTGCCTTGTCTAATATGCCTGAAATCAACGTTGAAAACCGGAAAGCGACTGGCATTTGGAAATTCGAAAGAACGCCTCGCATGTCTTCCTATCTCTTGGCCTTTGCTGCTGGGGATATGCAAGGCATTACTGCCAAAACAAAAAAT
>NZ_KQ969062.1:1237075-1248680 GCF_001578775.1 Streptococcus cristatus | reverse complement strand
AACTTTAGTCGGTGTTTATGCAACTAAGGCTCACCCAGCCAGCAATTTAGAGTTTGCATTGGACATTGCGGTTCGCTCGATTGAATTTTACGAAGAGTATTACGGTGTTAAATACCCTATTCCTCAGTCGCTGCATGTAGCCCTGCCGGACTTTTCATCTGGTGCCATGGAAAACTGGGGTCTGGTCACCTACCGTGAGATTTACCTCTTAGTAGATGAAAATTCTACGGTATCCAGCCGTCAAGATGTAGCACTTGTCGTTGCTCATGAGTTGGCTCACCAATGGTTTGGAAACTTGGTCACTATGAAGTGGTGGGATGACCTTTGGCTCAACGAAAGTTTTGCCAACATGATGGAGTATGTCTGTGTTAATGCGATTGAACCAAGCTGGAATATCTTTGAGAATTTCCAAACAACAGGTGTTCCTTTGGCGCTTAAACGAGATGCGACAGACGGAGTTCAATCTGTCCATGTGGAAGTGAAGCACCCTGACGAAATCAATACTTTGTTTGATCCGGCTATCGTTTATGCCAAGGGAAGCCGCCTCATGCACATGCTTCGTCGTTGGTTGGGAGATGAGGCCTTTGCTAAAGGATTGAACGCTTACTTTGCTAGACACCAGTATGGAAATACCATCGGTCGTGACCTTTGGAATGCCTTGGGAGCTGCTTCTGGTCGTGATGTAGCAGCCTTTATGGACTCTTGGTTGGAACAGCCAGGATACCCTGTTTTGACGGCTACAGTAGAAAACGATACATTGAAACTCTCTCAAAAACAATTCTTTATCGGAGAGCACGAAGATAAGAAACGCACTTGGGTCTTGCCTTTAAATAGCAACTGGAAAGGTTTGCCAGATACGCTGGAAACAGAAACGTTGGAAATTCCAAATTATTCTGCCTTGGCTGCTCAAAACCAAGGTGCCCTGCGCTTTAATACTGAAAATACAGCCCACTATATCACGGACTATCAAGGTATCTTGCTTGAGCAGATTTTAGATACCATTACAGACTTGGATAGCACCAGCAAGCTTCAAGTGGTGCAAGAGCGTCGTCTCTTGGCTGAAGCAGGCAGCATTTCATTTGCTGATTTGGTTCCAGTTATTGAAAAACTAACAGAAGAAACCTCCTATTTGGTTGTCTCAGGAGTCAAAGCCGTTTTGAATGGTCTTAAGTTGTTTGTGGACGAAGGAAGCGAGTGCGAGACAGCCTATCATGAATTGGTAGTTAAACTTAGCAAATTCAACTTTGACCGCCTAGGCTTTGAGGCAAAAGAAGGCGAAAGTGATGAGGATGAGCTGGTTCGCCAGATTGTTGTAGGAAGTCTGATTGCAGCTGATGACCAAACAGCAAGTCAAGAAGCAAGCCGTATTTTTGCTGCTCATAAAGAGGACTTAGAGAAATTGCCTGCAGCTATTCGCTTGCATATTCTCATCAATCAAATCAAGCATTATGAGAGCAAAGAATTGGCTGACCAATACTTGAATGATTATGTTTCGACAGTTGACGGCAGTTTCAAACGCCAATTGGCATCTGCTTTGGCTTACACTAAGGATGCGGAAACACTTGCTCGTATCTTGGAATCTTTGAAGAACAAGGATATCGTAAAACCACAAGATTTGGCAATGAGCTGGTATTTCCCTCTCTTGAATCACCAATTTACTCAAGCTACTGCTTGGACTTGGGCGCGTGAGAATTGGGAGTGGATAAAGGCGGCTTTGGGTGGCGATATGAGCTTCGACAAATTCGTCATTTATCCAGCTAATGCTTTCAAGACAGAAGAAAGACTAGCAGAATACAAGGCCTTCTTTGAGCCGCAGCTAGACGATATGGCTATCAGCCGTAATATCAGCATGGGAATCAAAGAAATCGCAGCGCGTGTTGACTTGATTGCCCGTGAAAAAGCAGCAGTTGAGAAAGCAATCAAGGCATCAGTTTAGCCTAATGAAAAGATCAGATTATAACATCTGGTCTTTTTTTGTTGTTTAGAATCCCATAGTTTCAGCCTTTTTTAAGAAAAAATTCAGTCCCGTTTAAGCAAAACTCCCTATAATAACCCTAACACGTGAAAAGATGTGAACTTGTGTAATCAAAATTTATATTGCTTCATAGTGTTAAAATCCATGAAAATATAAAATTTAGAAAGAGGAAAATTATAAATGGATATGGAAAAAATGATTGTAGTTAAAAAGAGTACCAAATGGTGGATGACAGCAGTGGCTAGTGCCTCCTTAGCTGTCGGAGCGATTGGTGGCTATGGAATTGGTACTTTGATACAGAAAAGCCCGCAGCAGAGTTCAGTGCAGGCTACTATGCCTCAGCAAAACAATCAAGATGGCAAGATGCCAGGTCAAGGTGGACAAGCTCCTCAAGGTCAGGGGCAGGGAAATGAAAATGGCATGCCACCGCAGATGGGTGGACAAAACGGTCAAGATGGTCAAGGCGGTCCTGGAGGTGGAGGTCAGCCACCACAAGGAAATGGTCAACCAGGGGGACCCCAAGAAGGAAATCAATCAAAAAAGAAGCCTTCAAACGCTGACGGCACAACAAAAGAAGATAAGAATAACGAAAATAACTCGAAAACAACAAATTCTTAAAGCATTTTCGACAAGTCATGATATAATAGAAAAAGATAGGTTGAGATAGAATGAGAAGTGTTTGCCATGACTCTATTTAAACTACACAGAATAAGCTTTTTCTAGAAAGGGAGGAACAGGATGATTAAGATTCTATTAGTAGAGGATGACCTCGGTCTGTCAAATTCAGTATTTGATTTTTTAGATGATTTTGCAGATGTTATGCAGGTCTTTGATGGCGAAGAAGGTCTATACGAAGCAGAAAGCGGCGTGTATGACCTGATTTTGCTGGACTTGATGCTTCCTGAAAAGGACGGCTTCCAAGTACTCAAAGAATTGCGTGAAAAAGGGGTAACCACTCCTGTCCTCATCATGACTGCCAAGGAAAGTATCGATGATAAAGGCCATGGTTTTGAGCTCGGTGCTGACGATTACCTGACCAAGCCATTTTATCTGGAAGAGCTGAAAATGCGGATTCAGGCCTTGCTCAAACGTTCTGGTAAGTTTAATGAAAATACCCTTTCCTATGGCGATGTGATGGTCAATCTTTCGACCAATTCGACCTTGGTAGACGGAAAAGAAGTGGAACTGCTGGGCAAAGAGTTTGATTTGTTGGTATACTTCCTTCAGAATCAAAATGTCATTTTACCCAAGACTCAGATCTTCGATCGTTTGTGGGGCTTTGACAGCGATACGACGATTTCTGTAGTGGAAGTCTATGTATCTAAGATTCGGAAAAAATTGAAAGGAACGGCTTTTGCGAATAATCTTCAAACTCTTCGCAGTGTCGGTTACATTTTAAAGAATGCTGAATAAACTCAAAAAAACCTTTTATGCGGATGATTTTTCTTATTTCATTCGCTATTTTGGTGTATTCACCCTGATTTTCTCGGCCATGACGCTCATTATTATCCAAGTCATGCGCTCTAGCCTTTACACGACCGTTGATGATAATCTCAAAAGTCTCAGTCAAAATCCCGCCTGGGTGGCCAATCTAGCCTATCGGACGACGGGTCGGCAAGACCAAGAGCCAGAGAATAAGGATTCAGAGAACAGAGATTCAGAGTCTGTGCAAGCTCATGATATCAAGATTGAGGAACCGGGTAGGGTAAATGTTAGCGCCAATACTTCAGCTATTCTTTTGAATGATGATTATCAGAATGTATCGGCAAAAAATAGCTTTTTAAACTTTGATGCGATTAAATTTAATAAACGCTTTCTTAATCAAATCAAGCAAATACAACTAACTAATAGCTATGGACAGGTTGAGAGTTATCGGGCCTACATGTTTGACATTGATCCAAATGATGAAATTGAAAATGTCAAGTACGCGGTTGTCATGACCAGTATCAGCCAACTGGAGCAGACTAGCGAAAAGCATGAAAAGCTGATTGCTATTGTCATGATTAGTTTCTGGGGTATTTCCTTGATTGCCAGTATCTATCTGGCGCGGATGAGTGTCAAGCCTCTTTTGGACAGCATGCAAAAGCAGAAGTCTTTTGTTGAGAATGCCAGCCACGAATTGCGTACGCCTCTGGCCGTGCTGCAAAATCGTCTGGAATCTCTCTTCCGTAAGCCTGAGGCCACGATTATGGAGTCTAGTGAGAGCATCGCATCTAGTTTAGAGGAAGTGCGAAATATGCGCCTGTTGACCACCAACTTACTCAACCTAGCTCGGCGCGATGACGGCATCAAGCCAGAATACGGTGAAGTCACCCCAGACTTCTTCACGACAGCTTTTTCTAACTATGCTATTATTGCGGAGGAAAGCGATAAGGTCTTTGATTTCAAAAATCTAGTTTCAAAATCAATTACGACAGACAAGGTCTTGCTTAAGCAGGTTATGACCATCCTTTTTGATAATGCCATCAAATACACAGAGGAAGATGGAGAGATCTATTTCGTGGCCTCTGCCAATGATCGGAGCTTGACCTTGCGTATTTCTGACAATGGTCCAGGGATTGCGGGCGACGACAAGAAAAAAGTCTTCGATCGTTTTTATCGGGTGGATAAGGCTCGGACTCGGCAAAAAGGTGGTTTTGGACTTGGCCTATCCTTGGCGAAACAAATCGTGGACGCCTTAAAAGGAACCATCACAGTCAAAGATAACAAACCGCGTGGAACTATTTTTGAAATCAAAGTTCCCCTTAGGTCAGATATTAGAAAACGAATCAGCAAAAGCTGAAAAACTTTTCATATTATTTCAAATTTGACTGCTTTTGCGGTATAATAAAAGAAAGAAATGAGAGAAGTGAAATTATGACATCAAAAATGTTGCATACTTGTTTACGAGTGGAAAATTTAGAGGCTTCGATTGCCTTTTATGAAGATGCGTTTGGTTTTAAGGAATTGCGCCGCAAGGACTTTCCAGAGCATGCTTTTACCATTGTTTATCTTGGTTTGGATGGCGATGATTATGAGCTTGAATTGACTTATAATTATGACCATGGACCTTATGTAATCGGTGATGGCTTTGCTCATATTGCTCTTAGCACGCCTGATTTGGAAGGTTTGCACGCTGAGCATGCTGCTAAGGGCTATGAAGTGACTGAGCCAAAAGGGCTGCCTGGAAATCCACCAAATTATTATTTCATCAAAGATCCTGATGGCTACAAGGTCGAAGTGATTCGAGAAAAAAGTCTTTAAAAATAGGAGAAACTTGTATTTTAGCACTTGTAAGATACAAGTTTTTTAACATTAAAATTATTTTAGGACAATAGCTTAGGGGATAATAGATGAAAAGACAACATAAAAGGAAGCGTAGACGAAAATATAGACTAATTCTCAGTCTTCTGAATCTGCTTCTTTTAGGACTTCTTATTTTTGGCGGACTACGAATCTATGAAATGTTTCAGGAGCAGGAATTCCAGAAAAAGATTACAGAAGTGATTGCCAAGGAAGAGCAAAGACATGCTGACAATGCCGAAAAGCAGTCTGGTAGGATTGGCAGTCATTACGTGGCAGCTTTTTATCCTCTGATGAATGGGCAGCCTCTTCAAAGTGTCAAAGATAAAATGTTGCAGGACAGTCAGAGCATTTCAGATGACAAAAAGCAGAATAAAAACTTGACGGCTTTGACCTTTTACTATACGGAGGAGAAGTCTACTAGTCTGGCCAATACCAAGGAAGTAGTCATTCAGCGAAAAGATTACAGTATCTCGAAAAGAGACATCAAGTCTGAGGAGGCAAGAGAAGTAGCCTCTACATATATCAATCAAGAAGGGGCAGCGGTGACTTTGGACAAGCTGTTTCAAAATCCAGAAGCTGCCAAGGAAATTTTCCTGAAGGAGTTGACCAGTCAGCTAACCTTTAGACAGGTGGAGGAAAGTCAGCAAACAACAGCTTTAAACGCCCTCCGTGAAATAGAGTTGAGCCAGTGGAATTTTCATTATGAGGAAAGTTTATTTTCCATTCGTCTGACCAAAGAAATCAACGGTGTGTCGATCGTGACAGTGCCTCTGTCTAGTTTTTATGATCTAATCCATCCGGAATATTTGCAGGGGGCTGATTTGGAAGCTTACCAGCAGTATGAAACCAAGCGGCATGAGAAAATGGTTGCCCTGACCTTTGATGACGGTCCCGACAGTAAAACGACTCCTCAGGCCTTGGAAATTCTGAAACGCTACAATGCTAAAGCGACTTTCTTTATGGTGGGACAAAATGTTGCTGCCAATCCAGAACTGGCAAAACGTGTCCTTGATGAAGGCCATCAGCTCGGCATCCATACATGGAGCCATCCGGATTTGACCAAGTTACCTCTGAATCAATCTAAAAAGGAAATCTTAGACACTCAGGAAGCCATTTATAAGGCGACTGGTATCCGACCTATGATCACAAGACCGCCTTACGGAGCCATCAACTCTACGGTTCAAAATGCTGTCGATCAGTCCTTTATCATGTGGAGCGTGGACAGTCTCGACTGGAAAACACGTAATACAAAGGCTATTATGCAGGAGATCGTGAAGACCCAGCCGGGATCTATTATCCTCATGCATGATATCCATCAGACGACCATCGATGCTCTGCCAAGCGTTCTTGACTATCTGAAGAACAACGGCTATACTCTGGTGACAGTTGATGAACTATTAGAAAATCAGCTTCAACCACATCAGATTTATTACAGCAGAAATTAAAAAAAGCATTGGAAATTTAATATTTCCAATGCTTTTTGCTTTGCCATCATCAAATAAGAATATTGATTACCGTAATTCTCGCTTAAGGACACACATACAGTTCTTGTTTTTTCAGGATAATTTCTCGAACAGAGGCATATTTTTTGAGAGCTTTTAGTTCTTCTGGGTGGCTGATGAAGGTGATGACATAGCCATCCTTGCCCATCCGACCTGTTCGGCCAGAACGGTGAGTATAAGTTTCCAGATCACGCGGCACTTCGTAGTTGACTACGCACTCTAGAGAATCAATATCAATGCCACGCGCAACTATGTCAGTCGCCAGTAAGAGTGTGATATCGTAATCTTTAAATTTCTCAAGAATGACCTTGCGGAATTTTACATTGACATCGCTGGCTAGAGAGACCGCACTAGCTCCTCGGTACTGAAGCTTTTCTTCGGCGCTGCCCAAATCTGACAAGCTGTTGAAAAAAACTAGTCCACGAAATTCTTCTACATTGGATAGTTTGCGCAAGAGTTCAACCTTATCACGTTTCTCCACCTGCATATAGAAGTGCTGGATATTGTCCAAAGTCTGGTCGTCAATGCTGATGCGCAAGGTATTTTCGGCGATCTTCTCTTGGTCAAACTTAGCTGTAGCACTCATGTAAATCAGCTGGTGATCACGCGGTGCATAATGCAGAATCTTATCAACAAACGCATACTGGGAATCACTGAGAAGCTGGTCAAATTCATCTAGGATAATAGTATCAACATTCATCATCTTGATTTTCTTGAGTTTGATAAGTTCGAAAATCCGACCCGGTGTGCCAATCAGGATCTCCGGCCCTTTCTTGAGCCGCTCAATCTGCCTTTTCTGGCTATTACCAGAGAGGAGGAGCTGACTGCTCAAGCCCAAAGGCTCCGCCCAAGATTTACAAACATCAAAAATCTGTCCCGCCAGCTCTGTATTTGGACCTAAAATCAAAAGCTGCTGTGCTTTTTTAGGCTTCAATTTCAATAAGCTAGGAAAGAGATAGGCCAATGTCTTGCCCGTACCGGTCGGACTGATGCCTAGCACCGTTTCTCCCTGAGAAATGGGCTGGAATATCTTTTCTTGGATGGCAGTTAGTTCAGCAAAACCGAGCTGATTTAGCTGTTCCTGCCAGACTGTTGGAAATGTTTCTTTAATCATGGTCAACCTCAAATCTAATACCAGCATCTTTTCTCATGGCAAACAGACACTCATGCACAGCAGTAGCAGCCTGCAGATAGCTGCTATAAAGCTCTTCCTGGCCGCCTTTAAGGACACGAGCAAAAGCCTGAGCCTCTTCCAGCATTTGGTGCTCTGCTTGGTAAATAGCTAGACTTTCCGACTCTCCATTCAGCTTTTGGAAAATGGCAGAGCGGATAAACTCGATACCATCTAAGGTCAGAGTGCCTTGGTCCGTATAGATTTCAGCTGGTAACTGGCTATCGATATTTTTTCCAGCTTGAATACGAACCTGAAAATCAGGATAAATCAGACTGCCTGAACCGTTGAGGTCAACGCTATTTGGCAGTTGTTGAGCTGTATAGCGGACGCTTTGTGGGGCACCAAACAGCCGGACAGCTGCATAAAGCGTATAAACTCCCAAATCCATTAGAGCACCGCCTGAAAATTTAGCAGAAAAAACATTGGGTTCTTGTCCACTCAGCAGTGCTCCCATCTTGGAAGAGTATTTGGCATAAGTAAAATTAGCTCCCCAGATTTTCTTGTCTTTTAGGAAGTTACGAATGACTGCAAAAGCTGCTTCGTGGTAGTTTCTGGCTGCCTCAAAGATATAAACCTGATGTTCAGCCGCCAGCTTGACCAATTCTTGCCATTCTTCAGGCCTTGATACAGCTGGCTTTTCAACGATGACATGCTTTCGAGCCAAAATGGCTACCTTGGCATGGTTGAAGTGGAGGCTATTGGGACTGGCGATGTAAACCACATCTAGGTCGGCAGATAAGAATTCAATCATATCGGTGTAGAGTGCGACGTTTTGATAATCTTGCGCAAAACGCTCCGCGGAACTCAAGGTGCGCGAGTAAACAGCGGTTAACTGATACTCACCACTCAGTTGGGCTGCCTTGATAAACTCATGGGAAATGGATCCCGTACCGATGATTCCGAGTTGTAACATACTTTCTCCTTTAAAATGATTTTCCTGAATTTTTCTTGATTCACCCTTTCATTATATCATGAATTAAGGTAAAATAGATAAGATAACAAGTAATGGAGAAAACAATGCAAAACAGACCTATTATTATTGGTGTTACAGGTGGATCTGGTGGGGGAAAAACCAGTGTATCTCGGGCTATTTTAGATCATTTTCCTAATGAAAAAATTTCCATGATTGAGCATGATTCATACTACAAGGATCAGTCTCATTTGACCTTTGAGGAGCGGGTTAAGACCAACTATGACCATCCTTTTGCTTTTGATACAGACCTCATGATTGAGCAGATCAAGGAGCTTTTGGCTGGCCGTCCAGTGGACATCCCGACCTATGATTATACGGAGCACACGCGCAGCAATAAAACCTATCGTCAGGAACCGCAGGATGTCTTCATTGTAGAGGGGATTTTGGTCTTGGAAGATCAACGCCTCCGTGATTTAATGGACATCAAGATTTTCGTCGATACTGATGATGATGTGCGGATCATTCGTCGGATTAAGCGGGACATGGAAGAGCGCGGACGTAGTTTGGATAGTGTCATTGATCAGTATCTGGGTGTCGTCAAGCCTATGTACCATCAGTTTATCGAGCCAACCAAGCGCTATGCGGATGTTATCATTCCAGAGGGCGCTTCTAATAAAGTGGCGATTGATTTGATTACCACCAAGATTGAAAAGATTTTGGAGGAAGCTAGAGAAGGATAGAAAGGAAGTCTGGTGTTACACTGGACTTTTTGGGTAAATTATGAGAAAGTTCGTCAAAAGGGAATTCCATTCTCGATCAAAGTTTTTTGCCTGTTTGCTGACCTTTTGCGCAGGTTTCGTGGATGCTTACACTTTTATGGAACGCGGGGGTACATTGGTTGCTGGCCAGACAGGAAACGTCGTCTTTTTGTCCGTTGAGCTGATTCATCACAAGACTGGAGAAATTGAAGTCAAACTGGCTACCATGCTAGCCTTTATGCTGGGAATTTTTCTGATAACAGTTTTTCGTCCCTTTTTTGAGCAGTCAATATGGCGAGTAAGTAGCATTTCACCAATGGTGCTCATTTGTACTCTGGTAGGTTTTATGCCAAGTACCGTGCCTAATATGCTGATCGTTCCTCCGATTGCTTTCTGTATGGGAGTCGTTGCGACGGCTTTTGGCGAGGTAGATGGCATAGTCTACAATAATTCTTTTATGACAGGAAATATCAAGAAAACGATGGTGGCTTTTGGAAATTTTGTGCGAACGCAGGAAAAACCATACTTGAAAGAGGGTATTTTCTTTGTTGCTTTGTTAGGAAGCTTTGTCATCGGAGCCATTATTTCTACCTATCTGCTTCAATTTTACGCCTTACGAACCATTTGGATCGTTGCAGGAATTCTATTTGCTTTCATGATGTTCCGCTTGGTTCAGTATGTACGAAGATAAAGACGAAATGGCTTAGAAATGAAGAAGCCTGATTAGTAAATTATTAAAAGAAGAGAAATGAGAAAAATAATATAATACTAGAAGAAGGAGGAACTTGCCTGCTTCTTTTTCTTTCTCGCATTTATACTAATAAGACCACAAAATAATCCAGCATATTAAAAATTTTCAGAAAATATCGAATTATCTGTTGACAGCCGAATGATACTGTGCTAAAATATTAATCAATAACATTTCAAAAGGAGTCAGTCAAACATGAAGTCAACTCAATATTCAAACTTTGCTTTGTTGTTGCGTTACTCGGGCTAGTGCGAAAGCATTAGTCCTGTTTGGCTTACCAAGCGGGAGTAAATCAACATCTCGCTTGGTTTCCAGCGAGATGTTTTTATTTTATTCTTCACGAAAATCTGTGCTAGGATATACTGAGAAAAGCGAACTAAAAGTTCATTTCATAGTTGTATCTCTCATTGATTTTTATAGCTGTTTTAAACGATAAAGAAAGAGGAAAGTCTATGCAAAAAGTTGTGTTTCTTGATACCAGCCTTCGGGATGGTGAGCAGACACCGGGAGTGAATTTCTCTATTAAGGAAAAGGTTGCCATTGCTAAACAACTAGAGAAATGGGGCATTTCTGCTATTGAAGCTGGTTTCCCAGCTGCTAGTCCAGATTCATTTGCGGCAGTGCAAGAGATTGCTAAAGTCATCACTAAAGCTTCTGTCACTGGTTTGGCGCGTTCGGTTAAATCGGACATCGACGCCTGCTACGAGGCACTCAAGGATGCCAAATATCCGCAGATTCACGTTTTCATTGCAACCAGTCCCATCCATAGAGAGTTCAAGCTGAAAAAGTCCAAGGAAGAGATTTTAGAAGCCATTAAGGAGCACGTTTCCTATGCTCGCTCCAAGTTTGAGATTGTCGAATTTTCACCTGAGGACGCGACACGGACAGAGCTAGACTTTCTGCTCCAAGTTGTCCAGACAGCAGTTGATGCAGGTGCTAGCTACATCAACATTCCAGACACAGTCGGCTTTACCACGCCGGAAGAGTTTGGTAATATCTTCAAACATCTGATTGACAATGTCCAAACGGATCGTGAGATCATCTACAGTCCTCACTGTCACGATGATTTGGGAATGGCGGTAGCTAACAGCCTGTCTGCGGTCAAATACGGAGCTAGACGGGTGGAAGGCACTATTAACGGTATTGGTGAGCGTGCTGGTAATGCTGCGCTGGAAGAAGTAGCAATTGCTTTAGAAATTCGCAAGGACTATTATCAAGTTGAAACAGATATTATCCTTAATGAAACCATC
>NZ_KQ969062.1:1163509-1236994 GCF_001578775.1 Streptococcus cristatus | reverse complement strand
CTTCTGAGTTGGTGTCCCGCTTCTCAGGTATTCCAGTGCCTAAGAACAAGGCGGTTGTTGGTGGCAACGCCTTCTCTCATGAGTCTGGTATCCATCAGGATGGCGTTCTTAAGAATCCACTGACATATGAAATCATTACTCCTGAGTTGGTTGGAGTCAAGAGCAATTCACTGCCGCTTGGCAAGCTGTCTGGTCGCCACGCCTTTGTTGAAAAGCTCAAAGAACTGTCTCTGGACTTTGAAGAATCTGAAATTAATGAGCTCTTTGCTAAGTTTAAGGTCTTGGCTGATAAGAAAAATGAAGTCACGGACGCTGACATTCGGGCTCTGATTGCTGGAACGACAGTTGAAAATCCCGAAGGCTTCCACTTTAATGATCTGCAGCTGACGACCAATGACGATCATACCATCACAGCAGATGTGCAGTTGATTAATGGCGACGGTGAGACGGTCAACTGTGTGGCAGAAGGCAAGGGAAGTGTTGAAGCTATCTTTAATGCTATTGACCAATTCTTTAACCAGTCTGTCCAGCTCTTAGCCTATAACATCGAGGCGGTGACGGACGGAATTGACTCTCAGGCTCGTGTTTTAGTAGCTGTTGAAAATACGGACACAGATACAATTTTCAACTCCTCTGGTATTGACTTTGATGTTCTTAAGGCCAGCGCCATTGCCTATATCCATGCCAATACCTTTGTGCAAAAGGAAAATGCTGGTGAAATCGGCCATCAGGTATCTTACCGCGATCTGCCAGCAAATAATTAGAAAGAAGCGACTATGACAAAAGAAATTGTAGCTCTGGCGGGTGACGGTATCGGCCCAGAAATCATGGAAGCCGGTCTCCAAGTACTTGCTGCTGTTGCGGACAAGTTCGGTTTTACGTATCATATCACGGAGAAGGCTTTTGGGGGTGCTGGTATCGATGCGGAAGGTCATCCTCTGCCTCAGTCAACTCTAGAAGCGGTTAAGGAGGCGGATGCTATTCTCCTAGCAGCTATCGGCAGTCCCCAGTATGATAATGCTCCAGTTCGTCCTGAGCAAGGCTTGCTCGCTCTGCGCAAGGAGCTTGAACTCTATGCCAATATACGCCCAGTTAAGATTTTTGATGCTCTTAAGCATTTGTCGCCTTTGAAACCTGAAAGAATTGCTGGTGTGGACTTCGTGGTCGTGCGCGAGCTGACTGGTGGGATTTACTTTGGTGAACATATTTTGGAGGACAGATCTGCGCGGGATATCAACGATTACAGCTATGAAGAGGTTGAGCGGATTGTCCGTAAGGCCTTTGACATTGCACGTGGTCGCAGAAAGCGCGTGACAAGTATTGACAAGCAAAATGTACTAGCAACATCCAAGCTCTGGCGCAGAGTAGCAGATGAGGTGGCCAAGGATTATCCAGATGTGACCTTGGAGCACCAGCTGGTGGACAGCGCTGCGATGCTCATGATTACCAATCCTGCTAAGTTTGATGTTGTTGTAACGGAAAATCTTTTTGGGGATATTCTATCCGACGAGTCCAGTGTCCTGTCAGGGACGCTGGGAGTTATGCCATCAGCCAGTCATTCGGCTACTGGGCCAAGTCTTTACGAGCCTATTCATGGTTCAGCTCCAGATATTGCAGGGCAAGGCATTGCCAATCCTATCAGTATGATCCTTTCTGTAGCCATGATGCTGCGAGATAGTTTTTCAGAGCTAGAAGCTGCAGAAGCGATTGAAGCAGCAGTGGAGAAGACCTTGGCTCAAGGGATTTTAACCCGAGATCTTGGCGGTCAGGCGACAACAACTCAAATGACGGAGGCCATTATCAATAACTTATGAAATGGATACTAACAGGTATTTGCCTGCTATGGAACCTTGTCGTTTTCCTGCTTTATGGCTGGGATAAGCGAAAGGCTAAGAAAAATCACTACCGCATTCCCGAGAAAACCTTGCTCTTGTCAGCTTTGGCAGCCGGAGGTTTGGGCGCTTTATTAGGCGGTCGCCTCTTTCATCACAAGACTAGGAAATGGTATTTCTGGTTGGCTTGGATTGGCGGAATAATAGTGGAAATTGGAATTTTGTATTACATATGGAGAAGCTAGTATGGCTGGAAAATCAATTTTTGATAAGATTTGGGAAAGACACGTCATAACAGGCCAAGAAGGTCAACCCCAGCTTATGTATGTGGATCAGCATTATATTCATGAAGTAACCAGCCCTCAGGCTTTTCAAGGACTTCGAGATGCGGGTCGCAAAGTTAGACGACCGGACTTGACATTTGGTACCTTTGATCATAATGTTCCTACGGTCAATATCTATGATATCCGAGATGTTATTTCCAAGGCACAGATTGATAAACTTTCTGAGAATGTCAAGGATTTTGGCATCGAGCATGCGGCTCACGGATCGGAACTGCAGGGGATTGTCCATATGGTTGGACCGGAAACGGGCAAGACGCAGTCGGGCAAATTCATCGTCTGTGGTGACAGTCACACGGCTACTCACGGAGCTTTTGGAGCTATCGCTTTTGGAATCGGTACTTCGGAGGTGGAGCACGTCTTTGCTACACAGACCATTTGGCAGGTCAAGCCTAAGAAAATGTTGGTCAAATTTACCGGAGTGCCACCTAAAGGTGTCTATTCCAAGGACTTTATCCTCGCTCTGATTGCCAAATACGGTGTAGCTGCCGGTGTTGGCTATGTGGTCGAGTATGCCGGTGATGCCATTGATCATCTGACCATGGAAGAGCGCATGACCATCTGCAATATGTCCATTGAGTTTGGATCTAAGATGGGCATTATGAATCCCGACCAGAAGACTTATGATTACGTTCAAGGGCGGCCGGGCGCTCCCAAGGATTTTGAGGCGGCGGTAGCTGATTGGAAGACTCTGGTCAGTGATCCTGATGCTGTCTATGATAAGGTCATTGAGATGGATGTCTCCGAGCTGGCACCTATGGTGACTTGGGGAACCAATCCTTCTATGGGAGTAGAGTTTGGCGCGGCTTTCCCAGAAATTCGCGATATGAACGACGAGCGAGCTTACAATTACATGGACCTCTCACCGGGTAAGAAAGCAGAAGATATTGACCTAGGTTATATCTTTATCGGCTCCTGCACCAATGCCAGGCTCAGCGATTTGCAGCTGGCAGCTAAGTTTGTCGCTGGTAAGCATATTGCTCCCAATCTAACAGCTATCGTCGTACCGGGCTCCCGTCCGGTCAAGCGGGCTGCTGAAAAGATGGGACTGGATAAAATTTTCATGGATGCAGGCTTTGAGTGGCGCGATCCAGGCTGTTCCATGTGCCTGGGAATGAATCCAGATAAGGTGCCAGACGGAGTCCACTGTGCCTCAACCAGCAATCGGAACTTTGAGGATCGTCAGGGATTTGGTGCTAAGACCCACCTTTGCAGTCCAGCCATGGCAGCAGCGGCAGCCATTGCCGGACACTTCGTAGACGTCCGCCAACTACCGGAGGTCCAGTAAGGAAGTTTTATGGAAAAATTTACAATCTACACGGGGACAACAGTCCCCCTCATGAACGATAATATCGATACGGACCAAATTTTGCCCAAGCAGTTTCTCAAGTTGATTGATAAAAAAGGCTTTGGTAAGTACCTCATGTACGCATGGCGCTATCTGGACAATCAGTACACCGAAGATCCTGATTTCGTCTTTAATAGACCGGAGTACCGCAAGGCAACTATTCTGATTTCAGGGGATAATTTCGGTGCGGGTTCCTCTCGGGAGCACGCTGCCTGGGCCTTGGCTGACTATGGCTTTAAGGTAGTTATTGCCGGATCTTTCGGAGATATTCACTACAATAACGAGCTGAATAACGGTATGCTGCCTATCGTCCAGCCACTGGAAGTGCGGCAAGCCTTGGCTAATCTGAAGCCGACGGATGAAGTGACGGTGGATTTGGAGCGGCAGAAGATTTTTTCACCGGTGGGAGAATTCTCCTTTGACATTGATGGAGAATGGAAGCACAAGCTCCTCAACGGTCTGGATGACATCGGCATTACGCTGCAGTATGAGGATTTGATTGCAGAATATGAAAAAATCGTCCATCTTATTGGCAGTAACCATATTTTTTCTATATTGAGAAAATTCTGAAAAAACCTTGTCTCCGATAAAAATATATGGTAAAATAAATCTTAATTTAATAGAAAAGGAAGAAACTTATGACAAAACACATTCAATGGAACGGACAGCTTTCACAAGAAGGTTATGACATCTTGAAAGGCGATGGCGGCTGTATCGTTTGCCCGACCAAGGTGGGTTACATCATCATGACCAGCGATAAAGCTGGCTTGGAGCGTAAGTTCGAAGCTAAGGCTCGTAACCGTAATAAGCCAGGTGTTGTCCTCTGTGGCAGTATGGATGAGCTTCGTGCTTTGGCGCAGCTAAATCCGGAAATTGAAGCTTTTTATCAAAAGCATTGGGATGAAGACATCCTCTTGGGTTGTATCCTTCCATGGAAGCCAGAAGCTTTTGAAAAGCTCAAAGCCTATGGCGACGGTCGGGAAGAGCTGATGACAGATGTTCGTGGCACGAGCTGTTTTGTTATTAAGTTCGGTAAGGCGGGCGAGCAGCTGGCAGCTAAGCTTTGGGAAGAAGGCAAGATGGTTTATGCCTCCTCAGCCAACCCATCCGGTAAAGGAAATCGCGGCAAGGTCGAAGGAATTGGTGAGCGCATCGAAAATGCTGTTGACCTAGTTATTGAAGCAGATGACTATGTAGCTTCTATCCAGCCAGACAAGACCATTGAAACTCGCTACGAGCAAGGTGTTATGGTCTCTATGGTAGACAAGGATGGAAAACTGATTCCAGAACAAGGTGGGCAACGTTCCATCTCACCAGCACCAGTGGTCATCCGCAAAGGCTTGGATATCGACAAAATCATGATGCACCTATCTGATACCTTTAACTCATGGGATTACCGTCAGGGCGAATATTACTAAGATAAAAAGAAGCTCAGTGTAGGAGAGGGATTTCCTCTTTACACTGGGCTTTTTAGTTCATAATTTCTTTTATTTTTCCTATAATTATGCTATGATATAGAATATATTAATAGTTAAATCGTCTTATAGCTATAACGTTAAAGAAAAGGAAATACAGTCTATATGATGAAAAAAGAAGAGTTTCTAAAAAGAATGAAGAAAGAATTTCCAGATGCTCAAAAGAATGAAACAAAGAGTTATACATCTTTTCAGGTAAAAAAGAACTCAAATGGAAAATTACAAAATTTTATAGAAATTCATTTTCAAAAAGAAGGAATTAAAATAGGTATCATATCAAAGTGCCTGAATAAATCAGAATTATCGAAGTTTGACAAGAAACCAGCTACTCATCGTTGGACACTAGATGCTGAATATGTGATTACTAGTGAAGAAAAATTTAATGAAATTTTACCTTATATAAACAAATCGTATTTATTTATTAAAGGTGAGGGATCTAAGGAGATAAAAATGCCAGAAAATATTGATAAATATAAAAATATTTTGCTTTCATCCAAAAATATTATTCTCCGTGGTGCTCCCGGTACGGGAAAAACCTATCTTGCTAGACAAATTGCAAGGGAGTTGACTGGAGGAAATGAGGAACAAATCGATTTTGTTCAATTCCATCCCTCTTATGATTATACGGATTTTGTAGAGGGTTTGCGGCCGCTTCCAAGTGATGATGGGCAGATTGGCTTCGGCTTACAGGATGGAGTTTTTAAGAAGTTTTGTCAAAAAGCTAAAGAAGCTCAGAAGACAGGAGGGCAAGATAATTTTGAAGAGACTTGGACTAAGCTAACCGATGCTATCAATGAGAAACAGGGGCAATATTTGTTCCCTCGTAGTTCGGTTCCAGCCAGTTTAAACAGTCAAGGGAATGTGAAGTTTGATTCTCCTGTTGCTACCAAAGAAAAAGTGTATCTTTTGTACAAGGGTGAAGATACTAATTTAAAGTACGAAACTTATCAAAAAATTGTTTTGGATCATATGAAAGAAAGTTATGGATTATGCGATTATATATCTCCAACGATTGACACAGACAAGAAATTCGTTTTCGTCATCGATGAAATCAATCGTGGTGAGATTTCTAAGATTTTTGGGGAACTTTTTTTCTCCATTGATCCGGGCTATCGTGGTAAGGATGGAGAGGTTTCGACCCAATATGCTAATTTACATGAGACTGATGACAAGTTTTATATTCCTAAAAATATCTACATCATCGGAACAATGAATGATATTGACCGCTCGGTAGATACCTTTGATTTTGCCATGCGCCGTCGTTTCCGTTTTGTAGAAATCACGGCTGAAAGTCAGCTTGGAATGCTTGATGAACCTCTTGGAGATGGAGCTGAAGAAGCGAAAATGCGTCTAAGAAACTTGAATGCTGCCATAGAAAAAGTAGAAGAGCTCAATAGTCATTACCATGTTGGACCAAGTTATTTCCTTAAGTTGCAGGAAGTAGACTTTGACTATAAGTTGTTCTGGTCTGACTATATTAAGCCGCTCCTAGAGGACTACTTGCGAGGTTCTTATGAAGAGGTTGAAACGTTGGAAACTTTGAAAAAGGCATTTGATAAGACAAGCAACGAGCGAACCAATCAGTCAATAACTGGTGACAATGAAGGCGATGGAAATGACGATACGGATAACAGATAATCAGCAACTTATAAAAAAAGAGGATTTTGTTGAAATCTACCCCAAAATTAGTCAGGTACTTTTAGATAGAACTTTAGAAAGTCTTTCTCAAGAGGATAGTATTTTCATTTTTCCAAATGATTTGAAAAATACTTCTGACTTGGACAAGGGACATAAAATTTTTGAAACTGTCAATCAGAACATTAAGACAGGAAATGTGATTGGTTTTCTGGGTTACGGTCAGGAAAGATTAACGATTTCCTCTCGTTTTTCAAATGCTAATAACGACTATTTTTTACATTATCTCTTGCAGAAGGTCCTCAATATCAATCTCACTAACTTGGATGTTGGTTTATCTAGCGAAGATAAACTCTATCAACTATTGGTTTACCTCTTCCCAAAATATCTGCAAGCGGCTTTGAGAAAAGGACTTTATAAGGAATACCAGAGGTTTTTCCATAATGATAGCCATGTAAAGGGAGTGATTGATGTAGGAAATCATCTTAAGAAAAATATTCCTTTTATGGGAAATATTTCTTACACTACTAGAGAGTTTGCTTATGATAATCCAATGATGCAGCTGATTCGACACACCATTGAGTATATTAAGAATCAGAAAACAATTGGAAGTGGAGTGTTTGATGCTAATCGTGAAAATGTAACAGAAATTATCCGCGTGACTTCGTCTTATAAACTAGCTGATCGTGTTAAGATTATTAGAAAGAATAAAATCAAACCCATCCGACACGCCTATTTCAGAGAGTATAGAAAATTACAGGAACTCTGCTTGATGATTCTGAGTAGAGAAAAGCATGGTTTAGGACTTCGAGAGCAAAAAATTCACGGTGTTCTCTTTGATGTTGCTTGGCTTTGGGAAGAGTATGTCCAGACATTGTTGCCAGAAGGTTTTATTCATCCACGAAATAAAGAAAAGACGGATGGCATTTCTGTATTTAGCAGTCATGTTCGAAAGGTTTATCCGGACTTCTATCATAAAGATTTAAAAATCATACTAGATGCCAAATATAAAAAGCTAGAATTTACTGAAAAAGGAATCAATCGTGAGGATTTATATCAACTGATTTCCTATACATACATTTTAGAAGCTAAAACAGCCGGTCTTATTTTCCCAAGCGTGGAGAAGGTTGTTGATAACGAAATAGGTAAATTATCAGGTTACGGGGCGCTCTTGAAAAAGTGGTCCATTCTTATTCCTCAAGAAGCTGAAAATTATGACTATTTTGTTCAACAGATACATCAATCGGAAACAATAAATTTTAGATTTTAAAGCAGGTTTAACCTGCTTTTTCTTTACCTAGTTTAAAATTATTTCCAAATAGAACAAAATTCTTGACAAGTGTAATATCGGGTGTTACAATAAATAAAAACAATTCGATATAGAAATAAATTGGAGGTTTTATGAAAGATAGTCATTTAGTTGCCCATCATATTCGTTTGTTGAATGGGCGGATTTTTCAAAAGTTACTGAATCAGGATCCTGAGGCTCTTTATCGGAGTGAACAGGGCAAGATTCTCACCGTTTTATGGAATAGTGAAGCAGGCTGCGCGACGGCTACAGATATTGCGCTGGCGACAGGATTGGCCAACAATACGCTTACGACGATGCTGAAAAAGCTGGAAGAGCAGGATTTGGTGACCTTTAGTCAGTGTGGTTCAGACAAGCGAAAAAAATATGTCAAGTTGACGGAGCAGGGTTGGTCTCAGAAAGAAGTTGGCTATCGTATCAGTCAAAAATTGGATGGTATTTTTTATAAAGGCTTCTCAGAGGAAGAAATTCGCCAGTTTGAAAATTATCAGGAACGTATTTTAGCCAATCTGAAAGAGAAAGCAAATGAGGCATAAATCATGTCAAAACAAGTTGAAAATGTGCAAAATCTATATATTCATGCCATTCAAGACGGGTGTGTTGCTGAGGCTCAAGCTCAGTCTGTAGGGGATACTTATATCCAACACTCGACAGGTGTGCCAGATGGGAAAGAAGGTTTTGCGGCTTTCTTTGCAAATTTCTTCGAGCGTCATCCCGAGCGTGAGATGAAAATTGTTCGCACCATTGAAGATGGTAATCTAGTCTTCGTCCATGTTCATCAATATCTCAATGGCGGGGAAGCTCAATGGGTGACGACTGATACTTTCCGTGCGGATGAGAATGGTCGTATCGTGGAGCATTGGGATGTCATTGACTACTATCGTGCTCCGGAAAATGGACAGTTAGACCAGATCTTTGGAGATTTTGAAATCACGGATTTGGACAAGACAGTAGAAAATAAAAAAACTGTTCGTCGTTTCCTGACAGAAATCTTCCAAAATGGGGAACTGGAGCGGTGGAATGATTATGTGGCAGACGATTTGATTCAGCATAATCATGAGATTGGCCAAGGAAGTGCTGCTTATAAAAACTATGTGGCTGAACACGGGGTTACTTTTGACTTTGTTTTCCAGCTTTTGGGACAAGGAAACTATGTGGTTAGCTATGGTCAGACTCAGATCGATGGGGTTGCTTATGCTCAGTATGACATCTTCCGTTTGGAGAATGGCTTGATTGTGGAGCATTGGGACAATAAAGAAGTCATGCCTAAGGTAGAAGACTTGACCAACCGAGGGAAGTTTTAAAAGGAGATACTAAGATGAAAGCTGTGCTTGTCAAGGAAGCTGGAGGACCAGAAGTTCTGCAGGTTGTGGAAGTTCCAAAACCGACTGTTAAAGAAGGTTGGACCTTGGTCAAGGTACAAGGATTTGGAATCAACCATAGCGAGATTTTTACTCGTCAAGGACTATCGCCCTCCGTTCAATTTCCACGGATTTTAGGAATTGAATGTGTGGGACTTGTAGAGGAGACCAATTGTTCTGATTTGCAGGTCGGGCAGCAAGTCATCTCCATCATGGGAGAAATGGGGCGCGCTTTTGATGGTGGTTATGCTGAGTATGTTTTGCTACCAGATGAACAGGTTTATCCTGTGAGGACAGAGCTTGCTTTGGAAAGTTTAATCGCACTGCCTGAAACCTACTACACGGCATTTGGCTCTTATCTCAATCTCAAGATTGAGGAGGGAGACCGAGTTCTGGTTCGAGCAGCGACTAGTGGTGTTGGGATTGCTTTTGCAAAACTTCTCAAAGGGCAATTTCCAAATGTCTATTTAGCGGGAAGTAGCCGTAGTCTGGGCAAGGAAGAGCAACTAAAAGAGGCAGGATTTGACCAGGTGATTTTGGACAAGGATGGCGTCTTACAGACGGAAGAGCAGTTTGACAAGGTCTTGGATCTTGTCGGTCCGAGTGCTATTCTCGATACATTTGCTCGTACGGCAGAAGGTGGTATTATCTGTTCTTGTGGCTTGCTGGGCGGTCAGTGGACTATTCCAGACTTTGATCCTATTGAAATGCTTTACCGCAATCTCTACTTGACTACCTTTGCTTCTGGCAATGTGTCTCAGGACAAGCTACAAGCTTTGGTGGATTTTGTGGAGCGTTATCAGGTAGATGTACGACCTGAAAAAGTATTTTCTATTGATCAAATCCAGGACGCGCATGCTTATCTGGAAAGTAGCCAATCTTTTGGCAAGGTTATCGTAAAAATTGAGGACAAACAATGATTGAATATAAAAATGTAGCGCTACGCTATACAGAAAAAGATGTCTTGAGAGATGTCAATTTAAGGATTGAGAATGGAGAGTTCATGGTTTTAGTAGGTCCTTCTGGATCTGGTAAGACGACCATGATCAAGATGATCAACCGCCTCTTGGAACCTACAGATGGCGATGTTTACATGGATGGCAAGCGCATCAAAGACTATGATGAGCGTGAACTACGCCTTTCTACAGGCTATGTCTTACAGGCGATCGCCCTCTTTCCAAATCTAACTGTGGCTGAAAATATTGCTCTCATTCCTGAGATGAAAGGATGGAGCAAGGCAGATATTCAGCAGAAGACCGATGAATTGCTAGAGCTTGTAGGCTTGCCTGCTGAAGATTATGCTCAGCGTATGCCGAGTGAGCTGTCTGGCGGTGAGCAGCAACGGGTGGGCATTGTCCGTGCCATTATCGCTCAACCCAAAATCCTGCTGATGGACGAGCCTTTTTCTGCTCTTGATGCCATCTCGCGTAAGCAATTGCAGAGCTTGACCAAGAGTATCCATGAGCAGTTTGGGATGACAACAATCTTTGTGACCCACGATACGGATGAGGCTTTAAAGTTGGGGAATCGGATTGCCGTTCTGCAGGACGGGGAGATTCGTCAAGTGGCGACACCTGAGGAAATCTTATCTGCACCTGCAACCAGCTTCGTAGCAGATTTATTTGGAGGTGTTCAACATGACTAATTTAATTTCTACCTTTCAAGAGCGCTTTGGCGAATGGTTGGCAGCCTTAGGGCAACATCTCCAGCTGTCTCTTCTGACCTTACTAGTGGCCATCTTCCTGACTATTCCGCTCGCCATCTATCTCAATAGTCACAAAAAAGCGGCCAATTGGGTGCTGCAAATTGCAGGAATCTTTCAAACCATTCCTTCAATGGCTTTGCTGGGACTCTTTATCCCGCTTATGGGAATTGGCACACTGCCGGCACTGACTGCTCTGGTGATTTACGCTATTTTCCCGATTTTAGAAAATACTGTCACGGCTTTGAATGGGATTGATCCTAGTTTAGAGGAAGCTGGAGTCGCCTTTGGGATGACCAAGTGGGAGCGACTCAAAAAGTTTGAACTGCCTCTAGCAATGCCCGTCATCGTGTCAGGAGTTCGGACGGCAACGGTAATGATTATCGGAACAGCAACTCTGGCAGCCCTTGTCGGAGCTGGTGGACTAGGTTCCTTTATCCTTCTAGGAATTGATCGTCGCAATGCCAGTCTGATCTTGATTGGAGCTATTTCCTCCGCAGTTTTGGCTATTCTTTTCAATAGTCTTCTTAAATGGATGGAAAAGGCCAAGCTTCGGACGGTTTTTGCAGCTTTTGCGGTCCTAATCCTCGGACTAGGCGTTTCTTACACGCCAAGTTTATTACCTAAACAAAGCAAGGATAATCTGGTCATTGCTGGGAAATTGGGGCCAGAGCCAGAAATTCTTATGAATATGTACAAGCTTCTCATCGAGGAAAATACGGATATGACTGTGACGGTCAAACCAAACTTTGGGAAAACCGACTTCCTTTATCAAGCACTGAAAAAAGGTGATATTGATATCTATCCTGAGTTTACCGGTACGATTACTGGAACTCTCTTGCAGCCTGCTCCAAAGGTCAGCAATGATGCTGAAGAAGTTTTTGAAGCAGCGCGTGATGGAATCAAAAAACAGGACAATCTAGTCTTGCTCAATCACATGGCTTATCAAAATACCTATGCGATTGCTGTACCCAAGAGTGTCGCCAAAAAATACAATCTTAAAACCATCTCTGATCTTAAAGCAGTTCAAGACAAGCTCAAGGCAGGGTTTACCTTGGAATTTAACGACCGTGAAGATGGAAACAAGGGACTTCAGTCTGTCTATGGACTCAACCTCAATGTATCAACTATGGAGCCAGCCCTCCGCTATGATGCGATTAAATCTGGTGATATCCAGATTATGGAAGTCTACTCAACTGACCCTGAAATTGAGCGTTATCAACTTCAGATTTTAGAAGATGATAAGCATCTTTTCCCTCCTTATCAAGGGGCACCTCTCCTTAAGGCTGAATTGTTAGAAAAACACCCTGAATTGGAAGGTGTTCTCAATAAGCTGGCTGGTAAAATTACGGAAAGTCAGATGAGTAAGATGAATTATCAAGTTGGCATTGAAGGCAAAAAAGCAGAAGACGTCGCGCGTGATTATCTAGTCAAGGAAGGACTTTTAAAAAAATAAGAAATAAAAGTTAGACTTGTAATGTCTAGCTTTTTTGCTTACTTGTGGATAGACAGAATACGGATTGAAGGAGATGAGTTAATCTCTTGGTCAGGAAATCTTCACCCATTTTTGGTATAATAAAGTATCAATTCATGGAGGTGTTCCGATGGCATCTAGTCAAGAATATTTGGATTTTATTCTGAAGCAGCTGCAGGGCTTAGGCCAAGAAATTAGCTTTCGCAAGATGATGGGGGAATATTTGCTCTATTATCGGGGGAGCTTATTCGGCGGGATTTATGATAATCGCCTGCTGCTCAAGCCAGTCCAGCCAGCTCTTGATCTTTTGGAAAATCCAGTCTATGAAATCCCTTATCCAGGTGCAAAACCAATGCTTCATATAAAAGAAGTAGAAGATGCTGCCTTTCTCTGCAAACTAATTGAAGCTGCCTATCCTGCCTTACCAGCACCTAAAAAGAAAAAATAGTCGAGCTATTATAATGAATATTTTTTAAAATTTTCCGTTATAATAGACTTAAAGGAGGTTTGGTATGCTTTATATTGCTCTTATTGGAGATTTAATAGAATCCAAACAGCTGAAAAATCGTAAGCAGGCTCAGAAGGATCTGCAGGACATGATGGCGGTGCTAAATCAGGATTATCGGGATTATCTGGTGTCACCTTTTACAGTAACAACTGGAGATGAGTTTCAGGCTTTGCTACGGCCTAATCCAGAGATTATGCAGCTCCTTGATCAGATTGCCTTGGGCTTTCCTCATCCGATTCGCTTTGGACTTGGTCTGGGGGAGATTGTGACGGATATTAATCGGGAGCACAGTATTGGTGCGGACGGTCCGGCCTACTGGAGGGCACGCGCGGCCATTGATGTTATTCATGAGAAGAACGACTATGGTAGCAGCCGTATAGCTGTATCCTTGGGAGATGAAGAGCTCAGTCAGGCGGTCAATACGGTGCTGGCAGCTACTTCATTTATCCAGAGTAAGTGGAATACCAGTCAGAGAGAGGTTCTGGAGCGGATGCTTATGGAATATATCTATGACGAGAATTTTTCTCATGGGGAAATAGCAGAGCTGCTGCAGATTAGTCCCAGTGCGCTTAGTAAGCGGCTCAAGTCGTCTGGTTTGAAGATTTATCTGAGAAATCGCCGTTTAGCTATGAGAATGATTCTACAGGCAGCAAAGGAGGCTGAACAATGACAAATTTTATGGGATTTTCAGAATTTTTCATGCAGAATCCGATTCTTGTACTGACTTTGCTGGCTCATGTACTAGCTGATTTTCAGCTTCAAAGTCAGAAAATGGCCGACCTCAAAAGCCGGCGGTTAAATTTTTTGATTCTCCACTTGGGAATTGTTCTCTTGCCTTTGTTGCTCTTGGGGCTCATCTTACCTAATTATCTGCTATATTTTGCCTTGGTCTGGTTCAGTCATGCGCTTATTGACCTCTTGAAGTATAAGCTGAATTCATCGATTGTCCGGCATCATGCTCAAAAGTTTGCCTTTATACTGGATCAGGTCTTGCATCTGATGAGCATTTTTGCTCTTTATTTTCTCTTAGGGCAGCAGCAAATTCCAGCTCCTAATTGGCTGTCTGAGCGTTATCTCATGCTGCAGGCTCTCTTTTTCTTCGCCCTTACCGGTAATCCGGTTAATATCCTCTTTAAACTTTTCTTCAGCAAGTATCAGGCAGGAGAAGACAGTGGGGAGACATTGTGGGGGCTGGTGCCATGATTGGGATTTTGGAACGCTTGATTATGGGACTTTCCCTTATTTTCGGGCAATTTACAGCGATTGGGCTAGTCTTTACGGCTAAGTCTATTGCCCGCTATAATAAAATTTCTGAAAGCCAGTCCTTTGCAGAATACTATTTGATTGGCTCACTCTTTAGTATGATCAGCGTTTTACTGACTTATGGCTTGCTTTATTGGTAATAAAAACTGAGACTGGGATAGGATTCCCGGTCTTTACTCTAATTCTCATTTGATACAAGGTAAGGAGAAGTCACATGGCAAAGGCCCTAGAAGATATGTCTTTAGAAGAATTATGGCAGTTGTTCCCGATTTTCTTAGAGGAGCACAATAAGGATTGGGCAGCTTGGTATGTAGAGGAAAGCAGAAGAATAGTAAATTTTTTGCCAGAAAATCAATTGTATAAGATGCATCATATTGGTTCCACATCTATTGAGGGGATATGGGCTAAGCCGATTATAGACCTTCTTTTAGAAATTCCTCGAAGTGAAGATATGGGGAGCATCAAGAGAGAATTGCTAGAGCATGGCTACCTGCTTATGTCAGAGTCAGAAGGCCGAATGACTTTTAACAAGGGCTACACACTGCAAGGTTTTGCTGAACGCGTTTTTCACTTGCATTTGCGCTACTACGGAGACAATGATGAACTCTATTTCCGAGACTATCTGAAAGCTCATCCAGATGTCGCTAAGGACTACGAGCAGCTAAAATTGACCTTATGGAAAAAGTACGAGCACAATCGTGATGCCTATACAGAAGCTAAAACTGATTTCATCAGGCAGTACACGCAAAAAGCCCAAAATCTTTATAAGAGAAGGTATGACGATAAAATTGAATAGCATGATGGTTCTCGATGCGATGATAGTCTATTCAAGTTAATACGAATAAAAACAAAATAGATACGATTTAATACATATAAAATTCTCATTAATTCTTTTTAAATAGAATGCCTGTTTTCTTTAGTTGTTTAAGGTTATTAGAAATGTTATAATACTAATGTATACAAGATAGGAGGTGGCAAATGAAAAAGCGGTCTATCATAGCACTATCATCTTTTCTGTTCATTGCTCTTATTAGCTTATTTCTAATCTACAATCGGCAAAACAAAGGATTAAATAGTAGAGACTATATTCAGTCAAGCACACCTACCTTGTTTTTCCACGGTTATGGATCGAGTGCTAATGCTGAAAAGCATATGGCAGAAGCGGCCAGAAAAGCTGGAGTTACTCAAACCATCATCACAGCTACAGTTGATAGTCACGCTCAAGTAACTCTTAAAGGAGATATTCCGAAAGATGCTGTTAATCCAATTGTCATGGTTGAGTTCGCGGACAATCGAAATGCCAACTATGCTCAGGATGGAGAGTATGCGGCAGCAGTTGTTAGAGAGTTTCAAGCAAGATATGGCTTTAAAAAGATGAATTTTGTTGCACATTCTATGGGAAATATGTCTATTTTATTTTACCTATTGGAGCACGCTCAAAATGAAGAACTTCCACAACTACAAAAGCAGGTAAATATCGCCAATCATGTCAATGGTTTGGAGGGCATGGATTTGCCGGCTAATTTGACCATTCTAGATTCCAAAACAGGGGAACCTAGCGCCATGAGTGATAGCTATCAAAAACTTCTGGGCTTGCGCGAAATTTATCCGCAAGATCAAGTGGATGTGCTTAATATCTATGGAGATTTTAAAAATCAATCGGATGGTTCTGTTTTAAACGTTTCTTCTCGCAGTCTCAAGTATCTTGTAATTGACAATGCCAAGTCCTATCAGGAAAAACGAGTGACTGGCCCTCTGGCTCAGCATAGCCAGCTGCATGAAAATCCAGAAGTAGATAGGTTATTGATTGATTTTCTTTGGGGCAAATGATTTTAAGAATTGCAGGCTATTCTTTGTCTATAAGAAAACTTTAAGCATTTTATACTATTTTGTTCTATGGAAAGTTTTCCTTTCCTAATTTAATGTGACAGCGCAATCCGCTGATTATAATCGAAGCTTCTCTAAAACCTTATTGTTTAGAGATAGATTGAGGAGTAAAATGAAATTTAAGAAAACATTACTAACGGCAGGAGCTTTTCTAGCTACGCTCTTTACCGTATCTACAGCAACTGCTGACACAAACGTTCAAAAAGTCATTGACGAAACCTATGTTCAGCCTGAGTATGTCTTGGGCTATTCCTTGGATGACAGTCAAAAAGAGCAAACGCTTCAGCTCTTAGGCTACAATGCATCGAGTGATTCTAAACCTCTGAAAACAATGACACCTGATGTCTATTCAAAGATTATGAATGTGGCAAATGATCCTAGTTTGCAGCTATATTCTTCTGTTAAGATTAAGAAGTTGGGCAACAAGAAGCCGCTTCAAGTTAAGATTGTTACGCCGCAAAACATCACCAAGGTTACAGAGGATATGTATCGCAATGCGGCAGTCACCTTGGGCGTACAGCATGCAGAAATCACAGTAGCAGCACCTATCCCTGTAACTGGAGAAAGCGCCCTGGCTGGTATCTATTACTCACTGGAGGAAAATGGAGCAAGCGTCCCTCAGGAAAATAAAGATTTGGCTCAGGAAGAATTAGCAGCCCTTTCAAATATCAACGCTGAGAACCAGGGCAAGGAAGGTTACGATGCTGATAAGCTGAATGTGGCTCTAACAGATATTAAAACAGCTGTTGCCAATGCTAAAAAGAATAACAGCAACTTGACAGAAGCTGATGTCCGTAAAATAGTTGAAGAAACACTGAAAAACTACGGTCTCAGCAGTTCCGTCACAGCTGACCAAATCAATCTGATTATTAACTTTGCTGTCAATCTTTCAAATAGCGGAGTCATCACAAATTCTGATTTCACAAAAACTCTCACCGACTTGAAAAACAGTATTGTTTCAAAGGCTGGTGACACATTCAATAATATCAACCTTAACTTTGATGCAAACGGACTTCTTGAAGATGGCGGTAATTTCTTCAGCAATATCTGGAATGCAATCATCAATTTCTTTAAGGGGTTACTAGGTCAATAAGACTATCTAAAAAATGCAACTAAAAACCAGCTAGATTCTAGCTGGTTTTTGCGTATTTCTTATTCCCACTCCACAGTTGCAGGTGGTTTGCTTGTAATATCGTAGACGATACGGTTAACGTGGTCAACTTCATTGACGATACGGACAGAGATTTTTTGCAGAACATCCCAAGGTATCTTGGCAAAGTCAGCTGTCATACCATCGATAGAAGTGATAGCGCGAATGGCAATTGTGTAGTCGTAAGTTCGGCCGTCGCCCATGACACCAACAGATCGGACGCCAGTATTAACAGTAAAGTACTGCCATATGTCACGGTCAAGACCAGCCTTGGCGATTTCTTCTCGGAGAATAGCGTCTGATTCGCGGACGGTTTCCAATTTTTCCTCAGTGATTTCACCCATGACACGAATAGCAAGCCCAGGACCTGGGAATGGCTGACGCCAGACAATTTCATCAGGCATACCAAGCTCTGTACCCAAAGCGCGCACTTCATCCTTGTAAAGTGTATTTAGGGGTTCAATCAGCTCAAACTGCATATCTTCTGGCAGGCCGCCAACATTATGGTGAGACTTGATCGTTTGAGCAGTGTCAGTACCAGATTCGATAACGTCGGTATAAAGTGTGCCTTGAGCCAAGAATTTCACATCTTTCAGTTTGCTGGCTTCATCGTCAAAGACATAGACAAACTCGTTTCCGATGATCTTACGTTTTTGCTCTGGATCTGATACACCAGCAAGTTTGTCAAGGAAACGCTTCGCTGCATCTGCTTTAATGATGTTAAGACCAAATTTGCCACCTAGCATTTCCATAACTTGATCAGCTTCGCCTTTACGCAAAAGACCGTGATCTACAAAGATACAGATCAATTGATCTCCGATAGCTTTCTGCAAGAGGACACCTACAACAGAAGAGTCAACACCACCTGATAGGCCGAGCAGGACACGTTTGTCACCGACTGTTTCACGGATTTTTTGAATCTGCATCTCGATGAAATTATCCATAGACCAGTCGCCCTTAGCGCCACAGATATTGAGAGCAAAATTGCGCAAAATATCGTAACCGTACTCAGAATGACGAACCTCAGGGTGGAACTGGATTCCGTAGATTTTCTTGTCAGGATTTTCAATAGATGCAAAAGGACAGTCTGCAGATGTACCAGTACGGACAAAATCTGCAGGAATCTCTGTTACCGCATCACCGTGGCTCATCAGGACAAGCTGCTCATCTGGTGTGCCTTCAAAAAGAGGAGAAGTAGCACGTGTCAGTTTGGATTGACCATATTCACGATTGCCGGCATCACCTGCTGGCAATACTTTCCCGCCTAATTTATGAGTCAAAAGCTGCATACCGTAGCAAATTCCCAAAATTGGAATTCCCAACTCAAAGATCTCTGGGTCAATATCAAATGAACCTTCTTCATAAACTGAGTTAGGCCCACCTGAAAGGATAATCCCAACAGGACGGATAGCACGGACTTCATCCGCTGTGATCTTGTGGCTCTTGAGCTCAGAAAATACACCAATTTCACGGATACGACGTGAAATCAGCTGATTATACTGGCTACCGTAATCAAGCACGATGATTTTTTCAACATCTTGCAATTCAGTTGTAGTTGTCATCTTTTCCCTTTCTTAAAAGAAGTAATCTTTTTCCCTCATTCTATCACAAAAATCGAATTTTTCCAAGGTAATAGGACTAGCTGCAAGTAAAATAACTGAGAAATTAAAACATCTGTTCTAAAAAATGATAAACAAATAGGATTTCCCTACATTGATTGATATTTAGTTTGACTTTTAAACTAATTGATAATACAATAAATGTATAAAAAAGCTGCTTAAAATCAGAAAAGAGGACCATGGATGTTACCTGCTTATGTGAAAATACATGATCAAATAAAAAAAGATATTGACGAGGGTATTTGGGAGATTGGCGAGCGTTTGCCAAGCGAACGTGATCTTGCTGAAACTTTCGAGGTCAGCAGAATGACCCTGCGCCAAGCTATTACGCTTCTGGTGGAGGAAGGGGTGCTAGAGCGTCGAGTCGGTAGCGGAACTTATGTCGCAAGCACACGCGTTCAGGAAAAAATGCGCGGAACAACTAGTTTTACAGAAATTATGAAGTCTCAAGGGAAGATACCGTCCAGCCAGCTGATTTCCTACCGTCGGACACTGCCTAGCGAGCGAGAAGTCGAGAAGTTGGGCATCCATAAGACAGAGAACATCATCCGCATGGAACGGGTTCGCTACGCTGACGATATCCCCGTAGTCTATGAGGTTGCTTCGATTCCAGAGAAATTTATAAAGAATTTCAAAAAAGAAGAAGTGACCAGCCATTTCTTTCAAACTCTACAAGAGCACGGCTATAAAATTGGCAAGTCCCAACAGACTATTTATGCTCGTTTGGCCAAGGAAAAGATCGCTAAATACCTAGGAATTCCCCGTGGTCACGCCATTTTAGGACTAACACAAGTTTCCTATTTTGATGATGGAACGGCCTTTGAATATGTAAAAAGCCAGTATGTCGGCGAACGCTTTGAATTCTATTTAGAAAACACATGATTACATAACTTAAATTACGTTGCCCAAAAAACTGTCAATCGGCAGTTTTTTTATAATTCTTCATTTTCAAACCTACCGAAAGAGTGGAGTTTAAAGGGATTATTTGGTATAATATTCTTTATGGAAATTGAAAAAACAAATCGAATGAACGCTCTGTTTGAGTTTTATGCGGCTTTGCTGACCGACAAGCAGATGAACTATATTGAGCTCTACTATGCGGATGACTACAGCCTTGCTGAGATTGCCGAGGAGTTTAATGTGAGCCGCCAAGCTGTCTATGACAATATCAAGCGGACGGAGAAAATTCTGGAAGACTACGAAATGAAACTGCACATGTACTCTGACTATATCGTCAGAAGTCAGATTTTCGACCAGATTATGGAGAAATACCCTGATGATCCCTATTTGCAGGAGCAGCTTGCGGTTTTGTCCAGTATTGATAACCGAGAATAAGACGGATAGAAACCTGTCCATTTCCATCATTTGATAATTAAGAGGAGATATATTTTATGGCTTTTGAAAATTTAACTGAACGCTTACAGAACGTCTTTAAAAATCTACGCAGAAAGGGAAAAATTTCTGAGAGTGATATTCAGGAGGCGACTAAGGAGATTCGTCTTGCTCTCTTGGAGGCTGACGTTGCCCTGCCAGTTGTTAAAGATTTTATTAAAAAGATTCGTGAGCGGGCTATTGGACACGAAGTTATTAACACGCTCAATCCAGCTCAACAAATCATCAAAATCGTAGATGAAGAGCTAACAGCAATTCTGGGTTCTGACACTGCCGAGATTATCAAGTCACCAAAGATTCCGACTATTATCATGATGGTCGGTTTGCAAGGGGCTGGTAAAACAACCTTTGCAGGTAAATTGGCCAACAAACTCAAGAAAGAAGAAAATGCTCGTCCTTTGATGATTGCGGCGGATATCTACCGTCCAGCGGCTATTAATCAGCTGAAAACACTGGGCCGACAGATTGATGTGCCAGTCTTTTCCTTGGGGACAGAAATTCCAGCAGTAGAGATTGTCCGTCAAGGTTTGGAGCAAGCCAAGGCTAATCACAACGACTATGTCCTGATTGATACGGCTGGTCGCCTACAAATTGACGAGAAACTCATGCAAGAGCTGGCTGATGTCAAGGCTTTGGCACAGCCAAATGAAATTCTGCTGGTTGTCGATGCTATGATCGGTCAGGAAGCAGCAAATGTAGCCCGTGAATTTAACAATCAACTCGAAGTAACCGGGGTCATCCTGACCAAGATTGATGGGGATACTCGTGGTGGTGCAGCTCTGTCAGTCCGTCAGATCACTGGCAAACCAATCAAGTTTACTGGTACTGGTGAAAAGATTACCGATATCGAAACCTTCCACCCGGACCGTATGTCTGGCCGTATCCTCGGTATGGGAGATATGCTGACCCTGATTGAAAAGGCCGCTCAAGAGTACGATGAGAAAAAGTCTCTTGAAATGGCTGAAAAAATGCGGGAAAATACCTTTGATTTCAATGATTTCATCGACCAACTGGACCAAGTTCAGAATATGGGGCCTATGGAAGAATTGCTCAAGATGCTGCCAGGTATGGCCAATAATCCTGCTCTCAAAAATATCAAAGTAGATGAAAAAGAAATTGCCCGTAAACGTGCCATCGTATCCTCTATGACACCAGCCGAGCGGGAAAATCCTGACCTGCTCAACCCAAGCCGTCGCCGTCGGATTGCAGCTGGTTCTGGTAATAGCTTTGTCGAAGTTAATAAGTTTATCAAGGACTTTAACCAAGCCAAACAGATGATGCAGGGCGTCCTATCTGGAGATATGAACAAAATGATGAAACAGATGGGGCTCAATCCTAACAATCTGCCTAAAAATATGCAGGGCGGCATGCCTGATATGTCAGCTTTAGAAGGCATGATGGGTCAAGGAGGTATGCCGGATTTATCTGCATTAGGCGGAGCAGGTATGCCAGATATGAGCCAACTTTTTGGCGGCGGTCTCAAAGGAAAAGCTGGAGAATTTCTCATGCGCCGCAGCATGAATAAAATGGCTAAACAAATGAAGAAAAACAAGAAAAAACGGAAGTAATTGCAAACAAGTTACATAATTTGGTTTATGTAACTTGTTTTGTACACTTAGGAAAAAGGAAATGAAAAAGTCTATTAAGTACCTGATTCGGCTCTATAACGACATACAAGCGAAACTCACTTCCCATCCCATCAGCCATCTGCCCTTGAGCAAAGTTGATATTCAGCCCATCATCATGATTCCGGGGAGTTCAGCAACGGAGAATCGTTTTAACAAAATGGTCCAAAAACTCAATCATGGCCAGCATCCACACCATAGTCTGATTCGTATCAAAGTCTGGAATGACGGTCGCATGACTTATCGTGGGCATTTGAAGCGAAAGGACAGAAGTCCCATTTTTGTGATTGGTTTTCAGAATAATCGCGATGGTTACAAAAATATCAAGAAGCAGGCTGCTATGTTCAACGCTGCCATAACTGTTTTGCAAGAAAAGTACTCTTTTAACAGCTTTAAAGGACTGGGACATTCTAATGGCGGACTAGTTTATACAGTATTCCTGCAGCAATACCTAGCAAACCATTCAGGGTTGGGGATGGAAAAGCTCCTGACTATTGGCAGTCCTTATAATCTGAACAAGAAAAATCTCAATCATCGAGTTGCGATGCTAGATGACTTTGTAGCCAACCAGGGAAAACTTCCTAAGAACCTGCAGCATTTGTCAATTTTGGGAATATTTTTCCGAGATGGCGATGGTATTGTCCATAGAAGCAGTGTAGAAGCTGGGAGCTTGATTTATAAAGGAAAGATCGCTTCGCACAGAGAGGTCGTCATCACAGGTAAGGCTAAGGCTGCACATCATTCATCTCTGCCGCAAAATGATCAAGTCATTGATTTAATTCGGGAGTTTTTATTCTAATAATTATATTACATAATTTTATTTCGGTAAAATAATAGAAAGACAAGAAATAATGAAAATGACAAACATTCTTCATAGGTATTATGGTGACTTTGATCTGATAAATGAAAAATGGAATGAAGACTATGAAAGCATTTTGATTAAGCCAAAGGATGATCAAGAATATAAAAGATGCCGTTTGGCAAAGAAAACACCCAAAAAAGAAGGCTACTTTACAGTCTTTTGGAAAAAAGACCAAGACAACAAGAATATTCCTTATACTGATAAAGACTTGGGTGATGAACTGGTTATTGTCGTGAGCGACGGCTGTCATTGCGGTTTATTTATCATTCCCAAAGAGGTGGCTATTAGTAAAAAAATTCTTTCTACAAAGGATTGTAAAGGAAAAATGGCTATGCGGTTTTATCCGTCCTGGTGCAGCAATTTAAATAAAGCAGCTCGGGCAACACAAAAATGGCAACTGGATTATTTTCAAAAATTTGAATTAAAGGAATAAGTTTTAGGTAAAACAAGACAGAGTTTAGTTTTTGAATTTCTCAATTCTCAATTCTGTAAAACTAAAAATTTATGTACAATTGACTAAACTAGAGCTAAACCATTGATACAACTGAATTAGAAGCATAAAGTACATTCTTTAAAAAGTGTACTTTATTTTTGTTTTGTACATTATTCTGGAGTAGTATTTTGTATATTTTATAGTTCATCATATTATCAAATCTAAGAAATTGATTTGTACATTTTTTCAATGATAATCAATGTATAATAAAAAAATTAAAGTTCGAATTCTGAAACTACTTTCATATATAAAAAATTGAATCTAAATTGCTGTAGGCTTATAATAAAGATAGGGATAAAAAGAAATCTTCCTAGAAAGGAGTATACTGTATCATATGTGACAGTATTATTAATGAATCATGAAAAAAATAATTACTATAGTACAGTGCATTTTGTTTCCCGTGTCTCCTTATATAGCTAGAGAACTATGCTTGATGAGTAAAAATCTAGTCGATAATATGTTCCTTACATTCTTTATCATGCTAACAATTTCTTTTTGGCTTGGTATTTGGAAGTTGGGAGATCTTGTGGGAAATCCAAAATAGAAAGTAAAAAGTTGTGCTAGAGATGAGATTTTTATTTATTTTAATTATTTCTATACCTTATTTATTTTATTTAAATTGGAAGGATAAGCATAAGCAAAAAAATAAGTCCTTTTGCTATCTTTATAAGTTTTATATGATTTACTTGTGGTTTATCCTCATAATTTCTATAATGGCTATCGGTATTTTTTCCCTTGGAGTATTAGCTGGTATGGGAAGAAAACTTCCGTTTGGTTTCTTTGTTTTATCTTTTTTATGTGTAGTTCTATTTAGCTTCTATATTTTTAGTATTCTAAAAGAGATAAAGGACTTAAAGCAAATAAAAGGTAAGTAAATATTAACTAAGAGAACTAGCTAACTAGCTTTAGTAAAATATAACACGGCCATGATTCATGAGCCGTGTTTTTGTATGAATGTACAATTGAAAAATTTTTAGTTTTCACTTAAATAAAGTACATTTTACAGTATAAGATCAGCATTTAAAAAAAACTGAAAATTTTTGTACTTTTCCCTAGATAGTAGATAAACACTTAATTCGTCTGAGTTTAAGGCGTAATGTACACTCTCTAAAAAATGTACTTTATAAATGAAATGTACTTTATTTTAAGGTTGAATAAAGTACATTTTGAGTAGTGATTTATGGTGATTAGGTAGCAGGTTCAATTGTATATTTTGGTGGTTATGGAGTGGTTATAATGAGTTGGAATAAAGTACATTTTTGATAGAATTTACACTTTTACAAAAAATGTGGTATTTCGTAAAAGTGTAAATTTTGGTATAATAGGATTATATCGATAGATTGTAGATGGTCAGGAGAGATGTAGAATGAAAAGTTATTTTGAGCCTACTGGCAGACTAATAATGTCAATTGGTAAAGATTTAATTAAAGACCTTTCAGCAGCCATAGTGGAGCTTGTAAAAAATTCATATGATGCAGATGCAAGCTATGTAAAAATAACATATCTAAAAAATGAGAATGAGTTAAAAATTGTTGTTGAAGATGATGGACACGGAATGAGTCAAGATACAGTTCTGAATGCTTGGATGGTTCCATCAACGGACTATAAACTGAAAAAGAAAAATAGTCCAAAAGGAAGGGTTTATCAAGGAAGAAAAGGAATCGGCAGGTATGCTGTTTCTTTACTGGGTAACAAATTAGAATTAATTACAATAAAAGATGGTATTAAAACCATGGCTCATTTTGATTGGGATGAATTTAATTCTGAGAAGAAGTTGAGTGAAATTCCAATTGTTATTACAACATCTGAAACCACGGATGATTCTGGAACTAAACTTATCATTACAAACGAATATGGTAATGTGTTAGCGGATGAAATAAGTGAAATTGATTCACAAAAAGTTGAGAAGGAATTATCAAAGCTATTATCAAATGTAAAAGATTTTAAAATAATCGTTAGCTATGAAAATTTTTATAGCGATGTTAAAAAGAATATTTGCAAAGAAATTTCACAGTTAGAATTCAGTGAAGCGTGGCATTATAAGTTATCTGGTAAAATACATTCTGATTTTAGTTATGAATTGGAATATTTAAATTTTGGGAACTATATACCAGTTTACACTAACCACAAGATATAGTATTTCCGATAATATCAAAAAAGGCGACTTTCTTTTGAATGGAAATCGTCTTTTTCATTGAGGTTACTTAAATTAGGGAAGACATTTCATCTTTGAGTTTTTCTTCTTCTAATTTCAGCTTTTGTTGTAGTTTTTCATAAGGCACTATATATTTTTCCACAAATCTATCCTGCTCCTCGATGGGGAAATATTCTATGTAGTAATCAGGTAGCAAGTCATCTCTTGGAATAGTTAATTTAGATGTACCGTCTGCTAAATCAGATACAAGTTGTTTACGAATGGCTTCAAGATACCAGTTATAAAACTTCAAATTTACAGGGTATTTCTCATTTTTTTGTGTCAGAACAACACATAAATTACTTGGTGTAAACTTTCCGTTAACATATTGAGATTTCCCTAAAGAACCTGCTGCATAAAGTGCATATACAAGGGCTTCTGTATCATAATCATAAGATGAATGTTTTTTCCACTCATCTGAAGCGGTAATAAAATCATATTTTCCGCTAGGGTCATTTTTGGTTGAGGCAAGACTACCTTTTGGAGAAATTTCAAAAATATCGTTAAATTTCACTAATGTTTTTGATGTGTTTTCTTCCAGTTCTATGTAGCCTGAACAATTTAAGACAGAGTTTTTATATATTTTTCGTTTCTCTGATATGCCTTTGATTTCTCTGCTATTTTGAATAGCATCTATGATTTGATTTTCAATGTCATTCCACCGATTGGCAACATCAACTCTTCCTTTATGCTGAATAGATTCAAAGCCATCTTCTTCTAAGTTGTAGAATAATACTTCGTCATTTTCATTGTGCTTTGTCTTTGTAAATCCAAAAATTGATGTGTTCACCGACCGACCTTGTTCAGTAAATAGGTTAAATGGCATTTTGATTACAAAATCCAATTTAGCCATTCGTAAAATTTCCTCTGTTTTTCCATCTACCTCCTGATATTTTCTAAGTGTTGGTGTAGGCATAATGATAATGAGTTTACCATTAGGTTCAAGATATTCAATAGCCTGTTTAGTGAAATCTATAGGGCTCGTTTTTTCGTAGGGAGGATTGATTATACACTTTGTTGGTTTCTTTTCTCTGATTTTTTCGAGAAGAATTGCATCTCTATTATTCACTATTGCTTGCGAGGTGTCTGATAGCAAACTACTCCGGAACATCAAATTAGAGCGACCATCACCATGCAAGAACATATTTGAACACGCTAATGCGAATAATACAGAATCGTTTTCAAAACCTATCAACTGATTTTGTCTAATATAATCTTGTTTCTCAAGGTCATCTTGAGCTAAGCTACTTAAAATTTCAAGTGCTTCCATTAAGAAACCTCCTGACCCCATACAAGTATCTATGACAACATCATCGACATTGAGACGAGCTAATTTTACCATCAAGGATTTTATATGGTCTGGAGTTAAAATAATATTCTTATTTTCAGCTTGACCTGAACGTGATAAGAATATTTTATAGGCTTTTCCTAAAATATCTAATTTTTCATTGTTAATAAATGGAACGAAAATTTTATTTTCTATAAGAGAGATAAGATTTATATAGTCTTCTAAATGATAGTCTATATTTGAAATAAACGAAAATCTATCTCTCCAATTAAACTCTTTTGAAAGATTATTGACTTTTCGTTTTAGTTCTGTTTCTATAGCATCTAATAGAGACTTGTTTAAATTATGAGCTTCTAATATGGTTGCATCTGTAGTAGCGGTATCTTCAACATCAGGTGCAGTAGTATGCTTATATTGGTTTCTGAAATTGTTGTTCCGCAAAGCTATCAATATACCTGAGAAAAATAAACTTCTATCTGTATCTCGAACTTTTCCTCCAGCATGGAATATTTCATTTAACTGTTTGAGTATATTAGTTAATTCCGATTCACTTACAATTTCTCCTTTAAATTTTTGTATGAATAGTTTTTCTAAGTTTTTAAGGCTAAGTAGTTTATCTTTTATATGAAATGGAATAATACCAGATTGAGGAGTTTCCTTGTAATAATAGGTAACTTTAATCTGGCTCAGTTCTTGACCTGATATTGCTATGCCGATTATCCCATTATGCAATAGATTATTTTCCATATACCACTTTACTTCAGCTTCGGCGGAGGAATGTTTTAAGGCTTTTGCTTCAACAATAATTGCAAAGGATTGTTTATCTAAGAAAAAATCAGGAAAACCCTTATAGTCTGTACCTTGTTTTGATTTAAATCCGTATACATCAGGAATAGCACTTTTCTCTAAAAAAGTATTTGGTTCATAAAATTCTCTAAAGATATTTTCTGTCTTCGTTTCAGAGACTTTATTTTCAATTAGTGAGATGACCATTATGCCACCTCACTAATTGAAAGGATATAAAAAACTTCCTCACAAAAATGTGAAAAAGCCTGTTTTAGAGGTTGACAAAAAACACGTCCGATTACATAATCAGCGTGAGCTGTGAGCTGTGAGCTGTGAGCTGTGAGCTGTGAGCTGTGAGCTGTGAGCTGTGAGCTGTGAGCTGTGAGCTGTGAGCTGTGAGCTGTGAGCTGTGAGCTGTGAGCTGTGAGCTGTGAGCTGTGAGCTGTGAGCTGTGATTGCGTTCATAATACTCAATTTCCTTTATGTTTTGATACTTCTATTATATCAAAATTTTTATATTTTGTATAGTAGAAGTTTACACTTTTGTTGACAGATACTCTTTGTTTCGGTATAATACAATTAAGAAGTGAGGAGTAACAGTTATGAAGTTTGAATTTAAGTCATTATTCGATTTACAATCTGCTTTTCCTGACGAACAGTCATGTATAGACCATTTAGAAAATATGATTTGGGGTGATGTGATTGTCAGCCCTTTTGATGCTACTTCAAAAGTATATAAATGCAAAGGTAATAAATATCGTTGCAAGAATACAGGAAAATACTTCAATGTCAAAACTGGCACTCTTTTTGATAATACTAAGATTGAACTGCGTAAATGGTTCATTGCAATTTGGCTTGTAACTTCCCATAAAAAAGGCGTTTCGTCTGTGCAACTATCAAAAGACATAGGTGTTACGCAAAAAACAGCTTGGTTTATGTTGGAACGTATTCGCAAATGCTTTGGTACTGAAAACGGCAATGGTCTTGATGATGTTGTAGAAGTTGATGAAACCTATATTGGCGGTAAAAACAAGAACCGCCATAATTCTAAGAAAGTCAAAAACGCACAAGGACGTTCTTTGAAAGATAAATCTGCTGTAGTAGGCATGGTACAACGCCAAGGAAAAGTCAATGCTCATCATGTGCCAGATACAAAGACAAAAACATTGACCGAGCAAATCGTCAAATATGTCAAAGAGACTGCTCAACTTTACACAGACGAATGGCTGGGTTATAATAAAGTGGCTAAGATGTATCAACATAACTTTGTAAATCACGGTGCTCGTGAATATGTACAAGGTGATGTTTATACTAACACGATTGAAGGCTTTTGGGCTGGATTGAAACGTGGCGTTTTAGGAATTTATCATTCATGGTCTAAGAAATATCTTCAAGACTATGTAGATGAATTTGTTTTCCGTTACAATACTCGTGATTATTCGGATAGTCAGCGTTTTAATCTCTTACTTTCAAATGCCTGTGTCCGTACTAAATATAGGGAGCTGATTTATGGCTACTAATACACTAAATGATTTACATTTTGAATTGGAAAGGTCTATTTCTCGAAGAGTTGATAGTAAACTAATTGGGTATCAGGTTAGTCTTTCTGATAGATTTTATGACAAGTATACGAAATTCTGGAATAAGAAGTACAGTTTTGATTTTGTTACTAACCATCGTTCTTTTTACGCTCAACTAACAAAGACTTGTGTCTACGATGCGTTGAAAGAAAGCCTCAAAAAAGTAGATAGAAAAGCAATCGCTAAACACATGGTAGAGCTAGAAGCCTTGATTGATGTCGCAGAGAATAAAGAGGAGTTTCAAAACTTTTTTGAGAAAAAGTATAGTCTCAAATTCCCTGATTTGAATGACTGCGTTTATCCAAAGAAAAAAGAACTATCTGATTTTGATAAGAAACTTTGGATAGCGATGCACTATAACCCTAGAGAAGATAAGGGAGACGAATAATGACAACATGGTATGATTACATGGTAAGAGCCAGCGAACATGCTGGAAGTGATGGCGATTTATGGTTTCGCTATCTTTATAAGGTTATTCAAGACGACGATACAAAATTGACTAATGATGACGTGGAAAGGTTGTTGAAAAATCCTATCTTGACACCTTTCCAAAAGACAACTCTTCAAGATGCCTTGACAGACGGCACACATACAAGAGAACATGTTTTACAAGCAAATCGTAAAAGTCAACCAAAAGATATTCTGAAGCTGTTTAGAGAGGGGAATTATGGATAAGAAAATCTTATTTGAAGCTCTCAATACTGAATTAACTAAGGAAAACATTGAACTTGAAATTATCTGCGTTGGTGGCTTCGTCCTTGAGTATTATAATCTCCGAGGAACGCAAGATGTCGATGCCTTTTATCAAGAAGATACTAAAATCAGAAGCATTATTGAGAAAGTTGGTAATGATTTCGGAGTGAACGAGCCTGAAGAACTGTGGTTAAACAATAACGTTGCCAATATGAATAGAATACCGCCACGCTCTATCTGTGAGAAGGCATATAGCTATTCAAACCTGACTGTCCTTGTTCCGACACTTTCTTACATTCTCGGAATGAAACTAGAAAGCGGACGAGATAGAGACAGGCAGGATGCTGGGGACATTATTAAGCTGGTTAAAATCCGTTCCATAAAAGATGTTATTCACAAGCTCAAAGAATACGGTTTTCAACCAGACATTTCACTGATATTGGAAGTCTTTGAAATTGCCTATGGTATGGAATGGTTGGCAGAGTATATGAGAGAACACTCTGAAGAGTTTAGACATTATTAAAAGACGATTTCCGTTTGGAAGTCGCCTTTTTTGATAATCTTGAATACTATATATTGTATCTAGTGTAAACTGGTATATAGTTCCCTAAATTTTTATACAAAAGAAGAAAAAAAATTTAAAGATAGCTTTATAGATGAATTACCTAAAGGTTCTGTATCATGTGGGGAAATTAGTATTGATTATAGGGTTTATGATAAAGATCCATCAGGAATAGAAGTGATAATGAATTTTGTTAATGGAAATCAAAATACAAATCTTTCTAAAACAGAAATAAAAAATATGTTGATTGACAAATCTGGTATTAGTATTTTTAGAAATGATTTTAGAATAAGACCATATGGAGATAAGGGGTTTGACTGGTTAAATTTAGACTCTAAGCGTGTACAAAATCCTAGTATGTCAATAGGTTCAGAACAAATTAATGGAAAAATAGGTATAGAATCTGAAGAAATGTCTGGACTAAAGGAAAAAGTGCTAGAGACGGATTGTATGAAAACTCTAATTTTTATACACTGCAGAGAATTGCTGATTTGAGTCTTAGCTTATTAGAAAAGGAAAGATTTAGGTATAGACAAAAAGCAACAAAAAAGAAGCCAGAGGCAATAGATAAACTTTTTGATTTTAGCCATATCAATCAAAAAATGGAAAAAGCGGTTGAAAAAGCATATAAAAATTTAATGAAATCGCCTGAGAAGACTGATGAACACATTACGCTATTAAATAAAGAGTTAACTAAAGAAATAAAGAATTTAGAGAAAGAAAAGGAAACAGAATTTTTAGAAGTTAAAGAAACTATTGCAATTTATCAGAAGCATACAACTCTTGGGAATGTGATAAGTGTTGTGTTACATGAAGGAAGAAAACCTCTTTCTTGGTATACTAACAGAATTCCTACAATTAAAGAATATTTAGATAATTTATATAAGTGTGAAGAACTTGGAGCATCTAGTTACAATAAATTGTCAGATCAAATGAAAAAACTGAGTGATGAAGCTATGAGAATGAGTAATTTTTTTAAACGCTTGGATCCATTATCCTCTAATAAAAGGGGTAAGTGCAAAAAAACAAGTGTTCAGAAACAAATAAACGGAGTTATTGAATTGTTTGAAGAAATTGCTAAAGATAAAGATGTTGAAATACAGTATAACAGTGTAGAAGATCTTTATACAAATATCATTGAAGAAGATTTGTATATGGCGCTGACTAATATTGTTGAGAATGCAATGTTTTGGGTGGAATTTTCTTCTGAACCATTAAAATCAATTGAGATAATGTCTTATGGAGATGATGATAAAATCTACATAGAAATTTTGGATAATGGTCCAGGCATATCTAAAGAAGATTTGGAGGATGATATTCTTTTCACTCCTGGATATTCTGGCAAAAAAAGAGTGTCAGATGATAATGGTACAGGCTTGGGTTTAGCTATAGCAGGAGAAGCTATCCAAAGAAATAATGGAAAGTTAGAAGCTATAGAGGCTATTAAAGGAGCTTGCTTTAGAATAACTTTATTAAGGAGTTAGCTGTATGAGTGAATTTAAAATTTTATTGATAGACGATGATGTAGAGCAAGAACAACAATTAAAAGAAGCGATTGAGAACTTTAATAAAAAATATTTCATAAATAAAGCAAGCAAGATTCTTGGAATTACTGAGGGGAAGCAGATTGCAAAGCTATCTATACTAGATAATAAAGAAGCAGTTTATAATAAGTTAAAAGAGGATTTTAGCTTAAGTAGCGAAATTGATGAAATATTTAATTTTTCAGTAATATATAAAGCTGCTGATACACCAGAGAAAGCAATGCTGTTATTGTATAAAGAGAACTTTCATGCTTTGATTGTAGATTTAAAATTAGAAACTGATGATAATAATAAAGAAGATGAAAATTATTCTGGGAATGTTTTATTGAAAAACATTATTAGTAAGGAAATTATACCAATAATTGTTAGAACGGGTTTTCCTAATAAGATGACTCAAGAGATAAATCGAAATATTATTAAATCTTGTTCTAAAGAGACACCAACATTAGAAGAAGTTGTTGAAGAGTTAATAGATTACTACAATACTTCTATTTTTAGCATATTTGGTTCAAGAGGAAAAGTAGATAAGCATATTAAAGATTTTTTCTGGAATATATTACCAGAGTGTTTTATAAATAAGAAAGAGGAAATTAATGGTTTAGATAAGGGAATTCAAGAAAAAGTGATAATACGTTATGTATCTAGTTAGTTGAATAATAAATATATGTTTAATGATGGTTATTTGGATGTTGAGCCTATCGAAATGTATATGTTCCCAAATCCAATTGACAGGATATGTAATTGTGATATTTACAAAGATGATGATAGTAATGAAAAATTTATAGTATTAACGCCGGCTTGTGATTTAGCTAATGATAAAGCTGAAAATATCTTGTTTGCTAAAATTCAAAGTTATGAAAGTGTTGACGAATTCAATAAAACCATACAAAAGTGTTCTGAGCAACAAAAAACGGAAGAAAAGATTTCAAATGGAAATAGAAATAAGATAGCTTCATGGTCTAGAAATTCTCATGAAAAATCTATGAGATATCATTTTTTACCTAAAGTAGGGTTTTTCGATGGAGGTTTTATAGATTTTAGTTTGTTAACATGCCTAAAATATGATAGAGAAAAGAATGAATTTGCAGAACGAAATTTAGTTAAAATTGGAACAATTACAGATTCGTTTAAGAGAGATATTATTGCAAGATTTAGTTCATATTATCAAAGACAAGGACAACCGACATTTAATGCTGATAGTATATTAAAAAAATATTTATAATTTGAATTTTTAGAAAGGAGGTGTGGTTATGCTAAATATAGTAGATGTGTTTTCAGGAGCGGGTGGATTAACCGAAGGATTTAGGTATAAAGACTATTATAATTTTATTTGTCATATAGAAATGGACAAAGATGCTTGCTCTTCTTTAGAATTAAGAAACATATATTACTATTTAAAAAAAGAAAATAACCTATCTCCATATTTTGAATATATTCAAGGAAAAATCTCGAGAGATGATTTGTACTCGATTATACCAAGAGATCTAACTAAAGATATATTGAATAAGGAAATCAGTAAAGATACCATACCTTCGATTTTTGAATTTATTGACCAAAGATTAGGTAATAATGAGTTAGATGGTATTATTGGTGGACCACCGTGTCAGGCATATTCGACAATCGGTAGAGCTAATAACAAGTCGAAAAAATCTATTGATAAAAGAATTTATCTGTATAAACATTATTTAGATTTTCTGGATAAATATAAACCAAAGTTCTTTGTTTTTGAAAATGTTAAAGGGTTGCTTTCTTTTAAGGATTTATCAGGAGAGTTACTCTTGCCAAAAATAATTTGCGAATTTGATAAGTGCGGATATGAGGTAGATTATCAAATAGTAGATGCAAGTAATTATGGTGTAGTACAAAAAAGAGAACGTTTAATACTTGTCGGACATCGAAAAGATTTAGTGTTCGATAACTCATTTTTTGACTGCTTGGCTGAATATGTTGAAGCTGCCCCAACTATAAAAGAATTATTTGAGGACTTGCCAAGTATAAAGTCTGGAGGAAGTTCTCATAAGTATCGTTGTGATGTTTCAAGTCAGTTTGTTGAAAAATATATTCGTAAAAAAGATGATATTTTAACACAACATGCTGCAAGACCTCATAATGAAAATGATTTGAAGATATATAAATTGGTACTAAAAGCTAAGAAAAAAGGTAAGAATTTAAGGTATATCGATATTCCTGAAGAACTGCAAACTCATTCTAATACAACATCTTTTTTAGATAGATATAAAGCTTTGGATTATGGCTCTGTTAGTCATACAGTTGTTGCTCATATTGCGAAAGATGGACATTACTATATTCATCCAGATTTAAGACAGAATCGTTCAATTACAGTAAGAGAAGCCGCTAGAATACAAGGGTTTCCAGATGATTTTTATTTTGAACATTCACGAACAGCTGCATTTAAACAGATCGGCAATGCCGTTCCACCAATTTTATCTAAAAAAATTGCAATGGCCATTATAGATTTTTTGAGAGGACAAAAAGGAGAATGAATTACCTCTCCATCTCTTTACCCATATACTTCTCATAATTTTTTCTGATTTGATACAGTTCGGTCATATCGGATTTTGCGGAAGAATACTCTTGCATAAGGGTATTCGCCCTTACATTTATAGACAAGAACTTATGATACAGCCCCACTGGACTGCATCGCTTCTATATTCTCTTCTACGAAAACTACAATCCTTGTATTTTGAAATTTTTTGATTTTTTCAAGATAATTTGAGAAAAGGAGTAAGTCCTAGGGCGGACTACTCCTTTTTGTTATATTTTACGCTACAAACAACTTTCTTATAAGCAAACTTTCTTATTGACTTCTGTTCGTCAAGCGTTTCGATAGAAAAGATGAAATAGTGGTCTTGATGATCCTTTGCGTTCTCCTTGTTTAATTTAAAATAGTCCTTCTTTGATTTAAACATAAACAGAAGGATATCATCAATCAAGAAAGTCAAAGGAGTATCTAGGGCAGAGTAGTGGTAGAAATCAGACTCAAAGCGACGGTAGCTATCGCTAAAATAATCTATTTGTAATTCATTACGATGGAATTCAAGCTGATTCATACAAGATATCCTCCAGTAGCTCAATAGTAGTAATATCTTCCAGTAAAATGCGTTTATGCCCTTCAGTTGTTTTTATCAAGATATACTGAGGAGTGATAGTGGGTATTGTACCAGTATAAATCTTCAATTCATTCTTTTCCTGAGCTATAATCTGGGCATTTATCTGATTGGAGTATAGCTGACTAAGTAGCAGTAGTTTTTGCTCAGGTGATAGATGAGTGTGATAAGTCATCCTGTTGGTATCATCTACAAGAGCAGTTGTATGTTCGAATAAGAAAAATCCCATCCATTTCTGCATCCCTGTATCTTGATACTCTCTAGCTGACTGAAATGGTAGATAGGAACGATCAATCATAGTTTTAATCTACGCCGTCGGCAGAGTGTCCACCGACAAGTTTACTCCTTTCAATATTACGGGAACCTTCCATCAGGACGGTTCCTTTTTGAATGGCTAAAAAGCCATATTTTTCTCGTATAGCGTCTACAGCAACTTGTAGCTTCTCTTCTTTCTCTAATGCCTCTACATCATCAAATAGAGAGAGTAATGTATAGTTTTCGTCCACAAAGCCACCATAAGATACTCCAATCTGTCTAATAGCTCCTGAGGTGTATTTACTCCTAAAGAGGTTCAGAACATGGTCAACCATCGTTTTAGGGAGACTAGCGGGCTCTATCTTCATTTGTGCATTGATGGAACTTTTCATCTCCATCTTAGAGTAGGAGATGTGAATAGAAACGACTGTTGCCTTTTTATGAGCATTCCTCAGGCGAAGAGCCACTTTTTCCGCCATTTCTGCAAGGGCGATTTCAATTTCTCGCCTATTGTGATAGTCACGAGGCAGTATCTGAGAATTACCTAGTCCATGAGATTTAGGTTTATAGGGGGTGTGGACATTACTTTCATCCACACCGTTTGCATGGAACCAAAGCTGAACACCTACCTTACCAAATTCCTCTTTAAGCAGGTCAGGATTGCTATTCGCAAGCTCTTTTACAGAAGTGATGCCTAGCTTTCTCAGTCTCTTTTCCGTCCGACTTCCGATTCCCCAAAAGTCAGTGAGGTTGGAAATAGACCATACTTTTGTTTCAATATCTCCATAGGACCAATTCGCTCGCATTGTCACGGTCTTTTTAGCCTCGTTGTCAAGGGCTAGCTTTGCAAGTAAGGGATTGGCATTACTCATACCTATAGTGGAAATAATGCCTGTCTGTCTCCAAATTTCACGCTGTATGAGGGCCGATAGATTATCCAACTTATCCTTACGAGACAATGAATGATTAGGTATAAAGTAGTTCAAAGAGTTGGTCAAGTCAATAAAACCTTCATCTATAGAATAGGGGAGGATGTCAGCCGGTGATGCGAAGTTTTGAAAGATATGTTGGATTTCGATATTCTTCTCGATGTACAGCTCCATCCTTGGTGGAACAATGAGGGTTCTTCTTGCCCAATTCTCGATAAAAGATTTGTATTGGGGAGTAACCTCTATCCCTTGTTTCCAGGCATTCTGGTAATTGAACTTTCTCGTCTTGATATCAAAAGGGAGGTCATAGGAGCGTCCAACATTACTTTTTCCAAAAACCTTCTTAAACACAGGAGAAGCTGCAAGTATAAGCCCAGCACTGTTATCTGCTCGGCTCATAACACATAGAGAGGTTCGAAGAGGATTCAACCCCCTTGCGACACACTCCACACTTGCATAAAAGGATTTCATGTCTATAAAGGTAATGTCCGATTGTGGTTCCCTAGAATAGTCAATGTATCCCATAAAAATTTCCTTTACTGTTCAATCGGTGTGAAGTGCCCCACAATCTTTCCGATAATGCGAGGGTTTTCTTCATAAGGTGCAAATATATCATCGTAGTTCTCGTTGATAGAAACAAGACGGAGATAGGTTTTATGACGGTACACTTTCTTCACATAGGTTTGTTCGTTAAACTCAACAGCGTAAATATCTCCATCATCTAGGTTAGTGGATTGCTTAATCAAGACCACATCTCCATTTGGCAGTTCTGGCTCCATTGAGTCTCCAACAACCCAGGAGGCAAAATCATGAGAGATATTTTCTGTTGAGTAGGTAAGAGTATAATCTCCATCATTGAAGTAGGAGTAGCCTGTTCCAGCTGATAGACCTTCGTAAGTTTTGTAACTATATAGGTCAACGATGTTATCATCATCTGAAATTTGTTGTTCCAGTAATTCGGATGAGTAGTTTACAACCTTGTGCTGGTTTGACTTGTTCAAACGGCTGTAGATACGGATAATTTCTCCGTGCTCAGTGAAGTAGTCGGTATCCACTTCTAGAACCTTCGCCAATTCATTGAGATTATCAAGGGTAGGGAAAGACTTTCCATTTTCCCAATTAGATACCGCTACTTTAGAAATGTTAAGAAGTGAGCCGAGTTTTTCTTGGCTCATTTTTTTCTCTTTACGAAGTGTTTTTAAACGTTGACCTGAAAACATAATTAATCTCTCTTCTGTAACTTTTGTTAATTAACTTTATTTGATATACTACAATTTGTTAACTTTTTTCTTTACAAATATTTTAACAAAAAGTTATAATATACGCAAAAAATAAACTAAATAATTAACCCAAAGGAGGAACTATGAAATTTGTCAGCTATAAACATTCTTTAATTTTAGGTGATAGTCACATTGTGACGAAGCAATTTATTGTCATCAAATCCTCTGACAGTAGCTTGCAGTTTACAAATTTTCATCGCTATGTAAAGTCATCCTCGAAGATTAAATCAATTTCTGATGATGGAAATAAGCGATTTTCTTATGTCATCAAATTTCTCAATTATGTCTTTGGTGAAAAGGGGATTACTAGCTTAAATCATCTAACTCTTGATATGGTCAAAGATTTTCTGATGAATTATGGCTTAGGAACTCTTCCAGGAAACTCTAGACACCGAAAGAAATCTACGGTTAAAATTTGTATCAATACCGTACTTGATTTTCTAACCCTTTACCTTAAGGAACGCAAAGACAAGGCAATTTTATGTCCTAGTGATCTTTATGAAATAACCACCTTCACTAATAGACGAGGGAGATTGATTAAGCGAAAAGAACCTAAATTTGATGTTTATGTGGATGATAGTCAGACCGAACAATCTATTTTTAGAGATATGCCAAACGCTGCCTTTGAAATGTTGTTTGCCCACATTGCAGAATATCACAAAGACTTACTCATGGTGGTAGCACTGGGAGCTTTTGTAGGCTTACGACCATCTGAGGCTTGTAATGTTAGGCGAGAGGATAGCCCGCTAGGAGCAGGTGTTTTGTTTCACCAAAGTGAAGGCGAGACCTTCAAGGTAGAGATCGATCTACGAAAAGAAATGCCTTTGAGGAGTGATTTAAGGCCCACAGGACGAATCAAGAAAGAACGGATGCAGGCAGTGCCTTATATCTTTCTTGAAATATTTTTAGAAGTATATAACGACTATATGAGCTATCTGGAGGGTAAGAAATATGAGAAAGATTATGGACCACTGAATCTAAACAAACGAGGGAAAGCTCTCACCTATGATGTTTATTATCAACGCTTTCGTCGAATTATTCGAGAGGAGATGATACCAATTTATTTGAGATCAGATAATGCAGAAGTGGTATTTTTTGGTCAGCTCTTGCAGGAACACAATATCTCTCCTCATATCTTCAGGCATTGGTACACGACCCAGTTAGTCCTATCTGGCGTGTCAGAAATTAGTGAATTAATGTCAGCAAGAGGAGACAAGTCGCCAGATAGTGCCTGGGTTTATTTACAGAACAAAGGTGAAATCGCTAAACAATATGAACAGGTCAATGATGGAGTATTTGCTTACATGAGATGGAGAGCAGATGATCTATTTAGCAAAGGAGGTAAAGTGTGAGCGTTTTTATAAAAGATATTCTGGAGAAAGTTTTGATTGACTTAGACAAAGACACTCCGGAAGTTAGAGAAATGGTCAGTCAGTTTCTCTTAGATAATGCTTGGTTTGGGTTATCTATCAATAGGAGTAATTTCACCATATCAGAAATAGATGCAGCAGTTTTAAAAGATAAGCTAGAAGGCTACCTATCTGCACAACTAGGAGTAAAATCTATCTCAACTATCTTGAAACAAAGATACTCGGCTACACAGAAGTATTTCAAAGAGTACGTTAAGCTTAACAACTTAGATGAAGCCAGTCAGTTTTACCTACAGGACTTTCTAGCCTATTATCTAACTAAGGATCTATTCTTGTACAATGATAAAGAGTTGGAGAAACTGATTGAGCAGGCTACAGAAATTCTCAGCAAAAACCATGGCGACGACTGTATTGCTTTTGCCTCTTGGCTTTTGCAAAAAGGAGTGACTCGCTATCGCAATACTTATGAGATGACCAGTCGATATACCTTGGAAGATAAAAATGGTGCTTATGAGCTGAATGATTACCTAAAATTGATGTTTTATCTCTTTAATGACAACTATATACAAGAAAATGAGATGTTAGCTCAAGCGGCTTCCTCTAAAGACTATGCAGACACATGGCTGTACCTAGCCCTCCATTTCATTTGTGCCCTTAGAACAACTGACTTAGAAAGAATTGGACATCCACAATTACCGAGAGAGCCTGAAGAAGTGCTAGCTGCTGTCAAAGAAGGGACCTGGGATACTAGCGAGGCAAGAAAAACGCTTCTTAGCATTACGACCCGTTTAACCTATCTCAATATCACACCTAACAAAACACAAAGAGCTTCTAATGTCAGTCAGTTAAAGTTTCATGTACCAGAAAGCTGTCAGGTGTTAATAGGAACTCTTTTAGCCGTATGTGAGGCTCACTATCATATTTTCGAAGAAAATGGTATAGATGGTCCACTCATTCGTAAAATTACTGATTATGAGCGGATTAGCCGTTATATGGGCGAGGAAATTGGGGAGTTTTTCCTAGAGAGGGATTTTAGCAGTCGATCAGCTAATAAGTCCTATTTACAAGCTGTTGCTATGCTAGCTGATGATGTCTTAAATGAAAAATCCGAGCTTAATATCAAAGGTTACTTCTTAGCAGCCCTAGCTAGAAGCCACAAGGGATCTTACGATGAGTTTGCTCAAACTACCACAGCCTACCTCAAAGATGCTCAATTAGGTCAATTACAACCTGAAATGGTAGCAAAGGAACTTTTTGAACGAGGGGTTTTATCAATGGTGCCGTCTATGCTTTTAACCATTGTAACGAGAGGCAAATACAAAGAGTTGAGTCCTAATCAGCAAACCAAAATGATTAAGACATTAAACCTATCACCCGCTGAGATTGAAAAGACCCTGGAACTTAGTGTGCGAGCAGATACTAGGTCTCAGAAGGCTCTGAAAGTGGTAGTAGAGGAGCAAATGGAACCCAAGCAACTTCTCTCAGTTTGTCATCGTATTGGAAATAGTGAGGCTTTTTCTAAGCAAGCCGAGAGTATGTGTCTCTTGTCAGCTCTAGGAAGATTTTGTCCTTATGATGATAGACAGCACTGTGTAGGCTGTACCTATGAGTTACAGACAACCTCAACCTTGTTACTCTTGATTGGCGAGTTTAATCGGCTGAATAGACAATATGGCAAGGTACAGAATGACTTGGAGAAAGGGAAAATTCGCGCTATTTTAGAGAACCAGTTGAAGCCCTGTTTAACAGAAATGTTACAAGCCTTGTCTGACCAATACGGCGAAGAAGTATTGAGCGACTACGAAGAGATTATAAAGGAGTTAGTCAGTTGAACCATCAAGCTAAATTATTCCGAACAGTTAAAACGATTTCAGATTTCGATGATACTATAGTACATCAAGCACAGGAGTATTTTATTGATTATGTAGAAAAGGGAATCATTCTAACGTCGGACTTTGATGCCCATAAATGGCAGACTACCAATGAATATGCCAATATCAGCTTTCTTTTTAACATCAATCTGTTTCATTACAAGAGAGTTTATGAACCCATATTTGGTCTAGGTTACGAGATTTTTGTGAATTACTTAAAGAGTTTCATTATCCTATCAATGGATCAGCATGTATTAGTATCCCTGCAGGCTTTCTTACGTGATATAAAGCGATTGGTCAAAGAGACCAAGCAGAATATCCTAAAAGATGTCTATGATATTAAAATAACGTCACCAACCCTCTGCATTGACTTTTTCTCTAGCCTGCCTTGTTATGAAACACTTATCATGAACCAATTTCTGGAGCAGCTAGATAATTTGATTACCAGTCAGTACGAACTGAAACCACGGAAACAACGTCAGTTAGCTCAGTTTCAATCTTATTTCACTTTCAACGACATTTTAAATGATTACTGGAAGCAACAACTACCTGATGAAGAACGACTGTTCTATTACCCTTTGTACCTCTGGTGGCAGATTACAGCTGTGGTTCCTTTGCGTCCTCGAGAGTTCTTACTAACTCAGAGAGAGTGCTTGTCTGAAGAGCAAGGGAAGTATTATTTAACCCTGAGGCGTAACAATCTCAAAGGGAAGGAAAAAGGTGTCTCTCACAAGATAGCAGAAGACTATTACTTGACCACCTATGAAATTCCTGAAAAGTTAGCTTTAACCATCCAGCACTATTTGGATTTAACCAAAGACTTAGCTTCAACAAAACTGGATACCCTCTTTGTGACGGATACCCACTATAAACGGTGGGAGAGGAGAACGGGGATAAACAACCGTTTTTTGACCTATACCAATCTAAATACCATTCTCAAATACTTTTTCAATGAGGTTATCTCTGAGCAATATGGCCATCACGTTCACTACCTCAATCCGCCTAGTCGATTGAAGGACAATGAAATTAATTTCATCCACATTGGTGATACACGACATATTGCCATGATTAACCTGATTGCTGAAGGTAGTAGTCCAGTGACAGCTATGCTTCTTGCTGGACATGATAATGTTACAACCTCCTCTCACTATTTCTCTAACCTTAGCCAATTCATCGAATGTCGGAGTTATCAAGTCTATCGTAAGCTCACCAGTTCACAAACCACCTACGAGATTAGCAAAGCTCAACGCAAGTATACTGTTGGAAAAGCCTATGTACAATTAGATAACAAAGGACGGTGTTATTCTCCTCTCTACGCAATTGGAGACTTCTCAGACTGTTTGAAGGTCATCAGCAATCATGCAGAGTTGGGAGCTTGTACTAGTTGTCCCTTTTATCGAAAAGTTGGGAAAGACTACTTCACGATGGATAAGACCTTTAAAAAATCTGTCGATCAGGAAGCCTTACTAGTAGATCAAGCTATTAAGCGAGTGCGACAAGGTAAAGGACATATAGAGGACATCGGTGAAGCCCTATTAAAACTGAGTGCTGTTAGTCACTCATATCAAGAATATTTAACCGCAAAACAAGCTAATGAGGAGGAAAAATATGGCAAGGAAGAAGTTCATATCTGACGAAGAATTGATTGAGATGTTTGATCATTATTTAGAGAAGAAGTGTAACAGCAACATCAATCTTTTTAAACTACCTCAGTTCGGTGAACACTTAAGAACAAATGGGTATTCGAAGGTTGCAGATACTACCATCAGACGGAACGTTGCATTCAGAGGTCTGCTGGCGGATTTAAAAGCGAAGAGTAATGATGAAGATTTCCAAACTATTATTACCTACAAAACCTTAGATGTCGAAAACTTTATAAGGACTAACCGTACTCCAAGAGCCATAAAAGCAACATTGATGGAATTAAATCGCCACTACAAACGAATTGTAGAAGTTGCTTTGCAATTTAAAGATGAGGCAGACAAGCTAAGAGAAATAAACAAGAAACTAGAGTTAAAGACTGAAAAGGCAGAAAATGATGAAAAAGAGAGGAAAGAGCTCCAGGATGAAGTAGTGAAGCTACGGTCTATTCTGAAAACATCTGTCTATCCTGAAATTGCAAAAGAACTGCTCAAGGAAGAAGGATTGTTAAAATCTGACACCAAAGTCATCACAGACGAGTTTTTAGCAAGTCAGATTATTACAGTTGACACGGAGATCGATTTCAGCAAAGAAACGATAAGTCAGTCAGGAAGCCAAAGTAAGGTTGTTAATATTAAAAATATGTTGGATAACGCCACAAAGTACTAAGAAGGAAGACAAACCCATGGTTCAATCAATTAAGGAAGTTCCCGAGTTGCTGATGTACTGGGACTTTGAGCGAAATAAATTGGATATCGAATTAACAAAAGCCACGAGTGTTCAATATGCTCATTGGCTTTGTTCACACTGTTCTTATAGTTGGGAGGCACGAATTAATGACGTGTTTAAAACTTGTCGTAGAAGAAAACAGTTTTGCCCTTGTTGCAAGATGGGGAAAGTTTTTAAAAAGGATAAAAATAGCATTCTTGCGATGTTCCCTGATTTAATACGCTATCTTGACTTCCACCACGAGGATATAGATACGATTAAGGAAAAGTTGAGCAAGGAAAAGTTTAACTCTAAACGAGTTTTTCAGTTTAAATGCCCTACGTGCCAAGTTATCTGGAGGGGCGCCGCAATGAACCCCAAATTATTACATTCAGAAGAAGGGGAGCTCTTTCATATTGATTGTAATGAATGGTCTTATCACTATTTTTATCATGAAGTTTATCCTAATCTTACGAAAATTTACCACGACGAACTCAATCAAAAAGAGTTTAAGAATTTAAAACTAAACGAGAATGTTACCCTACATCACCATTGGAAGTGTGATACTTGTCAGCATGAATTTGAACTATCAATAGATAGGTTGTTTGCACGAATAAAAAGGACGGGATACTACTGTACAGAGTGTCATGCTTCATTCAACAAGCCAATAACAGAACAGATGATGACCCCTCCTCTTTCATTTCTGCACTCACAGCACTTGAATGAATGGTCTGCTGAGAATGAAATAGCTGAATGTCAGGTCGATACTCTTTCAAATATAGACGTAAGGTGGAATTGTACGAACTGCGAAGGCACTTATTCTTGTAAGGTTCTGGATAAGGACAATCATAGTTGTCCTTACTGCTAGGATCAGAAAATGCTAAGAGGATTCAATACACTAGAGAAAACACACCGATTTCTAAAAGATTTCTGGAATGCTAAAAACACCCGTAACCTTGATGATTACTGGCACAAGTCAAATGATTTAGTAAGTTGGGTCTGCCCTTGTTGTGGTATCGAATTTGATTGTAGTCCTAAGGAAATGATTATAAGAACTGAACTAGGCAATCGAAATTTTCAAACTTGCCCTAACTTTTGTGAGTGGGTAACTAGTATTTTCAAAAACAATGCGTTGCACAACGAACCAATTTTGGTTGAAGAGTGGAGCGAGAAAAATAAAATGCCTATTTTCCTTGCACAAACAGACATTGAGACTAAAAAATATTGGTGGTGTTGCTCTAACTGCCATGGTGAATACCTATGCTCGATTCCTAGACGGCGGGAAGTAAAAAATAGTTGCCCTTATTGTAGTAACAAAGAACCCTTAAAGGGATTAAACGCGTTACTAGATCTTTATCCTGACTTGAATAGTATGTGGAATGTTGAGAATAATGTTTCTACGGAAGAAATAGTAATAGATACTAAATCTAATAAACGCTATCTTTGGCATTGTAATACATGTCATTGTAATTTCAAAGAAAAACTCAATGTTGTTTTAGAACGATATCTGAAGAGTAATCCACCTAGTACAGATAATGTTTGTCCAAATTGCACAGGTCGGATAATTCCTGCAGTTCAAAATAATCTAAAAGAAACGCATCTACATCTAATGAGCGAATGGGATTATTTAAACAATATACTGCTTGCTAATCCGGAAAGAGTAACAGGTAAAAGTCAAATTAGAGTTTGGTGGAAGTGCCAAAACAATCCTAATCATAGATACAAAAAAATGATCAGGAAAAGAGTTCTATTTGAAAAACGTAGCATGGAACCTTGCATTATTTGTAAAGGTCGTAGACGTAAACGAGAGCATTTTGTTCCATTTAAGTAAAAATCCTATCTATCATGACTGGCATTTTATGATGCAGAGAATTGTGATAACAAAATTTTAAAGGAAGTACACACACGAGATTTATTTGATTTATCGAATTTATTTTCACAAAATATACAAATGAAAAAAATTTAGTTTTCACTTTAATAATGTTCATTTTTAGTGGAAGTTTTGGTTTTAAAAAAATTCAGTTTACCGTGAAATAAAGTACATTTTTTCAATTTTTGGCGGAAAAAATTTTTTTAGTTATGAGGGCTATCTCCTCTCTAACATCTTTCCGAAAAACTATAATTTTCTTGAAAAATATAGCTAGATATGCTATACTTCTTTTATAGAAAAATTATGAGGAAGATGGAATGAAACGCGAGATTTTATTGGAACGAATTGATAAACTGAAGCAGATTATGCCCTGGTACATTTTGGAATATTATCAGTCTAAGCTGGCAGTGCCTTATAGTTTTACAACTTTATACGAATATCTTAAAGAATACGATCGATTTTTCCGCTGGGTTTTAGACTCTGGTATATCTGACGCTTCAGAAATTGCTGAGATTCCTCTCTCAGTCTTGGAGAATATGAGCAAGAGAGATATGGAAGCTTTCATTCTACACTTACGGGAGCGCCCACTTCTCAATGCCAACACGATACAAAACGGTGTTTCCCAGACAACCATCAACCGAACTCTGTCGGCTTTGTCCAGCCTCTACAAATATTTGACTGAGGAAGTGGAAAATGAGCAGGGGGAGCCCTACTTCTATCGAAATGTGATGAAGAAGGTCGCTACTAAGAAGAAAAAGGAAACTCTGGCTGCTCGTGCGGAGAATATTAAGCAGAAGCTATTTTTAGGAGATGAAACCGAGGGATTTCTCCAATATATCGATACGGAGTATCCTAAGAAACTCTCTAATCGCGCCCTATCTTCTTTTAACAAGAACAAAGAACGTGATTTAGCCATCATTGCCTTGCTGCTAGCCTCTGGTGTTCGTCTGTCTGAAGCTGTCAATCTGGACCTAAAAGACATCAATCTCAAAATGATGGTCATTGAAGTAACAAGAAAAGGCGGGAAAAGGGACTCTGTCAATGTTGCTGCTTTTGCCAAGCCCTATTTAGAAGAGTATCTAAACATTCGGAGCAAGCGATACAAGGCCGAAAAGACTGATACAGCCTTCTTTTTGACGGAATACCGCGGCACTCCTAATCGAATCGATGCTTCCAGTGTTGAAAAGATGGTAGCTAAGTATTCTGAGGACTTCAAGGTGCGGGTGACGCCTCACAAACTCCGCCATACACTTGCTACACGTTTGTATGATGCAACAAAATCTCAAGTTCTCGTCAGTCACCAGCTAGGGCATGCTAGCACTCAGGTAACGGACCTCTATACCCACATTGTCAATGATGAGCAAAAGAATGCTCTGGACAAGCTCTAGTTTACAGAACTAAAATTATGACACATACAACAGTAAATGCTCTATGAACAAAAAATCATAGAGCATTTTTACTTAACTTAAATAGTATTTAACCGAATCACTTCATCGGCTTTTTCCCAAATCGCTGGATTATGTGTTGCAATAATCATCAAACGGTCTGGCTTTTTCAATGATAACAGTAAGTTCATAATTTCTTGTGAAGTTTCCGGATCGAGTGCTGCAGTCAGTTCATCTGCCAAAATCAAGGGAGGATCCTTGAGGATGACTTTGGCCAAGGCGACACGTTGCGCTTCTCCGCCTGATAATTCGTAGATTTTTTGATCGAGTGTGAGATAATCCAATCCCACCTTTTCTAGGACTTCTTCTTCTCGCTGCTTCTTCTCTTGTTTAGTACATTTTTGACCAATCAATCCAAGTTCTAAATTGGCAGCTACAGTCTCGTTTTCAAGAAGACCAAAGTTTTGAAAGAGATAGCCTAATTCATTTTTGAAAAAGTGATGAGATTTGATTTGATTAAGCTCTTGCCCTCGGTAGCTGATGCTTCCCTTATCATAAGGCTCTAGCTTAGCCAGAATATTGAGTAGGGTTGTCTTGCCACAACCGCTATTTCCGATTAGGGCATATGCCTTTCCTGCTGCAAATTGCAGATTGATATCCTGAAAGACAGTCCGTTCTCCAAATGATTTTGCCAGGTGTTCTATTTTGATCATATTAGGCTCCTTTCAGAATAATGGGCAAGAAATGCTCTTCTTTATGCGAGCGGTAAAGGAGAATCAGCCATGCATTGGTCGCAAATAATAAGAGCGTGACGAGAGCGATCCACCATTCCTGTGTGAGAAAGAAAATCAGGACACTACCTAATAGCAGCATAGCAATCTCTGATATGAGTATACTTTTGTGAATTTTCAAAAAGTCCATACCCGCAATCTTCTTTAGGAATATCGGTCTTCTAAACTCTTCAAAATAGAGGAAATTCATGGTATTAAAGAGTAGAATGGAGGTCGCCATTCCGAAAACACCGCCAGCAATGGCCATGAGGTTCTCTAATTGAATGGATTGCATCATCTGCTGATAGACAGCCGCTGCATAGTCGTATTGACTCACGTTTTTTTCGAGCCCATTCTCAGCTACTAGCTTCTTGCTTTTTTCAAGTCCATCAAAATACAGATAAGAATTGAGTTGAGAGAAATAAGGATTGTCGTAGCCACCAAAGCTTTTAGGTCGAACAACAACCAAAATCGGATCGGTCAAAAATTGCTGATAGTTCATAGGTGTATTGTTATAAATGAAGCGTTTTTGGTTGTTAGGAAGATAGGTCACCCGTGCTTTCATGGGTAACTGGCTCTTTCCTTGTTCATCTTTAGGAGTCAGATAATCTTCATAGCGTTTTTTCAACTCCTCTTCTTGACCCTTCAACTTTTCAGGGAGCAAGAGTCCAAATTCTCCAGCTTGCAAGTGATTCAAGAGCTCTTTTTCCTCAGGGGAAACTGAGATTCTTTGCATATCAAGGTAATTTGGAGTGACATACAGGGTATTGGCAAGAGGATCGTAATCGGTGATCGAAAGATCTCTCCCTGTTCTAGGATCGTTCATGAAGCCTTTTGAATCAAAAGATGCGAGCTGATGATAGACCAAGAGACCCCCTTTTTTGATGCCAGACTTGATGAGCTTAGACCATTTTGCTCTGTTTTCAATTTGCATCTCTTTGTTTGTATTCTGTGAAACATCCTCCCGATTGACACCAATTTGAACCCAATTCGTCTCTTTAGACCAAGCTACTTTCCCCTCTTGGTAAGTCTGCCAGCTAGAACCATAGATACTGACCCGATGGATAGCAAGGCCAATGAGAGCAACAGCGAGAAATTGACAGGTAAAGAGAAAAACTAAAATCCTTTTTACTGGAATTTTCCCTTTTAAAAGGCTAACCAAGTGCACCGTCTGGATGCTGAATGCAAATATAAAGGACAGGAGAGCAGATACGATGAGCAAGAGCGTATTGTAAATGATACTACTCGAAATGATGAAGGAATGAGCAAAAGGGGTTAATTGTAAACAATAAATCAGAATGGCTCCTAGAGCACTGGCTCCAATACATCCTAAAAGTAGCTCTCTACTATCTTCCATGAGAGAACGCCCAAAGAGTTGGTACCGTCTCATCCCTGCAATGTAACGAATCCCTGCACTCCTCAATTCAAGTGTTTTCTGAATAATGGCCAATGAGCAAAAACTGATCATAAAAATAACTAAAGCCAAGGATTGGGAACCGGATCCAAAAAATGCCATAAAATTCTGCAAGGAATTAGGCTTATTCATGAAAGTATTTGAGAAACCAAGTTTGTGTAGTTTTTGATCCAGCTTTTCAAGTGGTAACTTCCCTGATAGGATATAGTAATTAGTAAGCAAGCTTTCCTTAGAAGCGAGTTCTTTCTCTGCTTTTTTGATGCCCTTTGGAAGATCTCCCTCTCCGTATAGATCATAGGAGAACTTGACCTGACCTTCAGCATCCGTTTGTTGAATCTGACGAGCGATTACACTATTGCTTTCCCTTGCTAACTGATCTAAGTTGGACGAAAGCTCCTCATGGGTGACAGTCCTTTCTTGTTTGAGAACTCCTACCACAGGGAGGCTTCGGTGGATGAGCGTATTTGGTGAGATAAAGGCAATCCAAAGAAGAAAGCTGGTGACAAAAAGATTAGAAAAGATAATAAAGACTCGTTTCATAAGATCACACTTTCTAAAGAGAGATTGAAGAGAGATACTTCAAGTTTTTCAAACGACTTTATCCATCTATATAATACCATAAAAGCAATATATTAGAAACTATTTATATGTAAAAATGAGTTCAAAAAAGAGATCCGCAAAAGCGAATCTCTCATGTCTTTATCCCACTACTGCTTCAGCGATTTCTTCACGGCTAATGCCAGCAAAGTAGCGTGTAATGTCAATTGTTTCCAGTGCTTTGAGGACATCTTCACGTTCATATTTTACTCCACGAAGGACATCTTCTACAGCTGCAACGTCCTCAATACCAAAGAAGTCACCATAGATTTTGATATCTTGGATTTTTGATTCAATGACGTTGGCAAAAACTTCAACCTTACCGCTAGTGAATTTTGTTCCTCGACGGATGTTAAATTCAGGTGATTTACCGTAGTTCCAGTCCCAAGTACCAAACTTGGTATCCTTGATGCGGTTAATTTCCGCCAATTCTTCCTCTGAGAAGACGTATTCAGTCATCTCTGGATATTCTTTTTTCATGTATTCCAATAGCAAATCACGGAATTCTTCAACTGTAATTTTTTCTGGTAATTCATTGACAATATTGGTTACACGGGCACGGACGGATTTCACACCTTTTGATTCAAATTTGTCTTTTGAAACCTTGAGGGCGTTAGCAAGGACTGACAAATCAACGTCAAAGAGCAAGCAACCGTGGTGCATGATACGGCCATTGATATAAGCTTGGGCATTTCCACAGAATTTCTTGCCATCAATCTCAAGGTCGTTACGGCCTGTGAACTCAGCTTTAACACCGAGTTGAGCCAAGGTATTGATAACGGGAGTTGAGAAGCTCTTGAAGTCAAAGGCCTTGTTCTCATCCTCTTTTGAGATAATTGTGTAGTTGAGGTTGTTAAGATCGTGGTAAACAGCTCCCCCACCACTGATACGGCGAACAACCTCAATCCCATTTTCTCGAACATAATCACGGTTGATTTCTTCAATAGTATTCTGGTGACGCCCGACAATGATAGATGGTTTATTGATCCAAAGCAGGAAGATTTGATCCTCATCCAAAAGGTGTTTAAAGGCATATTCTTCCAAGGCGATATTAAAGGCAGTGTCGTTTGAATGATTGATAATATATTTCATGATATCCCTTTATACGATAGAGACTGGAAAATACCTTTCCAGTCTGAACTATCTTCGATTTATTTTTTCTTAGGTGAATGGATGGCCATTCCTAGTACATCTGCAAATGCTTCGTACATCACTTCAGAGTAGGTTGGATGACCGTGGATAGTCTTCAGCATTTCTTCAACAGTGATTTCCATTTCGATAATGCTTGACGCTTCGTTGATCAATTCTGCAGCTGCAGGACCAATGATGTGCACACCAAGGATTTCTCCGTATTTCTTATCGGCGATAACTTTTACGAAACCTTGAGCAGCATCAGATGCAATGGCACGACCGTTAGCAGCAAAGTTGAATTTACCGATGGCTACATCGTATTTCTCACGTGCTTGTTCCTCAGTCAGACCTACTGCTGCTACTTCAGGAAGAGTGTAGATAGCTGCAGGAGTCAAGTTCAGTTTGGCAACAGCATGATTTCCTTTAAGGGCATTTTCAGCGGCAACTTCACCCATACGGAAGGCTGCGTGGGCTAACATCTTAGTACCGTTGATGTCACCTGGTGCATAGATACCTGGAACAGAAGTTTCCATGTATTCATTGACTTTGATACGTCCACGATCCAATTCAAATTCAACATCGCCAATTCCTTCAAGATCTGGGACACGACCGATTGAAAGAAGAGCTTTTCTTGCGATGATATCGTCTTTTCCTTCAACCTTGATACGAAGTTGACCATTTTCCTCGATGATTTCTTGGAGTTTTGTACCTGTCAAGATAGTCATGCCTTTGCGTTCCAAAATCAAGCGAAGATTCTTAGATACTTCCGCATCCATAGCTGGAACGATACGGTCCATCATTTCGATAACGGTTACTTTTGAACCAAATGTCATGAAGGCTTGACCAAGTTCGATACCGACAACCCCACCACCGATGATAACAAGGCTTTCTGGTACTTCGTTCATTTCCAGAATATCATCGCTGGTCATCACAAGTGGAGATTCCATACCAGGAACGTTGATCTTGCTGACTTTTGAACCACCAGCAAGGATGATTTTCTTGGTTTCAAGCAATTCTGAGCCATTTACCAAGACATTCTTGTCTTTAGTTATGGTACCAACACCCTTATGAACAGTAACTCCGTAGCTACGAAGGAGTCCTGCAACACCACCTACCAAGGTATTGACAACTTTAGATTTAGTTTCTAAAAGTTTGTCCATATCAACAGTGAAGTTAGGATTTTCGATCACGATACCACGGTTAGCAGCATGACCGATGTTTTCGATGATTTCAGCGTTGTGAAGGTAGGTCTTAGTTGGGATACAGCCACGGTTCAAGCAGGTTCCACCGAGTTCTGATTTTTCAACAAGGGCAACCTTACCACCGAGTTGGGCTGCTTTAATGGCTGCCACATAACCAGCAGGACCACCACCAATCACAACGATATCAAAGGCATCATCACTCTTACCGTCGTCGTTTGAGGCACTAACTGCAGGCGCTGGACTAGCTTCTGGTGCTGCTCCAGCCGTTGGGATATTTTCCCCTTCTTCACCAAGGTAACCGATGACTTCCGTTACAGGAACAGTTTCACCATCTCCTTTGAGGATGGCAATCAAGTAGCCATCTTCTTCGGCTTCCAATTCCATGCTGACTTTGTCAGTCATGATTTCCAAAAGGATTTCTCCTTCTTTTACAAATTCTCCGACTTTTTTATTCCATTGGACGATTTGTCCTTCTGTCATATCCACGCCGGCTTTTGGCATAATTACTTCTAAGGCCATGTCTTACTTCCTTTATCTATATCTCTAAAAATAAATACTGTATTATTTAAACCAACATTGAGATTGGGTTCTCAATTAAGGCTTTCAAGTCTTTCATAAACTTAGCACCAGCCATACCATCTACGACACGGTGGTCAATGGTTAATCCTAGGCTCATGATAGGGCGAATGACAATCTCACCATTGACAACTACAGGTTTCTCAACTGTTGAGCTAACCCCGAGGATAGCTGAGTTTGGTTGGTTAATAATAGGACCAAAGGACTGAACGCCAAACATTCCCAAGTTACTAATTGTGAAGGTTGAGTTTTGTAGTTCACTTGGAGACAATTTGCCATCCAAGGTACGTCCAATCACATCTTTAAAGGCTACAACCAACTCTGACAAGCTCATTTTTTCAGCATTGTAAACAACAGGTGTCATCAAGCCATTATCCATTCCCACAGCCATAGCAAGGTTGACATAGTTGTGAGTGATAATGGTCTTGCTATCTTCAGTCAATGAAGCGTTGATGTATGGGTGTTTCATTAAGGTCTTCACAACAGCGAGAGAAAGAAGGTCTGTAACCGTGACTTTCTTACCAGTTGCTTCCATGATTGGATCAAGAACCTTCTTACGAAGCGCCAGCATTTCTGACATATCCACATCGTAGTTGAGCGTGAAGGTCGGCGCAGTTAAGTAGGATTCAACCATACGTTGGGCGATAACCTTACGCATTGGTGTCATTGGAATACGCTCAATCTCACCATAAGGAGTGATATTGTCTGGAACTTCTTCCACTTTTTCGATCTGAGCAGGAGACTTAATGGTGTCGTTTTCGATATTTTCAGGAAGTAAGGCCAAAACGTCCTTCTTCATAATTTTACCACGATGACCCGTTCCTTGGATTTCCTGCCAAGCAATGTTATGTTCGAGGGCAATTCGTTTTGCAAGTGGCGAAATGCGAACCACGTTTGTGTCTTTATAAGTTTCCACGTCTTCTTTGTGGACACGACCGTTTGCACCTGAGCCAGAAACGTCGTAGAGGTTGATCCCTAAATCATCCGCTAACTTTCTAGCCGCAGGAGTCGCTCTTAGCTTATCATCAGCCATGACCTCTCCAATTCTATACTAAGATATTAAGGACGAAAAAGGCAAGGAAAAAATAGGAGATTGACGATGTGTTCGATGAACACAAGGAAATCTATCTTTTTTTCGCAGACCTCCGTCCGAATTCAATCACATGATACAAAGGGCGTTAAAAGCGATTGAAAAATAGGAAATCAATTTAGGCTTCAATGAGGCCAAAGAGATTTATCTTTTTCTGAGCTTTTGCCCACACTAAATATAAATATTAAAAGTACTTATTAGGACCTCTACACAAGATTAGATTACATAAAATAATCTATGTAATCTAATCCATGAGAAAGCCTTTTCTTTATTATACCTTATTCTTTATGATATGTCTTCCGAATAGCGTCTTTGATGCTTTCAACAGTCGGAATCATTGCATTTTCAAGGTTTTGTGCATAAGGCATTGGTACATCTTCTCCAGCACAACGGCGTATTGGTGCATCTAGATAATCAAAAGCTTCTGATTCAGAAATAATCGCTGAAATCTCTCCGATATAACCACTTGTTTTGTGGGCATCGTTGACGAGAACAACCTTACCAGTCTTTTTAACAGAGTTGATGATAATTTCTTTATCAAGTGGCACCAATGTACGTGGGTCAACGACTTCTACAGAGATACCTTCTTCTGCCAATTCTTCAGCCGCCTGCATGACACGGCGCAGCATTTTTCCGTAAGTAACAACTGTTACATCAGTACCTTCTTTTTTGATTTCACCAACGCCAAGCGGAATAACATACTCAGGATCGACTGGCACTTCCCCTTTTTGGTTAAATTCTGACTTGTATTCAAGAATGATAACAGGGTTGTTATCGCGGATAGAAGCCTTGAGGAGGCCTTTCATATCAGCAGGCGTACCTGGTGCTACTACCTTGAGGCCTGGAATGTGGGTAAACCAAGACTCTAGAGATTGTGAGTGCTGCGCTGCAGAACCTACTCCATTACCAGCTGCACAACGAATGGTCATTGGAACTTGCCCTTTACCACCAAACATATAACGTGTTTTAGCCGCTTGGTTGACGATATTATCCATAGCAATTACAGCGAAGTCCATGAAGGTCATATCAACAATGGGACGAAGACCTGTCATGGCAGCCCCTGCTGCTGCTCCAGAAATCGCTGCTTCTGAAATCGGACAGTCGCGTACACGCTCAGGTCCAAATTCTTCCAGCATACCAACAGATGTTCCGAAATCTCCACCGAAAACTCCGACATCCTCTCCCATCAAGAGTACATTTTTATCGCGACGCATTTCCTCAGACATAGCGAGGATAATGGTGTCACGAAATGACATTGTTTTAGTTTCCATTTTCTTTTTTCTCCTCTCTTTAGTCTGCGTAAATATCTTCAAAAGCAGATTCAAGCGGTGGGAATGGGCTTTCTTCTGCAAACTTGACAGATGCTTCTACCGCTTCTTTGACACTAGTTTGAATAGCTTCTAGCTCCTCCGCGCTTGCAATGTCATTTTCTAGCAAGTGGTTGCGAAGATTTTCGATTGGATCTTTCTTCTTCCATTCTTCCACTTCTTCACGAGTACGGTATTTACCCGGATCAGAAGATGAATGTCCTAACCAACGATAGGTTACACTTTCGATCAAGACTGGTCCTTTACCACTGCGAACATGCTCGACAGCCTTTTGGAAGCCTTTATAGACATCCAGAACATTATTTCCATCTTCGATGAACATGCCTGGTATTCCATATGCAGCGCTACGTTGATGGATATGTTTTACATTGGTCATTTTCTTGATATCCGCAGAGATTCCATAGCCATTATTGATGCAGTAGAAAATAACTGGCAGATTCCAGATAGAAGCCATGTTCACTGCTTCGTGGAAAACACCTTCGTTGGTCGCACCGTCACCAAAGAAGCAGACAACAATCTTGCCTGTCTTCTGCATTTGCTGAGTAAGAGCCGCACCAACAGCGATTCCCATACCGCCACCTACGATACCATTAGCACCAAGGTTTCCAGCATCCAGATCGGCAATATGCATAGAGCCGCCTTTCCCTTTACAAGTACCATTGTACTTACCAAGGATCTCGGCCATCATACCATTTAGGTCAATGCCTTTGGCAATGGCTTGACCATGTCCACGGTGATTAGAAGTGATTAAATCATCCGGATTCAAAGCTAACATTGCACCAACGTTGGCCGCTTCCTCACCCACTGAAAAGTGAGTCATGCCTGGAACTTTCCCTTTTTTTACAAGTTGTGCAATTTTTAAGTCCATACGACGGATTTCTTCCATCTTACGAAACATCTCTAATAAGAGAGATTTATCTAAAGTTGCCATTTCTGTGCCTTTCTAAAACCCCATTCAATCGTGTGTACAGGCAGCTGCAACTGTTTAAGTTGTACTAGGACACATGAATATTCCAAGCGCTCTAACTGTCCTATCATTCCGAATGATACAGGGTATAAGCATTATTTATTTCTCTTCTATTCTAGCGAATATTGAAAGCACTGTCAAAGTTTTTGCTCAAATTTTTTCACAAAGAAAAATCAGCATATCGCATGGATACGCTGATTGATAAATCAAAAATAAATATTTCACAAACTATCATTCTTAGATTTTTTGAATGGTTCAATAGATTCAAAACTATCTTATCATTCTATTTCCGCAACACTATTAAATATGCTGACTAGATGTTCACCGCTGTAAGAGAACTATTTGCTATAAAAAATTATTCTGCTTTCTTTCCAAAGTCCGCAATCATCTCTTCCATCTGCTCCCGACTTGGAGTGGTCAGCATGTAGAGGTAGTCTCCTTGCAACTCAGCAAAGGCCGCTGGCATGTCTTTTTTGACTTTAAAGTTATCTCGATATTTCTCTACCAACTCTGCCTCTGAATAGGCATAATGTGAGCTTGCGCGACGAGACGTTGCCAAGCAGAATAACGGCTCCATGTCCGACTCAGGGAAGGACTCACCCGCAACAATATTCGCGTATCCACGATAGAGATCAATCGAATGAGCGTAATTATAAACATCGATGGTAAAACCACCTGCTGGACGATTATTGTATTCGATAGCTATGTAATCATCGTCTTTGCGGAAAAATTCGATATGGAAAAAGCGCTCTTTCATGCCAAATGCTTGGACGATGGCTTCTCCATAAGCACGAAGTTTTGGATCCATCTCCTTGAGGACATAGTAAGAATTATCCATTTTATAAAGCATGAGGTCTAGCGGTGTGTAGGCGTAATCAAAAGTTGTTGAAAAGACAATATTCCCCTCGGAATCAATCAGTCCATCAAATGTGCAGATCTCACTAGAAGTCACAAATTTTTCAAAGAAATAGACGGTCTCCTGATCCCACTCAGCCTTAAAATGTTCAACATCCGCAGCTGTTTCAATCTTAAATGTGGCTGCAGCTCCTACCCCGTTGTCTGGTTTAGCAATCAGAGGAAGGCCGATTTTTTTGACTGCCTGTTCCACATCCGATAGTTTTTTGACAACCTGACCTGGAACGACTGGCACACCAGCTTTCTGGAAGAGTTTCTTCATTTCAGACTTGAACTTGGTCTTTTTCAGGTCATCCGGCTTGGCTCCAAAAACGTTAAATTGTTCCCGTAACTGGGCATCTTGCTCCAGCCAGTATTCATTATGGGATTCAATGCGGTCAATCGGTCCATGTTTGTAGAAAAGGAATGCTACCGCTCGTTTAACTTCATCCAGATTTTCCAAATTGTCAACACGGAAATACTCTGTCAAAGCGTTCTGGAGACCTGGTCCTAACTGTTCATAAGGCTCCTGTCCGATACCAAGCACCGTAATACCTTTGTTAGCCAGCTCAATCGTAAACTGCTGGAAATTTTCTGGATAATAAGGTGAAATAACAATATAATTCATAGTAAAACTTCCTTTCTACTTAACATTTTAGAGATTTAACTGGCTCAAGAAATAAGGCATCTGCTTGCGCCACCAAATCCAATCATGAGACACATCGTGACCCCATTCAGCAAACCAAGCTGGAATATTTTTGTGCTCGCAGGCTTCTTTCAGTGTGTAAAATGAAGGAAGGCCATCCTGCTCCCAGTCGCCCAAACCGGTACAAACAATAATATCAGCCTGCCGATAGCGGTCAATAAACCAACCATCATTTTGGTTCCAAATATAGTCAGCTGGTGAGTTTTGATAAATGGCTTCGTCGTTCAAATTGTTACCGACAAAGAAACGTGCATCGTAGACACCACTGAGGGCGATTACTTTATTGAAAACATCTGGATGTTGGAGGAAGAAATTGACAGCATGATAAGCGCCCATAGAGCAACCTGTCGTCATCATTGGATCAAACCAGCCCGTCTTGTGTTTGATAAAAGGAATCGCCTCTTCAATAACATAACGCTCATAAGCACGGTGCATCTCAGCGCGGTCATGGGGATGTTTCCAGTCTGCCAGCCAGCTTTCGCTATCGACGCTACTCAAGGTAAAAAATTGCACCTTCCCTGTCTCGATGAACCAAGAGCAGGATTCAATCATGCCGAAATCAGCATATTCATTGTGAGAACCGCCTGACGAGGCAAATACTACCACTGGAATACCAGCATGACCGTAACGATTGACATACATTTCACGGTTCAGATGACCGCTCCAATGACTTAAAAATTCTACATGCATTTGTTTTCTCCTTTTAGCTTCTTTTCCTACCACTTTTCACTGATAAAGCGGAAACAGTCAGGTAGATTTTCCGCCCAATCCACTTCATTGTGAATCGCTCCTGACTGGATTTTAATGTGCAAATTGTCCAGCCCCACACCAGCAGCAATCAGCTGACGGTAATAACTGAGTGAAGAATCAATATAGGCTTGTTTGATATTGCCTGCCATGAGGGTCTTATCTGTATCATCAGCTTCCTCCGTGCCAACATAGATGAAAACTCGCTGGTCTGGATGTAACTTCTGACGCTCTATGTAGCGGTCAAAAGCTTCTTGGTGGAGCCAGTTGGCCGATGAAAAAACACCTAGACAGCCGACCTGATCCTGATATTCAATCCCGATAAACTGGGTAATATTACCACCCAATGAAGAACCAATCATAGCTGTATGCTGGCGGTCAGCTTTAGTCCGATAGTTTTCGTCGATGAAAGGTTTGACGACATCCATGACGAACTCAGCGTACTCTGTGCCCTTACCACCAAATTGCATGCCAGGAATATTGGATTCTTGGAACTTCCAAGCTGAATATTCATTCATCCGACGCGGCCCATCATTGTCAATGGCCACGACTACCATTTTTTCAATATCGGGATTGCGCTTGATTGTTGGAATCACTTTCCAAGAATGCCCACTGAAAGACTCCTTGCTGTAAAGGACATTTTGGCCATCGTGAAAATAAACGACAGGATAGGTCTTTTCAGTATCTTCTTCATAGTTTTTAGGAAGCAGCACTCGAACGCGCCGCTTTTGCTTGGTGTAAGGAACCACCAACTCATGGGTTTTCATATCAAGATAGAAATAGGATTTATTCATTTTCAGAAAACTTTCTATTTTCAAAATTTTTATTTATTATATCACAAATTAAGCAAAAAAGTTAGGAAATTCCTAACTTTTTATTGATTTTTATTAGATAATGATAGAAAATAGATTATTTATCCAAATAAGGCTGTAAATCCTGCAAGGCACGCTCAGCGATCTTCTCATAGCGCTCTTTCTTATCACGAATCCGAGGGCCATCTAGCTCTTTGATAATACCGAAATTGACATTCATCGGTTGGAAGTGCTTGCTATCAGCGTGAGTGATATAATGTGGCAGACTGCCGATAGCCGTTGTTTCTGGAAAAACAAGTGCTTCTTCTCCATTGAAGAGTCGAGCGGCATTGATACCAGCAACTAGACCAGAAGCCGCTGACTCAACATAGCCTTCAACGCCTGTCATTTGACCTGCAAAGAAAAGATTTGGCTGTTTCTTAGAGCGGAAAGTCTGTTCCAGCAGATTTGGAGAGTCCATATAGGAGTTACGGTGCATGACACCATAGCGGACAAATTCTGCATTCTCAAGACCTGGAATCATCTGAAAGACTCGTTTTTGCTCGCCCCATTTGAGATGAGTTTGGAAACCGACAATATTGTAAAGACTGCCCGCTGCATTGTCCTGACGAAGCTGCACCACAGCGTATGGCATCTTAAAGTCTCTGTCGCGAGGGCCTTGGTAGTCATCTGGGTATTCCAAGCCAACCGGCTTCATCGGTCCATAAAGCATGGTTTTAATGCCACGTTTGGCCATAACTTCAATAGGCATGCAGCCTTCAAAGTATTTTTCCTTCTCAAAGGAATTGAGCGGTGCTTCTTCGGCATTGACCAAAGCCTCATGGAAATCCATAAATTCTTGTTTGGTCATGGGAGCGTTGAGATAGGCAGCCTCGCCTTTGTCATAACGAGATTTGAGATAGACCTTAGTCATATCGATGGTATTGACATCGATAATAGGCGCTGCTGCATCGTAGAAATAAAAGCCGTCGCCGCCATTGAGCGCGTGGATTTTTTCGGCCAAAGCATCGCTGGTCAGGGGTCCCGTCGCAATGACTGTGATGGCATCCTCTGGAATTTCAGTGATTTCCTCACGAATAACTTCAATCAATGGATGATTGGTCACTTGCTCCGTCACCATCTGCGAGAAGCCTTCTCTATCAACCGCTAGAGCGCCACCAGCCGGTACCCGAGTCGCTTCTGCAGCTCTTAAAATGATCGAGTCCAGCCGCCGCATTTCTTCTTTGAGTAGGCCGACTGCATTGGTCAAGGCATCTCCTCGCAGGGAGTTAGAGCAGACCAGTTCTGCAAAGTTCGAAGTTTTGTGTTGAGGTGTCGACTTGACACCTCGCATTTCATAAAGTTTGACGGGAATTCCACGCTTAGCGATCTGGTAAGCCGCTTCGCTGCCAGCAAGACCAGCACCGATAACAATGATATAGGATGATGACATGATACTCTCCCTTGGATATTTCTAAATTTTCACTCTGACCATTATAACAAAAAGATAGTAAAAAAGACAGACAGGAGGATTCCTGAAAGTCTTTCCAAAATTATTCTTTATTAAAACTGAATGTCTTATAAGCATACAGATGACTATTGTCTTCGTAACTTATACCAAATCCTACTTCTGTATTCCTAGGTAGTTTTTCAATTTCAACTATTTGAGCAAGTAAATATTGGAAATCAGAGTCTGTCCAATTGTCAATATTTTCATTAGTTACTTGGAGATTTTGTTTTCGTACCTGTTCTATATCAGTGTGTATGTGGATACTAAAGGTCGAACGATTATCAACAACTCTTTTTAAGAGTATATCTTGATTTCGAACAAACGTTTCTTCATCGAGATTATTGACTCCACTTGGGTCTAAATCCTCGATTAACGGAATTAGTTCTTCTACATCCGTCTTCAAAATTGTCTCTCTTTTTTCTCTCTCTTCAAGACGTGCTTTAGGATTGCCACTATATTCTTCTTTCGGAACCAAAGAATAAATCGAGTTAAAGTAGTCCAATTCAACTGAGTTTTTAATATAAAGTTTCCTAATCGCATCATCGCTTAAATATGTTGAAGTCAAGCTACCACTTTGAAGTAACTTATTGTAAGCTTCATCAAGTCTATCATAATTGTCATCTTCAGAAACATACTCCATTTCTAAACGGTAGACTGTTTTCTTGGAAAAACCAAAGAATTTTTTCTTTTCAACTTCTTTAAGCCTCGGATTGTATTTAAGGACTGGAGTGCTCTCAACATAATCTTTTTCAAAATCCACATAGACATCAACAAATTGTTTCGTTCCTTTAATGTAAATTGGAGATCCCTGATAACCAAAGGTATCAGCTGTCGAGTATCCTTCTGCTTCTAACCCTGCAGCTTCTACTACGGAACGAATATTGGATATTGCTGTATTAGCTAAATCACGATTTACTCTGTTGTTGCATGCTGACAAAATAAATAATGCGAGAATAGAAAACAGCACACTAATTATTTTCTTAATCACTTTGCTTTTAACATCTCCTCTAAATAAGCAATCTTAGCAAAATCCTTATGATTGTTATTTTCATTTCGATAAGAATCTTGGGAAGAGGCACGGTAGATTGCTAAAAATTGCTCCGCAGTCGGCAGTAAAAACTCAATACCATCAACCTCTTTTTGAGTTAGTTCAGCTATTGGTACACCTGAAAATGCCTCTAGCGTTTCCATGACTCCAAATTCAATAGACAAATCTTCCTTTTGAAATTCATGCTCGTGCAGATCGACTAAACGATAACCTAGACACCCCATCATGGGTTCAATCTTATCCATATCGTAAATACGCTCTTCATCTGGCGCTTCCCAGCCACGCTCATCACCATGAACATGAATGTCGATATCACGCGCTTGCCAGTCCTGACCAGTAACCTGTTCCAGCCCCAAAGAGCCCATTAGCAATGGAACGATTCCCATCTTGTTCAGTTGAGACGCGATTTTAAGAAACTCTGCAAATTTATCTGTCATAGCCTGTTCCTTATTTTTTTAAATAGATTGAACAATACAACTTATTTCACTTTTTCCTCTTGATAGTCTCCATTACTGCAGATCACTTGCTTGCCGCCACCACGAACTTTCTTTTCAACTAGATAGTGGTCGCATTTTGGACAGTTACGTCCGACCGGCTTGTCCCAAGATGTGAAATCACAGTCTGGATAACGATCACAGCCATAGAAAATGCGATTTCGCTTGGTCTTACGCTCGATAACTTGACCTTTCTGACACTGTGGGCAGGTCACGCCGATTTCCTTGACGATAGCCTGAGTGTGACGACAGTCTGGGAAATTGCTGCAGGCATAGAACTTGCCAAATCGACCCAACTTGATGACCATTGGACTGCCACAAACCTCACAATCAAAACCGGCTGGCTCATCCTTGATTTGGATTTTTTCCATTTCAGACTCAGCTTTAGCTACTTCCTTTTCAAAAGGTTTGTAAAATTCGTCAATAATCTTCTGCCACTGTTCTTTTCCAACTTCTACATCATCCAGTTTTGCTTCCATTTCGGCTGTAAATTTCACATTTACGATCCCTGGGAAGAATTCGACAATCAGCGCATTGACTATTTCACCCAATTCTGTCGGTTCAAAGCGCTTGGAAACCAATTTAACATAGTAGCGTTTCTGAATGGTTTCAATGGTCGGTGCATAGGTAGATGGACGACCAACGCCATTTTCTTCCAAAGTCTTAATGAGCGTTGCTTCAGAATAGCGAGCTGGCGGCTGGGTAAAGTGCTGTTCTGGATTGGTATTGACACGCTTGACGGTATCACCCTTTTCCATATCCGGCAGCATTTTATTCTTGTCAGAGTCATTATAGATAGCCAAATATCCATCAAACTTGACCTGACTACCATTGGCGGCAAATTGGACACCGTTTTGCTCTAATTTGACATTCATGGTGTCAAAGACTGCTGCTGTCATTTGGCTGGCTACAAAGCGATTCCAGATTAGCGTATAGAGCTTAAGCTGATCCTTATCCAGATATTTTGCAATGCTTTCTGGTGTATTGAAGACACTGGAAGGGCGAATGGCCTCATGGGCATCTTGGGCACCCGAAGCATTTTTCACCTTACTGCCATGTTTAGAATATTTAGCACCAAATTTATCTGTAATAAAGCTAGCTGCTTCATTCTGAGCTACTGGGCTGATCCGAGTCGAGTCGGTACGCATATACGTAATCAGACCTTGCACGCCAGAGCCGATATTAATACCCTCATAGAGCTGCTGAGCTACCATCATGGTCTTACGAGTCCGGAAATTAATCTTATTAGCAGCATCCTGCTGCATAGAGGAAGTCGTGTAGGGCAGTGGAGCATTGCGTCGACGCTCTTTCTTTTCAACACTGTCGACTGTAAAGTCATCTCCCTTAAGATGAGACAGAACTTCTTTGACATCTTCGTTATTAGTCAGCTTCATCTTCTTGCCGTTCATGCCGTAAAAGCTGGCTTGAAACTGACGAGTCCCTTTCTTGAAGGTTCCGTCAATTGTCCAGTATTCTTCTGGTTTAAAGGCATTGATTTCATTTTCACGGTCAATAATCAGCTTGAGAGCAACGGACTGCACCCGACCAGCTGACAGGCCTTTTTTGACTTTCTTCCAAAGAATAGGGGAAATAGAGTAACCAACCAAGCGATCTAGAACTCGGCGAGCCTGCTGCGCATTGACCAAATCCATATCAATCTGACGCGGCTCTTTAAAAGCATTCCTGACCGCATCCTTGGTGATTTCATTGAAGACGACACGGTTTTTCTCTTTCTCATCTAGATTGAGAATGTGGGCCAAATGCCAAGAAATAGCTTCTCCTTCGCGGTCCGGGTCACTTGCCAGAAAGACTTGCTTAGCTTTCTTCGCTTCCTTTTTTAAGTCATTAATCAAAGGACCTTTACCACGAATATTAATGTATTGTGGCTCGTAGTTGTTCTCAAAATCGATGGACATAGTGGACTTTTTCAGGTCACGAATATGCCCGACACTGGCTAGAACCTTGTAGTTTCGTCCCAGATATTTTTCTATTGTTTTTGCCTTGGCAGGCGACTCTACGATGACAAGATTTTTCTTGGTCGTAGACTTTTTCTTTGTTTTTGTTACCAAATTAGACACCTTCTATAAGAAATAAATCTCATAGAGTGTAAACTATTTTTTGATAGATGTCAACTCACAACATTCTCTATAGGAAAACTTGTTTTAGAATTGGAACTCAGATAAGACGTCAGAGCCTGATGTGATGCACTTTGCACCCTCTTGAATCAAATGATGACAACCGTCAGATTTTCCATCTAAAATTGACCCCGGAATAGCAAAGACATCCCGCCCCTCTTCCATTGCCCGCTCACAGGTAATCAGGCTGCCTGAGCGCATCTTGGCTTCCGCCACGATGACTCCTCGACAGAGACCAGCGATGATGCGATTTCGCTCTGGAAAATGGAATTTCAAAGGTTGCTCACCTGGCCCATACTCCGTCAGCAATAAATGATTTTTGCCAATATAAGCCTGCAGCTTTTGATTGGCCTTGGGATAGAAAACATCTAACCCCGTCCCAATGACAGCAATAGTTTGGCCACCATTTTGCAGGGCAGCCATGTGGGCCACGGTATCAATTCCGCGTGCCAGTCCGCTGACGATAACCAGTTCATTATTCAACTCCTTGATGATTTTCTGCACAGCAGCATTGCCCTGCTTACTGCTGTCTCGACTGCCAACAACCGCTATCTTAGGCATTTCTAGCAAATTTAAATTTCCTTGATAAAATAGCAAAGTCGGTGCATCGTAAATTTCACATAAGTCCCAAGGATACACATCATCCAAGATTGAAAAGGACAGAAATCGTTCAAACTCTTCTTTCAAAGCTGGTAAATTAAGTCGCTTGTACTTTTCCATAAAGAGTGCGGGATTGCGGCACTCAGAGACGACGGCCTTATCTCGCAAAGATAGCTCTCCCTCTTTATTTTCTGCATATCTCAAGATATTTAAGACCTGTTGATTGGTTAAGCCAGCTTTTTTCATTTTATAAATTTCAAAATTATTCATTTTTATCACCTCACTTTCTTATTCGTAAAAAAGTTCAAAAAAAGAACTGCAATACAGTTCCTTCTTTCTTATTCGATTAATGCTTGAGAAAATGGTTGAGTTCTTCTATTCTTTATGAACAGGAATTTCCTTAATAATCTTAGCAGGATTGCCGGCTAGGACTACATTATCGCCGAATGATTTGGTCACCACTGCACCAGCTCCAACTACGACATTATTTCCTAGCGTCACGCCTGGCAGAATGGTTACACCACCACCAGCCCAGAAATTGTCGCCAATCTTAATCGGCGCCCCGTATTCAATACCGGAATTTCTTTCCACTGGATCAAGCGGATGCAGCGGCGTCAAAAACTGGCAATTAGGACCCAGCATGGCATTCTTTCCAATGGTAATAGGACAGACATCCAGCATGGTCAAATTCCAGTTGGAATAAAAATTCTCCCCCAAGTGAATGTTAACTCCGTAATCACAGACTAAATCTGGATGCAACCACAGATTCTCCCCTGTACTGCCGAACCACTCCTTGGCGATAGCGCTGCGTTTTTCAACATCTCGTTCTTGGTTAAAACGATACTGAAAATCTCTCGAGCGAGTAGCCAATGCTCTCAATTCAGGATCTTGAGAGCTGTAGTTCTCTCCTGCAATCATTTTTTGGTATTCACTAGTCATACTTGTCTCCTCAAAAGATTAGGATTTCTTATAAATTTATCATGGATTTGATCGGTTCAAAGCTTCTACGGTGAATCGGTGTGACACCGTATTTTTCTAAGCCTTCCAGATGCAGCTTGGTGCCATAGCCGGCATTTTGGGCAAAGTCATAGCCTGGATAAACCTGATCAAAATCTGCCATCATCTTGTCCCTCGTCACCTTGGCTACGATAGAAGCCGCAGCGATGGATAGAGAATTGGCATCGCCCTTAATAATGGACTGCTGGGGCAAGGGCAAGTCTAACTTCATAGCATCGATTAAGAGGTAATCCGGATTTATCTTGAGCTGAGCTACCGCTTCTGTCATAGCTAGCTTGGTCGCTTCATAGATATTGATTCGGTCAATCATTTGATTGTCCATAATGCCCAAGCCAACGGATAAAGCCTGATCTAGCACTGCTTGATAAATTTCCTCGTGCTTTTTCTTGGGAATCTTTTTACTGTCATTCAGCCCTTTGATTTTGCAGTTAGGAGGCAGAATGACTGCTGCCGCGACTACTGGCCCAGCTAAGGGGCCTCGTCCGACTTCATCAATGCCAGCAAGGGCTTGGAATCCTTGACTGTAAAGTTCTTTTTCATAGCGCAGCATGTACTCTAGGCGTAAATCTTCGTCTAGCTCTGCTTGGATTTCTTTTTGGCGCTTGAGTAAGAGTTTTTGAACACCGCTCCGCTCATCCTGCTTCAATTCTCGAAAAAGCGGATCCTGCAAGTCAGAAACTTGAGCCAGTTGCTCTTGGATTTCCTTAATCGTGGCCATCCAATTCCTCCAATGTATCCAGTGTATAGCGACCTAAGCGCCCATCACGCACTTCTTTGACAAAGAGGCTGTAAAAGCGATCATAGTCCTCTCTAAAGCCCAGTTTCTGCGTCATATCCATAATCATGTCTGGCGCTTCCAGCTCTAAATCCAGCTGCTTAAAGCGCTCCTGCAGTGCCTTAGGATAATGCTCTTTGAAATAATTGAGTCCAAAAATAGTAACTTCGTCCATGGGCAGCAAATTGTCCTTGATAGCACCCGTCAAAGCGAGCTTCAAAGCCACCATTTCATCTTCAAATTTTGGCCAAAGAATCCCCGGTGTGTCTAGAATTTCCAAATCCTTATTGGACTTGAGCCATTGCTGCCCTTTGGTTACCCCTGGTTTATTGCCAACTATCGCAATTTTCTTACCAGCCAGCCGGTTCATCAGCGTTGACTTTCCAGCATTGGGAATCCCGATAATCATGGTCCGCAAGGTTTCGATTTGAATTCCTCTTTCCCGCTGGCGAGCTAGTTTAGCAGCCATTAATTTCTTGGCTGCTTCGGTCACTTTTTTGACTGCCGATTGCTCCTTAGAGTTAATAGCCAAGGTTTTGATGCCCTGAGCTTCAAAATAGGCTTGCCATTCCTTGGTTAAGTTTGGATCCGCTAGGTCGGCCTTGTTTAAAATCAATAACTTGGGCTTGTCCCCAACAATTTTGGTCAACATGGGATTTTGACTGGACAAGGGCAATCTCGCATCCACCAAAATCGTCACAAAATCTACAAATTTAATACTTTCTTGAACCTGTCTCCGAGCCTTGGACATGTGCCCCGGAAACCATTGAATCGTTGCCATTAAAAACCTCTTTCTTACAATCTTCTAGTATCTCATTATACCAAAAAAATAGAGAATAAAATAGTAAAATCGCTCCCTCAAACTGACAGAAGCGATTCTCTATTCTTATAAAAATGACGGTTTACGATCCTGCTTATCTGTGAATGGAACTCGCGGTTCACGAATCCTAGTCACATAATCAACAAACTCCTCGCCAGTCTGGTCAAACTCAGCAACTGCGAAAAATTGATCGTGGTAAAAGAAAAACTTATAGTGGTTTTCAAAAGCTTCGTTAAGCCATTTGTCCTTAGCTACGATTGAACGCATTGGATAATCATCTACCGCAGCAACCCATAGGGGTTTCCGATGAGCATGAGTCAGCACCAAATCAGCCATATGAATCATGGTTTCCTCGCCCTGTTTGAGTAAGATGATGCTGTGACCATTACTGTGACCGCCTGTATGAACCATTTGAATTTCTGGAATGACGTTTAGATATTCAGTGAAAGTTTCAACCTGATCCTGGATTGGCTCCCAATTTTCCCTTAGATAAGTTCCCTTTGTCCGACTGTTGGGATTTCGCATTTCGTACCATTCCATCTCATTTACAAAAATCTTTGCATTTGGGAATTTTGAAACAAGCTGATTGTTTTCATCTAGTCTAGTCAAACCACCAGAGTGATCATGGTGCATATGCGTCATTAAAATATGGGAAATATCTTCTGGCTTTAATCCCAAAAGTGCCAAGCTTTCTTCAACGCGGCTCTCAGAAAGAATACCGAGATTACGGCGTTGTTTATCAGACAGCTTAGCCGTATCAAAACTCGCATCAATTAAATAATTCTGCCCCTTGTATTGAATCAAAATCGGATCTGTCAGTTCAGCCATCATATTTTCTTCTGTTGTTGGATAATAACGTGACCAAACAACCTTTGGTACCGGGCCAAACAAGGTGCCTGCATCTGTGAGCTTATCCGCTCCACGCAACCAAGTCAGCTTCATTTCCCCAAACTGATACTCTTGTAATTTGAGTTCTGTCATCTTTTACTCCTTTAACCATCTCTCTGCGATTTCTTTTCTGATCGAATTTCCTGACCGTCCATAATTCTCAATAATTTCAGCATCTTTAAAATAGCGTTTGATATTCACATGATCAAATTTTTGTAGAGGCCCGATAAGACGGAGAATTTCATCTGTAACCTCTAGCGCTACCTTAGTCATATATAGCTTTATCCGTGCAACAAACTTGGAATCTTCTTCTATTTGATTAGGATAGGATGAGAAATAAGCATCTGCAGCACAAATTTTATTGTACAGATCTGCGAACTTGTACTGATGCAACTCAACATCCATCAGTCGCTTGCCGAATCCTCTTTTTACACGTGCAAACTCAAGACCCTTATGAAAAGCACCTTCGGCAACTCCTAAAGCAACCGCACTCAAGCCAAGTTGCATATTCTTTATGATATCATTAAATTGCTCATTTCCAGCCAAGACTCCGCCTAATAAGGCAGTTTCCGGCAGGTGTACATTATCTAAGGTAACAGAACTTAGTGGAAGTCCTAGTAAACCTTGCTTTTCTATCTGCTCACCAATGAGCACACCCGAAGCAGTCGTCTCCACAATGAAGAAGCCGTAAGAATCAGGCTTTCCATCCTCCTTTACTTTAGCTAAGACCAAGAGAATGTCCGCAATGCTGCTATTTGACACTTTGGCTTTTTCTCCCGAAAGTTGCCAACCTGTCTCTGTCTTGATCGCATAGGTCTCCAAATCTGCTAAACTATTTAGATGTTTGGACTCAGAAAACCCAAGACCGGCTTTACAAGTTCCTTTTACCAACTTGTCCAGATAACGCTCTTTCTGTTGCCCCGTACCAAACTTCAAAATCGGATAAACACCATAACAACCTTGGGTCAGCAATATAGTTGAAAGAGCTGGAAACTCATTCGAAATCATTCGAATAGAGCTGATAAAATCAGAAGCCAAAGCCTGATCATCTTCTGACAAAATCGGTGAAAAAATATCCAAATCCGTCGTCATTACTTCCCAGATCTCCTGAGGAAATTCGACTGACTCATCATGATTTTTCATGTAGTCTCTAATAGCTGTATGTACATATGAACTCAATGCTGCTGTTTTGGTACTGGACTTCATCATCAATTCTCCCCCCTATGAATGTGGCTCAGAAAGAGGCTGATAATAACCTTTTAAAAGCTCTTCATATACGTATGCTTCTACCTCATTGTAGCTTGCTTTATAAGGCCGGCAGAACCAAATATTGAAAGGCACTGGGTCCTTAAAGCGCACAACCTTGAATTTATTCTTATCGACAAAATACTCTAAAGGACGAGGTAACAGTGCAATCATATCGTTTTGATAAGTTGACTCTATCAAGAAATCCCATGTCGATGATAAATAGGCAAAATTTGCTTTTATCTTTTTACTCTTTAATTTTTCAGTGATTAAATCGTAGGTTGTAAATGATTTATTAAAGGTTGCTAAACCGTACTGAGCGATATCTTTCCATTTCAACAATTCTTTGTTTGCCAAGGGATGATTCTTATCCATATAGGCCACGTATTCATCAACTTGAATGATATACTGTTCATATTTTTTAGGATCCAGATTGGTAGGTTCGATTAATACTGCAAAATTCAGATCCCCTGCAACCAGCTTTTGACGTAATTCATTACTTCCATCCTCAGTAACCTGAATGTTGACTTGCGGATTGTCCTGTAAAAATTTTGGTAAAATACTAGAAAAATATACACGTAAAATCAATGACGGAATGCCCAAGTTAAAGGTACCTTTTTGTTTAAGAGCTTCCATATGAATCATTGACTGCATCTCTTCATGCCGATTGACAATCTCTGTGGCAAAGCGGTAAATCTTACCACCAGCTTCCGTCAGACTCTCTAATCTTCCATTTCTGCGATTGAAGAGCTGGACTCCTTCCGTTGATTCAAAATTTGTGACAAACTGACTCAAGGCTGACTGGCTGATATGAATTTTCTTAGCTGCGATAGAAAGATTGCATCCACATTCGACGATATTGATAAAGTAAGTCATTTGAATTATATCCACTTTTCGTCTCCCATCTTTCAAATTTCACGAGGTAATTTGCCATAAATAAAACAGCAACTGGCCCTCGAAACCATGATGACCAGTTGCTAGTATTCTGATTAAAAACTAATCATCGCTCAAGTTGTTATAAACACATAGTAACACACTTTCATAGAAAGAGGAGATTAATTGCTTACTAACCTTATTAGATTGACATCGTTTTCAAGTCTTCTGAAACAATTACTTCTCCTGCTGTCTTCTCAAGAACTTCCTCTAGGGTAACGCCGGGAGCAAGCTCTTTCAAGAGGAACTTACCATCTTGGAAACCAAAGACAGCCAACTCTGTAATGACTAAATCAAGAACTCCTTTGGCAGAAAGTGGCAAAGTACACTCTGGCAAGAGTTTAGATTCACCGTCTGAAGTAGTATGCTGAATTGCACCGATAACACGCTTCGCTCCAACCAACAAGTCCATCGCTCCACCCATTCCTGGGGCAAACTTCCCTGGAATAATCCAGTTAGCAATACTGCCATCTTGACTGACTTCCAAAGCTCCTAGCACGGTCGCATCAACGTGTCCACCACGGATGATAGCGAAGGAAGTCTGTAAGTCAAATAATGCTGCTCCAGGTAAGAGAGTGATTGGCGCTCCACCAGAGTTTGCTAGGTTTGGATTGTAAGTATCTTTCGTTGGTGTTTCACCAAAGCGAAGGGCTCCATTTTCAGCCTGAAGAATAACATTTACTCCCTCAGGAATATAGTCAGCAGATGCGTTTGGAATACCAAATCCTAGATTGACAACATCTCCATCTTTAAATTCTTGTGCAACACGTCTTGCAATAATTTCTTTTGCTTTCATATTAGTTCACCCCCGCCAATTTTTTAGTCTCTGTCCAAAGATCACCCATCATTTTATGGTGTTCTTCTGGAGTCAAGCTTTGGACGACATAGTCAACAAGGATGCCCGGAATATAAATATCATTCGGATGAATTTCGCCAGCTTCAACAATTTCATTCGCTTCAACGATAACAGTATCTGCTGCGAGAGCTAATTGCAAGGAAATGTTTTTCGTAGTGCCATCGATATACAAGTTGCCGTATTTGTCAGCTTTAGTCGCTTTGATTAAGGCAACATCAATTTTAAGTGGATCATAGACCAAGTATTCACGGCCATTACGCTCTACTTTTTCATAATCTTTTTCTAAGATTGTTCCGACTCCTGTCGGAGTCAAGACAGCTCCTAAGCCAGCTCCAGCTGCATGGAGACGCTCGACAACAGTTCCCATCGGTGTAAATTCGACTTCCATCTTCTTTTCAAAATACTCACGTTGAGCTGCTGCAGATGTTCCTACGTGGGCTGCAATATATTTTTTCACTTGGTGATTTTCACAAAGTCGTCCAACCCCAACTTCTTTACCAGGATGAGATGTTACCACCGATACCAAAGTCAAGTCTTGCTGGTTTTGTTTTACTAATTCTTCAATCAATTCAAAAGGTTCACCGACTCCGAGGAATCCAGAAATTCCAACGATATCACCCGATTTGACCTTAGAAATAGCGTCTGATAATGATACAACTGATTTCATGCTGATACCTCCTCTTTTACTTACGATTGAAAACAGCTTTGCGTTTTTCAACAAAAGCACGCATTCCTTCTAGTTTGTCTTCTGTAGAGAAGAGCAGGGCTTCTGCTTCTGTTTCCAGACGGATTGCATTTTTAAGAGGAAGTTCCGCACCAACTTGAATGACATGTTTCGCTTTTTCAACAGCTAACGGTGCATTCTTCATGATGGCTGCAGCTAATTCTTCAGCTGAAGACATCAATTCTTCAGCAGGAACCAGTTTGTTAAGAATGCCTAAGTCATAGGCTTCTTGACCTTTCACTGTACGAGCAGTGAAGATAAGCTCTTTGGCACGGCTAGTTCCAATCAAGCGAGACATCCGCTGAGTACCGGCAAATCCTGGAATAATACCCAAGCCAACTTCTGGGAAGCCAACCACTGTTTTTTCAAATCCAATACGGATATCTGTTGAAAGTGCTAGCTCCATACCACCACCGAGTGCATAACCATTGAGGACTGCAATCGTTGGTTGGCGTAAATCTGAAAGGCGAGTAAATGTATCATTTGCAAATGTCATGTATTCAAAGGCTTGAATAGGTGACATCAAATCCATTTCCTTGATGTCTGCTCCGGCGACAAATGCTTTTTCTCCTGCTCCAGTTACGATGACAACGCGAATTTCTTCGCTTTTCTCAACTTGATCAAGAACTTCATTCAAATCAGCCAAAACTTGAGAACTCAAGGCGTTCAAAGCTTCAGGACGGTTGATAGTGATATATCCAATCCCATTTTTAACTTCTAATAAAACAGTTTTACTCATTTTTATGCTCCTACTTATAAAATTGAATGACTAAGTATGGTGTCAACAAATACTTAAACTACAAATGTAAGAGCTTACATTCTTATGATATACCATTTCTCACACTTCGTCTACTTAATCATCATTTATACATCAATAAGCTAAGCTTATTGTTTTGATATTCAAATTAATTTTTCGAAAAATAAAACAAGTCCTATCAAGGCTTGTTTGCAAAAAACAGCTCATCAATAGGACTTGTTTATATAGTAGAAGCAAATGGAAAACTTCAAAAATGAACTAGGTTTTAGCGTTCTACGATGACCGCTGTACCCATTCCGCCACCAATACATAGGGTAGCAAGGCCACGTTTAACGTCACGTTTTTTCATTTCGTACAGAAGAGTTACCAAAATACGGCAGCCTGAAGCACCGATTGGATGACCAAGAGCAATCGCACCACCATTTACATTGACTTTTTCAGGATCAAGATTCAGTTCTTTACCAACGGCACATGCTTGCGCTGCAAATGCTTCATTGGATTCAACCAAATCTAAATCTTCCACTGTAAATCCGCCTTTTTCAAGGGCTTTGCGAGATGCGTAAATCGGACCACAACCCATAACTTTTGGATCTAATCCAGCGCTGGCGTAAGATTTGATCGTTGCCAAAACTGGAACGCCCAATTCTTTAGCCTTATCAGCACTCATAACAACAACTGCTGCTGCACCGTCGTTAATACCTGAGGCATTACCAGCAGTTACGGTACCATCCTTCTTGAACACTGGACGCAATTTTCCCAATCCTTCAAGAGAAGCATCTTTTCTTGGAAATTCATCTGTATCAAATACGATAGGATCGCCTTTACGTTGTGGAATTTCAACAGGAACAATTTCTTCTTTGAAACGACCAGCTTCGATCGCTGCAACTGCACGTTTTTGAGATTGCACAGCAAAGTTATCTTGGTCTTCACGTGTAATACCATATTGTTCAGCAACGTTTTCAGCTGTAATTCCCATATGGAAGGATTCAAAGGCATCTGTCAAGCCATCGCGGAGCATAGTGTCTACTACTTGAGAATCTCCCATACGGGCGCCCCAACGTTGGTTTTGAAGGACATAAGGAGCTTGGCTCATGTTTCGGCCCCTCCAGC
>NZ_KQ969062.1:1127508-1163489 GCF_001578775.1 Streptococcus cristatus | reverse complement strand
GATATCGGCATCTCCACACAATACAGCTTGAGCCGCCAATTGAACTGCTTTCAAACCAGAGCCACAAACTTTGTTAATAGTGAAAGCTGGAGAAGCTACTGGGACACCTGCGTTAACACTCATTTGACGAGCTACGTTTTGACCAAGTCCTGCCCCCAGAACATTCCCCATGATAACTTCATCAACTTGTTCGGGCTTCAAATTTGCTCGTTCAATAGCACTTTTAATAACTAAACTACCTAGTTCAACAGCCGAAACATTTTTTAAAGTTCCACCAAAAGAACCTAAAGGTGTGCGGACTGCTGCTACAATAACTGCTTCTTTCATTTCTTGCTCCTTATATCTTAATATTTAAAGAATCCTTCTTTAGTCTTGCGACCAAGCTTACCAGCTTCAACCATCTTCTTCAGAAGTGGAGCAGGACGATACTTAGGATCTCCAAATCCATTGTTTAACACTCCCATGATAGCCAAGCAGACATCAAGACCGATCAAGTCAGCCAATGCCAATGGGCCGATTGGGTGATTAGCACCTAGTTTCATTGCTTCGTCAATTTCTTCTGCTGAAGCAATTCCTTCTCCTAAGATGAAAATAGCCTCATTGATCATTGGAATCAAGACGCGGTTCACAACAAAACCATAAGAATCTTTCACGTCTACAGCTGTTTTACCGATTTTTTCAGTCAATTCACGAACAGCTTTGACAACTTCATCTGACGTTTGAAGCGCACGGATAACTTCAACCAATTTCATAACTGGTGCTGGGTTGAAGAAGTGCATACCAATAACACGTTCTTGATGAACTGTCGCAGCTGCAATATCAGTAATAGATAGAGATGAAGTGTTTGAAGCCAAAATAGTTTGAGGGTCAGTCAACTCATCCAACTGTTTAAAAATGCTCAATTTGATGTCGCGATTTTCAGTAGCCGCTTCAATAACCAATTGAACATGTTTAGCATCTTCATAAGATGTAGAAGGAATCAGATTTGCCAAAATGCTGTCTTTATCTTCTGCTGACAAACGACCTTTTTCAACAGAACGAGACAATTGCTTAGTAATACCATCTAGTCCTCTTTGAACAAACTCTTCTTTGATATCATTGAGATAAACTGTGAAACCTGATTGAGCAAAGACTTGCGCAATACCGCTTCCCATTTGACCTGATCCAATGATCATCACTTTTGAAATACTCATTTTTTTCTCCTATTTACTATCAAAATATAAACTTCAAAAAGAAAGAATCGGAACGATTACTAGCAAATGCTGAGCAATCGTTCCAAATTCATTATTATACAAATGCTCCAATACCAGTAATTTCACGGCCTACAATCAAAGCATTCACTTCATGAGAACCTTCATATGTGTAGATTGCTTCAGCATCTGCAAAGAAACGAGCTACATCAGTTTCAAGAGTGATTCCGTTACCACCACATGTTTCACGTGCAAGTGCAACTGTTTCACGCATTACCAATGAGTTGTGCATCTTAGCAAGTGCAGAGTTCAACATCAATTCGTTACCTGCTTCTTGCATTTCAGCAATACGAGCTGAGTATGAAAGTACTGCCACTGCGTTAGCTTGCATTCTAGCCAATTTTTCTTGTACGATTTGGAATGCAGCAATTGGACGTTTGAATTGTTGACGATCTTTAGCATACTTAAGAGCTGCTACGTATGAGCCACAAGTGATAGCAGTTGCAATGTGAGCAACGTCAGCACGAGTGAATGTCAAGATGCGAGCTACATCGCCAAATCCATTGATGTTTACCAAACGGTCTGAATCTGGCACTTCCACATTCTTCATAGTAATGTGGCCATTACGTACGCAACGAAGAGCTGTTTTGTGAGGGATTGGTTCTGCATGATATCCAGGAGCGCCTTTACGAACGATGAAACATTTTACTTTTCCATCTTCAACGTCGCGAGCAAATACTGGAACCACATCAGCTGTATCTGATCCACCGATCCAACGTTTTTCTCCGTTCAAGATCCATTTATCGCCAACACGCTCAGCTGTTGTTGCAAGCCCTCCAGCAATGTCAGAACCTGACAACGGTTCAGTCAAAGCGAAACATCCTTGCCAGTCAAATGCAGCTAATTTAGGAAGGAATTCTTTTTGTTGACGCTCGTCACCACCAAGCAAGACTGTGTTGTAGCAAAGTCCACCATGAACTGTGAAGAAAGTCGCTATAGACGCATCGAAACGGCCTAATTCTAAATACAAGAATGCGATGTAAAGTTCTGATGGTTTGTAGTTGCCTTCGCGACCTTCGAACAATTTAGGGTTGTTCATGATTTGAGCGCCTTTAGCAACTGCATAGAATTCTTCAAATGGGAAATCAGGTGCTTCCCAATATTCATTAATGACTGGACGAAGATGCTTTTCAATCAAACGACGAGTTTCTTGTAATACTTCCGCTTCTCCCAATGTCAAGCCATCGGCATAGTGGAAAAGATCCTCAGGGTATAATTCACGTAAAATTTCTTCTTTAGTTGCCATTTTATTGACTCCTTTTGTATAGTTTTTATTTGTATAAGAGCGCTTTCATTTTTGCAGCTCAGTACTTGTTGACGCTTTCATTTTATATCTAATATGTCCTAGTGTCTACTTAAGAAAGATTAAGAAGAGCATAAGTCCAGATTATACATATTGATTTAACTGGCTTTGAAAGGCCTTTTTCTAATAAAAACAAGGAAAAATTTTGAATACGATTACAACTTTTGAAGAAAAATCTCCTTTGAACTGAATTTTTATATTGAGTTTTGAAAAAGAAAAAGCCCATCTGGGCTTTTCAGCATTGTTATCGGATTTGCTCAAAATGCAAATGGACAGCGATATGATCACCGTAACCACTGCGCTCCAAATCACGCTGCAAGCGGTAAGAAATATAATGCTCAGCAATGGTGATATAACCTGCTCCCAAGAGACGGTTTTCAACCATAGACTGAATCATACTGATAGTGGCACGCTCAACCTTGGCTTCTTCCAAATCTAACGCGACTTTTTTTGTCACCAAGGCTAGATTTTGGCGGAGGTCGTCTGTCAAGACATAAACGGTTTGAGCTGCTTTTAATACCGCTTGATAGATTTTATCTGGGTCAAAGTCAACGACTTCCCCACTGCGTTTAATGACTTTCATAAAATACTCCTTTATTTATATATTTCTGATATAGTGTAAATCTCTAGCTTGACTGCTATCAATCCAATTTACAGTGGCAGACTCAAAGACAAAGCCTTCTTTTTCATAAAATGGAAGACCGATAGCATTTCCTTCCGTTACTGTAACGGCTTGTTCTCTTGCCTGATATTGTGACTTTTGATAGGTTGTCAAGGTCTCCAGTAATGCATGACCGATTCCCAAACGTTGAGCCTGCGGCAAGACATAGAGAACGTAGACATTGGCTCTGCCGTCCTCACTCATTCCACCACCGATACAACCAAGTACCTGACCTTTCATTTCTGCCAGCCAATAGCCATTCCATTCAGGAGAAAGTTCTGTCAAGTCCTTCAGCAAACGTTCTTGGCTATAGAAAATGTCAAAGACTCGCTCTATGTAGGAAGAGGAATAAATATCTTTATAGGTAGTCAACCAAGTTTCTCTACATATCTTTTGGATTAGTTGCCAATCAGCCTTGCTTGCCTTACGAACCTGCATTATCATCACCTCTTAAGCAATAACTTACCCTATCATTATACAATTTTTTCTTATTTTTTTCAAAAAGAATGAAACTTTTAGAAAAAGACTGCAGAAAAGAACCGAACCTCAATCCTTAGAATGTTATCTAACGTTTGAGGCGCCATTCAACTGCAATCCTTTTGAAATCTTTTTTAGAGAATTATAAATGCTAGCCCTTTAAAATCAAGTTAATAGGACTAGGCAATAAGACATATACTATATACTACTTTGCTCTAATACAATATCTTGTTTCTTGTAACGATATTGCATTTTCCAATGATTTTCAGATACTTCTTCTAATTTCAGAGTTTTGTTAATCTTATTAAAAAGCAATTTCTCTTCCTCAACTTTCTTTAGGAGCTCAATTAATAAATCACCCCCAGCTTTTAGAGAAATCAAACTATCATCCTCACTATCGTATTGAAGTAAAACTTTCTTAGTCGGTTTGTGGATGACATTATAAAGATTGAAAGCTCTTTTAATGTCAAAATTCTTCTCTTTGTCTGCTATCATTGACACAGTATGTAACTCTAACCGACCAATTTTAAAAGCCCCGAAAAGACTGACAACAATCCCTAATCCAGCAAGTGTTTCCCAGATAAGAGAGAAAAGTTTTAAATCCCAATCTGTTATAAGGTTAAGAAATAGATAAAGAGCCCCCAAACCAAACCCTAACAAAATTAGACCTGCGCCATAAAAACTTGCCTTATCACCAGTTCGAATAATTGGCTTGTCGTAAACTCTCTTCCCCTCAAGCTTTTCCAGACTACGCTTTGCCTTGTACTCTTCGATTCGTTGACTATGCTTTTCTGTCATATTATTTCATCACACCTTACTTACTCTATATAAAATCTAAAGCAAATTTGCCGATCAATAATCTGGTCTCAAGACACCTTTAACAGTCTCTTTAGTCGCTTCATAGTCGCCATCAACCACGACCTTGATAATGCGTTTGGCATCTTCTTCAGGAGCTGGCACAAGCGGTAAGCGGGTTGGACCTGCTGCAAATCCCATGTAATTGAGCACAGCCTTGACTGGAGCTGGGCTTGGGTAAGAGAAAAGCGCATTGACTTTAGGGATGAATTTTCGTTGGATAGCTGCTGCTTTTTTGATGTCATTGTGCTCAATAGCATCCAGCATTTCAAACATTTCATCACCATTTGTGTGAGAAGCAACTGAAATAACTCCATCAGCCCCCAGATTCATAGCATGAAAGGCATCGCCGTCCTCACCCGTATAAATCAGGAACTCCTCTGGACGATGCTCAATCAAATAGGCCATATTAGCCAGACTGGTACATTCTTTCACACCGATAATATTTGGGTGTTCTGCCAGTCTTAACATGGTCTCAGGCGTCATTTCAACCACTACCCGTCCTGGGATATTGTAGATAATGATCGGCAGGTTTGAAGCATCCGCAATGGCTTTAAAGTGCTGATACATGCCTTCTTGAGACGGTTTATTGTAATAGGGAACAATGGCCAAACCAGCCGCAAAACCACCAAAGGCATCTACTTCTTTGACGAATTCGATAGAGTCGACGCGTTTCGTTGGTACCGACACCTGCAATCAAAGGAACGCGCCCCTTGACAACCTTTTGAACTGCCGCAAATAGCTCCAACTCTTCATCGTGAGTCAAGGTTGGACTCTCTGCAGTCGTTCCAGCTAGCAAAATCCCATCTGTATGATGAGCCAAAAGGTGCTCAATCAAATCTGGAATAGCCTCAAAATTGATGGAGCCATCTTCATGAAAAGGCGTAATAAAAGCTGTGATGATTTTACAATTCTTCAAATCTGCGTATGCCATAAACTTACCTCTCTTTGTATGAAAAGAGGATTGAATGACAGATATTCAATCCTCGACCTGTCACGTATTTTCAGACAGTTTATTTTAATTCAAAAACAACTTCTTCCGTCGGACGGACCAAACCACGCTCATGAAGAGTTTCAGCGATTTGGACAGAATTCCATGCCGCTCCTTTAAGAAGGTTGTCTGAAACAACCCACATGTGGATTCCTTTTTCTGCATCCAAGTCTTTACGGATACGACCAACAAAGGTATCACGTGATCCAACAGCGTTGATAGCTTGAGGATAGATTTGGTGAGCTACATCATCCTCAAGAACGGCACCTGGGAAAGCTGCAATAGCTGCTTTGACTTCTTCAATCGGAGCTACTTCTTTTGTTTCGATATAAACAGACTCAGAGTGAGCTGACAGGACTGGAATACGTACACAGGTAGCAGACACAGCGATGGTATCATCTTCCATGATTTTCTTGGTTTCTTTGGTCATCTTCATCTCTTCGTAAGTGTAATCATTGTCAGTGAAGACGTCGATTTGTGGAAGAGCATTGAAGGCAATTGGATAATGTTTCTTATCACCACCAGAAGGTAGGATTTCCGCATGCAAATCACGTGGATTCACACCATCATTCAAAACTTCACGAAGCTCACGTTGCGTTTCAAGAATGGCTCCCATACCAGCACCTGAAACTGCCTGATATGTAGAAACAATGATACGCTCCAAGCCCCACTGCTGACGGACTGGCTCCAAGGCCACCATCATCTGAATAGTTGAGCAATTAGGACAAGCGATAATCCCTTTATGCTGATCTAGTGCATGAGCGTTGACTTCTGGAACAACCAGAGGCACATCAGGATTTTGGCGGAAATATGAGGTATTGTCCACTACGACTGCACCAGCTTTGACTGCATACGGAGCATATTTTGCTGAAGTAGAGCCACCAGCTGAGAAAAGAGCGATGTCTACGCCTTCAAAGGCAGTTTCTGTTGTTTCTTCGATGGTGACATCTTGTCCTTTGAACTGAAGAACCTTACCAGCTGAACGAGCAGAAGCCAAATAACGGATCTTATCAATTGGAAGTGTTGATTCTTCCAGCATTTTAATCATTTGAGCGCCAACAGCACCAGTGGCACCAACTACAGCAACTGTATATCCCATACAATCCACCTCTGAATTTTCTAAAAATTTTGTATATTCTAGTATTATACTATTTTTAAGGAAAAATGCAAATATTTCTAAAGAATTACGGCCTTATTTTGTCGAAATACGCAGCACTCACAACACCAACCGCCTCAGCATCAATGCCTCTAAGCTCGGCTACGACTAACTGTCTTGCATTCTAAGAGTAGTTTCATCAAGAGCAATAGCACTCACGACGCCAACTATCTCAGTATCAATGTCTCTAAGATCAGCTTCGACCAACTGTCTTGCCTCTCTATGAGAACTTCCAAGGTTTACAGATTTTGTTCTCACGAACAAAACTGCATCCATTGCTCTAAGACTTAACTTCGTCAAGAGCAATAGAAAATCCCCAATCCGTAGACTGGGGATAGGGGCACTTTCGTGTGATCAGCAGGTTCACACAACTGATCAAGGTCCGCTCCTGCGTTTATGACCTCCCATGCTTCAATTGCAGAAAATCTGCATATCGACTCATCGCACCTATCTATCATAAGCTATAGCGTAGAAAATGTCAAGCCATAAAGATTGGTCAACCATCACAGATACTTACTTCCCTCTCGAATACTAAGGGCAGCCATTTCTGCCTGATGCCGTTCTATGAAATCCTTGACCCAGTCTGGATTGATTTTTGAATAATCTCTCAGCGCCCAGCCGATGGCCCTGTTAATAAAGAATTCTGTTTGGCCTAGATTATTCACTAAAATCTTCTCCAGCAGCTCTGTATCTGTTTTCTCTTTTCGCAATAGCTGATGATCAATAGCCAAGCGTCGCAGCCAGATATCCTTATCGCAACTCCAGGATAAAATAATCTCTTTTGTTTCTGGAAATCGGGCAATGATGGATCCGACCAAGCGGTCCAGAAAGTCAATGGTATCCCACCAAGATTTTGTTTGGGCCAGCTTTTTCAAACGTGGCAAGTCAGATGGAGTCAATAGTTTCTTGCGAATTTCCAGATAATCTAGTGCAGCATACTGCAATTCTCGATAGGGATTATTCCAAGCTTCATTTATAAAATTCCAGTCAATGACGGTGTCAGTCTGCTGTTTGAAAAAAGCCTTTGTGATCTTCCGTCTGACTGGAGTCTTGACTCCTAGAAACTCAAATTTGTTTTTCATATAGGCTTTCATAGCCGCCGCATCATCAGGGTTAGCCACAGCTTTTTACTCTTTTACCAATTCCTCTACATTCATAGCTTACTCCAGCAATTCACGGTCATAAATAGTGTAGTCGCAGCGGTAAATCACGAGGCGCTTGCCGTCAATCAGCAACTCAGAAGTTTTGGGAGCATCAGATTTATCAAGAGAGACACGATCGCCAGCATAGGCAGCCAACGGAGTGCCGTTTTGAGAGCGAATCAGAATAACCTTTTTCTTGCCGGTAAAATCGTTTTTAAAAGCTGAAATCATGCGATTTAAAACAGGGACAGAATGGCTATTCTCATCAACATCTGCAGTCTTTTGATATTGAGCAAAGACATCTTTCAAGCCTTTTTCTTCTGCAATCAAGGAAGAGCCCACATGATCAATCTCATACTTACCCAAGGTGATTTTGAGCACAGATGAGTCTTCTTTGGAATTCCCTTCTGCATCAACTGAATCAAATTCCTCGTTACGCGAGATGGACAAGGACTTCCCTGACATCTGGTCTATGAGTTGGGAATTCTCATCATAGGTGCGAACCGTCATCTCCAGCCCCAGCCATTCTTCCTTGGCATTTTTAAACCACTTTTCAACAGACTGACAACCAGTCAAGGTCAAAAGACCAATGCTTAGAAGAGTTATTAATAGGTATTTCTTTTTCATTATTTATGCTCCATATTTTTTTCGTATAAGGAAATTTCTTTTGCAATTTGCGATTTGGCAGCTTTTCCCGTCAATAATAACTTGAGAGGCCTCATCACTTGCAGTCCTAGGCCACCCATTGTATAGTAAGACAGGCGATAGTAAAAATAATTTACAAATTCAATGATGGCAAACAACCAAAGTAAAACTCCAATAATGATATTACTGCTACTACTCACTCTAAAAGACCAGATCCAAATCGGTATATATGCAAGCAGCATCATAAAATCCAGCGCTTTTAGCCCTTTATAAAGAGGGGCAAGCAGTTGAGCTTCCAAGGACTTCTTCTTTTGGATTCGTCTTAAACAGTTAAGCCAATAGAGGGAACCTTGAACCAATATCAGATTAAGAATTAACAGTGGGAAATAAAGGACGGCACTAGATGTGGCAAATCGGGTCTCTGGTTTCGTATACAGGGCATACACGATGCAGAACAACACGACACTTATCGATTCCCCTGAGGCCAGATAAATTAATTCCTGTTTGAGACTTCTTTTTTTCAATGTTCATCCTCCTATGAGCAAAAAATAGGTGATGGGAATATGGCTTTATTATATCAAAACATCTGGAATTTAAGTCTAAAAAAGAGAGGCCCAGCGCTATTTAGCCCGACCTCTTCTTATATCTTAAATTCAATTAGAACAAACCAATCGCTGTACCATCGGCTGCCACATCCATATTGAGTGCTGCAGGACGTTTTGGTAGACCTGGCATGGTCATGACATCTCCTGTCAAAGCCACGATAAAGCCTGCCCCAAGTTTTGGTACCAATTCACGAATGGTAATTTCAAAGTTTTCTGGCGCGCCCAAAGCAGCAGGATTGTCTGAGAAGCTATACTGTGTTTTGGCCATACAGATTGGCAGCTTGTCCCAGCCATTCTTGACAATTTCTCGAATCTGAGTTTGCGCTTTTTTCTCAAAGTTTACTTTTGAACCGCGATAGATTTCAGTGACAATTTTCTCGATCTTCTCTTCGATAGTTGAGTCATTATCATAAAGACGAGTGTAGTGTGCTGGTTTTTCGTCAATAGTTTTGACAACAGTTTCAGCCAGAGCCACACCGCCTTCAGCGCCATCAGCCCAGACACTGGCAAGCTCAACAGGTACCCCGATTTCTGCACAGAGTTCCTTGAGCGTAGCAATTTCAGCTTCCGTGTCAGAGACAAATTCATTGATGGCTACTACTGCTGGAATACCGAACTTACGGATATTTTCAACGTGACGTTTAAGATTTGCAAAGCCTGCACGAACTGCTTCTACATTTTCTTCTGTAAGTGCATCCTTAGCAACGCCACCATTCATCTTAAGAGCACGAAGGGTTGCGACAATTACCACTGCATCTGGCGAAGTTGGTAAGTTCGGAGTCTTAATATTAAGGAATTTCTCAGCGCCAAGGTCTGCACCGAAGCCGGCCTCTGTCACTGTATAATCAGCCAAGCGTAGCGCTGTGCTAGTCGCCAAAACAGAGTTACAGCCATGAGCGATATTGGCAAACGGTCCGCCATGGACAAAGGCTGGTGTGCCATAAATAGTCTGTACCAGATTTGGCTTAATCGCATCTTTCAAGACCAGAGCCAGAGCCCCTTCTACCTCAAGGTCACGAACATAGACTGGTGTGCGGTCATAGCGATAACCAATAACAATATTAGCTAGGCGCTTTTTCAAATCTTCAATATCCGTAGCCAGGCAAAGAATTGCCATAATTTCAGAAGCCACCGTGATATCAAAGCCATCTTCTCGCGGAATACCGTTAACTGGACTTCCTAAGCCAACGGTCACATGACGAAGAGCCCGGTCATTCAGGTCAACCACCCGTTTCCAGATAATGCGACGCTGGTCGATTCCCAACTCATTTCCCTGATGCAGATGATTGTCGATAAGAGCAGACAGAGCATTATTCGCAGTCGTGATGGCGTGCATGTCACCAGTAAAATGCAAGTTAATGTCTTCCATCGGTAGAACCTGCGCATGACCGCCACCAGCTGCTCCTCCTTTGATCCCCATCACTGGTCCCAAGGACGGTTCGCGAATGGCAATCATCGTTTTCTTGCCAATTTTATTGAGCGCATCAGCTAATCCAATGGTAATGGTAGACTTACCTTCTCCTGCTGGCGTTGGATTGATTGCTGTTACCAAAATCAGCTTGCCGACAGGATTTTTCGCTACCTCACGAATTTTGTCAAAACTGAGCTTGGCCTTGTACTTTCCGTACAACTCCAAATCGTCATAATCAATGCCAATCTTTTTTACCACATCCACAATGGGCTGTAATTCAACACTCTGAGCAATTTCGATATCTGTTTTCATTAAGGAACTCCTCTAATTTGATAAAACTATTATAACAAATATGATACAAAACTGCACATTTAAACTCCAATAACAACATAATGTTCGGTAATTACTTTAAATATTTTTGCATGATGCATCTTTTCTAGTAAAAAAATAAGTTTGGCTAAATTGAGTATTAAGTTAATTTTATTTTACTAAATTCATTTTTTCTTGTAGAATAAGGCTATGAACATATTGATTACTTCTGGCGGAACGAGTGAAAAAATCGACCAAGTTCGCTCTATCACCAATCATTCGACAGGTCAACTTGGAAAAATGATAGCTGAGCATTGTTTAGCCAATGGTGCCTATGTGACACTGCTAACCACGGCGAAAGCTGTTAAACCTGCACCGCATGACAACCTAACGATTAAGATTATCGAAGATACGGAGCAGCTCCTGATAGCCATGGAAGAGCTGGTACCAGCTCATGATGTGCTCATTCATTCAATGGCTGTTTCCGACTATAAACCAGTGTATATGGTAGGATTTGAGGAGGTTCTTGCTAGTTCAGATTTGACAGAGTTTCTGGAAAAAAGTAATTCTGAAAGTAAGATTTCATCTGCGGATGATTATCAGGTTCTTTTCCTCAAGAAAAATCCTAAAATCATCGGCAAGGTCAAGGAATGGAATCCCAATATTCGATTGATTGGCTTTAAGCTCTTAGTAGGCGTCTCTAAAGAAGTGCTACTGGCTACTGCTAAAGCCAGCCTTGAAAAAAATCAAGCTGAACTAATTGTAGCCAACGATTTAACGGAGATTTCCAGCGGGCAACACCACGCCTACCTGCTTGGTGCAAACACTGTCACAGAAGCTTTCTCCAAGGAAGAAATTACTGAACAGTTGTTAAGGTATATCCAGAAAGGAGACCATTTATGACCCATATCACTCTTGCTGTCACAGGTAGTATTTCAGCCTATAAGGCAGCAGATATTACGAGCCAGCTGGGTAAGCTAGGCTATGGTGTATCTGTTCTCATGACGGAAGCTGCCAGTCACTTCATCACCCCGCTGACCCTACAGGTTCTATCAAAAAATCCTGTCGCCCTTGATCTTATGGACGAGCCGAGGCCAGACAAAGTCAATCATATTGAAATCGGCAAAGAAACGAATCTTTTTTTAGTCGCTCCTGCCACAGCCAATACTATCGCTAAACTGGCTAACGGTCTGGCAGACAATATGGTAACCGCTACAGCTCTTGCCCTTCCATCTCATGTCAAAAAGGTCATTGCGCCAGCCATGAATGCCAAGATGTATGAAAATCCACTGACTCAGCACAATTTGGAAAGATTAAAAGAATTTGGCTGGGAGATTATCGAACCGCGTGAAGCCATTCTGGCCTGCGGAGACCACGGAACTGGCGCTCTAGCTGATGTCAATACTATTATAGAAAAAGTAAAGGAAATTCTAAATGAGAAAACAGTCTAGTATCGCACAAATTGCTATCTTTTTTGCTATTATGTTGGTGCTTCACCTACTGAGTTCTGTCATTTTCAACCTACTACCAGTTCCGATTAAGCCGACCATTATTCATATTCCAGTCATTACTGCTAGCATTATCTATGGACCGCGAATTGGAGCTATTTTAGGAGCTCTGATGGGAATAATTAGTGTTGTAACTAATACTGTTGTCCTGCTGCCAACTAGCTACCTCTTCAGTCCTTTTGTAGAAAACGGCAGCATCAATTCATTGATGATTGCTATGGTTCCACGTATTCTAATTGGAATTACTCCGTATTTTGTCTACAAATGGATGAAAACTAAACCAGGTTTAGTTTTAGCTGGTGCTGTCGGCTCAATGACTAACACCATCTTCGTTCTCGGAGGAATTTTCATTCTATTTTCATCTGTTTACAATGGAGACATCAGAGCCATGCTTGCACTGGTTTTATCAGCCAATTCAATCTCAGAAATGATTATATCCGCTCTCCTTACAGTTGCAATCGTTCCAGCACTTGAAAAACTAAAAAAATAATCACTTAAGTGATTATTTTTTTACTCTATTTTTGTTCACTTTTTCAAAGGATTTCATTATTTTTTAGGTCAGCACTTTCAAAAAATATGAAAATATGTTACAATGAAAGCGATTAAACAAACAAGAAAATCTTGCGGCTTATCCATAAAGACGCGGTGATTTTCTATTTTAAATATAAAGGAGACTCCATCTATGACCTATCAAGAAAATTTTAAAAAATGGCTTGACTTCGCTGAACTTCCTGACTATCTTCGGAAAGAGTTAGAAGGTATGGACGAAAAAACTAAGGAAGATGCCTTTTATACAAACCTTGAGTTTGGTACTGCTGGTATGCGTGGCTTGATCGGCGCTGGTACCAACCGTATCAATATCTATGTTGTCCGCCAAGCAACTGAAGGTTTAGCTCGCTTGATTGACGAAAAAGGAGATGAGTTCAAAAAACGTGGTGTAGCAATCGCCTACGACTCTCGCCACTTCTCACCAGAGTTTGCTTTTGAATCTGCTGCTGTTTTGGCTAAGCACGGCATCAAGTCTTATGTCTTTGAAAGCCTGCGCCCAACTCCAGAACTTTCATTTGCGGTACGTCACTTAGGAACTTTTGCTGGTATTATGATTACAGCCAGCCACAACCCTGCTCCATTTAACGGCTACAAGGTCTATGGTGAAGATGGCGGACAAATGCCTCCACATGATGCAGATGCATTGACCGACTATATCCGTGCGATTGAAAATCCTTTTGCTATTGAAGTTGCTGATGTTGAAGCTGAAAAAGCTTCTGGCTTGATTGAAGTGATTGGCGATGCTGTTGATGCTGAATACCTCAAAGAAGTTAAAGATGTCAATATCAACCAAAAACTGATTGATGAATACGGCAAGGACATGAAGATTGTCTATACTCCTCTGCACGGTACTGGTGAAATGCTGGCTCGTCGCGCTTTGGCTCAAGCTGGATTTGATTCTGTTGAAGTTGTTGAAGCTCAAGCTGTAGCTGATCCTGACTTCTCTACTGTTAAGTCTCCAAACCCTGAAAGCCAAGCAGCCTTTGCCTTGGCTGAGGAATTAGGCCGTAAAGTTGGTGCAGATGTCTTGGTTGCAACTGACCCAGACGCTGACCGTGTTGGTGTGGAAGTTCTTCAAAAAGATGGTAGCTACCTCAACCTTTCAGGTAACCAAATCGGTGCTATCATGGCTAAATACATCTTAGAAGCTCACAAGAGTGCAGGAACTCTGCCAGCTAACGCAGCTCTCTGTAAGTCTATCGTTTCTACTGACTTAGTGACTAAGATTGCTGAAAGCTACGGCGCAACCATGTTCAATGTCTTGACTGGTTTCAAATTCATCGCAGAGAAAATCCAAGAATTTGAAGAAAAACACAACCACACCTACATGATGGGATTTGAAGAAAGTTTCGGTTACTTGATCAAACCATTCGTACGTGATAAAGACGCTATCCAAGCTGTTCTTGTCGTTGCTGAGCTTGCGGCCTACTACCGTTCTCGTGGTTTGACTCTGGCTGACGGTATTGAAGAAATCTACAAAGAGTATGGTTACTTTGCTGAAAAGACTATCTCTGTCACTCTGTCTGGTGTTGATGGAGCCGAGCAAATCAAGGCTATCATGGCTAAATTCCGTGACAATGGTCCGAAAGAATGGAACCAAACAGCTATTACTGTCGTAGAAGACTTTAAGGCTCAAACTGCTACTGCTGCAGATGGTACTGTTACAAACTTGACAACTCCTCCAAGCGATGTGCTGAAATACACCTTGGCTGATGGTTCATGGATTGCTGTCCGCCCATCTGGAACTGAACCAAAAATCAAGTTCTACATTGCCGTTGTCGGCGATAGCAATGAGGATTCTCAAGCTAAGATTGCAAATATTGAAGCGGAAATCAATGCTTTTGTAAAATAAGCAATTATAAAAGATGAGACGAACCAATCTCATCTTTTTTTCGTATCAAATCTAAGCAATTTTAAGAACTTTATGGCATACTAGTTTTATCAAAAGAAATGAGGATTATTTATGGAACAATTTGCTCAAAATATTAAAGACTTGGAAGTCACAACTGTTGACCGAGCTCGTCAAGCGATTGCTGACAAAGAGACAGCAACTTTCTTCGTTGGTCGCAAAACTTGCCCTTACTGCCGTAAATTCGCTGCTACTCTTGCTGGAGTTGTTGCTGATACCAAGGAGCATATTTTCTTTATCAATAGCGAAGAAGCCAGCGAATTAGAGAAACTGCAAGCCTTCCGCTCTGAATACAGCATTCCGACGGTTCCTGGTTTTGTTCATGTTCAAGACGGCCAAGTAGCTGTTCGTTGTGATTCCTCTATGACTGCAGATGAAATTAAAGCTTTTGCTGGGATTTAAGCACAAGTCTTCATCTAAAGGGTAGTTTATTTGTCTCACGCCTTACAGAGCGAGAAGGACTATAAGTTATTTTAAAAGCGAAAAAGACAAACTATATTGTTTGTCTTTTATTTTTCTTTCAAAGTATATATCGGAAAGCCGTGTTCTACTATTTTATCATCTAGTTTAAAATAATTTTTAAACCAATGTTTATATTTTTTAAATAAAGCTTCAATACAGATATACAGGATAATTATTAAAAAAATAAATAGAAAAGCGTGCCAATCTTGAAATTTCGATGAACTCTCAATGAAAATACCCCAGTATACACATGAGAAGAGCAAAAGAACTCCTAAAATTAAATTCACATATAAGATATAGCTTACAAAGAAGAGAAATTGATGTTTCTTTGATCTTTTACTGTAATAGACTTTATAGTTTTCGGTATGTCTTTCGAAGACAGGCAAGTGAAAGGAATAACGTCCGCTCCCGAACTCAACTAACTCAGGTAAGGCATGATAGCCACACCAATGGAAGCATTTATAGATGAACTCGCGAGTCAAAAAATAAATATTTAAGCCTATAAAAATTGGAATAATGACGAAGTCAGGTTTCACCGTTGGAGAAAATACCCACTGAAAATAAAGAAGGCAATGTAAGAAATTCAAAACGCCTAATATAAAATAAATGACACCAGCAAGTTTGCTACGACGTCCAATAAAAGTTTTATCTGGAGGACTAGAGGTAGGGGACATATTTTAGTGATTTCCTATTCTTCGTAATTTAATCGAGTACAACAGACTATTAACTTTTAGTTTCCATCTTTTACGTTCCTAAAAGCCTCCCACATCTTCTGCTGAGGTTTAGCAAAGGGGTACTTCTCAAATTCTTCTGGATCAAGCCACAAGACCTCTCCCTCAGCTTCGTGCTGGCTATCTTTGACTCGACCATAAACCAGCTGGATATGCCACTTGCGATGACTGAATACATGTTGCACCTTTGGAAAGGACTTCTGCTGCCAATCGACAGTCAAATCATAATCCTGTTCAAAACTTTCTTGAGGAGACAAGTCCAGACTGGGCTGATTTTCAGCTACCTCAAAGAGAGACATCTGATTATCTGATTGAAATTCCTCGATTTCAATCAAGGGAAAATGCCAAAAACCTGATAACAAGCCAGCAGCCTCATTCTTTTCAAGCAAGAACTGTCCCTGTTCGTTTTCGATAATTAAGCCTTGCAGATAGACTGGAACTGGCTTCTTTTTAGGTGCTTTGATTGGATATTTATCCATAGTTCCGTGCAAATAAGCTGCGCTGAACTCTTTTACAGGACTGTCTTCTGGATGAGGATTAACAGGAGCTTCAATATCCGACCCCAGATCCATCAGCGCTTGATTAAAATCTCCAGGTCTATCTGGATCAATCAGAATCTCCATCATGGCCTGAAAGACCTTACGATTGCTGGGTTGGCCAATATCTAAATCAACTTCAAACAAGCGACTCAGCACCCGCATGACGTTGCCATCCACCGCAGGCTCAGCTAGACCAAAGGCAATACTAGCAATGGCACCAGCCGTATAAGGTCCAATTCCTTTGAGGCTAGCAATCCCCTCATAGCTATCAGGAAATTTTCCATCAAAATCCGTCATTATCTGCTGGGCTGCTTTTTGCATATTTCGCACCCGCGAATAATATCCCAAACCTTCCCAAGCTTTGAGCAGTCTCTCCTCTGGCGCTTGAGCTAAGTCAGCCACAGTTGGAAACCAGTCAAGAAAGCGCTCATAGTAAGGAATCACCGTATCCACACGTGTTTGCTGCAACATAATCTCAGAAACCCAGATATGATAAGGATTGTTTGTTCGGCGCCAAGGCAAATCACGTTTATGTTTATCATACCAAGTCAATAATTTCTTGCGAAAAGAGACAATTTTCTCCTCTTCCCACATTTCAATTCCAAATTTTTTTAAATCTACCATTTCTCTCATACTTAAACAGACTAAAAAAGATGAATCACTCATCTTTTTTAGTTATTTTATTGGTCAACACTTTGTGCAGCTGTAATCAGTGTTAAGTTATAAACGTCATCTGAATTACATCCGCGTGAAAGGTCATTTACTGGCTTGTTCAATCCTTGAAGAACTGGGCCGACAGCTGAAAATCCACCTAAACGCTCTGCCATTTTATAACCGATATTTCCTGCTTCAATGCTTGGGAAGACAAAGACAGTCGCTTTACCTGCAACCTTACTTCCTGGAGCTTTCAAGGCTGCTGTGCTTGGTACAAAGGCAGCGTCAAATTGCAATTCCCCGTCAACTTCTAAGTCTGGGCGCAAGTCATGGACCAACTTAGTCGCTTGTACCACTTTATCAACGCTTTCTCCAAAGCCAGAACCTTTAGTCGAATAGCTCAGCATGGCAATCTTAGGATCAATACCAAACATTTTAGCTGTCACAGCTGAGTTGATCGCGATTTCTGCCAAGGCTTCTGAGTCAGGATTGATGTTAATGGCACAGTCACTGAAAAGATAACGTTCTGAACCACGCACCATGAGGAAGGCACCTGAAGTTCTTGTTACATTTGGACGTGTTTTAATGATTTGCAAGGCTGGACGCACTGTGGCAGCTGTAGAGTGGATAGAGCCAGAAACCATACCATCTACGATACCGAGGTAGACCAGCATAACTCCGAAATAGTTAACGTCTGTTCTTAAAAGCTCAAGAGCTTCTTCTTCGCTGATTTTTCCCTTACGACGCTCCACAAGAGCCGCCACCATATCTTCTAATCTGTCATAATTTTTAGGATCTATGACTTCGTAGCCTTCCGTAATATTTTCGATCTCCAAGTAAATACGGATTTTGTCTGGATCTCCCAAAAGAACTGGTGTAACTTCAGATTCTTTGACTATGCGTTTAACTGCTTGAAGGATACGCGGTTCTTGCCCTTCCGGCAATACAATACGAACATTTTTACCAACAACTGAGTCTCTTAGACTTTCAAAAACTTCCATGAGTTTCTCCTTTAAAATTTTAAGTATTTTTTGTTAACGATGTAATAGTATTCTGGAAATCAATCGGCAACTGGGATTCCAATTGGAGCTGCTTTTCCAAAAATGGATTATAAAAAGATAAAGAGTGACAATGCAAGGCCTGACGTGTAATTCCCGCTTCCAAAGTCCCTCCATAGAGATCATCTCCAAGGAGAGGAAATCCAAGATGGGCAAAGTGCACACGAATCTGATGGGTCCTCCCTGTATGCAGACGAATGTCTACCAGATAGATATCGCCAAACTGCTCCACAACCTTGTAGCTGGTATGAGCATACTTGCCATCCTTTGTCACACATCTGGTGATGATGCTGTCAGTGTCGCGTCCGATCGGCGCAATTATATCTCCCTCCGGTTTAAGCTCACCGCTCCCCTGAACGAGCGCGTAATAGCGTTTTTCAATCATTTTTTTCTGCAGTTGCTTATCCAGTCTTGCATGAGCATAGCCATGTTTTGCAAAGAGCATGAGTCCACTAGTATCGCGATCCAATCTCGTCACAATGTGAACCTGCTGGTTTTCATAATCTTGCCGAATATAGTAAGCCTTGACAAAGTTTGCCATCGTATTCGAATGGTTGACACTAGGGATACTAGCAACTCCGGCGGGCTTATCTAAAACTAAAAAGTGCTCATCTTCATACAAGATCGACAAATCACGATCCACAGCTTCTAGGCTTTCAAATCCTTTCTCAGAAGGGATATCTACTGTCACCTTATCGCCAATATCCAGCAAATAAATGGCATTTTGAGATTGACCATTGACAAAAATATTTCCACCTGCAAACTTCACTTTGGCCAAAAGGGTTTTTGAAATTTCATGCTTTTTCAAAAAAGTTTTGACTTTGACATGCTCATCCGCAATAAATTCAAATCTCATTCTTGACACTCCTCGATAAAGGAGTCTCTCACGCGATTCCAAAAGCTGGTATGGCTAGGCGAAGCTACAAAGTTAATCTTATGATTATCGATTTGGTACTCAATACGGACAATATTTTTATAAGAAAACGTTTGATTATCGACCGCTATGGTATAGTAATCATTACGAGTCGGCAAGAGCTCAATCCTATCTTTTTTAGGAACGATAACTGAGGAACCTAAAGTACGATACACACGATTGTTGAGGCTAGCAATTTCTGTTACTTGCAAGGCTTCAATCGTTGGATGTAGAACAGCTCCTCCTAAAGATTTATTGTAGGCTGTACTACCAGTAGGCGTTGAGACAGAAATCCCGTCGCCTCTAAAACGCTCAAAATGAACATTATTGATGACCACATCAACAACCATGGTTCTGTCGGAGCGTTTAATCGTTGCTTCATTGAGCGCGCGAATCGTCCGCGTTTCTCCATTTTCAAAGGTGAGCTTGACATTTAAAATCGGATAAGAGACCTTGGCACCTGTGTCCAATTTCAGATTTTCCACTAATTTATCAATTTCAAAGTCTCGATAATCTGTATAAAAACCCAAATGTCCAGTATGGACACCGACAAAGCGCACCTTATCCAGCTGCTCTTCATACTTGTGAAAGGCTGATAGCAGCATCCCATCACCACCGACAGAAATCACGATATCTGGATTTTTGGGTGTCAGGATAAAGCCTGCTTTCCGCAATTTTTGCATCAGAGTTTGAAATACTTCCTCACTCTGCCTTTTGCGATTGCGGATAATCGCTATTTTTTTACCTGTATTCTTCATCTGTATCATCACTATTTCCAACACCGTCATTTAGCTTGCGGTGCAGAGGATCAAAGAGTGCTTGTGCTTCTTGGATGGCATCGCGAATGGCTCCCATCTCTTCATCTAGCTGGTAGGCGAGGTTAGCTGTTATCTCCAAGCGCCGTTTGATTTCCTCTGGAAATTCTCCTTTATACTTATAGTTTAAAGAGTGCTCAATCGTTGCCCAAAAGTTCATGGACAAGGTACGAATCTGAATTTCTGCCAAGATAATTTTATTTCCATTAATCGTATCTACTGGATATTCAACGATGGCATGGTAGCTACGGTAACCACTGTCTTTCTTGTTTTTGATGTAATCACGCTCCTGAACGATACGCATATCTGTCCGATTTCGCAAAACTTCCAAAACTTCATCCACATCGTCTACAAATTGAACCATGACACGCAAACCAGCAATATCCTGCATCTCTTGGGCTAAGTTTTCCTCAGTTATCCCTCGAAGTTCCATTTTTTCCTTGATGCTTTCAATATGTTTTACGCGACCGGTTACAAACTCGATCGGTGAATGGCGTTGCTGTTTGCGATACTGTTTGCGAATGCCACGAAGCTTTATTTTCAACTCACCAACCGCCTGAATATATGGATCCAGAAAATCTTCCCAATCTATTGTCATATACATACCTTGTCATCTATTCGTTTTTTGTATAAAATAAACACAGTTGTTATTATAACATAAAATCGCTTTCAGATAAAGAAAAGGATTAAAAAATGAACCATTTAGAAATTGAATACAAAACAATGCTAACAGAAGAAGAACATAAGCGACTTCTGACCTTCTTTGATCATGTCCAACCAATTTTCCAAGTCAACTATTATATTGATTCGGCTGACTTTGCTCTTCGTGAAGCTCGTATGGCTCTGCGAGTCCGAACCACTCCTGACGCTGCTGAGTTTACTCTAAAAATTCCTCAAAAACTTGGAAATTTCGAATACAACCAATCCTTGTCCGAAGATGAATTTAAAGAAATTACAGAAAACTTGCAATTTCCTCAGGGAGAAATTCTAGACAAACTCCAAGAAAAAGGAATCCCAGTTGACAAACTAACAATACTCGGAACCCTTGAAAATATTCGATACGAAAAACAAGATGCAATCGGCCTTTTTGCCTTAGACGAAAGCCGTTACTTTGGTAAAAAAGATTTCGAATTAGAGTTAGAGATCAATGATATTGAAGAAGGGGAGCAAAAGTTCAAAGACTTTTTAAACAAAAATCAAATCCAATACAAGCCTGGTAAAAGTAAGATTGCTAGATTTGCCGAAAACTTGTAAAAATGCTGAAATAATCTCATTTTTTTGGTAAAATAATATTTGTAAATCTAAAGAGACAAAAAGAGGATGGTCATTCTAATGTCAGACAAAAAAAATATGAAGCTTTTCTCCCTCAATTCCAATCACTCAATTGCTGAGAAGATTGCTGAAGCTGCCGGAGTACCTTTAGGCAAGCTTTCTTCCCGCCAATTTTCTGATGGCGAGATTCAGATTAACATTGAGGAGAGTGTTCGTGGCTATGATATCTATATCATCCAGTCTACCAGCTTCCCAGTCAATAATCACTTGATGGAGTTATTGATTATGGTTGATGCTTGTAAACGAGCAAGTGCCAATACCGTAACTGTGGTTATGCCCTATTTTGGTTATGCTCGCCAAGATCGGACAGCTGCTCCTCGCGAGCCAATTACTGCAAAACTCGTGGCCAATATGCTTGTTGGGGCTGGCGTAAACAGAGTTATTTCACTTGACCTTCACGCTGTCCAAGTACAAGGCTTCTTTGATATTCCTGTTGACAATCTCTTCACCATTCCATTGTTTGCTGAGCATTATTGCAATATGGGATTAACTGGCGAGGATGTTGTCGTCGTTAGCCCGAAAAATTCTGGCGTGAAACGCGCTCGTAGCTTGGCAGAATATCTCGATGCTCCAATCGCCATCATCGACTACGGTGAAGATGAAGCAGGACGCTCTGAAGGCTATATCATCGGTGAAGTTGAAGGTAAAAAAGCGATTTTGATTGACGATATCTTGAATACCGGTCGTACCTTCTCAGAAGCTGCTAAAATCGTTGAACGTGAAGGAGCTGTCGAAATCTATGCTGTCTCAAGTCATGGTTTATTTGCAGATGAAGCTGCAGACATACTAGACAGTGTTCCTATCCGAGAAATCTTGGTGACTGACTCTGTTGATACCAAAGAAAAGACTCCGAAGAATGTTCACTATATTACAGCCAGCGAGTTGATTGGCGACGCTATCGTACGTATTCAAGAAAGAAAACCAGTCAGCCCACTTTTTGCTTTTCAAAAGAAATAAGGGATAAATTTGTGATTTATTTAGATAATGCTGCAACGACTGCCTTATCGCCTGCTGCGATTAAGTCCATGACTTGGGCAATGACAGTCTTCGGCAATCCATCCAGTACCCACAGCCACGGTCGAGAAGCTAAAAAACTTCTCCGACAAGCTCGCGAAGATATTGCTAAAGTTCTACACACACAGAGCAAAAATATCCTCTTCACTTCAGGTGGTACTGAAAGTAATAACACTGCAATCAAGGGATATGCCCTACGCCATCAGAATCAAGGCAAGCATATTATCACTACGGCCATTGAACACCATGCTGTTTTAGAGCCTGTTGAATACTTGGTGGAGAACTTCGGTTTTGAAGCGACTATCATTCAGCCAGTGGATGGGCAAATCCGAACGGAAGATATCAAGAATGCTCTCAGACCAGATACTATCCTTGTCTCAGTAATGGCTGTCAACAATGAAACAGGCTATATTTTGCCGATTCAAGAAATTGGGGAATTACTAAAGGAGCATCCTGCTGCCTTTCACGTTGATGCAGTCCAAGCCGTCGGCAAGCTCCCCATCTATCCTGAAGAATGGGGAATCAATTTCCTGAGTGCATCAGCTCATAAATTCCATGGTCCAAAAGGGGTGGGATTTCTCTATGCTGACCAGATGGATTTTGATAATTTCATGCATGGCGGTGATCAAGAAAACAAGCATCGAGCGGGTACAGAAAACCTCGTTTCTATTGTCGGGATGGCAACTGCCCTTTCTGAAAATGTTGCCCACTTAGAGGAAAATCTTGAGCATGCCCAGCAGTTAAAAGATACTTTACTGAACAACATAGCGGATATAGACTACTACCTAAACGAAAGTCAGCCTAGCCTGCCTTATGTTATCAATATCGGATTTCCAAACCGAAAGAATGATCTTATCTTGCTTCAAATGGACCTTAATGGCTTTTCAATCTCGACTGGCTCTGCTTGTACAGCTGGTGCTGTTCAGCCCAGTCATGTCCTTCAAGCCTTATATGGCCCAAACTCTGAGCGCCTAAAAGAATCCATTCGTATCAGTGTATCAGACCAAACTAGCATCCAAGAAATCAAACTATTCAGTCAAAAACTAAAAGAAATACTAGGAGGATAAGATGGCTTTTCAAACATCTGTTAGCTTAGCAAACTGCGACTTCACCTACTCACTCCATCCAAATGTTAAGAAATTTACCTTGCGGGACAATACATTTGCTGAAACAAAAGTTGGTAATCACGAGCTTTCTCGTTTACTCGAAGCTGTTCCCAATAGTGGCGATGGATTCTTGCTTAAGATTATCATCAATAAAGATCTAAGCGGAGTTAAAATCAATATTACGGACAAGTCTGGTTTAAGATTAGTTAATATCTTCAAATCAGAAAAACACCATATTATTCAGCAAAAATTCTATTTCCTGATGGATAGTTTAGTTGAAAGAGATATTTTTGAAAAAACACCCCAATAAGCGAAATTCTAAGAATTTTGCTTATTTCTATTATTTTAGCTATCTTTATTAGTATAATAATATTTTGTTCATCAAATTAGTTGATTTTTTCACAAGCTTTCTATAGAATAGAAGATAGAAAGGTCGTGATTTTGTGAAAACTGAAAAAAGCAATTCTATTCCACGTGCTACTGCTAAACGGCTCTCCCTCTACTACCGAATTTTCAAGCGATTTAATGCAGAAAATATTGAAAAGGCCAATTCAAAACAGATCGCAGAGGCGATTGGAATCGACTCTGCGACTGTTCGACGTGACTTTTCTTACTTCGGTGAGTTAGGTCGTAGAGGTTTTGGCTACGATGTCAAGAAACTAATGAATTTCTTTGCCAATCTTCTCAACGACAACTCGATTACAAATGTCATGATTGTTGGTGTCGGAAATATGGGCCGTGCTCTTTTACACTACCGCTTTCATGAACGGAATAAAATGAAGATTGTAATGGCCTTTGATACAGATGATTATTCTGACGTCGGGACCACCACAAATGATGGAATTCCTATTTATGGAATTTCTCAAATTAAAGAAAAGGTCCAGGAAGGAAACGTAAAGACAGCCATTCTGACAGTGCCGAGCGTTAAGGCACAAGAAGTCGCATCCGTCTTGGTTGATGCTGGTATCAAGGGGATTCTTTGCTTCTCCCCAGTGCACCTATCTGTCCCCAAAGATGTGATTGTACAATATGTGGACCTAACCAGCGAACTCCAAACCTTACTCTACTTTATGAGAAAAGATGATGAGTAAGGTAAGAAAGGAAACAGACACTTTATGAAAAAACCGATTATCGGTATAACAGGAAACCAAAGGGATATTCCCAACGATCAATTTATTCATATCAGTTATACTTCAACTGGCTTTATCGAGGGAGTCAATAAAGTTGGAGGAATCCCAATTATCTTGCCAATTGGTGATGAAGCCTTAGCTCACACCTATATCACTATGATCGATAAACTGATCCTTACTGGTGGACAAAATGTCCAGCCTCATTTCTACGGAGAAGAACAGACTATCGAAAGCGATGATTATCTGCTTCAAAGGGATCTATTTGAACTAGCTCTCATCCGAGAAGCACGGAAGCAAAACAAGCCTATTTTTGGTATCTGTCGTGGTACTCAGCTTTACAATGTTGCTATGGGTGGCACACTTCACCAAGACATCGAGAATCACTGGCAAGATAGCACTGCTCAATACACTACACAGACTATGGTCACTAAAAATGGCTCCATCCTCCATGAATTATACGGACCTACCTGCCAAATCAACTCATTCCATCACCAAAGTATCAAGGATCTAGCGAAAAATCTAGAAGTTATAGCCTACGATCCTCGGGATAAGGTCATTGAGGCTGTTACCTCGACTGATGGAAGTCCATTTCTTGGTGTGCAGTGGCATCCAGAATTTCTATTTCCCACAAGAACGGGGGATTTAGCCTTGTTTGATTATGTGGTTAACAAACTTTAGATCAAATCCGTTTTTTCACGATAGCTATAATAATTATTTTTTGAAACGATTAAATGATCTAAAAGAACCAACCCCATTAGCTCACAAGCTTCTTTCATGTGTTTGGTGACCTCGTCGTCATTCTTACTTGGTAAAGTCACTCCAGAAGGATGATTGTGTACAAGTATAATAGATGTCGCCAAGTGTTTGAGCGCATAATGCAAAATCTCGCGCGGCTCAGCAATACTTCTAGTTACCGTTCCTACAAAGATTGTCTGCTGATGAATGATCTGGTTCTGACTGTTGAGATAAATAGCAACCAAACATTCTTGCTTTTTATCTCCCAATTCGACCTGCATTTTGCGAGCTAGTTTTTGACTGCCAAGAATTTGCTCCCTCTCCAGCACTTCAGCCTTATTGATACGGCATCCGAGCTCAATAATGGCCTGCAACTCAACAGCCTTCACAGGGCCAATTCCTGAAATTGTCTGTAATTCCTGTAAAGTCAAATATTTCAGATCATTCAAACTAGAAATCGATGATAAAATCCTTTGAGAAACTTGAAAAACAGTTTCTTTTTTGCTGCCTGTTCGCAAAAATATAGATAGCAATTCCTGATTACTAAGTTTATCCGCTCCTTCTCTTATCAGCCGTTCACGCGGCATCATGCTTATGTCATCCTGCAATGAAATACGATACATATCAACCTCCTTACCTATTAATTCGAGATTAAATAAAAAAAGAACCTAAATAAATGAACTACACCCCAAAGGTTAGACACAAAATCTATCGATTAGGCGAGTTTATTTATTTAGGCTATTTATTATTAATTGCTAAATCTTATCATATTTGTTGCTTGCTGTTGTAACAGCTTCTCTAACGGATGTAGACCATTGTCCCTTGATGGCACTATCTAAAGTATCATTAATCCCCTTGATAGCCAACTTTCCTTCCTTTGCAACTTTACTAATCGCTTCATTAGATTTGGTCTTAATACCATCACTTTTACTAAGAATATGTGGAGCATAAACGTTTGTTATCAAAGATTTTTCAATCTGTTTTTGAATAGCAAGCAGACGAGTTCCTAAATCATCGAAATTTCCTACAGTAAATACACCTGTAATATCCTCAGTTAATGTTGTTGCCATTTTAGTATCGCTTCCTTTTACTCTCTAGTTTTATTATTGTCATCTGCGGCTATTCTCCTACGTAGATAAGCCTCCTCTAACTTATCATCTAGATATCGTCTTTCTCGTCGGAAATCATCACTCTCTTTTAAAGATTCTAATTCCAATATTTTTTGCGCCTGCATCAAGGCATCTTCCGATAACATTTGGTAAGATTCCATCTCTCTATTAAGAATCCTATAAAAATCTTGATCCGCATCAGTAGATTTCAAATAATGCAAAGTTTCTTCGTACTTTTCATCAAGAATATTTTGTATGGCACGACGCGCAGTTTGAAAATAATCATTTCTTTCCTCAAATTCTTGCAACTTTTCGCGATGCCGATCTTCCAATTCTTCTAATTCTTTAGTTTTCTTTTCGACTTCACGTTGTGCTACTTCAAATTTCTCCATTGATTGAATTCCCCTGCTAAAGCTATGTCTTCTTCGAGTTTTTTGTTTATACCAGCTGCAATTTTATCTTTTAATTTAGTCATTTCATCTAATATTTGACTCGCTTTGTTGAGCTTATTTTGTAGAGAGATTTCTACATTTCCGACAACACTATCATGCGTGACACCACCAGCTGCAAAAGCCGATCTAATCTCATCAGGACTGAGACTACTGATCATAAACGGAGACTTGGTCGTTTCAAATAAAGACTCAACTTCTTCTACTCCTCTTTGTTTCTCAATCTTAATCTGATCCAAAACTTGCTGAGCAGCATTAACAAGAGCATTTGCACCAATAGTAGCTTGCTCGCTGTCTAGAAAAATTCGTTCGTTGCTACTTAGGCCACCTCCGCTTTCTGTAAGTAAGCTTTTCATGCCATAATACCGCAACATTCTCGTTTTTGTTTCTAGGATGAGGGAATTCGCATTTCCTTTTGCAGTATTGGTCACAACATTGCCATTTTCATCAATGAGTTGACCTTTATTATTAAATCTCCAAGTATTATAACTATGATATTTATCCCCCAGACTATAGATCTTATCTGCCTTTTCTTTCCAAGAAAGTTTATCATCCTGTAAAATTCGTAAAGATTCATCAACAAAACTAGCATCTGTCATATTGACATAAATGGCAACGCCTGTTTTATTCCCCAAAATGTTCCCCAAAAACATATCATTTGGATTTCTAAAGTTACGAAATTGCTCTGGATGCGCCTGCATATAGGCTATTTCTTCTTCCGAAAGGATATTATGAATATCTGGACCATTAAATCCAACATTATTCCATCCCATTTTTAAGGCAGTATAAAGGGCCATAGACTCTCCCAAAGAATGACCATTCGTTGTTATAATGGCATTGGGGTTCTCTTGACGAACCTTTTTTTCTACTCGCTGGGCAAACTCTAATGCTGTTTTTGACTGAACATCTACAATATTTTCGACAACTTCCTTTTTAACACTATCGTTAAAATGTCCTTCTAGAATGCCTTTACCCATCCCTGAAATCGAGGGGAGACCTGTTATCATTTTATCCGTAAAACCCATACCTAGATTTTCAATGTCATTCAGGACATCTTTTTTGTCTCCAAAATTGGTTCCAACATAAGAAACCACTACCTGACTGTAGTCTACGTTCCCTTTATCATCAATAGGAGCAACAGCCATAGCTTGCATACTATTATCCGTTGGTTCAGCAGAATTACCAATAGCATCAATAACTTGGAACTGACGGCCGTTTATGTCAATCGTTTCTCCAACTGATAATTGCTTATCAGGATTGTCTACTGGGTCAATCTCATAAACACGTGTTGCAATTTTATTATAATCCGCATCTGTTATGTTCATTTCTTCTCTCCATAATATATAACATTTATTTGGGTTTCCGATAATTTTGTATAACTAGTTGGAACTTCCTTTCGTTTTAGTACCTCCGAGTTATTATGATAAGATAACCCATAATGCTGTATATCGTAACTATCTTCTAAGTCTGTTGAAACTTCTATTTTATCGTTTACCGAGAAATAAATGAATCTAGGTCTACCAAATCCGCCTTTTGAAATACTTTCAAACTCTATTTTATGAACATCTTCAAAATTATTGACCAAAAATAAAGCAAGAGCCTCTTCTTGTTTTCTAATTATCTTTTTCTCTTCTGCTGTCAATGTTACTTCCTCCTTCTGTTCTGTTTTTTTCTGCTGACTACAGGCACTGAGCGTTCCCAACCCTAGAAATCCAATAAATACTATCAAAAGTAACTTAAATATTTTCATAAATACTCCTTTCCTTTATAGAGTTCAAAATCTTCAACTATGCTGACATAGTTATATTATAGCAAAATAATTATAAAATAAGCAATCGTTTATATCAACAGAAGCATCAATGACTCGGAATTTCGACCGTTAACGTCAAATTCCTTTCCCACACTATATTGTTCTTCTGCTTTATATTCTTTCGGATCCAAACTATAGGCTTTTTTAGATATTATGTTGTAATCTTTATCAGTCAACGCGCCATTTAATAATCCTCGTAATAAATAACATCTACTCCGTCTAAACTAGTTAACTGTGTTGGAGGTTTCTTCTCTATCAAATGAAAGTCTTTTGGATCATATCCTATTGAATAATATCCATCTTTACTTTCTAACTCTGTTGGTACAATATAACTATTTTCATTGACCTTTATAGTGATTGTATCCCCCGTCCCAAAACCACCTTTATGAAAATTTACAAATTCTATTTTTTTCACATCTTGATAATGATTTACCAGGTACAAAGCGATTTTCTCTTCTTCTTTATGAAGTTTCTTTTTTTCCTCTTTTGTCATAGTAATTTTCTCCTTCTGTTCTGTTTTTTTCTGTTGACTACAGGCACCGAGTGTTCCCAACCCTAGAAATCCAATAAATACTATCAAAAGTAACTTAAAGTATTTCATAAATACTCCCTTCTTTTATAAAACATACAATCTTCAACTATACTAACATAGTTATATTATAGCAAAATGATTATAAACCAAGCAGGCGTTTACATCATTTGCAATCCCTCTAAAACTAAATCTTATCTACCATCATAGAATAACTCAAAATTTTCGACCGTGACCATCAATCAATTCTCCAACTGATTATTGTTTTTCTGAATGATCTAGTGTATCAAGCTCATAAACATAGGTCGTAATTGTATCATAATCTGCATCCGTTATATTCATTTATTTTCTCCATAATATACAACATATAATTGAGCCTCTGATAATTTTGTAAATTTAGAAGGAACTTCCTTACGTTTCAGTTCCTCTGAGCTATTATGATAGACCAAGCCATAATGCTGTATATCGTAACTATCTTTTAAGTCTGTTGAAACTTCTATTTTATCGTTTACCGAGAAATAAATTAATCTAGGCCTACCAAGTCTGCTTTTTGAAATACTTACAAACTCTATTTTATGAACATCCTCAAAATTATTGACCAAAAATAAAGCAAGAGCCTCTTCTTGTTTTCTGATTATCCTTTTCTCTTCAGCTGTCAATGTTACTTCCTCCTTCTGACCGTTTTTCTGTTGACTACAGGCACTAAGTGTCCCCAACCCTAGAAATCCAACAAATACTATCAAAAGTAACTTAGATATTTTCATAAATACTCCTTTCTTTATGCAGCGTCATCAATAACTTGAAATTGACGATTTCATACCTCAATTATATTATCTTTCTATAATCAATTTACTTTTCCTCATAATATATCACTTCAATCCCATCAAGACTGGTTAATTCTGTAGAATTTTTCTTTTTTATTAAATGAAAATCACTCGGATCATAATCAACAGAATATCTTTCACTATCATCGTTAAATATAATTGGTTTTATATAACTATCATCATTGACAATAACACTTATTGAATCTGCTATCCCAAATCCTCCCCTGTGAAATTTATCAAACTTAATCTTTTTCACATCCTCGTAATGATTCACCAAATACAAAGCTATTTTCTCTTCCTCTTTACGAAGTTCCTTTTTTTCTTCTTTTGTCATAGTAACTTTCTCTTTCTGTCCTGTTTTTTTCTGCTGACTACAGGCACTGAGTGTTCCTATCCCTAGAAACCCAATAAATACTATCAAAAGTAACTTAGATATTTTCATAAATACTCCTTTTCTTTATAAATCTCAAAATCTTCAACTATACTACCTATAGCATATTTTAATAAAAACAATCATATATCAAGCAAATTTGTTCGTTCTTTGGTTCAAGTTGTACGCCTCTTTTGCTAATTTATTATGATTTTTATCTGAAATGGAGATCACCTTTCTATCTCCTCATAATATTTAATCTCAATATTTTTTAGATTATCTAATTGAGTTGGCGGATTCTTTTCATTCAAATGAAAGCTCTCAGGATTATAGCTAATAATATACTCGCCACTTGGATCTCCTAAAGTAATTGGTTTTATATAATTATTTGAATTTACTTTAACAGATATAGAATCCCCCGTCCCAAAACTACCTTTATAAAAATTTACAAATTCTATTTTTTTCACATCTTCATAATGATTCACCAAATACAAAGCAATTTGCTCTTCTTCTTTATGAAGTCTCTTTTTATCTTCTGCTGTCATTATGAAATCAAACTTCTTTTCTGCTGTTTTGGACTGGCTACAGGCAGTGATACTTCCTAAACATATAAATGCTATAAAAAATATTAAAAATGATTTATATATTTTCATGATAATTTCCTTTCCTGACTAAAAGAGTACCATACTAACATAAGTATAGCACAATCTAATAAAGAAGGCATATTCTTTGAAAGCGTTCTAGTATCTGTTCGTATATCATTTTAGTTTTTATCAATCAAAAAAGAAGTAACAAAAGTTACTTCGTTTTACAATATTTCTTATTATAGCTGCATTTGATTATAAGATCGACTGAAAGCATCTAAAATATCTTTTGGTGCCTTGTCATAATCAATCGTACTTTCAAGCGTACCTTTGACAATGGTTCGACTGGTTGCTGCCGCATCTTCACATGTGACTAAAGTGATCTCAGCAACACCCTCCGTATCATTGATGACATCCACGCGCTCTGGTGCGACACTTTCTATACTAGAAATCGTATAGGTATAGATCTTATCCTTATCCGTGATATAAATTTTCATCCCTATTTTGGCGCGATCTAGCGGTGAAAAGAGCATGTCACTGGCTCCAGTAATTCCAAAGACGTGGTGGCTGGCTAAGGCATAGTTTCCTTGTCCCATTTGTTGATCTTCTTTCATAGTGCCAGCACCATAGTAAAGGCCAACATTATCCAAACCTTTGAAAATTGGCAGATTCATCGAAACTTCAGGAATTGAAATGCCACCGATAACTGGTAATTTTTGGGCCTGCCACTGAGCATTGATGACCGCTTCTGTCGAAAGAGATTGGACTTCACTAAACTCAAAACTCGACTCGACTGCCTTATTTTGCTTGATTTCTTCTTTGGAAACTTTGCTAACCTGGTATTGGTTTGTGTGCCAAACCATGATCATATTTCGGATAGAGGAGTTAAAAATCAGAGCTAGGGCAACTAGAAATAAAAGGAAAACTGCACAGTTAATGATGAAATTTCTGAGCTTGAATTTCTTCTTAGATTTCTTCACATTCATCCTCCTCTTACTCTACTTCTTCCTCATCATCTTTTGCGTCAGGCGCAACCGTTGTAAAGGTGACAATCTGGGCATTTTGGTCCAGACGCATGACCTTAACTCCCATGGTCGAGCGACCTGTCTGAGAAATATTGGCCACACTGGTCCGAATGATAACACCTGTATTGGTGATAATCATCAAATCTTCCTCGCCAGTAACGGTCATGAGACCAGCAAGAGGTCCGTTCTTATCAGTGATATTGGCTGTTTTAATCCCTTTACCACCACGGCCCTTGGTTGGATACTCGCTAGCAAGAGTACGCTTACCATAGCCTTTTTCGGTGATGACAAGCACTTCGTCACCCTCAGTAATCACACCTGCTCCAACGACTTGGTCACCGTCCCGCAGATTGACACCACGAACACCAGTCGCACTACGGCTCATGCTACGGACAGCTGTCTCATTGAAGCGGACAGAATAACCAAACTTAGTACCAATGATAACGTCTGCAGCACCGTCCGTCAGAAAGACATTGATTAACTCGTCTTCATCTTTCAAATTCAAGGCCTTGAGACCGTTCTGACGAATATTAGCAAATTCTGTCACACTGGTCCGTTTGACAACTCCATGACGGGTAGTAAAGAAGAGATAAGAATCATCACTGCGGTCTTGCTGGACATTAATAATGGTCTGAATGGTCTCTCCTTCATCCAGTTTCAAGAGATTGACCACTGGCAAGCCCTTAGCTGTACGGCCGTACTCAGGGATTTCATATCCTTTGAGCCGATAAACTCGGCCTTTATTGGTAAAGAAGAGCAATCTATCGTGGGTACTCGTTGAAACCAGCTCTTTGACGAAGTCATCATCTTTAACACCCGTTCCTTGAACACCGCGGCCCCCACGTTTCTGAGCAGTGAATTCTGCCTGATTCAGACGTTTGATATAACCCTTATTAGATAGGGTAATTAAAACATCCGCTTCCTCAATCAAATCTTCATCTTCAAGAGAAAGAACTTCTCCCACCATCAGCTCAGTTCTGCGGTCATCCGCAAATTTACGCTTGACCTCGTCTAACTCTTCCTTGATAATAGCGACAACTCGCTCTGGCTTGGCTAAGATATCAGCCAAGTCCGCAATCAAAGCAATCAGTTCGTCGTATTCTGACTGAATCTTATCACGTTCCAAACCAGTCAGACGACGCAGACGCATGTCAAGGATAGCTTGACTCTGGCGCTCAGACAGCTCAAACTTAGCCATCAATTCAGCCTGAGCTTCTGCGTCCGTCTCGCTATTACGGATAATGCGGATCACTTCATCAATATGATCCAGCGCAATCAGCAAACCAGCCAAGATGTGAGCTCGAGCTTCCGCCTTTTCTTTATCAAAAGCCGTCCGTCTAGTCACTACTTCTTTTTGGTGCTCAATATAAGCCAACAAAATCTCACGCAGAGACAGAATCTTCGGCACACCATTTTGAATAGCCAGCATATTGAAGCTGAAATTGGTCTGCATCTGAGTCAGCTTGAAAAGATTATTTAGAATGACATGAGCAGAGGCATCACGACGAACCTCAATGACAAAACGAACTCCTTCACGGTTGGACTCATCACGAACAGCTGTGATACCGTCAATGCGTTTTTCCTGCACAAGACGAACGATGTGCTCATGGACCTTGGTCTTATTAACCATGTATGGAAACTCGGTTACGACAATTCGCTCACGGCCATTTTTCATCTCTTCGATTTCAGTGCGAGAACGAAGAACAATTGAACCTTTCCCTGTTTCATAAGCACGATGAATCCCAGACTTACCCATAACCAGTGCACCTGTAGGAAAATCCGGTCCAGGCAGGACTTCCATGATGTCACGAGTCGTTGCTTCTGGATTATCCATAACCAGCTTAACCGCATCAATAGACTCACCAAGATTATGAGGTGGGATATTGGTCGCCATCCCAACCGCAATCCCTGTCGCTCCGTTTACAAGCAAGTTAGGGAAGCGAGCAGGAAGAACTACAGGCTCTCTCTCGCTGGCATCATAGTTGTCAATATAATCAACAGTATTTTTGTTAATATCACGAAGCATCTCCAACGCAATCTTGCTCATACGTGCTTCTGTATAACGCTGGGCAGCGGCCCCGTCTCCGTCCATAGAACCGAAGTTCCCATGGCCGTCTACCAGCATGTAGCGATAGCTCCACCATTGTGCCATCCGCACCATTGCTTCATAAATAGAGGAATCGCCATGCGGGTGGTATTTACCCATGACATCCCCTGTGATACGAGCTGATTTCTTGTGAGGCTTATCAGGCGTAACGCCTAGCTCATTCATGCCATAAAGAATCCGGCGATGAACCGGCTTAAGACCATCGCGAACATCTGGAAGAGCCCGAGCCACGATAACACTCATTGCATAATCGATGAAACTGGTCTTCATTTCGCTGGTCAGATTGACATCTACTAAGTTTCTATCTTGCATTAAAAAATGCCTCATTTCAATATTAAATCACTATCCCATTATACCACATTTTAGCTATATTTTCAGTATTTAAAACCGAATATAAAAACGTTTACATAGCCTTTTAGGGGTCAAAATCCCACGGTGAGCCGTGACAAACTGTATCAAAAGTGGTAGAATGTAATTGTATGGGGAAAACCCCAAAAATAATAAGGAGATGTTTAGAAATGACTGCTACTAAACAACATAAAAAAGTCATCCTTGTCGGTGACGGTGCCGTAGGTTCATCTTACGCTTTCGCACTTGTTAACCAAGGAATTGCACAAGAGCTTGGAATTATCGAAATTCCACAATTACACGAAAAAGCTGTAGGTGATGCGCTTGACCTTAGCCACGCCCTTGCCTTCACTTCACCTAAAAAGATCTACGCAGCTCAATACTCTGACTGTGCAGACGCTGACCTTGTTGTTATCACTGCGGGTGCGCCTCAAAAACCAGGTGAAACTCGTCTTGATCTCGTTGGTAAAAACCTTGCCATCAACAAATCAATCGTAACACAAGTTGTTGAATCAGGTTTCGATGGTATCTTCCTTGTTGCTGCTAACCCAGTTGACGTTTTGACTTACTCAACTTGGAAATTCTCAGGCTTCCCTAAAGAACGCGTTATCGGTTCAGGTACTTCACTTGACTCAGCTCGTTTCCGTCAAGCTCTTGCTGAAAAATTGGATGTTGATGCTCGTTCAGTTCACGCCTACATCATGGGTGAACATGGCGATTCAGAATTCGCTGTTTGGTCACATGCAAACATCGCAGGTGTAAACCTTGAAGAATTCCTTAAAGATACTCAAAATGTTCAAGAGTCTGAATTGATCGAATTGTTCGAAGGCGTTCGTGATGCTGCTTACACAATCATCAACAAGAAAGGTGCTACATACTACGGTATTGCTGTAGCTCTTGCTCGTATCACAAAAGCTATCCTTGACGATGAAAATGCCGTACTTCCACTTTCAGTCTTCCAAGAAGGCCAATACGGTGTGAAAGATGTCTTCATCGGTCAACCAGCAGTTGTTGGTGCACACGGTATCGTTCGCCCAGTAAATATCCCATTGAACGATGCAGAAACTCAAAAAATGCAAGCATCTGCTAAAGAATTGCAAGCAATTATTGACGAAGCTTGGAAAAATCCAGAATTCCAAGAAGCATCTAAAAACTAATCAGAAAAAACATCTCCTGATAAAAGGGGATGTTTTTTGTTTTATATGGATCTGTCAGCAAAAATATCAAGCAAATAAGGAACAATCAGCTCTCCCTCTAAGTCCTCCAAAGAAGAAAGCCAAATAAAGTCTGTATGCTCTTCTGGATCCAATAGGATATCGCGCTGCTCTATAATCTTAGCCTCATAAACCAAGCGTGTAAAAACAGCATTTTTTCTTGAGTCAAACTGACTATCTTCATGAATGATCTTATCAATCCGAATCTTTTGATTAACCTCTTCCATAGCCTCGCGTAGAGCTGCTTCTCTGGGTAGTTCGTTCTCTTCTACGCTTCCGCCAGGAATATCCCAATAGCATGGATAGACATTAGGAAGGCCACGCTTTATTTTTGAGCGTTTGATCAGCAGAT
>NZ_KQ969062.1:1104566-1127488 GCF_001578775.1 Streptococcus cristatus | reverse complement strand
GAGCGTTTGATCAGCAGATACTTTCCGTCTTTCTCAATCAAGGTATGAGCGATTAACTTCACCACCATAGCTGTCTCCTCTCTTAGAAAACAAAAAAGGACTCTCACGAGTCCAAGCTTTAGTCATCCACCCTGAGAGAATCGAACTCCCATCTCAAGAACCGGAATCTTACGTGATATCCATTACACTAAGGGTGGCAACTTATTTATTATAACTAATTTTTCACAAAAAAACAAGCCTAAATAGCTCCTTTTATAAAATTCTTAATGTAGATCAAATCAAAAAGATTAACTTTCTTTGAAAGTTAATCTTTTTAATTTCTTATTTCTTTTCAATATGATCCGCTAGTTCTTCTTGGGCTTTTTTGTTAGATTCCAACGTTTTTTCTTGCCATTTCTTCTTAGCTTCTTCATATTCTTTGGTCGTTACAATCTCACTTCTGAGCTTCGTATATTTAAAGTTGAAGCCAGATCCCTTGATTCCAACGAGTGAATAGGCACGACTGAAAGGTTTGGACTTACTTACAGAAGGACTACCGCCTCCTGAAATGGTCGGCATGATAATCCCACTATCAAGCAACCAAGCTTGTGCATCCGCATATTTTTCATAGCGAACTTTCACATCTGTCGTTTCAGCATTTGCTTCTTCCAACATCTTAGTATAAGTGTCCAAGCCCAACTCTTTCATCTTGTCCATATCTTGACCTGGCTCAAAACCAAAGTTTTGCAAGCTAGCGCCATTATTGACATTTAGAGTATCTAAGTAGGTAGATGGGTCTTGATAGTCAGCTGACCAGCCTCCTGTATAGAAGTCATAGTCCTTTTGAGCTGCAGTATTTGCAAAATAGGTGATGTTGTTCAAATCATCCACACTAATCTTCTGCAGGTCAATCACTACATTTTCTGCACCCAAGGTTGATTCAATTGATTGTTTTACTGAACTTGCCCATTGGATACTCACCTTGTCAGCCTGGTCTACAGGAAGGTCCAAATGAATTGGGAATTGAACTCCCTTAGACTCTAAAGCTTCCTTAGCTTTAGCAAATCTTGCCTTGGCTTTTTCTGGATTATAATAAGCATCTTGAGCATCTGTCAGGTCGATATTCGCCCATTCTGCACCATAATTCACTAATTTAGAAGCAACAACTTGGCCAAATGTTTGATCACCAATTTGAACAAATGTTGGAGGAACAAGCGTATTTCTCAACAGCTTGGTAGCTCCATCTTTACCATTACTTTGCGCACCATAAGAAGTCCGGTCAAGGGCAAAATTGACGGCCTGACGGAAGTCCTTATTTAAAACTGCTTCTTTTGTTGCATTCTTTTGATCATCACTTGTTTTGGAAGTGTGATTGTATGATTGACGGTTGAAGTTGAAATTAAAGTAATATGAGGTCGCATCCTGTGGGCTATAAAGGATATTGTCCGCATATTTCTTCTTAACTGCCGCAAATCCTGAAGTATTCGGATAGAGACGGGCACCACTATAAGCACCATCACTGAAGTTGCGAATTAAAGATTCTTGGTCTGATCCATCATAGTAGGTTAATTTGACATGTTCTAGACTGACCTTGTCTTTATCGTAATAATTTGGATTCTTAACGAATTCCATAGACGATTTAGAGGTCAAAGATTTCAAAAGGAAAGGACCGTTGTAAAGAATACTTGATGGATCAACAGAACCAAAATCTTTTCCTTTAGACTTCAAAAATTCTTCATTGACAGGGAACAAGATATTATTCGTCGTTTTAGAGTTCCAATAAGGCTCTGGGCGTGTCAGCGTGTATTGAACAGTATAATCATCTACTGCCTTCACTCCGACTTTTGAAAAGTCTTTTTCGTCGCCTTTGACATAGGCATCCAAGCCACTAATCGAGTCTTGAATCAGGTAAAGGGCTTCAGACTTCTGGTCAGCCACATATTTAAGTCCAGTCACAAAGTCTTGAGCTTTCACACTTGCGACTTCTTCGCCATCAACATTGAACCACTTAGCATCCTTACGAAGCTTATATGTGTAAGTCAGGCCGTCTTGAGAAACTGTCCATGATTCTGCAAGAGAAGGAACTAGATTTCCATATTCATCATTTTCCAAAAGACCATCCACAAGGTTTGTAATAACGTCTGATGTAGTTGCACGGTTAGTGGTCAGGTAGTTCAAGCTGTCTGGATCGCTGGCATAAACATAAGAATATGTGGTTGTGCTGGATGAAGATTTGCCACAAGCTGACAAGAGTACTCCTGCACTGAGTACCACCCCAGTAGCTAAAAGCATTTTTGATACTTTCATAAATACACCTCCAAAAATCGAGAGAAGCCTAAGAATAAGAGAAGTAAAAATAAAGCTGTTCCTTTATTTGATCCAATATTAATCTTAGTCCAATTTCCATGTTATATTTTATAACATAAACTATTATACCAAAATTATAATGAAAAGTAAATAGAAGAATCAGAGAGTGATTATGGAAAATTTCTGAAAACAGCCTCCAACCGATACAATTGACAAATATACAGATTAAGCATATAATAAACTCAATGTAAGCAAACGAGGAAATCACCGTGAATTCTAATTATATTACCCGCCTCAAGCGCTCCGAGGGACAGTTAAGAGGCATTCAAAAAATGATTGAAGAGGACAGGGAATGTTCAGATATTCTCACACAGTTATTAGCCGTCCGCTCCAGCGTTGACCGTGTTATTGAGATGGTTATCACTGAGAATTTAACGGATTGCCTAGAAAATCCATCTGATGATCCGAAAAAACAAAGGGAAAGAATAGAGAAAGCTATTCATTTTCTGGTAAATCGAAAATAAGAAGACGAGGAAAAAAGGATTCAAGTAACGACTTAAATCCTTTTTTCTTTTATTCCGTCTCTCCAGACCAAGCGTTCATGCCACCTGATACGTTGGTCACATCGAAGCCCTGCATGGCAAGAAATTGGCAAGCAGTCGCTGAACGCGCACCTCCTTGGCAAATGACATAGTATTTGTAGTCAGGATCCAGCTTTTTATAGCCAGTTTCCAACTCACTAAGCGGAAGATTTCCAGCATTTGGGATATGACCCGCTTGAAATTCATGTCTTTCGCGCACATCTACGATGGCCAATTGTTCAGATTGATACTGCTTTTCTAAGTCAGCCGCTGATATAGTTTTCATTTTTCTACTCCTTCTGGTTTTACCTTTTTATACAAAGCATAAGCTCCGTCTAGATTTTTCACTGCAAATCCTGCTTGTTTTAAGATTCGCTCGGCAATATAGCTGCGTAGACCGCTGTGGCAGCTCACGATATATTCTGCTTCTTTATCCAGCTCATCCAAGCGTTCTCTGAGTTCATTCAGAGGAATATGGACTGTCTTGTCCGCCTTTAGGCGTCCTTGCTTAAACTCATTGAGCGTCCGAACATCTAAAAAGACTTTCCCGCTTGCCAACTCGTCTTCCAGCTGGTGCCATTGGATATTTTCACTCAAGCCTTCCGCTAGATTCATAGCTGCATAGCCAAGCATATTGACCGGATCCTTGGCTGAGCCAAAAGGTGGTGCATAGGTGAACTCCAGCTCTGGCAAATCAAAAATCGTGAGATTGCCCTTGATAGCTGTCGCCAAAATATCAATCCGCTTGTCAACGCCTTTTTTACCCACACCTTGAGCACCATAGATTTTTCCAGTTTTTGGCTCAAAGAGCAATTTCAAGGTCAAGTCAGTCGCACCTGGATAGTAGCCTGCATGATCCTTACCGCTGACATGAATCGCTTGATAAGGCAGCTGATTTTGCTGAAGGAAACGCTCGTTCAGGCCTGTGGAAGCGGCTGTCATGTCAAAGATACGCACAATAGCCGTACCAATGCTTCCCTTATTCTTCCGCTCCAAGCCAGCAAGCACATCTGCCACCTGACGTCCTTGTCGATTAGCAGGCGAAGCTAGAGCAATCAGGGCATCTTCACCAGTGATTTCCTGCTTGACAAGGATAGCATCGCCGACTGCAAAAATATCTTTCTGGCTTGTTTCATAATGCTCGTCGACCAAGATGCCCCCACGAAGACCTGTCTCAATGCCTGCTGCCTTAGCCAAGCTATTTTCAGGCTGGACTCCGACAGAGAGAATGGTCACATCTGAAGCCAATTTTTGTCCATTTTCCAAGACAATCACTTTGCCATTTTCTTCGAAGCAAGTAGCTGACTGGGAGGTGATGACCTTCACTCCCTTATCGACTAATTCTGCTTGGACAAAAGCTGCCATTTCCTCATCAAGTGGTGGCAAAACATGCGGCGCTTTTTCTACGATTGTCACATTCAAGCCACGCTTGCGCAGATTTTCAGCCGTTTCCAGACCGATAAATCCAGCACCGATGACAACAGCCTCTTGAGGCTCTTCATCCAAGGCTAACATGATCTGATCCAAGTCTGGGACATTGCGCAAAGTGAATACATTAGTTGCTTCTGAAAGTCCTTCAATCTCAGGAATAAAAGGCTTCGCTCCCGGTGAAAGAATCAGCTTATCATACTGCTCTGTGAACTCTGAACCGTCATGAGCCACCGTTACTGTATGATCTTCAGGCGAAATCTTCACCACCTCATGAAAAGGTCGCACATCCAAGTTAAAGCGTGCCTTGAGACTTTCAGGCGTTTGAACCAAGAGAGCGTCTCGCTCCGCAATTTCACCAGAAATATAATAAGGCAGACCGCAGTTCGCAAAAGATACAAAAGGACCTTTTTCAAAAATCACAATTTCAGCATCTTCCATCAGCCGTCTTAAACGTGTTGCTGCAGACATACCGCCTGCAACTCCACCAACGATAATAATTTTCATTGTTTAACCCCTTCTACTTAAATGGTTTTCCCTGTCCAAGCGCTCATACCACCGCGGACATTGACAACATCATAGCCCTTTTTCTTCAGCTTTTTCGCTGCCATCTTGCTCCGCATGCCTGAATGGCAAATAACGTAAATCGTCTCCTTTTTAGCTGGAGCAAATTGCCCAATTTGGCTCAAAGGAACATTCTGGGCCACTTTGATATGTCCTCTACGAAATTCGGATGGTGTCCGTACATCAATTAGTTGGATATTGGACTTCAACCGCTTCTCCAACTCATCCGTTGAAATACTATCTATTTTTGTAAAAAAATGAAACATATTTTTTCTCCTTTATACCCCTATAGGGTATATTGAAACACTAAGAAGAGAAAATGTCAAGGAAAGGATTTCAAAACTAAATAAATCAGCAGATTTTGCCGATTTATTTTTTAAAATTTAAAACTGGAATTTTTCTTTTATCCGCTTCTTTTTCGGTTCTTGTCTTTGTTACCCAGTCCTCGATGGCCTTAATTTCCTCATAAGCAGTACTTTTAATTAAAATTTGATACAGCTCTGGATTCTTCAAAATGCTATCAGGATCAAAAGAAATTTTAAACTCTCTGATTGGCTGCTTTTTTATAAACAGGAGCAATTTCTTTATTGATATTGACTTTAATTTATACAACTCTCTATATATGTATTCACGAAACTCTAGTCCTACTGATGAATTAATATCTATATTTTGTGAAAAATTTGTACGTAAATATAATTTTTCAATTACTAAATTCTTAGGAAGCTCTATAAGCTTCCCTTGAATATCCTTGAAAAAATTATTATACAAATAAAATACTAAACTATTATATGGAAGAATTGGGGTCCACTCATCAAAATCTCCTCTCCCATCCTCATCAATCCTTAATTTATAGTTCTTAGCATAGAACTTCAGTGGATCTCTTCCTTCATTTCTACGTTTTAATTCTTCTAAAACAGGCAGAAAGAGATTGTAGTTTAACTTTTTCTTATTAAATTCTTTATCTAATTCAGCATAATAATCTATAGTAGTTTCAATCAAACGATCATTCATATCTTCAGCAAGAAAATTATCTTTAAAAAATTGTTCTTGGCTTTCATCATACAACTCATATAAGTAGTTTGCCGCGTAAAGTTCTTGGAAAATATTATGGACAAAATAGTAAGATCGTCCTTCTTTATGTATGATACATAGACGGGTTATCAAATCAGCAAGCAAATCTTCAGCTCTTGTTGAAGATTTGCCTTCTTCTTTTAATACCCTATCTAGCAAAGAAAGAATCTCACTTTCTGTAAACTCTGATTTCTTTCCATTATTTTCAAAATAAGTGAGAAAACAGAAATAAGAAATCACTCGCATCATAGTAGACTCAGATAAGTCGGTCTTAAATTCTGTACTCAGAGCAACTAATTTTGAATGATCATGTTCTTTATATAGCAGTCGGTAAGAATCTTTGATAAATGTAGCTTTTTCAGTCGGAAAATTTGCATTTCTTTCAAACATTTGTAGCATCAAGAAAAGCAATATAGGGTTTTCTGCAAATGATTGATATTCATCATATAACTTTTCTTCTAAACTCTTGATAAATCGTTCAAACACCTCTTCTCTTGGCTCTGATTTAGGCAATCTACTGATACGCTTTATTAATGCTATCGCTTCGCCTTTACTCAAGCCATTCGTTTGGTAGGGATGAAATAAAGAAGCATTATTTATATGATTAAAAAGCAATTTTCGGCTAGTCACAAGGATTGGATTATTAGAATATTTAGTGGCTAATTCTTCTATCTCTGTCGCCGCTTGTTCCATATTATTTGAAGCTATTTCATCAAAAGCATCCAAAAGAAAAATAAAACGCCCTGTTTTGGCCATATATTCAAAATACTTAAATTCTAAATCAAACCCTAATACTTTAGCTTCTTCATATATAAAATTTAAAAATTCCCTTCTTTTCTTCGAATCAAAATTATATTTCCTCAATTCAATATAAATGGGAATTCTTTGATTATTATTACTCGTAGCTTTTTCAATCTCCTTAAGAAAAAAGTACTTCAGCATGGTTGATTTACCAATGCCACCATATCCATAAATCCAAGCATTATCCGATTCTTGTAAAATATTATCTAAATCAGCAGTATAACATCTCACATGACTTATTTCTGATTTTAAATAAGTGGGCTGGAAAATAGAAAGCAAATCGATATTATTTGTACCGCTTAACACAAACGGAATATTCTTCACTCTCTTAAATGAACCCTCAAAATAGGAAGTAAAACTTTTATTAAATCCAGTTTCAAATTTTTCCCAATTATCTACACCAAAGTCCACCAATTCATCTTTTAATTGAATCAACGTATTATTTAACAAAGCTGAAATAGCTAAACCCAGAAATCCCATATTGCCCTCCTTATAATATCCTTATAACAACTCTATTATACAAAAAAAACATTGCATGTAGCAACAATTTCTTTTAAAATGATTTCACAAAAGGAAACGATTCCATTTTTTCCAAAAATAAAAATCCCAATCTTGAGACAGGGATTTTTATCAATAATGAATTATTTCGCAATTGGGTAAACTGATACTTGTTTCTTATCGCGACCTTTACGTTCAAAGCGTACTACGCCTTCAACTTTTGCGAACAATGTATCATCTCCACCGCGGCCAACGTTAACACCTGGGTAGATGTGTGTACCGCGTTGACGATAAAGGATAGATCCTCCAGTTACAGTTTGTCCGTCAGCTGCTTTAGCTCCAAGACGTTTTGCTTGTGAATCACGTCCGTTTGACGTTGAACCTCCACCTTTTTTGTGGGCGAAAAGTTGCAAGCTTGCAAGATTCATTTTTAACATAGTGTTTTTCCTCCGTGTTAGTTTTCTGTGATAACTCTGGTTTGGACGAACTCAGAAGAGTTCTCCGATAAGTTTGCCATTCCCAAGAAAAATGATTCAAAGAAAAGCTGAGTCATTTCTCTCTGATGCGGCGGAATATCCATAGGGATCTCTACTCGTAAATATCCGCCTTCTTCTTCGTTTAATTCTAGGATTGGTTCGTAGCCTGCAAATTTTTCAATTGAATTGATGAAATTTATGGCAAGCGTAGAAACCGATGCACACACGACATCAAAGCCGTATTCGCCACTTCCGGCGTGTCCAGTAATTTCTGCACTCCTCAGCTCGCCATCTTCGGCTTTCTCAAAGACTGCCTGTATCATGTGTTCTCCTGTAAATTAAGCGTTGATTGCGTTGATGACAACTTTAGTGTAAGGTTGACGGTGACCTTGTTTGCGGTGGCTACCTTTTTTAGGTTTGTATTTGAAAGTAACGACTTTCTTTTGTTTTCCTTGTTTTTCAACAGTTCCAACTACAGTAGCTCCAGAAACAAGTGGAGTTCCGACAACAGTTTTATCACCACCAACAAGAACAACTTCGTTAAAAGTCACTTCTTGACCAGCTTCAACATCCAATTTTTCAACGTAGATAGCTTGACCAACTTCAACTTTAACTTGTTTTCCGCCAGTTTTAATGATTGCGTATGTGCTCATTATGCACCTCCTATGATTTTTTGGGGTTTCCCCGTATTTTTGTGAAGACTCGCCTAGCATCGTGGGACGAACCACTTTATACTCACTATGTGAGCAACGATGTTCGAGCGGTTGCACAGGCCGTGCATAGTCAACATTCTTAGTATAGCACTTCTACTAACCTTTTGCAAGTAATTTTATTTAATGAAAACGGATTTTCACGTTTATTAAATTTTTAATGAATAAATACAATCTGTCCTTTGTTATTTATTTCTACATCAACTATAGCAGGTGTCTTTAGTTCCGATTTTAAGTTTCGAGCTAAACTTTGACTGGAGTTTGCAATGTTGACTGTACGCTTGCCAGTTCCAGTGTTAATCGTTAAGGTGACACTGGAATAACCAGACTTTCTAGTTCCAACATAAGTATCTATCTCAGAAAGTACGGCCATCTTAGTTACTGTTTCTTGATTTGTAAAATAATGGTATCGCCAAACACCATTGCTAATGCGGTATCCAGCATAAAAGGGGATTACAAGGAAAATCATGGGTAAGCCAAGTACAAGGCCAAGAACACCGTTGACACGTCCATTCCTAAATAGATAAGCCCAAGAGTTTTTGAAAGCCCCCTTCCATGAACCTGCTTGAACCTTGTTTTTGTAGAATCCAAATAGGATAACTCCCAAAAATCCTATGATAACCAAAAAGTGAATACCAAGTCCTAATAAATAAGTCCAACTTGGTTCCCCACCAATCAAAGCATTATCTTGTCCATCTTTCCAAGACAATGCCCGCATGAGCCCACTCAAGAAATAATCCCACTCGTTCATAAATATTCCCTTTTATCTTCAGTATCAATGGAAATAGCTTCCAGATTCTTTTAGCAAAAAGATACTCCGTAAACTCTTATAACAAGTCCTCAATCAGCTCGTCAACTTCATCAGTCTCTGCTTGTGGTCTGATTTCTGTAATCATGATGCCTGCAACGGCACGCTCTACCAAACCTTCAACATCTAAACGAGCTTCGTACTGCTCTGTATTCTTGATTTTTGGATTAGTTTTAGGCCGATCTGGAGCAAATATAGTACAGCAGTCTTCAAATGGCTGGATAGAGATTTGGAAAGTATCGATTTTTTCTGCAATATCGATGATTTCCAGCTTATCCATAGTCACAACAGGACGGATAACCGGTGTATTGGTTACGGCATTGATAGCCTGCATACTCTCGATGGTTTGACTGGCCACCTGACCTAGACTTTCTCCATTGATAATGACTTGAGCCCCCGTTCCTCCCGAATTCGGTCTGTAATACGCATCATAAAGCGACGGGTCAATGTCATCAGGTAGGCTTCTGGAGCCTTGGCCTTGATTTCCTCCTGAATCTCTGTAAAAGGCACTTCGATAAACTGGATATTGCCGCCAAACTTAGTCAATTTTCTTGTCAAATCTTGAGCTTTTTTCAAAGCACCTGGACTGGTGTAAGGCGGACTAGCAAAGTGAACCGCCTCGATATCCACACCGCGCTTGAGAGCCAGATAGCCCGCCACTGGTGAGTCAATGCCGCCAGACAGCATGAGCATACCCTTTCCTGAAGTGCCGACTGGTAGTCCCCCAGCACCACGAATCGTCTCATAAGAGATATAAGCCGCTTCTTCACGAATCTCAACGCGAAGATCAATATCTGGCGCTTTCATTTTGACCTGAACATTTGGAATGGCCTCAAAAACAGCATCCCCCAATGTCTGATTGAGCTCGCGGCTATCCAATTCAAAGCTGTGATCACTGCGTTTGCTGGAAATCTTAAAGGTCATACCTTCTTGATAGACTTCCTTCATGATGGTTTGGACAGCTTCGATTAGGGCTGGTACAGACTTTTCGATTTTGTAAGACGGCGAGAAATTCTGAATCCCAAAAATCTGCTTGAGCGATTCAGCGACCGGCTGATAGTCTGTTCCATGCAGATAAACATGGGTCCGGTCACGGTCAGCCTTGACATGGACCTGCGGATAGACTGACAAAACAGCCTGGATATTGCGTTTGAGTTTGTTGATAAAGCGCATGCGGTTCTTGCCCTTAGTAGACAGCTCACCGTAGCGGACCATAATTTCTGAATATTGCATTGTTTACCTTACTTTTCTGGTTTTTTCGTAAATAATTTTAAAAGTTGTTAAAAACTGCTCCATCTGGCTCATATTGTTGTCAAGATCTAAACTGATACGGACAGCAGTTTGAGCCAGAGACTTTTCGACGCCCATAGCGATTAAAGTTCCCGCTGGCTTTCCAGCCTTAGAAGAGCAAGCACTGGTAGTCGAGATATAGATCTCGTAGTCTTCAAATGCATGGACGACGACTTCACCTCGTACTCCCTTGATACCAAGGGTCAGGATATGAGGCGCAAAATCTTCCAAGCCTGAGAAGACCACCACATCTGGATACTTCTGCAGTTCTTCAAGGAGAATCTTCTTCATCTGAGACGTCCGCTGGGCAAATACTTCTTGCTTTTCCATGGACAATCGCAGAGCCTTGGCTGTGGCTGCAATACCGGCTAAATTTTCTGTTGTGGAGCGCTTATCCGACTCCTGGCCGCCACCATTCAAGAGCGGGCTGATTTTCTTGCCAGACTTGATATAGACAAATCCTACGCCCCGGACACCGTGAAATTTATGACTGGAAAATGTCGCAAAATCCACGCGATCCGTCAGATAAGCAGCTGTTGGAATCTTCGTGACAGCCTGTACAGCGTCCACATGAAAGGAAATAGTTGGCTTATCTGCTAGCAGTTCAGATATCTTCTGGATAGGCTGAATACTGCCGATTTCGTTATTGACAGCCATGATAGAGATCAGAGTGGTGTCTGGTCGAATCAGCTCCGCTAGCTTGTCTACCTCAACAAAACCTGCCTTATCTACTGGCGCAAAATCTATTTCAAATCCCTGACTCTGCAACCAGAGGGCTGATTCTTTAACCGCTGGATGCTCGATGTTAGATACAATGATGTGTTTGCCAAAAGGAATCTTTTCAAAAGCAACTCCCTTAAGTACCCAGTTGTCCCCTTCTGTTCCTCCAGACGTAAAAAAAATCTCCGATGAAGACTTGCCTAAAAGCTCTGCTATTTGCCGACGAGAGGCTTCTAAGAGACGGGTCGCCTGGCTGCCCAAAATATGCAGGCTAGAAGGATTACCCCAGATTTTAGAAGCCACTTCTGTATAAGTCGCCAACGCCTCTGGATAGGGCTTGGTTGTCGCTGAATTATCTAAATAAATCATCTTTTTCCTCTGTATTTATCAGTAAAAATCAATACTCCTATTGTAACACGAAACGAGCCTAGGAACAAGAAAAGGGCGCAGTTCCTACCTGATAAATTTAGGAACCGGCCCTGAAGACGATTACTTTGCCTCGCCAATCATATCTAATTTTTTTAAATAATCTTCAATCAAGAAGGCTGTCTCTTCAATTGATTTATCCGTAATATTGATGACCTCCGTCTGATATTTTCTAAAGACTTCTTTGGAATAGTCTAATTCCTGATAAATCTTCTCCAAATCTGTGTAACTGGTCGAGTGGGACAGCCCCAGCGAATTGAGGCGGTTGCTACGAATTTTGACTAATTTTTCTGGCTCACAGACCAGACCGACGATCCTACGCTTGTCCACCTTGTCTAAAACTTGAGGAAGCGGAACTTCTGGAATCAAAGGCAAATTGGAAACTTTGTAGCCCTTATTGGCCAAAAAAATGCTGAGAGGAGTTTTTGAAGTCCGTGAAACTCCTAGTAGAACTAGATCCGACTCCAAAAATCCTTGCGGAGATTTTCCATCATCATATTTTACTGCAAACTCAATCGCTGATATTTTATTAAAATATTCCGTATCCAAACGGTGCAAAGTTCCTGGTATCTCAATCGGGCTAATCCCAGTCTTTTCTCCTATGATTTCAAAGAAAGGGTGCATGAGATCAATGTAGGCCAGCTTGTGGTTTTGGCTAAATTCTCTAGCTAGTCTAGCTAATTCTCCATTTACCAAGGTACTGATGACCAAGGCATCATCTTTTAAAGCATCTTGCAAAATTTCCAGCAATTCTTGCTCCTTATCTATAAAAGGAAAACGGTAGCTATTGTTAAATGTCAAATCTGGATACTGCGCACTTACAGCTGACAAGAGTCGCTGCGAGGTTCCTCCTAAAGAATCCGAAATGCTATATACAATAATCTCTTTCTTCATTGTCACTACTCCTGTCTCTTTACTTCCGCTTGGCGCGCTTCCTGAATGATATAGTCCAGCAGAGCTGTCTTAGTCACCGTTCCTAAAATCTTGCGCTCATTATCTTTCTCTACCACCGGCAGAGAGTCAATGGCAAAATCCTGCAAAAGAGCGGCCACTTCCAGTATATTCATATCCTTATGGCAGGTTCTAAGATGAGGCATCCGCGTCATACAAACTGCAATAGGCGTTGTTCCGATACTACTGGATAAAGCCGCTCGTAGTAAATCCTTGCGCGAGACAATTCCTAAGAGTAACTTCTTTTCATCAATGACATAAAGAACATCCGCGTCATACATAAAGAGCCTTATCACCGCATCCTGTATGGAAGTGTCTTGAGGCACCAAAACTGGAGAAACCATAATATCTTCCGCTTTCTTGCGAAAAGTGTCAAAGAAAAATAAGGTCTCTAAATCATTTCCTGAATAAGTATAGCCAACCTTTGGCGTCGCTTTTAAAATGCCAACCAGCGTCAAAAAGGACAGGTCTGAGCGTAAAGTTGCTCTAGAAATCTCCATCAGTTCTGAAATCTTTTCTCCGCTGACTGGCTGCTCTTTCTTGACAATGTCAACAATCTGCTTTTGGCGTGCTGATAATTCCAATGCAATATGTCTCCTTTTTAGAGATAGAATACTCTATTTTTCATCTTTTTCGTCATATTATATCATATTTTTATCTTATATCAATGAAATATAACGATTTTTTCCTTTGACAAATATATGTGATGTATATTAGAATATAAGCAAGATATATATGACGCATTTTTGTCTATTTGGAGGTAAGATATGACGAAATGGATTTATTCCTTTGAGGAAGGACGAGCCGAGCAAAATGCTCTTTTGGGTGGCAAAGGTGCCAATTTAGCTGAAATGACCAATTTAGGATTACCAGTTCCGCTGGGATTCACCATTACGACGGAAGCCTGTATGCGTTTTTTAAATAAGCCCTCCTTTTTTGAAGAAAATTTAAGAGAGAATATTTTGCAGGCTATTTCTGAACTGGAGCAAAAAACCGGCCAATGCTTCTCAGGAAATGAAGAGGAGCAACTGCTAGTCTCTGTTCGCAGCGGCGCCAAGTTTTCTATGCCTGGCATGATGGATACGATTTTAAACTTGGGACTGAATGACCTGCGAACCCAAACCTTGGCTTCCAAAACCAATATGGCTTTTGCCTATAATTGCTATCGCAGGCTGCTCCAGATGTATGCAGATGTCGTTTTCCAAATTCCAAAAGAAGACTTCGATCAGTTGCTCTCCTATTTTGAGAAGAATGCTGGTAAAACTGCCAACGACTTTAGTTTGGAAGAGCACCAAGCTCTTATCGATCAGTACAAGCAGCTGTATCGCGAGCATTATCAGACTTTTCCTCAAAATCCTAAGGAACAACTCTTCGCTGCCATCAAAGCTGTTTTCCGCTCTTGGAATAACCCACGCGCCCAAGTCTATCGCAAGCTCAATCAGATTCCAGAAGATTTGGGAACCGCTGTTAATATTCAAGTCATGGTCTTTGGCAACTTTGATCAAGAAAGCGGAACTGGAGTGGTCTTCACTCGAAATCCAGCAACAGGTCAAAAGGGCCTCTTTGGCGAATTTCTTTTAAATGCCCAAGGAGAGGATGTCGTGGCTGGTATCCGTACGCCCGAACCCATTCAACATCTGCAAGAAAAGATGCCAGAAGCCTATGCTGCTTTTCAAGAATATGCCCGCATCCTTGAAGATCACTATAAAGATATGCAAGATATCGAATTTACAATCGAAAAGGGCAAGCTCTATATCCTGCAAACCCGTAATGGTAAGCGAACAGTCAAGGCTGCTTTGAAAATCGCTCTGCAATTAGTAGAAGAAGGCAAGATAGACAAGTGCGAGGCCATTCGTCGGATTAGCCCGGCTCATATCAATCAGCTGATTCACCCAGTCTTTGATGAAAATAAGCTCCAGCAAGCGACAATTTTAGCGCAAGGATTGCCAGCCAGTCCCGGTGCTGCAACAGGAAAAATTGTCTTTACTGCCAAGCGAGCCAAAGAACTACATGAAGCTGGCGAAAAAGTTGTGCTGGTCCGCCAAGAAACTTCTCCCGAAGACATAGAAGGAATGATTGTCAGCCAAGCAATCGTCACTAGCCAAGGTGGAATGACCTCACACGCGGCAGTTGTCGCCCGAGGGATGGGAACCTGCTGTGTCGCAGGATGTGGAGATCTACTTGTCCAAGAGGATAGCAAGACCATCCAGTGCCGAGATATCTTGCTCAATGAAGGAGATATTCTATCCGTAGATGGTCGGACTGGTTTTCTTTATCTGGGTCAAATCCCGACGGTCTCTGTAGAAAATGATCAGGATCTGCAGCTCTTGCTGACTTGGGCTGATGAAATAGCTAAACTTACAGTCCGCGCCAATGCTGAAACGATTCAAGATTTGCAAACCGCTATTAGCTTCGGAGCGCAAGGTATTGGACTAGCAAGAACCGAGCATATGTTTTTCGGTGAGGAAAGAATCCTGCAAATGAGGAAATTAATTCTGGCCGAAAACGAGATAGAAAGACGGGAGGCACTTGCCCATCTCCTTGATTACCAAGCAGAAGACTTCTATCAGATGTTCCAGACTGTTGGTGAAAAACCCATGATTGTCCGTCTACTGGATCCTCCTATGCACGAATTTCTCCCGAAAGACCATCTAGAAATTGCCCTGCTGGCTGAAAAGCTCAATAAAAAAGCTAGTCAACTAGAAAGAAAAATCACGCAATTGCAAGAAACAAATCCTATGCTTGGCCATCGCGGCTGTCGCTTGGGAATTACCTTGCCAGATATCTATAAGATGCAAATAGAAGCTATCTTTAGCAGCGCCATTCGACTGCAGCAAGAAGGAAATCCAGTCCGTCCTGAAATTATGATTCCGTTGATTGCTACAAAATCAGAGCTTATCTATCTCAAAGAGTTGCTCATCAAGCATATCGAATGGATTTTCAAAAAGTATCAATGCCCTCCATTCCCATATGACATTGGTACCATGATCGAACTGCCAAGAGCCTGCTTCATTGCTGATCAGTTGGCTCAGGAAGCCGACTTCTTCAGTTTTGGAACCAATGACTTAACCCAGATGACTTTTGGTTTTTCAAGAGACGATATCGGAAAATTCCTCAATGATTATAAAGAAAAAAAGTTGCTGACGCAGGATCCCTTCCAAAGCCTTGACCAAGAAGGTGTCGGCCGATTGATGAAATTGGCCATTGAAAAAGCTCGCCAAGTAGATCCAACCTTGTCCATCGGAGTTTGTGGCGAAGTTGGCGGTGATCCAGCTTCCATTCCTTTCTTACAAGAAATCGGAGTCACTTATGTCTCCTGCTCCCCTTATCGAGTCCCAGCAGCTCGGCTAGCTGTGGCCCAAGCTGCCCTTAACTCTGAAACAACTCCAAACTAACTCTAACATTTTGATAAAACAAACAGCTCTAAGAGGCTTATCTCTCCGCCTTTTAGAGCTGTTGTTCTTCATTCTTTTGTGTGCGTTTTCATTTAAAAAATTCAGATTTTTGGAAGACTTTTCTAAATAAAAGACGTATAATAAATTAAGAACGAAAAGGAGCGACTTTTACATGGAAAACTATTCTCGCAAAGAAAAAAATAACAGCACTTCAAATCGAAAACCAGCTAGTCAGCATATCAAAACTGGCTTTTCCGCCCTACAAAAGACTATTGCTACAATTGCCAGTCTTCTTTCAATCGTCATTGCTTGCTTTACCATCATGAACCTTATGAACAACAATGACTCAAAATCAAAAACTGATACAGGCAACTCGACAACAACTACTACCATCATCAAAGAGGTAGAAAAAGAGTCTACATCTGTTAGCTCGACTCCAACAGAAACTTCTGCTGCTACTGAGACCGAAACATCATCAAGCTCCTCAAGCGCAGAAACGAATACGAGCCATACAACTCCTTCCACTGATAGCAGTTCGACAAGCCAAGACCAGCATACAACAACAGAGTCCAGCACTCAAGCATCCAACTAAAAACTCTATTCAATCTATCCAAGAAAGCCTGAATTTTACTCAGGCTTTTTTCTGTTGCCAGCCTTCTTTTACCATTTGAGAAAAATTCTTGGTATTTCCCTGATTTTTGGAACCAAAAAAGCTGTGAGTCCAAGAAGCCTCACAGTTTTTCCAGAAATCAAAGTTCCAAAATTTGATAATCATAGCCCAGATGAGTCAAGAACTTAAAAAGATCTCGGGTCGCGACAAAAATCGTCTTTTCATTGGTATTGGGATGAAAAGTCATGATATCCTCTGATACAATGTCCTTATCAAAATAAACTTGAATATCTTTTTCTTCATTATTTAACAAACCAAAAGGTGATACCGTTCCTGGTGGCAGCTGCATTTTTTCATAGAGGGAATCCGCTGAAGCCATGCGGATGCGGTTGGCTGAGACCAAGTCTTTAAACAAGTCCATATCTAGACTCTTTTGGTCATCCATAATCAGCAGATAATATTGAGTTTTCTTCTTATTGGTCAAAAACATAGTCTTAGTCCGAACGCCTTCGATTCCTTCGATATAGGAGTCGGCTTGCTCTGTGGTAAATGCAGGTGGATGCTCCACCACATCAAAGGGGATCCCCAACTCTTGCAACTTATTAGCCACTTGTTGATAAGCATCCATAGTTTTCCTCCTTTATTGATGAATAACCTTTTGTACCAATGCTTGCAATTCTGGCACTACTTCTGCCTCAAACCAAGGATTTTTCGCCATCCAGATTTGATTTCGGGGTGATGGGTGTACCAAGGGAAAAAAGTCTGGCAGATAGTCTTGATAATGCTGAACCGTCTCGGTCAGCTTGACAGTACCTTTTTGATGCAGATAATATTTTTGAGCATACTGGCCAATCAAGATAGTCAACTCAATATCTGGTAGGAGCTCTAAAATCGGCTGATGCCATTTCTCAGCAAAGCCCTTGCGAGGCGGTAAATCTCCAGACTTACCATGCCCTGGGAAATAAAAATCCATGGGTAGAACCGCAAAATATCCAGACTGATAGAAAGTTTCCTCATCAACACCCAGCCACTCTCTCAGTCGGTCACCACTCTTGTCCTTCCAGTAAAGCCCCGCCTGCTGGGTTTTCAGGCCTGGCGCTTGACCGACAATATTAATCCGAGCATTCTTAGGCGCTGCAAAGAGTGGCTTAACGCCCTGCTCTGTGAAAGTTTGATTCTGTGGGTCAGCTATAATAGCCTTGGTAATATCTTCTATTGTCCGCATCATATTTCCTTCCTTGAAAAGAAACTCACCTGACATAGCCAAATGAGTTCTTATCTTATTTGATCAATTCGTAGATAGCTTCCGCATAGATAGCAGCTGCACGGAATAGATCTTCAACATCAATAAATTCATTGGCTTGGTGCATAGTATCGATATAATCTGGGAACATAGCTCCATAAGCAACACCACGTTTCAAGAGGCGTCCAAAGGTACCACCACCGATAACTTGCTCATGACCTTTCAGTCCAGTTTGTTTTTCATAAACAGCCAGCAAGGTCTGTACCAGCGGATCTTCCATCGGTACATAGTGAGGAGTATGGCCATGCTCAGACAAGGTCACTTTGGTAACTGGCAGCTGCTCCAACACATTCTGAATAGCTTCTGGACTAGTTCCCTTAGGATAGCGAATATTGAGGGCAATTGTATTGTCCACCTTGCTTTCGTCAAAACGGAAAACGCCCGCATTCATTGACAGAGCTCCCATCTTCTCATCCACATGAGCGATCTTTAAGTTCTTACCCTCATGGTCATTTAGAAGAATATTTCCAGCCACATCTAGATAATCCTTAGCAGGACCCGCAAAGTCAAATTGCGTTAGGAATTTGGCCAAATAAGTTGCACCATTGACACCAGACTGAGGAGAAGCACCGTGCGCAGACTTACCGATAATGGTCACAGTGACTTGGCCACCAGCTAGTTCTTCATAAGTAAAGTCTAGCCCATTTTCCTTAGCAAACTGATTCAATGTATCAACTAGATTTGGCAAGTGACCTGACAAGACAGCTGTACCAGACTCAGGTACCATGTTCTCCCGCAAACCGCCAGTAAAGCTATGCAGGCGTGCTGCGCCAGCATTTTCACCAGCAAAATGCAGGTACTCTGTAATATTTCCTTTTTTCACCATTGATAATCGGGAACTCAGCGTCTGGCGAGAAGCCGAAATCAGGCTCAGGCAGGCCTACATGAGCAAAGTAGTACTCCATATCTTTCCAGCCAGACTCTTCATCTGTCCCCATTACAAAGCGCACGCGCTTAGAAACAGGCAAGCCCAATTCCTTGATGATTTTCAAACCGTAGTAACATGCCATAGTTGGTCCCTTGTCATCACTAGAACCACGAGCATAGAGACAGCCATCCTTAATCGTCGGTGTATAAGGGTCTGTATCCCAACCACTTCCAGCAGGTACCACATCCATATGGGCAAAGATCCCCAGTTCTTCTTCTCCTTGACCAAAAGTAAAGTGACCAGCATAATTGTCCACATTTTGAGTCGGATAACCATCACGTTCAGCAATTTCCAAGAACTTATGCAAGGCCTTTACAGGACCAGGTCCAAAAGGATGCTCCTTGTCTGCCTTTGAGTCATCCCGCTCTGAATTAATTTCTAAAAGGCTGAACAAGTCCGCCAACAGAGCTTCTCTACGTTTTTCAACTTCTGCTTTAAAATCAATTGTCATTTTCTCACCTCTATAAAACACTTTGATTTAAAATAAATATTTTGAATTAAATCAAACCATCAAAATCTTACTTTATTAACGCTTTTCGATAATCTCGTCAACTGGTAAACGATAGCTAGGCTCTAGCTTGTCATCTGTATAACCAACAGTAATCAAGAGTTCTGGACGGAAACGCTCATCAATCTCCAAAACTTCGTTAACTTTTGATTTATCAAATCCCAGGATGATATTTGAACCAATACCTTGGTCAGTCAAGGCCAAAACAAGGTTCATAGCTACTAAGCCAGCATTAAGGACCAAATAATCACTCTTTTGTTGGTCATTATAGCGAGCAAACTCAGCTGGCAAATTTTGCATATAAAATTGCAGCTGCTCATCAGAAAAATTTCTTACCCCAGCGACACGCGCGATCTTGCGTGCCCGCTTAGCCAAATCCGTATCTGTAAAGAGGGCAATTGTCACTGGAGCTTCCTTGATTTGCTCTTGGTTAGAGCCAAAGGTAATACCCGCTAAAGCTTCATTTCGCTCACGCACTACTACAAACTTCCACGGCTGACTATTATGAGCACTTGGTGCCAAGGTCGCAATCTCAATAGCTGTACGGACATCCTTAGGATCTACCGGTTTATCATTGAAATGCTTAGTCGCATGACGCTTTTTGTTTAATTCAAGAAATTTCATAATTGGTTTCCTTTTCTAATTTCTGTTACTCTTATTTTACCACAAATTGAAAGAGCTTGCAGAGGTTTTTCACGAAGTTGTGCAGCCATATTTTCCTATTCCATTGCTAGTGAAATCATACTAGCCTGAACTTCCATAAATTTGTCTTCAAATTGTGTCATTGTTACATTCCTATTTGTAAAATCTTCACGCAATAAAGCAAATTTTTTCAACTTCAGACGGATTTGATTTTTCTATAGGTATCATGGTTAACTCTCTATTTTGGTTCGCTTCTTTCCCATTATGCCACAAAAGACCGTTTACACGGTCTTGCTTTATATATTAACTATCTAACCTTACCAAAGGCTCCGCCACTTCTAACAAAGGTCGGGATGGCTCTGTTTGATTGAGTTTTGCCTGCACAGCTTCTGCCACCGCTCGCGGTACGCCCACTTCGACGATTTCATCGACACTGGCTTCTTTAATCTTGGTCAGTGATTTGAAATGTTTCATGAGATTTTGCTTACGTTTTGGCCCCAAACCTTCGATGCCATCGAGTTGCGATGAGAAGGAATTCTTAGAGCGAAGCTGGCGGTGGAAGGTAATGGCAAAGCGGTGGACCTCATCTTGGATGCGCTGGAGGAGGAAAAATTCCTGAGAATTACGGGACAGTTCTACGACTCGAAGAGGATCGCCAAAGAGCAATTCATGGGTCTGGTGCTTGTCATTTTTTTGCAGTCCAGCGATAGGAATATCCAGCCCCAACTGGTTCTGGATAACTTCTTTAGCAATATTGACCTGACCCTGTCCACCGTCAATAACAATCAGATCTGGTGGCGTCAGCCCGTCACGAATCACCCGACTATAGCGACGCTTGATAACTTCTCGCATACTGGCGTAGTCGTCCGGCCCTACCACAGTCTTAATCTTATATTTGCGGTAATCCTTCTTGCTAGGCTTACCATTGACAAAGACCACCATAGCCGATACGGGACTAGTCCCCATGATGTTGGAGTTATCGAAAGACTCAATCCGAACGGGTGTCGGAATATTCAGGAGCTTCCCTAGATTTTCGATAGCGCCCTGCGTTTTCTCAACGGATTTCTCCAAAAGATCAAATTTCTGCTGGAGGCTGACCCGAGCATTCTTAATAGCCAGATTGACCAGCTGTTTCTTCTCGCCTCGCTGAGGCTTGACTACTTTCGTATCCACAATTGCTCGGACGGCTTCTTCGTCAATGTCTGCTGGAATTAAGATTTCATTGGGCTTGAGATGGGACTTTTCTTGGTAAAACTGGCCAATATAGGTCAGGAAATCTTCGTCGGGATCATTGTAATAAGGGAATAGATTGACATCACGCTCAATCAACTTGCCCTGGCGCACAAAGAAGACCTGCACACACATCCAGCCCTTATCCACATAGTAACCAAAAACATCACGATTCTGCAAATCCTTAGCCATAACCCGCTGCTTAGTACGCAAGGTTCCAATAGCTTGAATCAGGTCACGGTATTCGGCCGCCCGTTCAAACTCCATGGCTGCAGCTGTTTTATTCATCTTCTCACGTAGCTCATCGATAATCTTATCGTCCTGTCCCTTGAGAAAATCCGACACTTCCTGAGCCATATTCTTGAAATACTGGCTATCCCGCTTGCAAATCGTATGGGCTTCACATTGCCCCAAGTGATAATAAAAACAGACTTTCGCAGGTGGATTGGTACATTTTTTGAATGTAAAAATGCGATCGAGCAGGCGTTTGATTTCATTGGCTGCACCGACATCTGGGTAGGGGCCAAAATAAAGCCCACCATCCTTTTTAACTTGGCGCGTGATGATCAGACGCGGATAGACTTCGTTGGTAATCTTAATAAAAGGATAGGACTTATCGTCCTTGAGCATGATATTGTACTTGGGCTTATTTTCCTTGATTAGATTGATTTCTAGGAGCAAGGCCTCAATATTAGACTCAGTAACAATAAACTCAAAATCCTCAATCTCGGAAACCAGAGCCTCCGTCTTAGTATCGTGGCTACCACGGAAATAAGAACGAACCCGATTGCGGAGATTCTTGGCTTTGCCGACATAGATAATAGTACCGTTTTTGTCCTTGTGAATGTAACAACCGGGACTGGTCGGCAACAGTTCCAGCTTGGTTTGAATTAGCTTGTTTGTAGACATATTTTCCCAAAACCCTATCTTTTCAATAGAAATTTTTCATTTTCCTAGAACATGCACTGTTACAAATGTTTATTTCTAGGTTGGTAGATCTTAGACTTACTTTGTTTCTCGCGCTCTTTTTTCTAACATTTTCTTTATGAAATAAGGCATTTTGACATTTTCTCTGCCCTTTTTCTCTATTAACTTTTTGACAAATTCAGGCATTTGAAGTTCTTCTGTTTCGCTTAAGATTTGATTACTTTCTTCTGAAGGAGCCAATTCGTCAAAGGTTGTTTCTTCTGGATGCATGTATCGAAGCTCTTCTGTTTCATGCTGACGAATAGTTGCTAATAATGCATCAATCAAACGGGAGTCTGTGTTCGGCATTGGTGGACGATGATAAACCACACCGAGTTCTTGGCACAATTCCTGACACTCCACATCATTATCAAACAGTACCTCGATATGTTCGCTGATGAAACTGATTGGGACAAAGATATAATGTTGCGGGTGGTTCGTTTGATCTCGGAGATATTCTAAGACATCTGGCTTGATCCACGGCAAGCCAATATCGCTTTCGCTCTGCCAAGTATTGGTATAGTCAGATGGAGCAAGGCCTAGCCGATGTGCAATCAACTGTGAGTTTTCAATAATCTGATCAATATATGGATCTTCAAAATCAAGGGCTAAAACTGGCACACTGTGAGCTGAGAAGATGACCTTAAAACTTTCATCTTTGACTTGTGTTTGCAGAATTTTCCTGATTTCTTCCTCCCAAAAGCGAAGCAAGTCCTCAGCCTGATACCAT